>DUDB01000071.1 GCA_012959525.1 Planctomycetota bacterium
CCGGCCGACCGTCCTTCCCGTCGCAGTAGTGTCGCTCGAAGAAGTCCAGGGGCTCGCCGCGACGGGAACGCCCCCCCTCCATGAACCGCTGCAACGCCTCCTGGAACAGGCGCTCGCCATTCTCCTCCCAGGTGTTCAGGTACACGTAGAGGCAGTAGCCCGCCGCGTAGTTGTCCCGGTAGTCCTCCATGGTCCCCGAGATCAGTGTCTCCAACTTCTCCGCGCGGCCCCAGCCGTCGATCCACACCCCCTGGAAGGTGCCGAAGTTGGCGTGGTTCTCCACGAAGACCTCGTCCGTGGAGGGACCGTAGGCGGACGCCGTCCAGACGGCCTTGCCCTCGGTCAGCCAGCTGGGCTGGCCGGGGAAGAGGGCGCCGTCGAAGCGGTGGGTGAGCTCGTGGGTCAGGCCGTGGCCGAGGCCCTCGATGTTGCCCTGGGCGAAGCGCATGACCGTCGTGTCCCCACCCTGGAAACCGCCCGCCCACCAAAAGGGTGTGCCCTCGGCCTCCAGTCCATTGGGTTCGGGCACGATGCGCACGATTCCCGGACGGCCGATGAAGGGATCCACGCCGTACCAGCCGGCCAGACGTTGGTGGTGCAGCTCGATGGTGGTGGCGACCCCCAGCAGGGTCTCGAAGCCGCAGTCGGTCTCGACCCGATACCACTCCTGGGTGGAGAAGCCCGTGCCCGGGTAGGCAAAGCTGTCGTGGGAGCGGGTGAAGGCCTCGCCCTCTTCGCTGGTCAGCCACTCCAGGTCCTCCACGCTCCAGGGGTCGGGACTCTTATCCCGCAGCTTGCCGCGAGCACGCGACAGACCGGCGCCGGCCTTGGACCGCACGCTGCCCATGCCCGAGGGCCGCGGCCCCTTCAGGTCCTTGAAGTCCGCTTGCACGGCGAGCCCGTGCAGAGCCCGGGCGGAGCGCATGGCGAGCCCCGTGTCCCCGCTGGCCAGGGCGCTCTTCATGAGCCGGTCCAGGGCGGAAAGTACGGGACTGTGCTCGCGGCCGCCCACCTGAAGCAGCGGCGCCAGGTCGGCCCGCGCAGCGTCATCCAGTCGAGGCACGGGGCGAGCGAGGTCCAGGGCCAGTCGCCGGCCCCAATCCGCCAGCAGGCGATCGGCCGGTTTCTTGGACGCGGACGATTCGTGGCTGGCCACCCATCGATGCAACTCGTCGACCGCGCTGGCACGCGCCTTGGTGAGCGCAGCCGGCCAGGGATCATCGGATAGGAACCGGCGCACAGAGCTGGGCGGATTCGCGCGACCGTCCGATCCGGAGGCCAGCTCATGCCACAGTGAACTCCAAAGTAGACGCGCATCGCGTACGGCATCGCCCTCCCCCTCTAGGGTCTCGAGGATGCCCGCCACCAAGTCCACGTCCAGCGGCGCGTGCAAGAGAGCCCGCTCCAAGTGGTGGCCTGCATCCTCGAGGCGCCCCGTATCCAAGGCCAACCGGGCAGCGGCTTTGGCTGCGGCAACGGGATCACGCCGCCCCATGCCTTCAAGCTCGGGCTCATCCTCTTGGGCTAGGAGAGGCACGGCGAACAGCCACAGGAGGGCGAGGAAGTAGAGGGGTCGCGGCACGCAACCACAATACGCTGTCACACCCCAAGCGTCACGAGAAGGTCGGCAGGGTGTGAACCAATCGGTGGACTGTCACCCCAGGATGACAACCGCCCTCCTGCGGCCGCCTCGCCGAGTAACGATCCATTTGGGAGACCTCCCTCGAAGGAGTATCCGAATGCCTCGATCTCGCGTGCGTTGTGACTCGGATAGTCCAAGGGCTTTCCCCTATCCAGGTTCTAACGAAGGAGAGCTCCAAATTCACGCAGACCGCTCCTACCCGCGACTTCCGGATGCTCCCTGTGCAAGTGATGGAAGGCGCTGAGCTGTAAGTCCCAGGGGTTTCGCACGCTGGCAAACTTGCAGGTCCATTCGAACTCCTCCCGCGGAATGAGGTCCTTGGCGGCTACGGCACGGGCATGTCGAGGCGGCTTGACGGCAATGCGCTGGCCGGTGAGTCCGGAGAGATTGTGAGCCAGGAACTGAGGGATTATCTGTGGATCGAACCGTCGCAGCTTCTTGAGGGCGGTCTTGATTCTCGTCCCACTGGTCTTGGCAATGTGGAAGTAAAGGAACCCGTAGCGGTTTGAGAAGAGCACGCCAAAATTCTCAGGGTCGGAAACGAAAAGGGACGTGTAGGGGGCAAGCGCTTCTGCGGCGACATGGCCCAGAGAACCGGAGTGGGGTCACCCTACCTGACAGTCCACCGCCCCCACGTCCAGCCTCTGCTCACCGGTGGTGCTCCAACTGGCGCCTTTGGGAGTTCGCGGCAGGTAGAGCCTGAGCTCACTCCCCGGCAGGCCCATGCAGTCCGTATCGATCAAGGGACTGATCCACCACGAGGATGACCCGAACGTCCGGGGCAGCGAGCAACTCTTCAAGACGGTCCGAATTGTCGGGGGTGTGGTAGATGAAGACCGGAACATTGCGAAGCGCCCTACACGCCTCTGGTCCGTAGATCAGCGCGCCAGGCTCCCCGCTGTTCATCCCCATGACAGTATGCCCACCGAAGTAGTAGACCAGCTTGTAGAGATCGCTTGCCAAGGGAGTCCAGGGGTTGGAATCCTTGAGGGGATGGGTGTCGTAGATCGTCAGGAAACCAGCGCGGTGAAAAGCATGCAAATTGACGGGGTCTTCGCCCTCCACGTAGAACCGTCCCTTGAGGTCTCCCTTCGCGGTCAGGGTCTCCAATTCTGCAACTGCCGCGGCTAGCTGGGCCCTGTCGAGATGTCTCAGCTTCTTCAGATCGAGCCAGAATTGCCCGTCATCCCCGACGGCCTCAAGCAGAGCACCAAGGGTAAGTACGACACCTTTTTTCAAGTTGTACGGCCGATCGTGTGAGACCACGTACTGGTTCAACGCCGTATCGAAGTAGGCGTCGACTTCTACGCCCTTGGCGCCACGATCGAATGCGAGGCGGATGCTCTCGATCGAGTTTTGGGTTCCACTCTTCGTGATCCGTGGTCCTTCGACCACGAGTCCGCGTGCCGCCCATACCTTGTAGGGGTCGTCGTAAACACCAACGTTATCGCGCTGCCCAAGGCTGTAGTCCACCCAGGCGACGACCCCAATGAACCCTGTCGTGGCTAGGCCAGCAGTAAAGAGTAGGGCCCCAGGCCAGCGTCGCCGAGAGTTGCTCGGCTGTGAGGAAAGGAGCCGGCGTCCCGAGCGGGCGAGGCCCACCAAAACCATCAGGACCCACAGGTTGGGAAGGATCCGGAATGAAAGGCTCGCCGGATGCATGCAGATCGACACAATCCTGACCCCAAGAAGGAGGACGAAGAGGAGCAGGAACAAGTGTCCGGTGGATCGACGCATGGGAGCCAGAAGTGTCTTGGAGCAGATGGCAGGCGGCACACCGCCAACCTCCCTCCGCATGAGAACCTAGGGCAGGCGGTAGGTGCCCTTCCTGTAGGCGAGCTGTGGCCAGAGGGAATGGGCGATGGCGCGACGCTCCAACTCCGGAAGGGTCTCGGCAGGGACGAGCGCGCCCCCTACCCACCGAAAATGGGCCGCAGGCAATCCTGCGCGAAGGATGACGGCATGGTCGTCCTCCAAGAAGAGATTGGTCTGGTGGTATTGGAGCATGGCCCGGCCGGGGAGTGCCCGAACGGCAGGATTGGTCAGGTCGCGACCGAGAGCGGGGTGGTCCGAGTCGAGCCCCATGAGTGAGAGCGCGGTTGGCAAGAGGTCCACCTGACTTGCAATGGTCTCGATGCGGCCTGGAGCAATCGTGGCGCCGAGGAAAACCCCCGGCACATGGAAATGCTCCACGGGAACCAGCGCGGGTCCATGCACACGCGAGTTGTGATCCGCGACAATCAGAAAGACGGTGTTCTCCCAATAGGATGAGGCCCTTGCCAGCGCGAAGAACTCCCCCAGGGCATGGTCCGCGTACTTCACGGCGTTGTTGCGCGTGGCCACGGGCTCCTCATGTAGTTCAAATCCCTCCGTCGGGAACTCCCAAGGCGAGTGATTGGAACTGGAAAAGACCAGGCTGAAGAACGGCCTATCCCCCATCAGTTCAAACTCCTTGTGCGCTCGGCGGAACAGGTCCTGATCCGACACCCCCCAGCTCCCCTCGTACAGCGGGTCCTCATAATCCGAATGATCGATCACGGTCTTGAAGCCGTTGCCCGTGAAGAATCGTCCCATGTTGTCGAAGTGCGACTCCCCTCCATAGATGAAGGACGTGGCATAGCCTTCGTTCCCTAAGAGGCTCGCGAGAGTGAAGAAATTCCTCTGAGACCGAGGTAGCTTGACGACGCTACGGGCCGGCGTGGGATAGTAACCCGCTACGACCGCCTCGATTCCACGCACGGACCGTGTGCCTGTTGCATAGAGCCTGTCGAACGACAATCCCTGCGCTAGCAGTCCATCCATGTTCGGCGTTAGCGGTAGACCGCCCATGGCACCGACGAATTCCACGCCCAAACTCTCCTCCAAAATAATGACGAAGTTAAGGGGCCGCGCGCGCGTCTCCCGGCTGCGCTGGTGATGGAGAGTTGGGATAGTTGGGTGATCGAACGCAGCGAGGGGAATCCCAGAATCCGCACGCACGATCTCGAGAATTTCATCAAGAGGCATGTCGCCGTACACCAGGTTCCCGGCTTGCTCATTCCTGCCCATTTCGTAGATGGCATAGCCCGACGAATAGAGCGAATTCAGGGGCAGCGAGTTCACCATCGCATCAGAGGAGTAGCACACCGTGCTGGGATTCACCGGCCGATGCTCCATGGTCGAGCGCGCACACACAAAGCAGGTTATCGCGAGCAGCAATGAGAGCAGAGCCGCCTTGATTGGCGGAAGCGGGCCGGCAAGCCCGCCACCCCGGAGGATGGCCTTTCGGGACACCCAGACCGTCAGCGGCGCAGCCGCGCACATCAAGATGAGCTGCAACGGGTAGGCCCCCCACAGCGTCGACAAGACCTCCTCCGGGTACTTGAGGTACTCGACGAAGAGATAATTGGGACGCGTGTCGTATTCCTCCAGGAAAGACGGGGTCGCCAATTCAAGCGTAAGAAAAAGGGCCGCTTGCAGAGCCAAGACCGTGGCAAGCACCCGCTCGCCTAGGCGATAGGTCGAACGAAGAGCAAATGCGAGCGGGGCGAGGATGACGGGGATGAGGAGCACCATGCCCAGCGCCACAAAGTCAAAGCGCAGGCCTTGGATCAGGAGATAGCCGAGGCCCCCGACGGCCTCAACACGTTCATACTGCCAGGCCACTAAGCCCATCCTGGACGCCTGAAGAACGACGGTGACGATGAGGACAAAAACGGCAAATGGACGCAGTGCCTGCCCTATCGTTCCTCGTTCGTTCTCTTGATCCATAGTGAAGGTCTGGTAACGGGTGGCATCGATCTGGGCCTCGGCGGCCCACAAGACATACGTCATGCGCGTGACACAACTCTTCGATTATCGCACAGCAGTCTCAGCGCAAACCAGAAAGTTCTCTCCTTCCACATGAGTGCCTTCACGTGTGAACTTGGAGACAAAGACCAAAGCTAGGACATTGACGAGTAGCCCCAAGAGGCCTGCGTGCAGACCGAGGGGCGGCACTAGGAATGTGACAAACGCCAGAGATGTGGCGCTGCCCGCAAGCAGTCCCGCCAACACACCGCGCCGGGTTGCCCCGCGCCAGTAGAGGGTTGCCAAAAGCACCGGTCCGAACTGGGCAATCGGACCATAGGCGTAGAGCAGAAGGCCCACCAGTGACCCCTTGTAGCTCACCGCCAGACCGTAGGCGCACACGACGACGAGCAGGATCACGCGCCGGATCCAGGTGCGCTCCTGACGCGGAGCCGGCTTGGCGCCCAGACAGGTCACCATCCCATCGCGCACGAAGACCGAAGCCGCCGTGTGGATGATGGCGTCCCCGGAGGACATGGAAGCAGCCAGGGCACCGGCGATGAACAGGCCTACCACGACCCCGGGCAGGTCCATCTGGGTCAGCATGTGTGGCACTACCTGGTCCGATTGACCGGGGGGGAGCGCGTAGAGCACAGCCGAGAACCCCAGGAACAACAGCGGCAGAAGAAACAGTTGAAAGGTCGGGTAGAGAACCACGGTGCGCCGCAGAGTGCGCTCGTCCTTGGCGTTGAAGGCGCGCATGAAGAGCTGCGGCCAACAGGTGAAGCCGATGATGGAGACCAGGACCTGGCTGGTGTAGGCCACCCAACTGCCCGGCCCCCCGCGCTCGAGCACCCCGCCCTCATCCGTCGTAGGGGACAGCAATCCCGGGGCGCGCAGCAGCTCTGGCTTGGCCTCGCCGATGGCCGTGAACATCTCGCTCACTCCCCCATAGAGCTTCCAAGGCACGTACAACCCGATGACCCAGGCCATGGACATCATCAGGATGCCCTGGAAGGTGTTCGTCCAACCCACGCCGAGCACACCGCTGCGCAGGACGTAGACGAGAACCACGCCGTAGACGATGGCCGCGCCCGCGTCCCTGCCGATGCGCCCTTCGCTCACGATGTTCAGCACGTAGCCCGCGCCCTGCATCTGGATCGCCACGTACGGCACGAGAGCGTAGACGGAAACGATGGCCATCAGCCCCGCCAGGGCGCGCGAGTCAAAGCGGCGCGCCACCATCTCGGCCTGGGTCACGAGGCCGTAGGCGCGTCCGACGCGAGCGGCCCGCGGTCCCAGGAAATAGAAGGGCAGGAAACCCAGGATGCCGTAGCCCAGGACGTAGCAGGCGGCCACGCCCTTGCTGTAGGCCCAGCCGGGCATGCCCAGGAAGGCGAAGGCGCTGAAGAGCGTCGCGCCCGTGATGAAGTACATCACGAGGGGACCGAGATTGCGGTCTCCGGCGACGTAGCCCTCGGCCGAATCGGAGGCCTTGGAGCCCGGCAGGATGCCGATGATCAGGCAAGCGACCAGATAGAGGACGCAGATCACCAGGGGCACCGAATTCATGCGTCGTCGCCCCCGCCGTGCACCGCGCGGTCGTAGAGAAACAGGGCCCCGAAACCGATGAGGATCCAGAGCACGTGCCAGGCCACGACCGGAGGCAGCCCAACGATCAACGGCGACTCAGCGGCCCCGACCCAGGACAGCACCGGCCAGACCAGGGCGGCCAAGGCACAGAGGACGTACAGGGCGAAGAGGCAGTGGGCGCGTTTTTGCACGGACCTACGGTAGCGGTCCGGAGGACTCCAGGCACCCGCGGAATCGAATCACTCGTCCGGCTCGGACCGTTGGGCGCTCTCCCCCATTCCCATTCGGGCCCGGAACCACGCCAGGCTCTGTCCCACGACCTCGTCCAGGGCCACGGAGGACGTGTCGATGGCGTGATCGCAGAGCTGGTAGAGCGGATCCCGGTGCGCGAGGATGGCGCGCATCTCCTCCAGGGCGCGGGGGCGGCCGCGCATGGGTCGCTGGTCGCCCTGGCCCATCACGCGCTCTAGGTGATCTTCCGGCAGGGCTCGCAGCCAGAGGGTGTTGCAGGTCTCACGCAGGCGATCGTAGGTCGCCTCGGCGCTGACGATCGAACCGCCCGTGGCGATCACGACCCGCTGCCCCTCGGCCAGCAGGGCTTCCAGGGCCTCGGCCTCGTAAGAGTGGTAGGCGTCCTGCCCCTGCAGGTCGAAGAGCTCGGCCAGGGGCACGCCCGCCAGATCCTCCACCCGTTGGTCCAACTCCACGAAGGGCGCCTCGAGGCCCTTCGCCAGGGCACGTCCCACGCTCGTTTTTCCAGCGCCGCGCAGCCCCACCAGGGCCAGCCTCTCGCCTCGCGAGACCCCGCCCAGATCACACAGCTCCCCCAGCGGAATCCGTAGGCAGGCGGCCAGCTGTGCGAGCTTCAGGATCGAGGGGTTGGCGCGGCCTGCCTCGGCTTCTGTCACGTGCCGGCGGGAGAGCCCCGCATCCCGCGCCAGTTGGGACACCGATTGCCCGGCATGCTCCCGGGCGGCCCTCAGACGCCTCCCAAGTTCCAGTAGCAGAGCTTGATCTTTAATCATCTGGTCGTTATATTGCCTTACAAATAAATGAATGGGAAGTATACTTCCCATAAATTGTCAGCTACCCCCCTTCACCCAGCAGCCCTGAGGAACCCACCGTGACCACCGACACCCTCCCGGAGCGCCTGAGTTTTCAGACCTCCCCGGCTCAATACCGCCACTGGGACCTGAGCATCGAAGGCGACCTGGCCACCCTGCGCATGGATGTGGATGGCGATGCCGGACTCCACGACGGCTATGAGCTCAAGCTCAACTCCTACGACCTGGGCGTGGACATTGAATTGGCGGACGCCGTCACGCGCTTGCGCTTCGAGCACCCCGAAGTGCGCTGCCTCGTGTTAACGGGCAACCTCGACCGGGTCTTCTGCGCCGGTGCCAACATCCTGATGCTGCGCTCGAGCGCCCACGCCTTCAAGGTCAACTTCTGCAAGTACACCAACGAGACACGGCTCGGGATCGAGGACGCCAGCGAGCACAGCGGGCTCAAGACCCTGGCGGCCCTGAACGGCACGGCCTCCGGAGGCGGCTATGAGCTGGCTCTGGCCTGCGACCGCATCCTCCTGGTGGACGACCGGAACTCCGCCGTCTCCTTCCCCGAAGTGCCCCTGCTCGGAGTGCTGCCCGGAACGGGTGGGCTGACGCGCATCACCGACAAGCGTAAGCTGCGCCGTGACCGCACGGACGTGTTCAGCACCCTGGCCGAGGGCATCAAGGGCAAGCGTGCGGTGCAGTGGAATCTGGTGGACGCCATCGCCCCTCTCTCCGCATGGGACGAAAAGGTGCAGAGCGAAGCACGCGACCTGGCCGACTCGGTTCCCCAGCGCGCAGAGAAAGGCATCGAATGGACGACCATCGAGGCACAGGAGACTGAAGAGGGCCTACAGTACGAGTACGTCACACTCAAGCTGAACGCCAGCGACCGCACGGCCGAGTTGACGATCCAAGCGCCAGACAGCTGCCCCACCACGGCCGAAGAGGCCTTGGATCAGGGTGCGAACTGGTGGATCCTCAAAGCCTTCCGTGAACTGGACGACGCGCTCCTGAATCTGCGCATGAACGAGCGCAACATCGCCCTGGTACTGCTGCGGGCGGTCGGCAGCCTGGCCACGCTGCGAGCCACCGACCCCTTGCTGGCCGGGGACGGCAACTGGTTCACCCAGGAAGTGCGCGGCTTCGTGCGACGCACCCTCAAGCGCGTGGACGTCTCCTCCAAGAGCTTCTTCGCCGTGATCGACGAGGGCACCGCGTTCCTGGGCACCTTCCTGGAGCTGGCCCTGGCCTGCGACCGGACCTACGTCCTGAACGATCCGGAGATCGAGGTGCGCCTGGGCGCCACCTGTGTGAACGGAGGCCTGTACCCCATGGCCAATGGAATCTCGCGTCTGCAGACACGCTTCCTGGGCGACCCGGAGGCGGTGACAGCAGTCCTCACCCAGGAGCCCCCGTTCGACGCTGAAACAGCGGACGAGCTGGGCCTGGCGACCTTCGCCCCTGACGAGATTGACTGGGAGGACGAGCTGCGCCTAGCGACCGAAGAGCGCGCCAGCTTCTCCCCGGACGCCCTGACCGGCATGGAATCCAACCTGCGCTTTGCGGGCCCTGAGACCATGGAGACCAAGATCTTCGGGCGCCTTTCGGCCTGGCAGAACTGGATCTTCCAGCGCCCCAACGCGGTGGGCGAGCTGGGCGCGCTGACCTGCTACGGCACCCCGCAGCGCCCCAAATTCAACACTGAACGCACCTGATCCCCGGACGCACACGCCATGAGCAAGATCGATTACTCCCAGAAGATCCCCAACAACGTCGACCTCAAGTCCGACAAGCGCCTGCAGCGTGCCCTTGAGCGCTGGCAACCCGGCTACATTGAGTGGTGGAAGGAGGCCGGCCCCACGGACTTCAACGAGAACGACATCTACCTGCGCACCGCGGTGTCCGTCGAACGCGATGGCTGGGCGCACTTCGAGAAGGTCAAGATGCCCGACTACCGCTGGGGCATCTTCCTCACGCCCCATGAACAGGAGGCCATTATCGGCTTCGGGGACCACCTGGGCGAGCCCGCCTGGCAGCAGGTGCCGGGGGAGTACCGCAACTGGCTACGACGGCTGATCGTCACCCAGGCCGACACGGAGCCGGCTTCGGTGGAACAGCAGCGCCTCTTGGGACATACAGCGCCCTCCCTGTACGACATGCGCAACCTGTTCCAGGTCAACGCTGAAGAGGGACGCCACCTGTGGGCCATGGTCTACCTCTTGCACACCTACTTCGGCAAGGACGGCCGCGAGGAGGCGGACGAGCTCCTCGAGCGCCGCTCGGGCAACCCGGACCACCCGCGCATCCTGACGACCTTCAATGAACCCTGTGAAGACTGGCTGGCCTTCTTCAGCTTCACCATGTTCACCGACCGGGACGGCAAGTACCAGCTGCTCTCACTGGCCGAGTCTGGCTTCGACCCCCTCGCGCGCACCTGCCGTTTCATGCTCACCGAGGAGGCGCACCACATGTTCGTGGGTCAGACCGGCATCGCGCGCGTGATCCGGCGCACCTGCGAAGTCATGAACGAGCACCCCGACTCCTGCCCGAGCGAGCATGGAGCAATCCCCCTCGAGTTGATCCAGCGCTACGTGTACTTCTGGGCCGCCTCCAGCCTCGACCTGTTCGGTGCCGAGGTCTCGAGCAACTCCGCCAACTTCTTCGCCGCGGGACTCAAGGGCCGCGCGGATGAGCCCAAATACGAGGAGCACACGGCAAACGACCAGTTCTTCGAGATGGAGCGCTGGAAAGATGGCCGCCTGGTGCGCGAGGAGATTCCGATGCGCAACGCCATGAACGAGGTCTTGCGCGAGGCGTACATCGCCGACAACGAGAAGGGCATTGATTATTGGAACAGGGAGTGCGCCAAGGCGGGCATCGACTTCAACTTCCGCTACCCCCACCGACGGTTCAATCGCAGCCTGGGCGAGTTCGCCGGTTCCCGATTTGATCCTGAAGGCGCGCCCCTCGATGAGACCACCTGGGCCGAGCGACAAGCAGAGTGGCTACCCTCCGAGGACGATAAGGCCTTCGTGAAGTCGCTCATGCAGCAAGTCACCGAGCCTGGCAAGTTCGCAGCATGGATTGCCCCGCCCGCGCGGGGCATCAACGGCCAGAGCGTCGATTTTGAGTATGTGAAGCTCTAGGCGCCAGTTGAGCCCCATTCCGGGAGCAGGGCCGCCTATTTGCTCCGATTCCACTCCGGCCAGCCACCGCGCCGGCCGATTGAATAGCCATTGGTATCAATGCAGTTTCGTAATTGGGGGGCTCTGGAGGAGAGAACGCCATGGCGCATGAATCGACGACACATCTGAGACTATCCGGTTCTGGCTGGGCCCTTCTCGCAGGGCTCTGGCTGGGAATGACCGCCTGCACAACATCGGGAGATTCTGGGGCGGGAGACACGGGAAGCACGACCGGAGAGGGCCAGACCGGGGGAGGGCTGGAGGTGGACGATGATGACATCATCGCTGCCCTGGAGTGCGCGGCTCCTTCCGAAGCAAACTTCGTTGTACACGGAACGCTGCCTGTGCCCCGTGGGCTGTGGCGCCCGAACACCGACACGCGCTCGCCCTTCGCCTTGGTGGGAGCGGACAACCGCACGCTGGTCACCCAATGTGACGTGGTGAGCCTCTATCCCAACCCTGCGGACGGCGCGGCGGTTGTTGAAATCTCCGCCATGGTCCAGCAACCCGTTCCCCCGCCTGCGGGAACCACGTTGAGCTTCCCTGTGGCCTGGATGCCCTTCAATGAAGGTGCGATGGCCTTCGACGCTGGCCTGCGAACCATGCTGGGCACTGCCGGCAGCTTGCGCCTCGTGACCCACGACGTGTTCGGCCACACCTACGAAGCCGATCTGTTCGAGGACGTGGTGTCCAGCGGAATGCAATCCGCCGAGGTTCGCTCCGGTCAGCTGGTGAACGGGTATCGAACCCATGAGGTCCTGCTGCCCAAGACCGCGGCATCCGGCCCCGAGGGCACGATGCCCCACATGATGGGCGTCCACAGCTACATCACCGTCTACCACAAGGAGGGGTTCTTCTCCCTGGACCTCCACGTCCACAACGGCATGGACGGCCTGGACAAGTCCTCCTCCGCTGACGATGCCTTGCAGGAGATCTACTTCGATCAACTCGATCTGGTGCTGCCCTCCGGCTGGAGCGCATCAACATTGCAGGATTCTCCCTCCCAGGGGCTACCCAGCGCCCAATCCGACGGCACACATCTGCCCCTGATTGAGAGTCAAAGCGACGGCAGCTTGCACGTCATGCCTTCCCAGTCCCGTCTCGTGCGGCGCCTGGTGGTCTATCGGGATCAGGATCGAGCTGCAGCCCTCTGCGCCTTGGGCCAGGAGACCCTTGCCTTTTGTGTCCCCGGCCAAACGCCAAATGGGAGCCAGCGCTGGTCCTGGTGGAACAGAGGCACGGCGCGGTACTTCGGCCAGGCACGGGCCCTGCCGGACCTGAGCTTCTTGGGTCTGAACAACCTACGCGGCCAGCTAGAGTCCGAGCACGCCCTGCGGAGCGCCCAGGTCGCTTCGGGCTCCTCTGGTAACTACCCGCTCAAGTCCGCCGCCATCGGCTGGGCTCAGCCCTGGGGCGTGGCCTACGGCGGCATGTCCGGCGGCGACGAGATCAACATCTTTGATGGGCTTCGCACCGCAGCCACCGCCAGCCAGAAGGGCTATGCCCTGGCCCTCCTGACCTCGCGCTGCTACTTCGACCGCCAGCCCACCTCCCTGTTCGACGCGAATGGAGATCCGACGGGGGTGGAGGATATCCTCCTGCCGACGGGCGCGGGTGATCGCTTTGCCAACGGGACGTTCTACATTCAGCCCTCGAGCTCGAGTGATCCTTACGGGTTCAATGACGCCCCCACATTCCAGACGACAGCCGTCCAGGCCGCGGGCCTGACACCCGCCTATGAAGAGGCCCTGACAAGCTGGATGCCCATCGATATCCAGCACTACATCCGCTTCACGCGCAACCTGAAGATTCTGGCCTGGTTGGGCAACGATGCCCTGGCCAAGGATCAACTGCTGGCGGCCGCGGAGATCTTCCGCTTGGGCTTTCACGAGCACACCAACTCGTCCGGTGGCTACGTCCAGGGAACGGGCTTGCGCTCACGAATGGACTACGTGGTGGACTTCCCGGGCCAGGGGGTCGATTTCCAGCGCAGCGAGGGCTGGGGGACGGACGTCGCTGTATGCGCCTACGCCCTCGGGGACGCCGCGACGCGCGCCCGCCTCTACCCCTGGTTTGAGATCATCGCCGAGACCATCGAAGCGGGCCAGTCCACTTGCACCGGCAACATCATGGCCACCTACATCGGCAAGACTCTTGGCGGCCAGGCCTACATCCGCATGGTGGGTCACTCTTCCTATGCCGACAATGCCCTTCAAGGGATGCGCAACAGCGTCTTTCAGGGGCGCGATCCTGGGCTTGCGCAACGCCTGGCCAACATGATCGTCAATAACGCCTATGCCCAGATCTCCCCGGGATTCTGGGACCCGGACACGGATCAGCCCTATGGTTATGTCGGTGTGGGACCGGTGGGCATCGCGCGCGAGTACTGCAACGACATCCCCGACTGGGCCAAGTCGACCTACTCCAAGACCAGCTACTACTCCTCGTTGGCCTACGCCTACGAGTACAGCGGAGATTCGATCTTCCTGTTCCGCGCCTCACAGATGCTAGGCGGTGGCGACCTCTTGACCCTTCTCCAGGATCAGGGCGAGTATCAGTTGGAGCTCAGCGCCGGCATGCTCGCCGTGCTCCAGGCTGGGTTGTAACGGAAGGATCAGCCGAACTGGATACCCTGGGCCAAGGGCAGGTCTTCGGACCAGTTGATGGTGTTCGTCTGACGTCGCATGTATGCCTTCCAGGCGTCCGAGCCGGACTCCCGACCCCCGCCGGTCTCCTTCTCGCCCCCGAAGGCCCCGCCGATCTCCGCACCGGAGGTGCCGATGTTGACGTTGGCGATGCCACAGTCCGAGCCCGCCGCGGACAGGAAGCGCTCCGCGTCACGCATGTTGAGGGTGAACATGGACGAGGACAGACCCTGGGGCACTCCGTTGTGCTTGGCGAGGGCGTCGTTCACGTCATCACAGGTGATCAGGTACAGAATGGGCGCGAACGTCTCCTCTTGGACGACGTCCCAGGAGTTCTGGGCCTTGACGATGGCCGGCTTGACGTAGTGCCCGCCCTCCAGGGCCACGCGCTCGCCGCCGTAGACGATCTCGCCCCCCGTGGAGCGCAACTTGTCCAGGGCGCTCATCATGGCCTCCACGGCCGAGTCATCGATCAGGGGCCCGCACAGGGTGGACTCATCCGACGGATCGCCGATGCGCACCTGCTCGTAGGCGGAGACCAGACGGGCCTCGACCTCGTCGGCGATGGAGTGGTGCACGAGCACTCGTCGGGTAGAGGTGCAGCGTTGACCCGCCGTCCCGACGGCGCCAAACACGATGGCGGGAATGGCAAGATCCAGGTCGGCATCGGGCATGAGGATGACCGCGTTGTTGCCGCCGAGTTCCAGGATCGTGCGGCCGAAGCGACTGGCAACCGTGCTGGCCACGCCACGCCCCACGGAGGTGGAGCCGGTGAACGACACCAGGGGAACACGGCCATCTTCGAGCAGGCGCTGCCCCACCTCGCGGCCCGATCCCACCACCAGGGAGGCCAAGGCGCCAAAGCCCTCCGCCTCCAGAACCGGGCGGCACACGTTGGTCAGCGCTATGGCGCACAGGGGCGTCTGGCTCGAGGGCTTCCACAGCATGGCGTCCCCGCACACGAAGGCCAGCATCGAGTTCCAAGCCCACACGGCCATGGGGAAGTTGAAAGCCGTGACGCACCCGACGACACCCAGCGGATGCCACTGCTCGCGCATGGCGTGACCGGGGCGCTCGGAGTGCATGGACAGGCCGTACAGCATCCGTGACTGTCCCACGGCGAAGTCGGCGATGTCGATCGCCTCCTGCACCTCGCCCCAGCCCTCCTGCAGGATCTTGCCCATTTCCAGGGAGATCAGGCGCCCCAGAGCGTCTTTGTGCTCGCGCATCGCGTTGCCCATACGGCGCACGATCTCGCCGCGCTGGGGCGCAGGCACCTCGCGCCAGCGCAGGAAGGCGTCGTGGGCCGACTGGGCGCAGACCTCGTACTCGGCCTGGGTGGCCTGACGGATTGAGGCGATGACCTTGCCGGTCGCAGGGCTCTTGGACTTCAGAACCGGGCCGGAAGCCTCAAGCCACTGGCCGTTGTAAGCGCCGGAGTTGGTGTCCTGGATACCAAGCTGCTGAAGAAAATCCATGGGAGATGCCGCCTTGTGGCGGGGGGGCCGGAGGGGAGGTGGACTACGGGCCCGACAGGATAGCGCCCGCGGCGGGCGCACGCGACCACCCCCCAGCAGACTCTGCGGCCCCAGCCCCTTCCCTTCAGAGGCTGGGACGCTATCCTCTCTGCCCAAATGGCCGACGACAAAATCATCTACCAGCTGCAGGACCTGCACAAGTTCTACGATCAGCGTGAGATCCTGAAGGGCATCACCTTATCGTTCTTCGAGGGCGCCAAGATCGGGCTGATTGGCCTGAATGGCGCGGGTAAAACCACGTTGCTGCGCATCATCGCGGGCGAAGAAAAGGACTTTGAAGGGGTCGCCAAGGCCGTAGGCGACGTCAGCGTGGGCTACCTACGCCAGGAGCCCAAGCTCGACTCTTCACGCACGGTTGGGGGCAACATCGACATCGCCGTCGAGCACCTGCGTCAGATCGAGGCACGCTATTACGAAGTCATGACCCTCATGGGAGAGGCTGAGGGTGAAGCGGCCACAAAGCTGTCGGCCGAGTACGACCACCTGCAGCACGAGATGGACATCAAGGGCATCTGGGACCTGGACAGCCGCGTGGAGCAGGCCGCTCACGCCCTGCAGGTCCCGCCTCTGGATCGGGACGTGGACACCCTCTCGGGTGGAGAAGCCCGGCGAGTGGCCCTGTGCCAGTTATTGCTCGACCACCCGGACATGCTGCTGCTTGACGAACCGACCAACCACCTCGACGCCGAGTCCATCGCCTGGCTTGAGCAGCATCTGGCGGATTACGAGGGCACGGTCATCCTCATCACACACGACCGCTACTTCCTGGACAACGTCGTGAGTTGGATGCTCGAGATCGAACGCGGTCTAGGCAAGCCCTACGAGGGCAACTACTCGGCCTACCTTGAGCAGAAGCAGCGCATGCTCGACCTGAAGCGCAAGACGGACGTCGCGCGCAACAAGGTGTTGGCGCGTGAGCTTGAGTGGATCCGGCGCACGCCGAGCGCACGCACGACCCAGTCCAAGGCACGCCTCAAGCGCTACCAGGACATGGCCGCCGATGCTCGGGCCGAAGACCAGCTAGAGTCTCTTGATCTGCGCATCCCCCCGGGACCGCGGCTCGGGGACCAGGTGCTTGAGATCCGGGAGCTATCCAAGGGTTACGGAGGCAAGAATCTCTTCGAGGGCATCACCTTCAGCGTTCCGCCCCAGGCCAAGCTGGGTGTCATCGGCGCCAACGGCCTGGGCAAGTCCACGCTGGTGAAGATCGTCATGGGCACCGAGACCCCGGACGAGGGCGAGGTGATCATCGGATCCACCGTAAAAATGAGCTTCATCGACCAGAGCCGCACGCTCCTCGACGACTCGCAGTCGGTCTTCCAGAACATCACCGACGGCAACGAGCAGCTCCCCTTCGGCACGCAGACGATTGACAGCCGCGCCTACGTGGCGCGCTTCAACTTCAAGGGCGAGGACCAGCAGCGACCCCTGTCCGAGTGCTCGGGCGGTATGCGCAACCGCGTGCTCCTGGCCAAGATGCTGCGCGAGCCGGCCAATCTCGTGATCATGGACGAGCCGACCAACGACCTCGACCTGGACACCCTGCGCGTGCTGGAGGAGGCCATTCAGCACTACCCGGGATCCATGGTGATCGTCACCCACGACCGCTACTTCCTCAACCGGGTCGCGACGCACATCCTGGCCTTCGAGGGGAACGGCGCCGTGGTCTTCCACCACGGGGACTACGACTCCTACAAGGCCTGGAAGCTCTCGAAGGGAGAGGACCTGGACGCCCGCAAGGGCCCCCACCGCAAGTTCTCCCGCAGTTGATGACAACAGGCAAGCTGCAGCCCGCCCCTGCCGACCTGGCACCCTGGCCCGATCTGTCACAGGCCTGCCTGACCCTGACCGCTCTCCTGCCCAGCGATGAAGAGCAGGCGCAGACGAAGGCGCGCATGCTGGACTTCATCGCGCGCCACCCCGAAGACGCCCACCGTCGCTCGTGTCTCGAAGGCCACCTGACGGCGTCGGTTCTCTTGTGGGATTCGACGCGCAGCAAGGTGCTCCTGCACCACCACCGCAAGCTCGGACTCTGGCTCCAGTTCGGAGGCCACTGCGATGGCGATGCCAACCTGCTGGGCTGCGCCTGGCGCGAACTCGTCGAGGAGAGCGGAATCGAACCCGAGTGGATCAGCCCCGTCCCGGTGGACCTCGACATACACCCTATTCCGGCCCACGGAGAGGAGCCACGCCATCTCCACTACGACGTGCGATTCCTGGCCCAAGCTAGCCCAGAGGCCCTGGCTGCCTGTTCCGAGGAGAGTCTCGAATTGAGGTGGGTTTCGCCGACAGAAGCCGCAGACCTGGATCTGGACGAGTCCGTGCGAAGGCTCTTGATCCTCTGAACATACCCCCCTTGTTGTTCTGCGCGGGATAGCATTAGGGACGATCCCCATGTCCTCCTCGCCACCCGTTGCCTACCGATTGGGGGCCTGCGCCATTGCAGTCCTCCTCGCCCATGGTGCTGACGCACTCGCTCCGTCAGGTCTGGCTCACGGTGACGTACACATTCACGAGTTCTTGGCTTCGAACTCCAAGGGCTTGCTGGATGACGACGGGGACGCCAGCGACTGGATAGAGGTGTTCAACGGCGGAACCACATCAGTCAATCTGCTGGGCTGGTTTCTGACCGATGATGTGGCCAACCTGACTCAGTGGACCTTCCCCAGCACGAACCTTGCGGCGGGTGATCGCATCGTGATCTTCGCCTCGGGCAAGGACCGTGCCCTGAGCGGCCTACCCCTTCATACGAACTTCAAGCTCTCTTCCGTGGGCGAAGACCTTTGCCTTGTCCGCCCGAATGGAACAACTCTCGAGAGCACGTACCTGGCCTTTCCGCCGCAGAGCACGGACGTCTCCTTCGGGCTCAAAGACTCGTCGAGTGCAGAAGGGTACTTCGATCCGCCATCTCCCGCGCTGCCCAACGGCGACCAGTTCAAGACCCTGCCGAGTGTGGAGTTCTCCAGGTCTCGCGGCCTGAAAGCCCAGCCCTTCAACCTGACCCTCTCTCATTCAGATGCTCAGGCTCAGATCACCTTCACCCTCGACGGGTCCGACCCCGCCACCCAGGGTGGAACCCCCTACGCCGCGCCGCTGAGCATCAGCGGCACCACCATCGTGCGGGCCTTCGCCACCCACTCGGCCATGGAGTCCTCGCACGTGGGCACACACTCCTACCTGTTCACCGCTGACACCCTGGCCCAGACCCAGGCCAGTGCCACGGGCTTGGGCTTTCCCGCCGCCTGGACCGAGGAGGATGGATCCACCTGGGACCAGGGGGGCTCCCGTCCCGGCGCCTGGTACGGAATGGACCCGGCCATCCTGAGCGCGTACACGGCCTCCCAGCTGGAGGATGCCCTGTCCGCCGCCCCCACCATCTCGCTCAGCATGGCGATGGACGATTGGTTCGGGGACGGATCCACCGGCCCCATCTCGGGGATCTACTCCAACTCCAGTCAGAGCGGCCCAGCATGGGAGCGGGCCGGATCGATGGAGTGGATCGACAGCGGTGCTGCCGGGGAGTTCCAGGTGAACTGCGGCCTGTCGGTACAAGGGTCATCGAGCGCAGGGGCCAGCCTTCGCAATCAACTGTCTTTCAAGCTGTCCTTCAAGGGTAAGTACGGCCCCAAGAAGCTCAGGCAGGACATGTTCGGCGACCGCCTGCAGGAGTTTGATTCCCTTGTGCTCGATGCTGGCCATCAGAACTCTCCCAATGGGCCGGGCTCGCTACCCCGAAAGCGCTACGCCCAGGGACTGCGCGATGCGTTCATGAGCGACTTGCAACTGGCGATGGGTGGACTCGCCCCCATGGGCCGTCCTGTGCACATGTACATCAATGGTCTGTACTGGGGCCTGTACAACCTGCACGAACGCGTCGACGAGGTCTTCGCAGCGGACCATGAAGGGGGCCAACCCGGTGAGTACGACTACGTCAAGGAAGGCTCCATCCGAGCAGGCAACTCCAATCCCTGGAACCACCCCACCGCGCCCGGCGCTTGGAACACGGCCGTCACAATCGCCGCCGGGGGACTCGACACGACGGACGTCTGGCAGGGCCAGCCGGCCTACGACGCCTTCGCTGCGGAGGTGGACCTGAAGGGCTACTCGCAATACCTGCTCTTCAACTACTTCGGCGGAAACACGGACTGGCCACAGAACAACTGGACGGGATCCGCCCACTCGCGCTTCTCATCCGACTGGACGGACGTAGATCCCGCAGGCCAGTTTCGATTCCACAGTTGGGATGCGGAGACGGTCCTGTATTGGGGTAACGCCGCCACCGCCGTAGGTGATGGTTTCTACGACAGAACGGACGTCACGTCCCCCAGCAGCGCGAACATCGCCTATTTCTACGGCTTCCTACGGGTCAATCCCGAATGGCGCGTGCTCTTTGCGGACGCAGCCCACGAACAGATCTTCCACGGCGCACTGTTCGTGGATCCGGCCTACTCCACGCCCGGGACGGTCTATGACCCCGCATTCCCGGAGCGCAACGTCCCGGCCACCAACTACTACCGGCTCACCCAAGGGTTGTGGCCGGCAGTGATCTGGGAGTACGCACGCTGGGGCAACTACTGGCACTCAAGTGGAGACCTGACTCCTGGCGACTGGTTGACGGAGAAGGACCGCCTCCTCGATCAGTACTTCCCCATGCGCACGGGCGTTCTATTGGCACAATTGCGGAACGTCCAGCCCCAGCTCTATCCAGACCTGGACGCTCCCCTACTCACCCAATACGGCGGCGCGGTGACCGGAGACCAGCGCATTGGCCTCAGCGTGCCCCCCGGAGCATCAGCCTACTTCACGTTGGATGGAAGCGACCCTCGACTTGAAGGGGGCGTTCTCAACCCCACCGCGCAACTCTACGCCACACCTTTCACCCTACCCGGCCCCACATGCTCCGTGCTGGCCCGAGCATTCGATGGCACGGAATGGAGCGCCCTGGAGCGGGGCGACTTCGCCGTGGACGTCCACGTCCGTATCAACGAACTCCAATCGTCCAACCTGACCACGATCCTCGACGAAGCGGGCCAAGCGGAAGACTGGATGGAGCTCATCAACCCCTCGCCGTCACCCGTCGACATCAGCGGCTGGGGTCTGTCGGATGACGTGAACAACCCGGGCAAGTGGCGCTTTCCTCCTGCAACTGTTCTTCCCGCCCGTGGCCTTCTGGTCGTTTGGCTCGACGAAGATCCGCTCGACGGCCCGCTCCATGCAAACTTCAAGCTCTCGGCCTCGGGCGAGTCCCTGCACCTCGCTGGTCCAAGCGAAACCGGAAGCGTCCCGCTAGACAACGTGAGCTTCGGACCCCTAGGCGTGGACCGCTCTCTCGGACGCCTGCCCAATGGAAGTGGGCCGTTCCGCATCATGCCCGTCCCCAGTCCGGGCCAGCCCAACCGGCGCGGCGACAGGGACGCCCGCTAACGCAGCCGTCGGGCGGGATGCCCTGAATCCACCGCTGGATATGCGGGCGATCCATAGGCATATTGGGCATTATTTAGGATGTCGGAATCTGGAATATCCGGCTAGGCTAGCTGCGGTTTAGTGTCTGCTCTTCTCGACAGGTAAGGACTCCCGCGCCCGCTATGCTCGCCTCTTTGCATTCCATCCCGCGCCACGCCGTAACCCTATCACTGCTTCTGGCGACCGCGAGCGCCGCAGCGGGACAGTTCAACCATGGGCCGGTGCACGTGCACGAGTTCCTGGCATCCAATGCCGACGGCTTGAAAGACGAGGACGGGGATTCCAGCGATTGGATCGAGATCTGGAACGGAAGCTCTGGAGCGCTGGATCTGGCTGGGTGGTACCTGAGCGACGACCTGTCGGATCTCAGCCGCTGGGCTCTTCCCTCCAGGGTCGTTCCCGCCGGCAGCGCGTTGATCGTGTTCGCCTCGAGCAAGGACCGCCTTGGCTCGGAGCTGCACACGAATTTCAAACTCTCAGCCAGCGGGGAAGATCTATGCCTCACGCGTCCAGACGGGATCACCCTGGAGAGCGCGTACTTCGCCTTCCCGGTGCAGACCACCGACGTGTCCTTCGGCCTGAAAGACACGCAGCCGGCGGAGGGTTATTTCTCCCCTCCCACACCCGGTGAGGCCAACGGGGATCAGTTCGCATTCCTTGCTCCCGTCGAATCTTCCAAGCAACGGGGACACTTCCAGGGGAGTTTCGCCCTCGCGCTGAGTCACTCGGATACCGGCGCCCAGGTTCAATACACGCTCGATGGATCGGCACCCGACGACTCCAACTTCCTCAGCTACAGTACACCGATCACGATCGACGGCACGACCACCGTGCGCGCTCGAGCCGTGCGGGCTTCCATGGCCCCCTCTGGAGTGACAACGCACACCTACCTGTTCGCAGCCGACACCCTGGCACAGACCCATGCGGGTGTTGTGGCAGACGGGTATCCCGCGGACTGGATCGAGGAGAGTGGTGCCAACTGGGATCAGGGCGGGGGCCGGCCGGGCGCCTGGTACGGCATGGATGCGACCATCCTGGGCGCCTACACCACGGACCAATTGGAGGCAGCTCTCATGGCGGCTCCGACCGTGTCCCTCAGCATGGCTCCAGAAGACTGGTTCGGCGACGGATCAGCGGGCCCCGTAGGCGGCATCTACTGCAACTCTGAAGCCTCGGGAAGCGGGTGGCAGCGCGCTGGCTCCATGGAGTGGATCGACCCCCACAGCTCCTTCGGGTTCAGCGTGGATTGTGGATTGTCCATCCAGGGCTCCTCAAGCACGGACCCCGTCCTGCGCAACCAACTCTCGATCAAGCTCTCCTTCAAGGACGCTTTCGGGCCCACGAAACTGAAGGAGAACGTCTTCGACGGCTCGGTAGCCCAGTTTGACCACCTCATCTTGGATGCCGGCCATCAGAACTCCCCCAACGGGCCCGGCTCCACGAAGCTCAAGATCCACGCCCAGGGACTGCGCGATCAGTTCATGTGCGACGTTCAGGACGGCCTGGGTGGCCTGGCCCCCCGTGGCAGGCCGGTGCACGTCTACATCAATGGCCTCTACTGGGGCCTGTACAACATCCACGAGCGCGTGAACGAACAATTCGCCGCCGCCCATGGGAAGGGCAAGAAGAGCGAGTACGACTACGTCAAGGAGGGCGTGGTGCGCGAGGGCAACTCCAACGACTGGGACGACGCCAACGCGCCCGGGGCCTGGGACACGGCGCTCACCATCGCCGCCGGGGGTCTCGACACGACGGACGTGTGGCAAGGACAGCCCGCCTACGAGGCCTTCTCCCAGTGGTTCGACGTCAGCGACTACGCCGACTATCTCCTGCTCAACTACTTCGGGGGCAATACGGACTGGCCTCAGAACAACTGGGTGGGAACCTCCCACTCGCGGCTCTCCGCGGACTACACCGACACCAACCCGGAGGGCGCCTTCCGCTGGCACTCCTGGGATGCGGAGACGGTCCTGTACTGGGGCAATGCCGCCACGGACGTGGGGGACGGTTTCTACGATCGCACCTCCGAGACCTCCACGTGGATCGGCAGCATCGTCTATTTCTACACGTTCCTGCGCGTCAACCCGGAGTGGCGGATGCTGTTCGCCGATCGAGCCCACGAGCACATCTTTCGCGGAGCCCTGTTTGTCGATCCCTCTTACTCGACGGCTGGCACTCCTTACGACCCGAACTTCCCCGACCGCAACGTCCCCGCGACTCTGTACTACCGCCGGGCCAGTGAATTGTGGCCAGCCGTGATCATGGAGTACGCCCGCTGGGGCAACTACTGGCACGCACCGGGCACGATCACGCCTGCCGACTGGCTGGTCGAACGGGACCGTCTGCTGGATCAGTACTTCCCCGTGCGCACCGACGTCCTCCTAGCCCAGCTGCGCAACGTCCAACCCCAGCTGTACCCCGACCTGGATGCCCCGACACTCACCCCGCACGGGGGCACAGTGCGGGGCAGTCAGGACATTTTCCTGAGCCAGCCCACGGGAGCCACGGTCTACTACACGCTTGACGGGAGCGACCCGCGTTTGGCTGGAGGCACGCTAAACCCGTCAGCGGTTGAGTATCAGGGCCCGTTCACGCTACCGGGACCGACCTGCTCGGTCCGTGCGCGGGCTTACGATGGCAGCGAATGGAGCGCTCTGGAGCGGGGCAATTTTGGGGTCGAGGTTGCTGTGGCCCTGAACGAGTTCCAAGCCTCCAACAAGAACACGATCCTGGACGAAAACGGAGAAGCTGATGACTGGGTGGAGCTGGTCAACACAGGCACCCAGAGCCTGGACCTCACCGGGTGGGGCTTGTCGGACGATGCCAACAATCCCGGCAAGTGGCGTTTTCCGGCTGGCACGACCATCTGGCCAAAGAACTATCTATTGGTCTGGCTGGATGAGGATGGGAGTCAAGGCCCCCTGCACGCCAACTTCAAGCTCCGGGCGCAGGGGGAGGCCATCTTCCTGTGCGGTCCGGCCATCACGGGCAACGTTCCTTTGGACTCCGTTTCGTTCGGGCCCCAGGACCCGGACCGCTCCTTCGGTCGTATACCCAACGGCAAAGGCCCATTCGTGACCCTGGTCACGCCCTCGCCGAGGGACCCCAATCGCCGCGGTCGAACGCAGTAGCCGCGGGACCCTCAGGGCTGCAGGACCATCACCTCGTGGGAGCGCACGAAGCCCCAACGCTCTCCCATTGAAATCAGGGCGTCATCGTTGTGGCCAGCACGCGCAGCCAGCTCTGGGTGCCCACGACGCTTCATCTCCGCGGTCACGGCACTCACCATGGACCGTGCCAGCCCCCTGTGGCGGTAATTCCGATCCACTTCGAGAGCTGCGATGAACGGCGTCTCCATCCCGGTCACCGGGTCCGCCAACGGCACGATTACGCAGTAGCCCAAGCGTGCACCCTTCGGACTATCAGGCTCGCTGGCATGGGCCGTCAAGAGCAGACCGGCCGAGCTTTCATCCGCTCGCCGGAGCAAGGCCGCCCCAAGCCCTTCGCCGGGGTCCCGATCCGTCCACTCCGCGGTCAGGCGGGTCACGTAGCGATCCAGGTCCGTGATCAGGTCCGCCCAATCGCAAGGTTTCTCGTGCAACGTCAGGCTCACATTCATGCTCTCACCTCCACACTCAGTACTTCCCGCTGGCGTCTGCCGGGAAGCGCCTTGGAAAACAGACTCGAGAGATCCACCAGGACCGCATAGCAGCAGGGAACCAATACCAGGACCAGCAGGGTCGCGGCCCCCAGACCATAGAAGATGCTAATGGCCATGGGTTGTAGGAAACGGGCGTCACCGCTGACGAAAAAGGTCAGAGGACTGAGGCCCAGCATAGTCGTCGCCGAGGTCAGCAGAATGGGCCGGAAGCGCAGACGGCCCGCTTCAAGCAGGGCTTGGAGCAGGTCATCCCCCTGCGACCGACGCCAATTGGCGAAATCTACCAGGATCAGCGAATCGTTCACGACGACACCGATCAGCGCCAGAAGCCCGATCAAGGAGAGCAGAGTGATTGAGACCCCCATGATCCCGTGGCCAACGATCATCCCCAGGCTGGCGAAAGGGATGATGAACATGATGACAAGGGGCTGCAGGAAGGAGCGGAAGAGGGTTCCGAGGATGAGGTAGATCAGCGACAGGGCGATGCCGCCGGCCAGGGTCAAGCCCCCCAGAGCCTCGCTCGTCTCCTCGGCATCGCCTTTGATGTCCAAGGTGTACCCCGGGTATTCGCTTGCCATGGCATGCCAGCGCTCAACCATCACGGCAGTGATATCGGCGGCGTTGCCCTCGCTCTTGTTCACATCCGCCGTCACCGTCACGGACCGCTGCAGCCCATCCCGGGTGATCGTCGCTGGCCCCCGGTCGTAGACCAGATCCGCCGCCACGGACAGCGGCACGCGCAGGCCCGGCGTGCCCGGCACCGCAACGCGCAGACGCTCCAGAATGCCCGCCTGCTGGCGCACCCACTCGGGGTACTTGACCACCAACTCCACGTCGTCCGTACCTCGCCGCAGATGACCGAAGGTGCTGCCCGCAAAAGCGCTGCGTAGCTCGCTGCCCAGCCCCGCCTCAGTGAATCCGAGACTGCGGCCCCGCTCGCTAAGACGCACACGCACCTGCCGAGCGCCCTCATCTAGGTTGTCATGCACGTCCCGCACCCCGGCAAAGGTGAGCAGCTCGGTCTGCAGACGTCCAGAGATTGCCTCAAGCTGCTGTAGGTCGTCACCGCGCACTCCGAGTTCAATGGCCCGGCCGGTGGGACCCGACTGGGGCTGACCGACCTCGATGCCCTGCACGCTCGGGGGCAAGTCCTTGAATCCCGCCCGGAGCACTTCAGTGATCTCGCTCACGCTCATGCGACGGCTGGGCCCCTCTCGCAACTCGACCCAGATCTGAGCCAGATTGCTTCCCAACTCATAGATAGAGATCTCCGGAGCGTTGACCCCCACGAGGGTGTTGACGCTCTCCAGTTCGGAAGCAGGCAGGGCCAGGGCGGCTGCCTCCACTTGGCGTGCCACCTGTTCGGTCTCGTCTAGGCTGATCCCCGGCTCCAGACGCAGGCTCACGTAGAAGAGCTTGGACTCAAAGTCGTCGAAGAAGACAAAGGGCACCCGATAGGCCCCAAGGGTCCCCACCACGGCGAGGATCGCGAGAGCTGCGGCCAGGGTGACGTAACGCCAGCGCAGACAGGCGGCGAGGAACCTGGAGTAGAGAGTACGCAAGGGCAGGTACCAAGTACGCCCGCCCTTGGCCTTGCCCTTCTCCACTCGGGGTGCAGCCCAGTGAGCCAGATGCACGGGCAGGATCGTAAGTGCCTCGAAGATCGATACGGCCAAGCACAGGGAAACCACCAGGGGCAAGGGACGCAAGAAGTTGCCGACCTGTCCGCCCAGCATCAAGATGGGCAGGAAGGCGGCGACACTGGTCAGGATGGTAGCAATGACCGGGCGGCCGACCTGGGCTGTGCCGGTGATGGCAGCCTGCTTGGGGTCCATACCCTCTTCCATCAGGCGGTAGACGTTCTCTCCCACCACGATGGCGTCGTCGACGACCATCCCCAGCACGACGATCAGCGCGAACATGGTGATCATGTTCATGCTGACACCCAGCGCGCCCGCCAGGAGCAGGCCTCCCATGAAGGCAATGGGTACGCCCAGAGCCGTAACCAGCGCGACGGGGAAGCTAAGGAAGAGGAACAGGGCACCAAGCACCAATAGGCCCCCCAGGGCCCCCGACTCCTTCATGATCTGCAGACGGTTGGACACGTACACGGACAGGTCCGAATTGGTGCCCAGGGAAGTCCCAGCCGGCATGTTCAGGGACTCTTCCTCGACGTAGGCGTGCACCGCGCGCGCGATGTCGATGATGTCCCCCGAAGAAGACTTGTTGACCTGCATGTGGAGGCAGGGCCGACCATTGAATCGAGCGCGGCTCAACCTGCGCGCGAATGTGTCGTGACAGAACGCCACCTGGGAGAGGCGTACCATGGAGCCATCTGGCCGGGTCAGAATGGGAAGATCCTCCAAGTCCTCGGCCCAGTCCAATTCGGCGTCCACCCGCAGGGACCAGTTCCCCTCACTGGTCTCCAAGCTCCCCAAGGGCACGCTGGCCGCCTTGGCACCTACGGCGGCCCCCACTTGCTGCAGGGTCAATCCGTAGCGCTCAAGAGCCTCAGGATCCGCCTCGATCCAGACCTGCGGATTGCGCGTGCCCGTCAGTTTAACGGTGCGCACTCCCGGGATGGCCTCCAGCCCCCGTCGATGCTCCTCAGCCAGGCCACGTAGCTTGGCCTCGCTCGCCGTGCCGTACACGAACACGGCGACGACGGGGAACACGTTTTCGACCTCCTGTACGCGCGGGTCCTCCACCTGTTCGGGCAGTTCGGAGGTCTCGCGGCGCACGGCGTCCCGAACATCCTCCAGAACCTCGCTCGGATTCTCCCCCCGGGCGAGCGTCAAGGTCAGACGCGAGATGCCCTCCTGGGACACGGAGAGAATCTCGTCCAACCCCCTGACCCCGTCCACCGCGTCCTCAAGTGGACGGGTGATCAGGCGCTCGACGTCTTCCGCTGATGCACCGGGGTAGGGCGTCAAGACCTCGATCTGGCCCAGGGAGTAGTCCGGGAACACCTCACGCGGCATCTGTTCGTAGACGAACCAGCCACAGACCAGGATGGCGGTCATGGCCAGGTTGGCAGCCACGGGGTTGCCCACGGCCATGCGCACGATGCTTCGGATCATCGCGTCAGGTCGCCAGCTGCCACGTCACGGACTTGCACACAAGTGCCGTGAGTGAGGAGGCTCAAGGAAGACACGGCGATGCGCTCGCCTTCTTCAACGCCCCCGCTCAAGGCCCAGAGGGCCTCGCTGAGCGCGGTGCCCAGCTGGGCCAGCTTCACGGGCCGGGCCAGGACCACGTCGCGGCCCTGTTCATCCTGTGCCAAGACGAACAGGTGCGGCAGCCCGTCGATGAAGGTGAAGGACTCACGGTGGAAGGCAAAAGTGCTCTCCAGGGGATCCAACTCAATGACAGCCTCGGCGTACAGACCCGCCGCAAGCCCGCCCCCTGATTTGACCTGGGAGGCCGCTGCGGTGGGCTCCAGCTCCAGCTCAACGGGAATGGAGCGAGTGAGCGGATCGGCTTGAGCGCCTATCGACCGGACCCGCGCCCGGCGTGACCCATCAGGCTGAGAAGGGAAGCGAACGGAGGCGGCCATATCGAGTCGCAAGCCCACGGTCTGCTCAGCGGGCACGTGAACCAGCAGTCGCAGAGTCTGTACGTCCAGAAGTTGAGCCAAGGGAACCCCCGGCGCCACGAAACCACCCACCGCCGGAGCATGCCCCTCAAGCCGTCCACCGAAGGGAGCCCGAGCCGCAGTCTTGAACAAGCGTGTGCGAGCAAGCTCGAGTATTTGCTCGCGTTCGCTACGCAAGGCCTCGGCTGAGCGAACGGTGACCGAAGAGTTCTCAACTCGGGCCTCAGCTTCATGCACCCCCTGGTCGGCGAGAGAGCGCCGAGCCACTGCTGCGTCCAAGTCGCTGGCCCGCAGGTGCCCCTCGCCCACGAGTCGGTCCACCCGCCCTTCTTCCCGCGCCAAGGCGTCCCGATGCTCGCGGGCGGAGACTTCGGCCCCTCGGGATTGAGTCACCGCCAGCCGGGCCTGCTGCAGTGCGGCAGCGGCTTGTTCTAGGAGCGCCACCGCACGCGCCACTTCAAGGGTCAGCTCATCTGCGTTTACCCTCCAGAGCAGAGTTCCGGCGTCGACCCATGCGCCGCTGCGCCACTGATCGGAGACCTCTACCAATAACCCGCCCACCTCCGGAGCCAGGGTAGCGGTCCGCGCTGGACGCAAAGTTCCCTGCACAGAAACGGACCTGGGAACCACCCGCCGTCGAGCCTGCACCCACTCCACTGGGACCGGGCCGAGGTCCGAAACGGCGATCTGGGCGGGCGGGGGCGCACTCGCCACGATCCAGGCGCAGAGGCTGAGACTGCCGGCCACCAGGGCAGCCACGCACAGAATGGAGAGCAGGAAGCGGGACATGAGCGGAAATAGTACACCACCCGATACTCGAGCCGGGTGCTGGACTGGACGGACGGGGCCAGCGCGGGTTCAATCTCCGCTCTCGTCCCTTCCTACCCTGACCCCATCAACTCGTGGATATCACCGTAGACCAATCCGATCCGAGCACCGCCGAGGTCTCCTGCAAGATCACCGCCTCGGAGTTCCGCAGCGAGCTCACAACCGGCTTGCGCCAAGCCGGCAGCAGAATGAACATGAAGGGCTTCCGACCCGGAAAGGTGCCGCTCAAGGTTCTGGAGAAGCAGTTCGGAGCCGAGATGCACCAGGAGGTCCTGCAGACCTTCCTGCGCAAGGCCTACGACCAAGCCGTGGAGGACGAGTCCCTCCAGCCCATGGCCTCACCGCGCATGGTCTCAGACGCGCCGGAAGCCGATGAGAGTGGCGACTACGAACTCTCCTTCTCGGTGCCCCTCAAACCCAACTTCGAGTTGTCGGACTACAAGGGCCTCAAGATCGAATCGGAGTTGGAGCCGGTCCTGCCCCAGCAGGTACAAGGCGTGGTGGACGATATCCGCCGCCAGGAGTCCGTACCCGAGCCCGCTGGCGATGAGGGCATCGACGAGAACGGTGTTGTGCTCTGCGACCTGACCTTCCTGCACGAGGGGGAGTCGGTACTGGAGCGCGAAGGCCTGCGCCTGTCGGCCAGCACGCCTCCTCCCGGACTGGATCCGGAGACTTACACCAAGGCCCTGGTCGGGGCCAAGGACGAGTCGGTGATTGAACTCGAGATGGTGTTGCCCGCCGACCTAGAGAACGAGGCGGCACAGGGTCAGCCCGGCACCTGCCGGCTGACTATCAAGCAAGCCTTCTCAATGGTGCCTCCCCCGGACGAGGATATCTTCGCCAAGCTCGAGGTCGAAGACCAGGCCGGCCTGGAAGCCAAGATCCGCGAGCGCATGGTCGAGTCCGCGCAGGAGCGCGAGCATGGTCGCCAGGAAACCGTCCTGCTCGATCGGGTCATCACCGGGACCTCCATGGACTTGCCTGAGACCATCCTCGAAGAGCAGACCGAGCAGCGCCTGGAGCAGATGAAGCAGCAGCTGGCCGAGCAAGGTGCGGACGAAGAGCAGATTGCCGCTCAGGCCGAGGAGCAGCAGACCACCGCCCGCCAGGAAGCCGAGCGCGGCCTGCGTGCACTGCTGGTCGTGGAGTCCCTGGGAGACAAAGAGGAGCTGCTGGTCACCGCCGAGGACATCCAGACCGAGTTGGGGGCCATTGCGGAACGCAACGGCGTCTCGGTCGAAGAGGTCCGGAAGTACTATTCAGAAAATAATCTGGCCCAACAGATGACCGTGGAGATCCTTGAACGCAAGGTACGCAAGTTCCTCCGGGAGAGTGCCGAAGTGTCTACTCCAGGCTAGCCCTCAAGACCCCTCCCATCCCTCAGCCCGCCGATCCCTTTTCCACCGCATCCCCTAGGATCCTCCCGTGACTACACAGAACTACTACCCCGTCCCCTTCGTAATCGAGAAGACCGGCCGTGGCGAGCGCCAGTACGACATCTACTCGCGCCTCCTGGAGGACCGCATCATTTTCCTGGGGACCCCCATCGATGATCAGGTGGCCAATGCCGTCATGGCTCAGCTGCTCTTCCTGGACAAGAGCGGCCGTAACCAGGACATCAAGATGTACATCAACTCTCCCGGTGGATCGGTCACGGCAGGCCTGGCCATCTACGACACCATGCAGCTGGTGGAGCCGGACATCTCCACCTACTGCCTGGGGCAAGCCGCATCCATGGGCGCAGTCCTCCTCGCGGGAGGGGCCAAGGGCAAGCGCTTCGCCCTGCCCAACTCGCGCGTCATGATCCACCAACCTTCAGGGGGCTCGGGTGGAACCGCCAAGGACATGGAGATCCAGGTGGGTGAAATTCTCAAAATGAAGAGGAGCCTAGAGGGCATCATCGGCGAGCACTGCGGCAAGACCCCCGAGGAGATCGACGCAGCCTCAGATCGTGACAATTTCATGTCTCCCGAAGAAGCACTCGCATTCGGCATCATCGACGAGATCGTCGTACGGGCCGATCCGAAGGGCTGACTGAACAGGGTGGGTAAAACAATCAGCGGATCCGGGCAGGAGTCGCTCCGTAGTGAGTCAATGGGGCGTGTCTCAACCTAGTGACGCGCCCCTCCCTTTTTTCGATCTGATCCACCCCCAACCCACCGGAATCCTGCGGATTCGGGGTACGATGGGCCCCCCATGAGTTCATCCCGCAAGACCGGTCGCCACGTCGAGCGCTGCACATTCTGTGAGAAGCCCCGACACCAAATCGCCTCGCTCATTGCTGGCCCTCCCGGGGTCTACATCTGCAATGAGTGCATCGAAATCTGCAACTCGATTCTGCAGGAGGAGACCCGCAGGAACCCCGATGCAAGCCTGGCGAAGCCCACCGGCAAGGGCGATCTGACCGGCTCCGGAGCCGGTTCGGACGACCGTCTCCCCACGCCAATTGAGCTTGCACTCCTGCTCGACGAATATGTCGTGGGCCAGGGCCACGCCAAGAAGGTGCTCTCGGTCTCGGTCTACAATCACTACAACCGCCTGCGCCAAACGGGCGCCGGTGGGTTGACCGACGAGGTCGAGATCGAGAAATCCAACGTCCTGCTGGTGGGCCCCACGGGCTCCGGCAAGACCCTCCTGGCGCGAACGCTGGCACGGACCCTGGACGTGCCCTTCGCCATGGCCGACGCCACAACCCTGACGGAAGCGGGCTATGTGGGCGAGGACGTGGAGAACATCCTGCTCAAGCTCCTGCAGGCTGCGGACTTCGACGTTGAGAGCGCCCAGCAGGGCATCATCTACATCGATGAGATCGACAAGATCGGACGCACCACCGGGAACGTCTCCATCACCCGCGACGTCTCGGGCGAGGGCGTGCAGCAGGCGCTCTTGAAGATCCTTGAGGGCACCGTGGCCTCGGTTCCGCCCCAGGGTGGACGCAAGCACCCCGAGCAGTCTTACATCCAAATCGACACGGCCAACATTCTGTTCCTTTGCGGTGGAACGTTCAGCGGCGTCGAAGAGTTCATCGCCAAGCGCATCGGCCAAGACGTGATCGGCTTTGCGCGGGAGGGTTCCGCACAAGCCGAGGGCAAGATTGCGCGGACCCGACCTGGCCTGCCCGGTGTAGTCAACGCTCCACTGCCGGCGTTGGGAACTCCCGAATCTCGAGACGCCTACGTGGAGTACCTGATCCCCAAGGATCTGATGGAATTCGGATTGATCCCCGAGTTCATCGGACGCCTCCCCGTGCTGGCGACTCTCGACACTCTGGGTCGCTCCGAGCTCGTGCGCATCTTGACCGAGCCCAAGAACGCCCTGGTGCGCCAGTTCCAAAAGCTCTTCGAGATGAGCGGCAAGACCCTGGTGGTCGAGGACTCCGCCCTGAACGCGATTGCAGACCTGGCTATCGCCCGGGAGACCGGGGTGCGCGCTCTGCGGGCCATCCTGGAGGACCTGCTACTCGACCTGCTGTACGAGCTCCCATGCCGCAAGGACCGCGATGAATTCGTGATAGACGCGGATGTGGTCCAGGGCAAACGTCAGTTGGCCAAAGGGTTGACCGCCGATGACCTAGAGCCCGAATCCACCAAAGAGTTGCCCGCCTCCATCCCCCACGCCACTGAAGACGAGAGGCCTGACGAAGAGCGCGAGAGCGCCTGAACCGAACCTGGGACGCTCGGACGCGTGCATAGCGTTCCCCTCGAGCACCCGGGGCGGCTACACTGGGCGCTATGGCATCCACTCCTGTCGATTCGGGACCCCTCACGGTCCACTACCATCGCGACTTCGATGGAATGTGTGCTGGGGCAGTCCTGACACACATCCTTCGGGAGAGAGGTGAGAGCAGCGTCCGGTTACAGAGCGTCAACTACGACCAGCGCTCGGATTGGGAGGAGTTCTGCGTCGGCGAGCGCTTCGCCATCGTGGACTTCCACTTTCACCCGCGCGCCGAGTACTGGTTCGACCATCACCCCACGACGTTCTTGACTCCGGAGCTTCGGGCCCAATATGAGCCCTCGGACCGTTGGCGTTGGGATGACACCTCTCCCTCTTGCCCACCAATGATCCTGGACCATGCTCGCAAACACTGGGACTTCGATCCCCCCGAGCGCTTCTTGGAAATGGCTACGTGGTCGGACATCGTGGATGCCGCCCGCTACGAATCCGTGGATCAAGCCGTCTTCGGCGATGACCCGGCCTTGCGCATTACCCGCTCATTGACTGTCTCGCCCAGCCCCTCATGGGTCGATGAGTTGGCCGAGGCCCTGGTGGATCAGGACCTGGACACGGTGGCAAGCCGACCGGACTTGGAGAAAGCCCACGAACGCGCCTCGCGCAACCGTGACAAGGCACTGGAGCACTTCCCCTCGACCGTGAAGTGGATCGAGGGCGGCGTTGTGTTCTACGACGCCTCTTCCAGCCGAGTACGCCGCGAGCGGTTCGCGACCTTCTACCACCACCCCGAGGCACGCTATGCCGTGGGCGTCATCCCGACCCGCGCGGGCTTCCACGTGACCTGCGGTGAGAACCCCTGGAACCCCCCCGAGAATCGCGCCAACATCGGAGCCATGATGGAGAAGCATGGCGGCGGCGGACACGTGGCCGTAGGCGGCGCCAACCCGCCCGACCTGCAGGCCGCGCGCATGGTGGCCGAGGAAACCGCCAGCCAGCTGGTTTTGCACCTGGCCAAGGCCACTCGCACTTGAGCGCCGAAATCCCCTTGGCGGCTGAACCCTCCAACGGCGCCGCGGATCCCGGGCCCGAATATCCCGGGCTCCTCGCCTGGCCACAGGAGGCCCTGGAGGAGCGCTTCGTGGAGCTGGGCGGCCGCCACTTTCATGCTCGAGTGGCCCGAGAGCAGTTGTTGGGCAAGGGGGTTCTCGACTACGACTCCATGACGAGCCTGCCAGCCAGGCTGCGTGAGGCCCTGAAGACCGAGGTTCCCCTCCTGGGAGGCACCTGCACGCGGCGGGTCGAGGCCCGGGACGGCACCACCAAGCTACTTCTGGACTTTCCGGCCCACGAGACCGACAAGGGAGGCGGCGTTGAGACCGTCCACATTCCGCCCCTTGGATCCAAGCGTGGCCAGGGAGCAACCTTGTGCGTCTCTACCCAGATCGGCTGCCCGGTCGCCTGCCCCTTCTGCGCCTCGGGTCTAGACGGGCTGGCACGCAACCTCCAACCCCACGAGATCCTGGAGCAGTTCGCCCAGGGCCGCGCCTTGGGAGAGCTGCGGCGCGTGGTGGTCATGGGCATCGGTGAACCCCTGCTGAACTACGAGAACCTGACCCTGGCCCTTGAGCAGGTCCATGAGCACATGGGCCTGGGCGCGCGCAAGATCACGGTCTCCAGCGTGGGCTTCCCCGAGCGGCTGCACAGCGCCGCCCGCAGCCAGCCCCGCTTCCAGTTGGCGATCTCACTGCACACCCCCGATGATGACCAGCACGACGAGCTCATTCCCGCCCTGCGTGGCACGTCCATCGATGAAATCCTCGCCGCTGGCGACGACTGGTTCGAGGTCACGGGGCGTGAGGTGACGTACGAGTACGTGCTGCTGGGCGGGACCAACGACAGCAGCCAGCACGCCGAACGCCTGGTCGGCCGCCTGGGCGGTCGACGGGCAACGGTGAACCTCATCCCCTACAACGCCACGCGCGGGCTGGGCTACCACCGGCCCGCCCCCGAGGACGTCGAGATCTTCGCCACCTTGCTGCGCGAGGGTGGCCTCGTCGCCACCGTGCGGCACTCACGAGGTGCTGACGGGGCCGCGGCCTGCGGTCAGCTGCGGATGCACTCCTAGGCGCCAGCCCTCAGAAACGCCAGGTGTAGGTCAGCTTCAGGGCCACCTCGCCGGCCGTCCGCGCAAAGCTCTCGCGACCGGTGCGGTCCCAGCCCGAGAGGGCCACCAGGTACATATCCTGGCCCGGCTCCACGATCCAGTGCAGACGACTCTGGAAGCTCAGGTCTTCGGATGCCGTATCGAACTGAGCCGTGTTCTGCCAGGAGAGGTCGGGGTCGAACGAAAAATCCAAGTCCGTTGAAACAACCTGGGTGTGTAGGTCGCCTTCATCCAGGTCAATGCGGATGTCGTCGTAGGCGAGGCTCCACTTGAACAGGGCCGAGGGCAGAAGCACGGGAGAGATGCGCGTACGCAGAATGTCGCCCGAGTAGTAGTCCCCCCACTCAACCTGCAGGTAGCCCATGAAGCCTCGACGCTCGTTGGAATCCAATTGCAGAGTGTGGCGCGTCATCGCGAACTCACCGGGATTGACAAGGATGTCATCGCTCAGCTCGAAGCTCGCATCCAGCACGTCGAACTCGCGCTTGGTCTCGATGGAGATGGAGTCCTCACTCCAGAACTCCAGGTCCAGCCACTTGAAGGGGACTTGGAGTAGATCCTCGTCTCCGGACAGATCCTGGTCGTAGTGAGGCGAAATGCTAGCTCGCACGCTCCGGAACAGGTCGCCCTCGGTTCCGCGGTGGGTGAATTCGGCCCGGTACCTGTGGTGATCGACTCCGGTGCGGCGTACAAAGCCCAACTTCGGATCAAAACCATCTTCAATGCGGGTCACATCCAGAGTGTGATCCCAGGTGGCCGAGCGGGCGTTGGCTTTCAGCCCAAAGGCATTAGCTGACTCTGCGCCATCATTTTCGGAGGCAAGGAAGTAACCCCACAGGCTACCCGAGTGGCCAGCACCAAAGAATCGGCTAGAGCCAAGGCGGAAGTCCGCTCCCGCGGTCATCGCATCGCCCTCGCCATCCGGTCGTCCGTGGGTGAACAGAACACCCGCCGCGTTCCCTCCACCCAGATTGCGGGAGAGGCGGACCACGCCAAGGTTCTGCTTGGACAAGTTTTCCCCGTCCAGAATCGTCGAGTCCTGAAGCGTCTCCAGGATGCCCACGTTCCAGTCGCCTGCACGGCCCGTCAACTTGAGGCCCGCCAACAGGGGCACCACCGAACCCGTCTCGGAGTTGCGACCGATGCTGCGCGAGTAGAAGGCCATAAGCCCTCCACCCCGACTGCCACCTCCGCGGCTATGGCGCGAGGAAGAGGGGCCAAACTGGAAGACACCCACGTCCTCCAAGAAGAAGTCCCGCTTCTCGGGAAAGAACAGGGGAAAGCGCGTCAGGTTCACCTGCCGATCATCGATTTCAGTCTCTGCGAAGTCCGTGTTGGTGGTCAGGCGCAGGTTCATGGCGGGGGTCGGGCGCCAGGTAAGATCGAGCCCTATGTCGGCGCTGGTCAGGGTCTCAGGCGCCAGCCGATCCTGGCGGTAGCCCGCCTTCGTGTAGGGCACCACATCCAGGCCCCGCCCCTGCTCCAGGCCATTCAAGCCCAAAAGGGCACCGCCCTCTTCCAATGAGAAGAAGCGATAGGCCACGCTCGCATTGGCCCAGCGAGCGTCCTCACCGTTGGCGATCCTCTTGCGCCGCATGTTGAAGCCCCAACGCGTGGCCTGCGGGTCAAAGGCCAAGGTCTTGATGGGCAGAACGATCTCTGCCTGCCAACCCTGGTCCGTGGTCTTTGTGCGCCCGTACCAGATTCCATCCCAGTCCTTGTTGAACGCGGAACCCGAGTCGGAGAGCAGGGCGTCCCCTCGTGATCCTCCAGCACTGACCTGAAACCAGAACGCAAAACGCTGGTCATCAAAGGTGTCGAACCACATCTCCACGACGTCGTCATAGCGCACGTAGGCGTCGCGCTGGCGTTGCAGCGCCCGCACCTCGCTGGGGTCGTCGTGGCACACGATGCCCACGTATAAGTTCTCTGAATCGTAGGCCATCCGCACGTCGGTGGGGTGTGTGGGCTCTGCACCGTCGATGGGTTCCGTTGCGATCAGCGGACCCAAGCGGGCCGCCTCTGCCCAGAAGGGCTCGTCCAGTTCGCCATCTGCCACGACCTGCGTACCCTCTGGAACGCGCTCGATCTGCATCTCAAAAGCTCCCTGACTCGGCTCTTGACCGGCCGCGGTAGCGGCACTCCAGAGTAAAAATCCGATACTGAGGGCGCGGGCGGGATGAGGCATGAGGGCAGGTTCAGAGGACCGTTGGGCTAACAGGAACGAGCGGAGATCCTAGCGGGTTCGAAGACACGGAGAGATGGGCTGGGGTAAGGCTTGTGCCAAGGGTCACCCGGACGGGGGCCCTTCGGCTGTGAATAGACTGCGGGACCAGACGAGCCAAAACAAACCGGTCAGGAAGGCGGCGGCGGCGCCCACTCCCAGGGCCACATCCACCGAATCCGTGCGGTCCGTCAGCCAACCCAGACTCATCCCCCAGAAGGTGAAGGACAGGGTCAAGCCCAGGAACTCCAAGGCATGCACCCGGCCCCTGAAGGCATCGCTCACGTGGCGCTGCCAGAGGACCGTAGAGGAGACCCAGATCGCGCTGCCACCCGCGTGCGCCACGAGTACCAACAAGCAGGCGGCCGTCATGGTCGTCGCCCAAGGGAGGATCCCGTAACCCAAAGCGGCCACCCAGAATCCCACGGCCACTGCACGCACGAGGGCGCGGTCCGTTCCCCCGCCAAATCGCCGGGCAAGAAGAGGCCCCAATCCAGTCCCCACCCCACGTGCGGCGTAGAGAGTGCCAATGGCCAATCCGGCCTCCTCGACCCCGGCCATAGTCCCCGTCTCCGCGGCCCCGAAGCGCTGGCTTCCCAGAACGGAGAGGAGAACCAGAAACCCTCCGGCCATTCCCCAGAGGCTCTTGATGGCCAGCACGCGGCCGATGCCGAGTTCCCGCGCGTGGGCCAGGGCATCCCTCATGTCCCTTCCGGTGAGCACCCGCCTCCAGGACAGGCGGGTGTTCTCGACCGGAGCCGCAAGGGGCAGTCCGATCAGTAGAGCAGCGCTTGCCACAAAGGTGATGGCATCGGCGATAAACACGCCACGCGTACCAACTGCAGCCAGCACAAGGGCTCCACTGAAGGCTCCCAGAGCCAGCATGGTGCTCCAGGTGGCAGCTGAGATTGCGTGGGCATCCAGAAGATCCTCCCGTCGCACCACACTGGGCAAGGCCGCCGAACGGGCGGCATCGAAGAAAACGGCCAGGCCGGTTTGCAGAGCCACCAGTCCATACAACAGGGGAAGTTCGCTCGGCTCGTCCACGAGCAGGAGGCACAGAACCACGGCCGCACGCGCGAGGTCGGCTAGGACCATCACCATGCGGCGCGAGAAACGGTCGGCCACGGGCCCGGCCAACGGAGCCATGAACCCGGTCGGCAAGAGACGCAGGGCCAACTCCATGCCATAGAGCATCCCCACTGGTCCCAGGGCATCGGCGCCACCCAGGCTTGCGATCAGGCTCAGGACCGCAACGCGACTCAGCCAGTCGCCAGCCTGACTGACGGCCATCGCCATCCACAGCCGGGCGAAGGCCGGGTTACGGCGCAGGAGACCTAACACGCCGGACACCCGAAGATCGCACCCGGGAACTCTCCCCCATAGCGTCGCTGCGGCTTGGGCTTTGAGCCCTCGTATGAACTAGACGCCAGCAGGACTGCAGTCCGCGATGCGCTCAAGGGCCTGGTCGATCTCGGCCTCTGTAACGACCAGAGGCATCCTGAAGCGAATGGCCTGCTCGCCGGAAGCCAGCACAAGCAGCTGTCGGGCATGCATCTGACGGATGCACTCGTCCCGCTGTTCGGGGCTCTCCAGAGTGAACGCGACCATGGAACCCTGGCCGCGCACGTTGCTGATGTGGCCCTGATCGCGGGCAATGCCGCGCAAGCCGCCCACCAACTGCTGACCACGGGCGGCCACGTTGTCGGCCAGATTATCCTCTTCGATGATCTCGATGAACTTCGTGGAGCGCACCATGTCTACCAGGTTGCCGCCCCAGGTGGAGTTGATGCGAGAGGAGCGCACAAAGACGTTGTCGGTCACTTCGTCCACGCGCGGGCCCGCATAGATTCCGCAGATCTGGGACTTCTTGCCGAAGGCCACCACGTCAGGTCGCACCCCGTGGTGCTGCCAGTACCAAGGCTTACCCGAACCGAAGAACCCGGTCTGCACCTCATCGAAGATCAGCAGCGCCTCCTCGGAGTCGGCGTAGCCGCGCAGCTTTTGGAAGAACTCCGTGCGGAAGTGATTGTCTCCACCCTCGCCCTGCAGGGGCTCGATCAGAATCGCCGCCACCCGGTTCTTGTACTTCTCACAGGCCGCTTCAATCTCAGCCCAGGTCTCTGCCTCGGAGGCCTCGATGTCATTGCAGACGTTGCCTTCCAGATCAAACTCGATGGCGGGGTTGTGCACCCGCGGCCAATCGAACTTCGGGAACAGGGCGATCTTGTCGGGTACGGTGTTCGTCACACTCAAGGTGTAGCCCGAGCGTCCGTGGAAGGCCTGGCGAAAGTGCAGAACGACCAGGTCATTGCCATCGTTCACCCGGTCCACGCCCACCTTCTGTGCCTTCCAGTCAAAGGCCACCTTGAGAGCGTTCTCAACGGCCAGAGAGCCGCCCGAGACCCAGAAGTGGTGGTTGAAGCCTTCGGGGCTCACGCGCGTGGCGAAGGCTTCCACGAACTCCGCCATGTAGGTGGTGTAGAGGTCCGAGCTGGCAGGCTTGTTACGGCCCGTCAGTTCAATCGCCGAACAGAACTCGGGGTCGAGAGTCGCCGGGTGGTTGTAGCCCACAGGCCAGCTCGCGAAGCAGGTGAAGAAATCCAGGTACTCCTCACCGGTGACCGCATCGTGCAACCAGGAGCCGTGGGACTTCTCCAGATCCATGACCATGGACAGACCATCGGCAAGCTGATGACGGCTGAGGGTGGCGTGAACGTTTTTGGGGTCAATCATCCGCAGAGGTCGCCCAGACGAGGGCTTGGGGAAAGGCACATGGCGTCAGGCCGTGGAAGGAATCGAGGCGGGATCGCAGTTCTGCCGCCGGAGGAGCACTACCGGGGCGGGCCGGACGTGCTCCAGAAGCCTCATTTCACTCTCCACGTTGGTGAAAACAAGCCTCTGGATTGTACCGCTGGTAGGGTCCCCGGAGAAGGACGGGCGACGCTCCTCGTGTATCAAGGTTGCTCCCCCGTCGATTCCATCGGTCAGGGTCTGTTCCAGGTAGGTAGCCAAGGCCCCGTCGACCCACGGGCAGGGGGGCTCGTCGGAGACCGATTCCCCTTCCGGAGGCTCGAGGGCCAGCAGAAGTTCGGTGGTGAAAGCGGAAAACAGACGCGGGGGCACGTGGACGATGGAGGACATCCCGGGCAGTTGGCCTGAAAGGGAAGGAAGGCGCGAAAACAACTCGCTTGCCACGCGCCGCGCGGCAAGCCGTGGATCTTCGTCGACGCCCACGCACAGAGTGCACGGAGCCAGGAGGCGATAGCTCCAGGCCGTGGAGGCGCGCTCGACGATGCCTTCCCCAAAGCCATCCCCGGAGGCGCGCTTGTCCGGCAGTTCCTGGTGCTCAAATCCGCTGAGGACAAAGCCGCCCACCCACGGGCTCACGAAAGCCGCGCGCAGCACAGTCTCTCCGTCGTCGTGCAAGAGCGCCAAGGCGTCAGGAGCCAGCCCCGCGCCGAGCAACAGGTCCGCCAGGCCCTGCGCGAGTCCTGGGACGCGGGGATCGCTGACGAGCAGCACACAGCGGCCCGCTAGAAGCTCGGCCGCCACGCACACGAACAGATCCTTGAACAGCTCGCTCCAGTGCAGGCGAATGAAGACGACGGTGCCTTCGGCGGGTTCAGAGCTCCCCTCGAAACGGCTGCTCAGGACATCGGGATTGAGAGCAGGTTGTGCCTCCGCGCCGAGCAGAGTCTCCCGGCATTCCGCCTGAGACAGGCCGAACCTAGAGGCCAGGGCCCCATCGGGATCCGGCCCCCCCGTGAAGGCCGCCCAGGCCGCGTTCAAGATGCCCAAACGAGCACTCCGATCCATCCCCCCCCAGAGGCCCAACCCTGAGCGCAGGCTGGCAAGGGCACCCTCCAGATCGGCCCCGTCGGAGCGCGGCCAGGAACTGAGCCCGGATGCAGCGGGCACGTCGAAGTGGCTGCCCGAGCGGGGGGCAAGGCCCTCGCCCCCGATCAGATTCTGTTGGGTATCCGCTGCAGTGCTCATGAATGGGAGGTTGGGGCAGCCCTTGGAATCACAGGCTGCCGGGGGGTCGACCGGAGGGCGACGGCGCCTATCCTATGGGCCAGCCCAGCGGGGCGACACTCTCCCCATGCCCAGCCCCCTGTCCTTCCTGCCCTCCATGCGTGTCCGCAGTGGAAAGCACTTCGAGCGCGCCTACCGCCAGGGCAGCCGCGCACGGGCTGAGCAGCTGCTGGTCGTCGCCATGGAGAACGGCCTGGGTACGACACGCCTGGGCCTGTCCGTGGGCAAGCGCATCTGGAAGCACGCCCATCGGCGTAATCGGGTGCGGCGCATCTTCCGTGAGGCCTTCCGCCTGACCTACCCGGACCTGCCCGAAGGGGTGGATCTGATCCTGATCCCCGCGTCCTCTCAGCTCGAGCCTGACCTCGAACAGGTGAAGCGCGAGCTGGTCATGTTGGCCCACAAGGCCCACCAGCGACTGCTGCAGAAACAGGCCGAGTCGGAGGATCCTGCATGACTGTCTGGATCCGCCGCGTGGTGACCTTGCCCATCAGCTTCTACCGTCGCTTCCTCTCTCCGCTCAAGCCCCGGACCTGTCGCTTTCAGCCCACGTGCAGCGCATACGCACAGGAAGCCATTCACGCCTACGGTGTATTCCGGGGGACGGCCATGGCGATTTGGCGCGTTCTTCGGTGCAACCCCTTCGGGGGCAGCGGGTATGATCCCGTCCCCCAATGTGGCGGCGTCGAATCGCAGCCACATACGGATGACCCCCCAACTTCAAAACCCTCATGAGACCCATGAACCGCCTCCCGTTTGTGCTCCTCTTTCTGGTTGCCTCTTGTGCATCCACGACCACCTGCCCGATCTCCGGGGCCAGACCCGCTGACGACCTGATTCAACAAGGCGAGGTGCACTTCAAGCACCTCTGGCAGTTGACGGACGGCGGTGAGAATGCCGAAGCCTATTGGAGTTTCGCTGGTGACCGCCTGATCCTTCAGTCCCGGCGCCCCAAGCAGGGCGTGGACTGCGACCGCATCTACGTCACCGAAGCCGAGGGCACCACGCGCCAGATTTCAAGTGGTCAGGGCGTGACCACCTGCTCCTACTTCCTCCCCGGTGACGACAAGGTCCTCTTCGCCTCGACCCATTCGGGCCACGAGACATGCCCCGCACCGCCGGACCGCAGCAAGGGCTATGTCTGGGAGCTGCACCCCGAGTACGACATCTACATCCAGGACCTGGTGTCGGGAGACACCCAGACCCTGATCGGTGGCCCGGGCTACGACGCTGAAGGCACGATCTCACCAACAGGCGATCGACTGGTGTTCACCTCAACCCGTTCGGGGGACATCGAACTGTGGACCTGCAACGTGGATGGCTCGGACGTTCGTCAAGTGACCAACGACCCCGGCTACGATGGCGGTGCATTCTTCAGCCACGATGGACAGCAACTGGTCTGGCGTTCCACCCAATTCAGTGCTGAAGGGCGTGAAGCTGAACTGAAGGAGTACCGTGCACTGCTTGAAGCTGGACTGGTACGCCCCAGTAACATGGAGCTCATGGTCGCGAACGCAGATGGCAGTGAACGTAAACAGGTAACGCACCTCGGCAAGGCCAACTTCGCACCCTTCTTCTATCCCGACGACTCGCGGATCATCTTCTCCACGAACCATCACGACCCCAACAGGCCGGCGATGAACTTCGATTTGTTCTCAATCCGCCCCGATGGCACGGATTTGGAGCAGATCACCTTCTACAACGGCGAGCGCGGCAAGCAGTTCGACTCCTTCCCCATGTTTAGTCCTGATGGACGCTACCTGGCCTTCTCCAGCAATCGTGGCTCGGGCGAAGCCGGTGAGACCAACGTCTTCATAGCCGAATGGCAGTAGCCCAGAACAGATGACGGCGAGCGTGGAGTCCCCCTCCCAGCCCGCGTCCGGCACCGATGCCGGGCTGGGTCGTGCGTGGCTCCTGCTGCTCGTCCTTCCGGTCGTCTTCTTCGGACCCGCCCTTCTGCCCGGCAAGGGGTTCCTGCCACAGCATCCTTCCAGCCTGGCTCCGCTGTCGGCCGAGGCCTCCCCCGCCGAGGCCCAAGAGCAGATCAACTACTGGACCGTCGACGGGCTGTTTCCGTTCCTGACGGACGCCCTACACGTGCGTCACGCGTTCGAGCTCAATTGCCTGCCAACCTGGAATCCCCAACTTGGCCTGGGGTACGGCACGGCCGGAGGCAGCCTAGTCACCCCGTGGTATCCGCCCAACCTCGTGCACCTTCTTGTGCATCCGGCACGGGCCTTCGGCTGGCTGGCTCTCATGCACCTGTTCCTCTTGGGCGCGGGCGCGGCCCTGTTCTTACGCCGCCAGGGCCTTCGGCTGGGCTCGGCACTGCTCGCGGGCTGGGCCATTCAAGCGGGTGGGCTGAGCCTCTTTGGCGCCCACTACGGAATGAAGCTCGCCGCCGTGGCCTGGTTCCCATGGTGCCTGCTCGCGGCTCAAGGAGTCTTGGCGGGAACGCAGGGGGCTGGCCTGCGATTGTGCGTGTTCACCGCGCTCTCTTTCCTGGCGGGCTTTCCGCCCCTCGCGGTCTTTGCCCTGGGTGGTCTGACCCTGGCGGGGCTTGCCTTTTCCAAGGGCCATATGGGTCGCTTCGCGGCCCTGGTCGGGTTCGTGATCCTGGGCGTCGCTGCAGCCGGGGTGGGGCTCCTGCCCATGGCGGAGAGTCTCCGTGGAGCCGAGCGCAGCCTGACCTCGGGGGACGCCCCCACCCAAACGGCCCCCGCCGAATCCCTGGGCACCCTGCTCGCACCAGGCATGTTTGGCCTGCCATCCGATCCGTTCTTCGCCCCGTCTCATCCCTTGGCTCTTTGGCTTTGCTCACCTGACAACCTGACCCAGACCCTGGAGGCCAACGGACTCGAGTGGAATATGCACGTAGGCCTGGCGGTGTTCCTCCTGGCTCTGGTCGGATTGTGCTCGCGGCCGAAGCGCTCCCTCGTTCCGGGCGCCCTGCTGCTCCTCGGCTTGGGATTTGGTCTGGGGTGGCCACCCATGAGCTGGCTGCATGGCCTCCCGGGACTGGGCTCGGGTGCCCCCACCCGAGCGTTCCTGCTCACCCCCCTGCTCTGGGTCTGGCTGGCGGCACTGGGACTGGAAGAGCTGAGCGGGGGGAGTCGGCGAGCAGGCACGTGCCTGGCCCTGGGCTGCTCCATGGCCCTCGGCATGGGGCTCTACCTGGGCAAGCAGGCCCAAGCACTGGGGTCGGAGCAGGCCACGTCCATCCTGGCGCAGCGCTACGCCGTGGGTCTCGAAACCGCCCAGGAGCATCTTGCCGGGGCGGATCTGGCTCTCGCCGCCCAACGACTGGAGAGCGAGAGTCACTGGCTCATCGGATGGACTCTGGCCGTGGCCTTGGCCGGGCTGGCGACCTGGATCATGGGCCGCAGAGGTTCCTCCATTTCGCGGCACGCCGCCTGGGCTCTCCTGCCCTGGTTCCTTTTGGTGGGTGGAGAAGGGTGGAGACTCAGTCGCGCCAGCCACCGGCCCGTCAACCTCGAGGCGGGGCTCTTTCCATCCTCGGCCGCCATGGACGCGGTGCGCGAAGCGACGGGCAGCGGACGAGTCCTGCGCCTGGACCGCAGCGCATCGGGCGTGTCCGAGGTCGAGAGGCTGGCGCGCCCGAACCTGTTGCAGGCCTACGGAATCGGTGACCTGACGCCCTACGTGGTCTTCACTCCGGCGGACTGGGTCAACGCTCTGGCCCAGGTCGACCCACTCTCCGGCTACCGCAGCGGGGCGAGCCGCCTGTCGGATCCCGAACACCTGGGCCATCCCCTGCTGGACGTGATGAACGTAACGTGCATCCTGGCCACCGAGCCCATCGAACATCCGCGGCTGGAGCACGTCTTCGGCCAGGAGGGCTTCCACGTGCACCGGCGGGACCTCGGTGCGCAATTGCCATTTGCGGTCTTCCCCGATCCGGGGGGTGATCGGGATGACACGGGCCTCTTGTTCCCTCCTCTGGTGGAGCCGTCGGACGCTGCCCCGGACTGGAGCGCCGGCGAGGTGCGCTGGGCTCGCCCCACCCCCACCAGACTTGACGTGAAGATCACAGGCACGAGCGGAGGATGGCTGGTGATGGACGGCAGCTTCCAGCCCGGATGGAAGGCCATCGTCAACGGCGAGGACGCCACCATCGTGCAAGCCCAGGGTCTGCTGCGGGCCGTGCGCGTCCCGGCCGGCGACGTGACCGTGCGCACACACTACGAGCCCTGGTCCCTGCGTATTGGCGCTCTGCTCACGGTCCTCGCCCTGGCCATCGCCTGGCGCACCTCGCGGGTTGAAGCCCACTAGTCATGCACGTTCAGGTTCTCTCGAGCGGTAGCCGCGGCAACGCCACGCTGGTGCGTGCGGGTGAGACGGCCCTGCTCGTGGACTCGGGCCTCTCGGGCAAGGAGATGCGATCGCGCCTGAGCGCAGCCGGCATGGGACCCCGCAGCCTAGACCACCTGCTGATCACCCACGCCCACCTGGACCATGCCCGCAGCGCAAGCTCCATCGCCCGCAGCCACGACGCCACGGTCCACTGCGCCCTGGCCAACATGGAGCACCGCAGCCTCTCCCGTGCCCGGCGCTACCACACCCTGGACATAGGCGGCGAACACCGCTTCGAGCCCGAGGCGGAAGAAGAACCCGACCAGGCCCTGCGCTACTCCAGCGTGCCCCTGCCCCACGACTGCGACCCGACCGTAGCCTTCAGGGTGGAGCACCGTGGGCGGGTGCTGTGCGTGGTCACGGACCTGGGGATCGTTAAGGACGAAGTGGTGCGCGGCTTGCAGGGAGCCCACGTACTGGTGCTGGAGTTCAACTACGACCCGCACATGCTGGAGACGGGCCCCTACCCGGCCGCGCTGCAACGCAGGGTGAGCGGCAATCGCGGACATCTGTCCAACCAGCAGGCCGCGGAAATGCTGGTGCAACTGGCAGGCCCGAACCTTCACACCCTGGTCCTGGCGCACCTGTCGGCCAAGAACAACACGCCCGAGCTCGCTCTGGAGGCCGCCCACGGGGCACTGCAGAAGATCGGGCGCGAAGAGGTCGAGGTCCTGGTGGCCAGCCAGCACGAGATCGGGGACAACCTGGAGGTCTGAGCGCCGGAGGCCGTTGGCCCTTGTTCTCGCCAGGGGCGCCAGCGGGTAGGGTCCGGGAATGGCGAACCCGATTCAAGATTGCATGACCGCCCACAGCAGTGTGCGCGCCTTCCAGCCGACACCCGTCTCCACGGAAGTGATTGAGCGCTGTGTGGGCGCAGCCCAGATGGCCTCCACCTCCAGTTGGATCCAGGCGTACAGTCTGCTACAGGTCCACGACGCTGCAGAACGGGAGACCTTGGCGGAGCTCTGCGGTGGACAGGCCCAGGTCCACACTGCCGGTGCGTTCTTTGTCGTCCTAGCGGATAGCCGCCGCCACCTCCTGCTCGCAGAGAGCGCCGGATGCGATCACGTCCAGAACCTGGAGGGCTTCCTGGTCTCCGTAGTGGACGCCAGCCTCTTCGCCCAGAGCCTGGCCCTGGCCTTCGAATCCGAGGGCCTGGGAATCTGCTTCATCGGCGGGCTGCGCAATCAGTTGGCTGATGTGGACCGACTCCTGGAGCTACCTCGGGGAGCCTGGCCCCTGTTCGGGCTCTGCGTAGGCACGCCCGAAGAGCAACCCGAAGGCCGACCACGCCTGCCTCTCTCGGCAGTCCTCCACCACGACCGCTACGCCAGCGATGGCGAGGTCTCGGCCGCGACGGAGGCCTTCGATGGGGTGGCCTCCGCGCACTATGCGGAGCGGGGCATTGAAGGCCGCAACTGGAGTGGCGGAATGGCGCGCCGGTTCATGGCCCCACTGCGTGAAGAGCTGGCTGCCTACTACACTTCCAAGGGCGCCCGGCTCTGCTAGAAGCGCCAGCGGATGATGGCCAGGACGGCGAGCACCGCGTCCTTGAACCCGATCTTCTTGCCCTCGGCGTAGTCTCGGCCAGCGTAGCGGATCGGAACCTCGTACACGCGCACCCCCATGCGCGCCACCTTGGCGGTCATTTCGGGTTCCACGGCGAAGCTACGGGACTGGATGTCCAGCTTGCGGGCCACGTCGATACGGAAGGCCTTGTAGCAGGTCTCCATGTCCGAGAGGTTGAGGTTCGTGAGCATGTTGCTGAGCAGGGTCAGCATGCGGTTGCCCACGTAGTGCCAGAACAGGTGCACGCGTACGTAGCGCCCCCCCAGGAAGCGGCTGCCGTAGACGACGTCCGCATGCCCCTCCTCGATGGGGTGCAACAGAATCTTGTAGTCCTGGGGGTCGTACTCCAGGTCGGCGTCCTGGATCACCACAACGTCGCCAACCACTTCCTTGAAGCCGGTTCCCAGCGCGGCCCCCTTGCCCTGGTTACGCTCATGATAGAAGCAGCGGATGCCAGCGTGCTCGGACTCCAGGCGCTTCATGATCTCGCGGCTGCCGTCCGTGGATCCGTCGTCCACCAGAATCAGGTCGATCTCGTACTCCGTGGCAAGGACGCGCCGGACGATCTCCTCGAGGGTACGCTCCTCGTTGAAGATGGGCATGACGACGGAGAGCTTCACGGCCGCACCTCCATCGTGTCTGGTCCTGACTGCATCAATTCAGCTCCGGGGTTCATGTTCTAAGTGGGTCAGGCCGGCGAAGATCTCCTTAAGCCCAGCAAACTTGGCCAACCCCTCGTGTAGCTCACGGTAACCGCTCTCCTGCTCAATGCACCACATGGGATGGAGGAACAAGCGCAGGATCTCCTCATCTGAACGGCGGCGCTTGCCCTGGACGTCGGCGCGGCGGGCGGACCAATGCTCCCAGCGCCCCACAAGATCGTTGATGGCCACGAGATCAGCTGCGGCCACGGGGGGCAGGCTCGGCACCCCGCGCAGGCGGGTCCCAAGCGCCCTCCAACACCTCCCCAGCCACGATCCCGCGGGCAGGCTACGCATGTTCTCGATGCGGTAGTCGGGGGCATCCCCCAAGCCGGAAGCCAGATAGCAACGGCGCGTGGCCAGGGCCAACATGCTGGGCAGGATGCGGGCCAGGTTCGCATCGTCATAGTTCTTGAAGCAGGCCAACAGGGGATTGCGCACCTGCAGCACGCGCAGCCGCTCGGTGGGCACGCGGCCCGAGGTGCTGGAGTGATGGTGGTAGCACACGGCCTCGGGTACGTAGCGGATCGAGTAGCCCATGACCCAGGTACGCCACCCCAGATCCACGTCTTCGTAGTAGGCGAAGAACTCCTCGTCGAAGCGCCCCACCTTCTTGAACACCTCTGCATCCATGGCCATGGCACCGCCACAGGCGAACAAGCTCAGGCGCGCCTGATCGTAGGTCTCCGCGGGCTCCTCTTCATACCCTCGCTGGATCCCGATGCCATGAAAGTTCATGCCCCCGCCAGCGGAGTTGATGCGCTGGCCATCCCAAGAGAGCATCTTGGCAGTCGTAGCTTCGCATTGCCCACGAACGATAGGCCCGACCAACCGCCGCAGGAAGGACGCGTCCACCCGGATGTCATTGTTCAAGAAGATCAGTATCTTGGCATCCTGGGCCAACTCGCTGCCCTGGTTGCAGCCCCTGGAGAAGCCCAGGTTGCGCTCGTTCTGGTGCAACTCGACGTTGCCGAAATCGCGGCGGATCAGCTCCACCGATCCATCGTCAGATCCGTTGTCTATCAGGTGGATACGATAGAGAGCCTCGGGGTAGTCGAGGGTCCCAAGGCTCTCGAAGCAGCCGCTTAAATGATGCCGACCATTCCAGTTGAGGATGATGATCGACACCTTGGGCAACTGGGAGTCGTCCAGGGGCGGGGTGGACGGCACGTCCAAGTGCCCCTGCTGCACCTCAATAGGGTCCTTTGGAGATGTGCTCATGATGCCCCCGCAGTATCCACAACCCGGACCGCACGATCGACCACCAGTCGCACGATGCGCAGATGGGCCTCGGATTGACCCGGCTCGAGCGCGGACTCAATGCGCAGCCGCCCGCCGCCAGCCTTCAGCTGTGCCTCGAATGAGAGGGTGGGGCTTTGGTCGCACCCGTCGGCGGTAAAGGCCGGGATTCTGCCGATTTCGACCCCATCCAGAGTCAGGTGCCCACCCTGCTCCACGTCGCTCTCGCTACCCAGCGCCAGCAGGGTCAGGTGCAACAGGACCGCCCCCGGCTCCATGTGACCCAGGTCGTACTCCACAAAGGCCCCGCCGGGTCTGAGGAGCAACAGGTCCTCCCCCTGGGAAACCACGGGGCCGCCACGCCGGGCACACTCGCTGGCACGAAACTCGCGCGCCGTGCTGCGCACCTCGCGCACCCGACTGCAGAGGGCACGGTAGCGGAACTCCATCTCCGCGGCATTCTGAACCATGGTCTTCACCTCGGGGAATGAGGTTGAAAGATCCCCAATGAGGCCCGGTTCACTGAGGAGACGAAGCATCTTTCTGGCGAGGTCCTCGTCATCCCCCACCCGGAATTGAAGACCGTTCTGACCATCAGGAACGTACTCCGCCATGCCACCGATATCGCTGACGAGCAGTGGAGTGTCCGTGAGGAACGCCTCTTGAATCGTCACCGGCGCGTTCTCCACCCACAGAGACGGGACCACGAGGACGTCAATCTGCGCATGAACCTCTGAGAGTTTCGAGTTGTCGAAGCGGCCATGGAATTCAACCTGGGCGCCATCGGCCAAACGAGCCAACTCGGCATGGTGTTCATCCGACTCGGGTTGGAAATCACCGTAGACGTGCAGGACGCATTCTTCTGCTGTCATGCGTTGCATGGCACGCACGAGCACATCGACCCCCTTGTACCACACGAGGGAGCCCACAAAACCGAAGCGCAGCCGCCCCTCGGGGTCGGGGGTCTTCTGCAAGGCCTGTACGTGATCGGTGCGCAGGCCGTTCTCAGAGAAGATCAAGCGCTCGGGATCAAAGTGCCCTGACTCGAGATACACGCCGCGCAGGTAGCGACTGGGGCTGATCATCAGGTCGCAGGCGGCGTAGGCCGCAGGTACTACTTCTTCACGCTCGCACAGGTCGAGGTACTCCTCTGCCGTACGCCGCAACGCTGGCGGCGCCCCGGGGGTAGCGCGCATGGCTTCGGCCATACCGCGCAGGGGGCCGGGGGCCGCTTGCCCCAGGAGCCGGGCCAAGGGAATCTCCGCAGGCGCGCGGTCCTTCACGCAGGGCAGGCAGCCCGCGCCCATGTTGCCCCCGCAGCGCTGACCGTCGGGACGGATCAGTTGGACTCGGGCACACAGGGCCCAATAGTCGTGACAGGTCACCACAGTGGCCTTGCCCGCCGCGCGCGCCACATCGACCAGGCCCACGGAGGTGTGGATCAGATGCTGGAAGTGAACGAGATCGGGCTGCTCCGCATCCAGGACGCGCTCAAACACACGCTCCACGGCCGGCTTACTGAAGCTCTCCGATAGGCGGGCATGTTCCAGTCGGTGGACGAGGCGCAGCACCCGCAGCCCCTCGACGCTCTCCTCCCGTACGGACAACTCGGGGTCGGCGGGGTCTCCTGCGGGCCCGCGCACGAACAGGCTCACGGTGTGGCCCCTGCGCTGAAGCTCCAGGGCCAGGTTCAGAGTGTAGACCTCGGTCCCGGCCCAGGTGTCCGGGGGGAAACCGTGCACCACGAATAGAATCGAGAGCTCGCGCCCGGCGTTGAAGGCCGTCGAGGGAAAGCGCGTGAGTGTGCGTCCGCCCTGCTCCAGACCACTGAAGGCCGCCAATCGCAAGGCCGCCATGGAAGTCTTCAGCTCCGCGCTGGCCGCGGGCTCCAGCTGTAACGCCTCGACGTCCGCCTCATCGCCGGGCCGCAAGCGCTCAGACAGCACGTCCACGTCCCGCTCGCTGGCCAAGCACACGCGGTCCAACCACTGGGCGTTGAACCGGCCGTCAATGCAGCCGCGAGCAAAGGTCTCGCGGGCATCATAGTCGTGACTGTGCTCCACCGTGGCATCGGCGTCATAGGCGATGGCGAAGCCCGCTTCCAGAATGGCACGGGCCTGTAAGACGTCCTCCCCGAAGGCCGTGCGTGGGAACGGGTGCAGCTCCCAAAGCTCTCGGGGCAGCGCCGAGGCGACGTCGTTGAAGTTGTACAGCAGACGGCGGCTGTCGGCATCGAGGGCGGCATAGGTCTCCTCGTCCGGAAGGACCGTCAGCTTGCCCTCCTCGGCATAACCCGGATCCTTAGCGCAGAGCAATCGCGTCAGAGTGGGCGCATCGCTGCGGGGAACGTTGCGACAGTAGGCCGCTCCGACCGGCACCGTCGCCGATGCGCCAAAGTTGGCCGCCAGAGTCGCGAGCCAGTCCGGCCCCGAAGGGATCGCGTCCTGGGTTAGGAACACACACAGATCTCCACCGCTCAGGGCGACGAGGAGGTTACGCGTATCCCCGTGGTTGAATTGGGTGGGGTGAATCCGATGCAGATGAACCTCCACCCCCAACCGTTCACGCCAGGATTGCAGGCACTCGTAGGTCCCATCGGTGGAACCCGAGTCGATGGCCCAAAAGTCCCAAGGCAGGTCACAGCGCTGGCTGGCAAGAGCTCCAAGAACTCGCTCCAGGAAGGCCATTCCCTGCCATGTGGGCATGAGCACGGATATCGATTGGACAGACCGCATCGTAGACAGGGTAGGGATGAAACCTACCCCGCCCCGGACGGGGATCCAGGGGGATTTTCGGGTTCTCGGGCGGGATCGGAGACCCGGGAGCGACTCCCCACCCACTGCCCCAGAATCTGCCCCGTTCGCAGTCCGGGAGAGCGCAGGAGGTGCCATGGAGCGCCGCCACCGCTCAAGATGAAGCGCGCATCCGCCCCGACCTCATACACAATGCCGCGCAGCGCGCTGAGCAGGGTGGGGCGCAGGCGAAGACCGTGGCTGGTGGCGTGAAAGCGGGCATCCACACGGTAGCGCTCAAAGGCTGAGCGCGCACCGTAGCGGTGCGAGTGCAGGGCAACGGCCTCGGGTGCAAAGACCGTCTTCCAACCAGCGCGGAGCGCACACTCGGCCCAGGCATAGTCCTCGCCGAAGTCCACCTCGGGGAAGGGGATCTCGCTGAACACGCAGGCACGAATGGCGCTGGAGACGTTGTTGAAGCGCAGCAGATCGAGGCACTCTGCCCCGCTCAGCGAGTCGAAGGAGCGCGCGCCCTCCAGGGAGCACTCGTGCCCCACGGCCTTGGCCTGGGGATCCTTGAGAACGGTACGCCGGGTCAGGGGATCGTGGCTGGGCTCGGGCAGAACCCTTGCCGTAACGCCAGCAACCCTCTCCTCCTCGAACGGCTGTAAGAGTGTCGCCAGAAAACTCGTCCCCCGCGGCAAGGCGTCCTGGGAGAGAAACACCAAGAACTCCCCGCGCGCGATCTCCGCCAGCTGGTTGCGCGTACGCCCGTGATGGAACTTCTCCCGCTCAATGGTCCGAACACTGATGCCTCGCAGGTCTCCCGCGCTCCACGCGCCACTCTCGCACTCGGCCATCAGAAACTCCGCAGTCCCATCACTTGATGAGGAGTCCACCACACACAGCTCCACACCCCCAGAAAGGGCCTGGCTGCGCAAGACTGGGAACAACCGCTTGAGGTAATCCAGGCCGTTGAAGGTCGGAATCAGCACGGACACCAGCGGTAGGACGCTGGAGGGTTGATCGGAAGGTGGACAGCTCACGGGTTGGATCCTGAGGCGCCCTAGGGGCGGGCGCAGAGCTCTCTATAGTTGCAAGAGCGGCACTCCTGCAAGCCCTCTTCGTCCTCGGCGGTCATGGGGAAATCCTCCACGTCGCCCACCCCAGCATCCGCGTCGAAGTGCAAGGCACGCATCTGGGCCATGGACGATTCGATGCGGCCCATGACCTCGTCCAATTGGTCGCCGTCGTAGGCCTGCTCCACGATTTCGTTCCGGCCCAGATAGACGTCCTTGCAGACCACCTCCGTCGGCTCGGCCCCCCACCTGTCCTGGGCGTAGAAGGCATAGATGGCCAGCTGGAAGCGGTCGGCTTCACGCGGCGAGCCGGTCTTCCAGTCCAGGATCTGCACCCGCCCGTCGCCGTCCCGGTAGGCCAGGTCCGGCACGGCGTAGATCTTCGTGCCGAACAGGTCGAAGGTGGACATGTCCTCGCAAGCCAGGGTGTCCTGGGGTTCCACCTTGCGCGCACCCTCCAGTTCGGGGCTCTCGAAGAAGCAGGTCAAGGCGCCGTGCATGCGCTCCAGGAAGCGCTTGCCGTAGTCGGCCGCCTCCGACCCGGACTCATCCACACAGGACTCACCGTACTGGTGCTCGGCGAGATGGCACAGCTTGGCGGGACGCATCTTCCACTTCCCATCTCGCGACTCCTTGTACTTGGAGCGCAGCTGATCCGTGACCCACCCGGTGCACTCCTCCAGGGTCCCCACCCGGCCTTGCTCCCGCCCCTGGTACCAACGCTGGATGGCCTGATGCACGAGATCGCCGGCCAGCATGGGCATGCGCGTCATCTTCTTGAGCAGGTAAGCCGTGCGACGCTCCTCGGGAGCCGAGGCGTTCCAACCGTTCCAAGAGAGGTAGTAGTCAAAGTAGTAACGCCGACGACAGGTGGCGAAACCGGAGGCCCGCGATGCGGACCAAGAAAACTCATGCTGAAAGACCATGGGCCCAGAATCGCGCCCTGACGAAGGCGATGCAAGCACCGGGGTGAGTTCGGGCAGCCTAGGAGGCTTGCGGCGACTCTTCCCCGCCGCAGACGTCCTGGGCGCGGGTGGTCTCGATCACGGAAACCTCATGGCCATCCGTTGAAATGCGGCGTCCCACTCCCTCCTCGAGGGTCAGGAGGTGCACCGGCCCTTCCCAGACTTGCGCCAGGGTCTTCAGCTGTTCCCCGGCCTCGTCGAGCTTCAGATCGCGGCCTTCGTGTTGGTGCACGAGGAGCAGCCCGCCCTCTCCGTCCGCGTCAGCCTCCGCCAACTGGATGCGGGGGCTGCCACCCCAGGAGAGCTCTCTGAGCAGCTGCTCCTTGATCGTCACCCAATCCCTGTCCACGACGACGTTCTTGCCCGTGCGGGCATTACGGCGATAGACGAACAGCTGGTTGGTCTGGGCGAACTCCTCGTCTACCACGTGGTCGATGAACGACACGTCGTTGTGTACCCGGCGTAGTTGGAACAGGTCGTCCCCGCGCGCGTGAGCGTGGCGGAAGAGCTCGATGCCCAGCTTGTAGGGGTTGAGCTGGCCGGGAGCCACGGCGGTCGCGCCCGCGTGGCAGTCGGCAAAATCCACGATCTCCGAGGGATCGAGAAGACCGTGGGTGAGCAGGTGCGAATGCCAGTAGCTGGCCCAGCCCTCGTTCATGATCTTGGTCAGGCGCTGGGGAACGAAGTAGTACGCCTCGGCTCGCACAATGCGCAGGATCTCCACCTTCCAATCAGGTAGACGCGCGTGCTCCACCAGGAATCCCAGGACGTCAAAGGTCGGCAGGTCATCGCTGGAAGGGGTGGTCGGAGCTGAGCGGCTGGGTCGCGGTCCGGGGCGTGTGGACGCCGCACTATCCCCCCAGTGCTGCTCGAAGTCCAAGCGAGCTCGCTCGGCGCGGGATTGAATGGTTGCGCGCTGGCGCTCCGAACGGCGGGACTCGCGCAAGGGTAGGTACGGGTCAATCAAGCCATCTAGGCCCAAGGCGATGTCCAAGAAGCGCTCAACCGTGTCCTGGCCATGGGCCTCGACGAAGCTGCGGATGCGAGCGGCGTGGTGACCCATCTGCTCCACCATGGAGCGCTGTGTCGGCCCGAACCACACGTTGTGCTTGAAGAAGTCCGCGTGCCCCATTACGTGGGCCATAACCAGTTTCTGCTCCATCATGGAGTTGGAGCGCACCAGGTAGGCGTAGGTCGGATCATTATTGATGACCAGCTCGTAGATCTTGGAAAGGCCGTAGTCGTAGCCCTTCTGCAGACGCTCGTAGTCCATTCCGAAGCGCCATGAGGGATAGCGCACGGGGAACCCCCCATAGGCCGCCACAGCGTTTACGTCGGAGGCATCGAGCATCTCAAACACGACGTCGAAGAAGTCCAACCCCACCTCGCGCGCCGCCGCCTCGGTGACACGCGCCTGACGCCGCAACTCTGCAGGCAGATGGCCTCCCGTAGCCATGACTAGCGTCCCTCCGCCAGGAAGGCTCGGATGGACTCGGCGATGCCCTCGCGGGAGTGGATCGCGGTCGTAATAACCTGCTCGTCATGGCCCAGGGCGTGGTCCAGGTCTTTCTTGAACTGTCCGGAGCCGTAGGCGCTCTTCACCTGTCCGTAGCAGAACTGGTTCGCGCAGGGCAGGATCTCCTCGCGCAGGAGATCGACGCAGCGCGCCGTGTCCCGAGCGGACCAATTGTCCCCGTCGGAGTAGTGGAACGGGTAGATGTTCCAGTTCTCGGGTCGGTAGCGCTCCTGGATCTGTTTCAGGCACAGCTCATAGGCCGAGCTGATCTTCGTCCCACCGGACTCACGCAAGTGGAAGAAGGCCTCCTGATCCACAACCTTGGCGACCGCGTCGTGCACGATGTAGACGACCTCGATGTTCTTGTACTGGCTGCGAAGCCACGTATCGATCCAGAAGGCCTTGATACGCACGATGTCCTTCTGCTCGCGCCCCATGGACCCGGAGACGTCCATCATGTGAAAAATCACTGCACTGGACTCGGGCTCGGGGTGCGTCCGCCGTGAGCGGAAGCGCTGATCGTCCCGCATCGGCACGACGCGCGGATCCTTGGGGTCCCACTCACCACTGGCGATGGTGCGCTTGAGTGCCCGGCGATACGTGCGTCTGAAGTGCCGCAGGGAGTCGGGTCCTTGGGTGCGGATGCCCGTATAGCGCCCGCCCTCAGTGTGGAGCTGACGGGAACCACGGGGCTGGATGTTCGGTAGGGCCAATTCGCGACCGAGCATCTCAGCCAGCTCAGCCAGGTCCACCTCCACCTCGAGGATGTGCTTACCGGGCTGCTCGCCGGCACTACCGGCGCCCTCGGCCCCGTCCCCATCCATTTGATCGCCCTCTTCCCCGGGGCCCTGACCGACGCCTTCGCCCGAGTTGTCCCCATAGCGAAAGCGTGGCAGCTCCACTTGGGGAATGGGGATGGAGATGGTCTGCTTGCCCTGGCGGCCGAGGAGCTCAGAGGTCGAGAGGTACTTGCGCAAGTCCTGCCGCAAGCGTCCACGCACGATGTCGCGGAAGCGGGCGCGGTCACGCTCCATGCGGTAGACATGTCCCCCCATGGCTCTGGCCTACGCCGCAGCCTCCTGATCGGAGGGCTCTTCGGGCTCAACGTCGGCCCGTGCGAAGAGATCGGCGACCTCGCGCAGCACCTCGCTGGCTGAGGACTCGTCGTACCCGAACTGCTCCATGAGCCGACGGCGAATAACGGAGATCTTCTGCTCGGCCTCGGGGTCCACAACCGAGGAGACCAAGCTGGTGAGCTGAATCGAGTCGCGTCGATCCTCGAACATCTTGAGCTCAAGGGAGCGGGTAAGGCGTTTGTTCTTGCGGTAGTCGAAGGTCTCTCCCTCAAGGTGCACGGCCGCGATGTAGTTCATCAACTCGTGCCGGAAGTCATCCTTGCGGGACTCGGGGATCTCGGCCTTCTCTTCGATGGCACGCATGAGACGCTCATCCGGATCGTGGCCCTGGCCTTGCTCCGCGGGGAGCTTCTCGCAGGTGGTGTAAGCGCGCACGCTATCCAGGTAGTTCGAGCACAGGCGATCAATCGCTTCGCGGTCGGAGGCGATGGCCACCTGCACCTCGTGCTTGACCATGGACTCGTACTCTTCACGCACCACGGCCACCAGCTCCAAGTAACGCTTGCGTTGCTCTTCGGAGGTAATCATGGAGTGATGTCCGAGCCCGTTCTCGATAGCATCAAGAACGTCCGGGGCGTGGATGATGGCCTTGTCCCCCACCAGACAGGTGGCGATGCGATCCTGCACGAAGCGTGGACTGATGCCGGTCAGACCTTCCCGAATCGCGGCGGCGCGCAGCTCGAGGGTCTGTTCGGGTGTGAAGCCCGCCACTTCCTGACCGTCGTACAGTCGCGCCTTCTGGAGCAGCGAGAGGCTGGGGTGCGTGGGGTCCTCCAGCCGAGTGAGCACGGCCCACAGGGAGGCCAGCTCCAGGGTGTGGGGCGCCATGCCGCGCTGGGCGGTACGCCGGTCCCCATAGCGGCGGCGGTAGATCTCCACCTCGCTGGACAGGTTCAGGTTGTAGGGGATGTCGATCTTGATGGTGCGGTCCCTGAAGGCCTCCATCAGCTCATTGTTCTGCAGCTTGCGGTACTCGGGTTCGTTGGTGTGGCCCAGGATGACCTCGTCAATGGAGGTCTGCTGGAACTTCTTGGGCTTGATGGAGTGCTCTTGGGTCGCACCCAGGAGGTCGTACAGGAAGGCTACGTCGAGCTTCAGCACTTCAACGAACTCAACCAGGCCGCGGTTGGCCACGTTGAACTCTCCATCAAAATTGAAGGCTCGCGGGTCGGAATCGGAGCCGTACTCAGCGATCTTGCGGAAGTTGAGGTCGCCGGTCAGCTCCGTCGAGTCCTGGTTCTTCTCGTCCTTGGGCTGGAAGGTGCCGAGGCCCACTCGGTCTGCCTCGCTGAAGACGAAGCGACGCACGCGGACGTGCTCCATGACCTTGGTCCAGTCCCCTTCGTAGCGATCCATGAGCATACTGAAGTAGAAGCGGCTGACGGGGTCGAGGTCGCCCTCGATACGCAGCTCGTATTCGGCTTGCAAGCGATCGTTCAAGCGCCGCGCCACCTCGGATCGTTGCTCCTGCGGAATGAGGAGCAAGGGATCTTGGTTCATCGGCGAGTCAATCACCTCTCCATCCACGTGCCAGGAGAACGTGTAGATCGCTCCGTCAGGTGTATGGGTGTAGTGCTCCAGCCCTGACTTCAGGAGGCGGGCAATGGTGCTCTTGGCCGAGCCCACAGGCCCGTGCAGGAGCAGAATGCGACGCTCCGGGCCAAGGCCCCGGGCACCGGCACGGATCACGTCAACCAGCTCGGATAGCGGGCCGTCCAGACCGTAGATGGCATCACGGCCCTCAGTGAAGGGATCGCTGAACAGATGCCAGCGCTTGGCGCGCTTGCGGCCGACCACGGAGTCCCTGCCGTGGGACTCGATCATGTCCAGCATCCTCTGCCAGGCATTGCGCGCGTGGCGCGGGGTCTCCTCAACCTTCTGCATGTACTCACAGAGGGATCCCTCCCACTGCAGGGCGGCATGAGACTCTGGGGAGTGTTGATTCTGAACCAACTCGAACAGATTGGATTGGGGATCAGTCATGGGGTCGATCAGGGGCTGGCCCTTCCCGGGGGAGGGGAAGGGGGAGGAGAATGACCCTCCAGTAGTCGACCGGTGATCCGGGCGAGCATGAGCCTCGCCTTCGGGAGTTCCGCGGCACCCCCTCCAAGAGCCTCAGAGGCCTATTCCGCGGGTCGCATCCACCCTCCGCGCACCAGCTCAGGGCCAGTAATCACCCGGAATCCGGAGCGTTTCCCCTGCGCCCGGCAACCGTGGGCACAGGCCCGCGCCGAACTAGTCCTGCGCCGAGCTGACGCCCACCGAATCACCCACGCTTTCCGGACTGGAGGGAACCGTCGGGCTCGCAGGGACAATCTCCACCACAGGTTCGCGGCTCTCCTCATCCATGGCATCGGCGCCGGGCCGCGAGGTGCCCGTGGTCTCTCCGGGCGCAAACTCCTCAACGTCATCCAGCTCCACGGAGACGAAGCGCGAGACGCCCTTCACCTCCATGGTCACGCCGAACAGCGACTGGCAGGCGGACATGGTGCCCTTGTTGTGCGTGACCACAATGAACTGGGTCGTCGTAGCAAAGCCATTCAGCATGCCCAGGAAACGGTCAATGTTGGCATCGTCCAAGGCGGCGTCGACTTCGTCCAACACACAGAACGGACTGGGCTGGGTCTTGAACACGGCGAAGAGCAGAGCCAATGCCGTCATGGAGCGCTGACCACCAGAGAGCAGCCCGATGGAGAGGGACTTGCGCCCCGGCGGGCGGGCGACAATCTCCACGCCACCCTCCAGCACGTCGACGCCCTCCTCGAGCATCACGTCGGCCTGCCCCCCACCGAAGAGCTGTCGGAAGATGGTGCGGAAGTTCTCGCGCACGATGGCGAAAGTCTCTTCAAACAGCCGGCGACTCTCTTCATCGATCTTCTCGATGGTGTCCATCAGGGTCTTGCGTGAGGTCGCCAGATCTTCCGACTGGGTCTCCAGGAAACCCAGACGCCCCTCGACCTCCGCCAACTCATCTACGGCCTCGGTGTTCACAGGCCCCAGCTTCTCCAGGGTGGCCTTCAACTCCGAGACCCTCTCCTCAAGCGCCTGCATGGCGGCGGCCTGGGCCAGTTCGGCCTCGGGCTCGAAGTCCTCCCGCAGATCACTTGCTTGGAGGCTGAGATCCTCATCAGCTCGAATCAGGAGCTCCTCTCGAGCCAGCTCGACCTTCTGCGCGCACAGGCGCTTCTCCGATTGCTCCTCCACAACCTGGTCCAGGTTGCGCTGTACGTCTTCCGCCTCTGCACGCACCTCGCGAGTACGGGCAGCCCCGCTGCGCTCCAACTCACGGAGCTCCCCTAGGCGCGCCTCAAGCGCATCCTTCTTGGTGGCCAGGGTCTGGCCATCCAGGGTCAAAGCCTCGGCATCGCGCTCGCCCTGATCCGCATTGGCCAGGAAGTTGGCCGAGCGACCCTCGGCGCGGACCCGTTCGGCCTGGTCCTCCTCACAGCGGCGCATACTATCCGCCACGCGCCCGCGCAGAGCTTCCAGCTCGCCTTGCAGTCGGGTGGTCTCCACTCGAGCCTTGGCCTCCGCCTTGGAGAGAGCCTCGCGCTCTTCCTCCATGCCCCGACGCGTCTTTTCTACCTCATCTAGGCGGGCTTTGGTCTGTGTGAAGGCCTGCTCGCTCTTGATGCGTTTGTCCTGGGCGAGCTGCAGGTCGGTTGCCAAGGCAGCCAACTCCTCGCGTGCGCGCGACTCCACGCCAGCGTGCTCTTCGCGCACAGCCTCCTGATCGGTCAATCGAGCGGAGGCGGTTTGCGCCTCGCCGCTTGCATTCGCCGCCTTGCCGCGTGCGGCCTCACGCTCGTGGGTCGCCTCCTCGTGAGCCAGGAGGTTGGATTCCACGGCCTGCGCCAGCTGGTTAATGCGCTCGCGATCCTTGACCAGCGTCTGTTCGAGGGTCTCCATCTCGGAGCCCAATTCCTCGGCCATGGACCGCCGGCCCATGGTCCCCTGAGCGAGCTCACGAGAACCACCCACCGCGCCCGAAGCGTCCACGAGCTCACCGCTGGGCGTCACGTAGCGCCAGTGAGGTTCGCGCTTGATCAGGTCCAGCGCGCTGGCGAAGTCACGCACCACCACGACGTCTCCAACCAGATTGTCCACCAGAGGGCGCAGATCCTCGGCGCATTGCACGAGATCAGACAGACGACCCTCTACGCTGGCGCCGTAGGGTTCGAAGGCCAGGAACGAAGGGGAGTCGAAGCGACCCAGGTTGACGGATCCCAAAGCGGACGCGAGGCCGTCGGAGCCCATACCCTTGGGCACCAGCACCTCCGCCTGACCGTGCTCGCCCGAAGCCAACCACTCGAGCACGACCTGGGCCTCCTCGGCACCGGGCGCCAAGAGCGCGTGGGCTTTCTCCCCCAGAACCGCATCCAAGGCCCGAGCCAGACGCACCTCCACGTGCAGGTGATCCGCCAGCAAACCGTGCAGAGTGCCAGCCGTGCAGGGGCCACCCCCATCCGCCACGGCCTGCAACACGCAACGCGCGCCAGCTGCCAGGCCACCGCTACCGTCACCGCTCTCCAGGAGAGCCTCGCGCCGTGCCACCAGACTGGCATGGGCCAACTTGTGCTCGCGTAGCTCGGACTGACCACTCTGCAGAGCCTCTTCGGCCGCAGCCCGGTTGCTCAGCGCCGCAGCCAAGGCCTTGTCCCGTCCTTCCAGAGTCTGCTGGGCGTCAACCGCAACAGTGTGCATCTTCTTCACGCTTGAGCGCGCGCCTGTTATCTCCCCGTCCACCTGACCCAAACGCTTCGTGGCACGACCGAGACGCTCACGGGCATCCCCGATGGCGGTCTCCATGTGTACGGTCCGATTCTGAGCTCCGGTGCGCTCGTGCAGGCAGGCTAGCAGCAGCTCGTTCTGGTCCGCGGAGTCCTGGCGCGCCTGCTTGTAGCTGCGGGAGAGGGCGTTCACCCGGTCTTTCAAGCCCGCTGCCTCCTCGGCGGCTTCTCGCGCCACCACCTCCAACTCGACAAGCTCCTTTCCAGCAGCCTCCTGCTGCGCGCGACGCTCGGAGATCTGGCTCGCAAGCTCTTGCGCGCGTTCCGATTCTTCCTCCGCGGAACCGCGCCATGCCTGGACGCGCAGGGCCAGCTGGGTCTTGCGCTCGTCGAGCGTGGCCAGGGCCGCGTTCAAGCCCCCGACCTGGGTCGAGATGGAATCGAGTTCGGCCACGACTCGCGAGCGCTCTTCTTCCTGCGCGGAAACCTGCTCCTCCGCCGCCGACCTTTCAGCTCGCAGGGCTTCCTGACTTGCCTCGAGCGTCTCAAGTTCCGGGAAGAGTGCCGCCAACTCGGTATCCTGCTCGTGAAGGCGATGCTGCAAGAAGCGCCCGCGCGCAAGGGTCCACTCGTCCCTTGCCGCCACCCAGCGCTCGGCCTTGCCAGCCTGGATCTTCAGTGAGCGTACGCGCGTGCGCAGTTCCCCCATGAGGTCCGTCAGGCGTGAAACGTCCTGCTCCACGCTCTTCAGCCGGAGCCCGGTCTCGTGGCGCCGCTGGCGGTAGCGGCTGATCCCGGCAGCTTCCTCGAAGACGGTCCTACGCTGGGCTGGGTTGGCGGACAGGACAGCGTCAATGCGTCCCTGCTCCAGCACCGAGTAGCCCCGCGAGCCCAAACCCGTCCCGTACAGCAGCTCGCGCACGTCCTTGAGGCGCACTCGGCTGCCGTCGAGGTGGTACTCGCCCTCGCCACTCTTGTAGAGCATGCGGGTGATGGAGAACTCGACCCCCATCTCCTCGACGACACCATCGCTGTTGTCGATCACCAGGGTCACTTCCGCCACGGACATTTCGGGTCGGGAGGAAGAGCCCTTGAAGATCACATCCGTCATACCCTCGCCGCGCATGGAGGTCGGGCGGGTCTCTCCGAGAACCCACCGCACCGCGTCAACGACGTTGCTCTTGCCGCAGCCGTTGGGCCCCACGATGCCGAGCAGGTGCTGGCCGCCAAAGTTGAAGACAGTGCGGTCGGCAAAGGACTTGAAGCCTTGCAGTTCGAGACGGTTGAGACGCATGGATGTCGAAAGCCTAGCTTCGGACGGGGGAGAACAGGTTGCCCCCGGCCGAATCCGGGGCAGGCCCGGTAGCGGTCAGGGAGGGAGGAGGATCAGGTTCAGAGATTCCGCTGCGCCGCTCGTGAAAGAGACGCCAGGCATCGAGACCGGAGGTGAGATCCCGATCGGCCGACACCCAGAGCGGATTGGAAGCCAGAGCTCCCGCGCGCAGGGTAGAACACACGATAGCCTGTTCGCCAGCATCCTCTGTGGGGTCCTGCAATGAACTTCCGGGCGAGCAGGCCACAAAGCCATCACCATAGGGGCGATCACCTTCCGCTTCCGGCGCGGGCAAGTCCGCAAACAGCCGTGGCTGGCTGGCTCTGGGCAGGCTGGCATCGGCCTTGGCCATGGCCAAGCGGGCGTCTCCCCCAAAGAAGGATGAGACGCACACTGAGAGTCCACGTTCATCGGCGAAGCGCCGGGTGGTGTCCGCCATCACACCCAGAAGCCGCGCGCCCTGGGCAGAGCGCACGACCCCATCCCCCAGGATGCGCAGGGCCTCGGACAGACCGACCGGCACCACCGCGAATCCGCGACGCTCCCGAAGGCCGTCCTCGCGCGCGGCCGGGTGGCGGCGCTGGAAAGCGTCTAGGGCCTCGATGGCGTCGAGGGCGGATTGAACCCGCGCCCCTAGGGCCTCGAACAGCAGATCTTCGCGCCAGGGACCCGCTTGACGGGCAAGCCGGGGGAGATTTAAGGCCACGGCACCGCCACAGGCCAAGAGCCCGACCTCGCGTCGACCACGCCTGCAACCGGGTGCGACCCAGCGAGTACCCTTCCCATGCCACACCGGAACCAGCGAGCCCCCGGCCAGGAGCTGAGCGGCTTGCTTCTGGAGCTTGGGGTCGGTGGCGATGGCCGGAGACAGTTCATCCCAGGACAGATACAGTCGCGGGTGAGCCTGGCCTGCCAGACGCAGGGCTTCGAGCTCGGGAAGCAGGCGACGCAGCAGGGCGCCCCCACGCCCGCCCGGGCTGGCCAGATCCAGAAAGCGGCCCGTGGCCTGGCTCAAGGCTCCCATGGCCGCCAGTAGGTCCCTCACACGATCCCGGGCGCGGGCGGAGCGCAGCAGGGGCGAGACGACAGCATGCAGGCCCTCCACCACCACTCCGTGGCTGACCCCTCGCAGGGTGTGAGCCAACTCGCCAAGCATCTCGGAGCCGGAGTGTGCACCGGGCTCCCCCCGCAGACAAAGGCCCGCGGGAATGGCGCGCGAGAGAGCCAGATGTGGGCGTCGCAATCCTTCAACCCACAGCGCACCCTGGCGATGCAGCTCGGCGGTGCGCTCGTCGAGTAGGTCCACGAGGGCATAGCGACCGAGAATGGCGTCCGCCACATCGTCTTCGAGCCCCGCGCGGCACGGTGCATTGGTCAGATCGGCGCTCGAGTTCGAGCGCAGGCTGGGCCTCTTCTCTCCAAGCAAACGTCGGAGGTCATGGCGGGGGATCCCGATGGGACCCTGCCGATGCAGGGCCGTCTCCAGTCCCATGGCCATCAGCTCGTTATCCACGAATTCACGAATGAGAGGGGTGGAGATCCGTGCCAGTCCGGAATCGCAGACGCGCCGCTCCACGCGCTCGGCCACGTCTTCGCTGACGGACTGGGGCAGGTCGGCCTCCTCCATGAGAGCCGCGACGATGCGCGCCTGACTCCAAGGAGAAGTACCACCCCCCGCGCGCACCCAGGGCATGCGCCCCTCGCGTTCCTCTCGATCTGTGATAGTCAGGGCCGCCCGCGCCCGAGCACGTCGGTCGCGGTAGAGGATGTAGGCCCGCGCTACCTTGGCCCGGCCCATCTCCACCAGGGCCTGCTCCACGAGATCCTGTACCTGCTCCACCCCCGGCGGATCGCCCTGACGCGAGCGCAAGGCCAGGGTGACCACTTCAGCCACGTCCCTGGCAAACCCCGGATCGTCTTCCCCGACGGCAACCAGGGCCCGCAGTACGGCCGCCTCGATGCGGCCGGAATCGAAGGGGACCTCCCTCCCATCGCGTTTGATGAGGCGGCGCTGGTCCATGCGGAGGCCCTGGGGAGCCTCGTCGTGCAGGTCTGCCTGGGGGGCCGGCAGGCCCCCCTTTGCCTGGGGCTCGTCAGGAGCGTGGGAGGCTGTCACTCGGTCTCTCCCCCCAGATCCTCAAGCTCCTCCAGGAACTGGGTCACGTCCTTGAACTCACGGTAGACGCTGGCGAAACGCACGTAGGCCACCTGGTCCAGCTCGCGCAGCTCATCCATGACCATGGCGCCGATCACGGTGCTCTCCACCTCGCGGTCGTACTCGTTTTGACAGCGAGCTTCCACGCGTGCAGCCGCCTTCTCGATCTCCTCAAAGGAAACGGGCAGCTTCTCGCAGGCCACCAGCATGCCCTTCACCACGCGCTCGAGTTCAAAGCGCACGCGCTCACCATTCTTCTTCACAACGCGCAGGGTGCTCTCCTCGATGCGCTCGTAGGTGGTGAATCGCTGGCAGCAATTCATGCACTCTCGGCGACGCCGGGTGACGGACCCGGAGGCAGAGGTTCGGGAGTCGACGACGCGCACGTCATCCTCCTTGCAGCGGGGGCATTTCATGGTCGGGAAGGGCCGACGCACACTCTACATCTTGTGGGGTTGGAGGCGGTAGAGCCCTACCAACACGACCTGTCACGTGACCCCCGTAGGACCGCGCGGGCCCGGGCCGGCGCCCCATTACTTGCCCAGGCAGAACCTGGAGAAGATCCGGTCGAGGAGGTCCTCGGGGGTGGTCTGGCCCGTGATGCGGTCGAGGGCGAGGCCCGCGCCACGCAGGGCCTCAGCCACAAGATCCAACCCGGCCCCTTCCCCTAGCAGAGCCTGGGCCTGGGCCAGCTCCTGCAGGCCCTGATCCAGGGCCTTGCGGTGCCGCTCCGACAGCTGACGCTCTAGGCCGGAATTGGAACGTGAAGGGGTATCGTCCTGGGTGGCCAGCCCCAGCCGGATCTCAATCTGAGCCAGTAACGCTGTAAGCCCTGACCCCGTGTGACTGGAGACCCGGAGTCGCCCACCTGGGTCATGGGGCGAGAGCGCCAGGTCCGCCTTGCTCATGACGATCAGGCGCGGGATGCCGGGGCCCGACGCCGGGTTGTCCGACGCGGCCTGATTACCGCTCGACTCCACGAGTTCCAATAGCAGGTCGGCACGCTCCCACTCCAGGTCGCGCCGGTCCTGAGCCATGGCATCCACGCCCTCGGCAAGGGGGTCGATCCCAGCCGTGTCCACCAGCAGGACCTCCTGGCCTCCCGGCAGGGCCAGACGCCCGACCTTGGCATCGCGCGTGGTTCCGGCCTGATCGCTCTCGATGGCGCGGTGCTCGTCGCCCTCCAGGGTGAGTCGGTTGAAGAGCGCACTCTTGCCCGCGTTGGGCAGGCCCGCCAGAACGACCCGCGCCAGCCCGCTGGCGGGCGTGCGGCGGCGCTCCCATGTGCGGGCTTCGAGCAGGTCCGCCCGGGCCTCATCCAGGGCGGCGCTGATCTCTTTGAGAGGTACGTGCCCCGTGTCCTGCTGGTCGAAGTCCAGGCTGGCCTCCGTCAGGGCGCGCAGATGTTCGAGCACCTCGCGCAGAGCGGCAATACGCCCTCCCAGACCACCAGCCAGCAGGGACCCCGCGGCGCGCAACTCTTCGCTGTTACGCGCTTCCACCAATGCCAAGACACCCTCGGCACGAGTCAGGTCCAGCCGACCGTTCTCGAAGGCGCGGCGTGTGAACTCACCGGGCCCCGCGGGCTCGAGCCCCAGCTCGCCCAGCCGCCGCAGTACCGCGCGCACCAGGGCCGGGTTGCCCACCAGATGCCACTCGGCCACGTCCTCGCGGGTGTAGGAGCCCGGGCCCGGCATCCACACCAGGAGCGCGGGCTGCGTCCCCACTCCGTCGTCAACCTGCACCTCATGCAACCCCCGGCCCTGTGGGGCGAGAGGCTGGCCGTCCGCGTCGCGGCACAGTCCGCGCACCGCTTCAAAGGCCAGGGGCCCGGAGGCGCGCACCACGGCTCGCTCGCCCGCGCCGGGCGCAGAGGCCACGGCGCAGATGGTCGACCGGGTTCGCTCCGCTGCCGTGCCGACCATGGCTAGACCCTCAGCGCTTCTTGCGCTTGCCCTTATGCTGCGCGCGCTTTTTCTCGGCTTTCTGCATCTCCTGCATCTTCTGAGCCTGCTTTTGCATCTCGGCCATGCGCGCCATGAAGCCCGATTTCTTCTTGGGCTGCTCGCTGTCGTCGATGGGCCAGATCTTCTTGATCACCGTCTGCTCGAGCACGCCGAACAGGGAGGTCGTGATCATGTACAGGGACAGGCCTGACTGATAGTTGTAGAGGAAGAACCCGAAGACGATGGGCATCCACATCATCATCTTCTGCATCTTGAGAGCCTGCTCGTCGGTGGGC
>DUDB01000072.1 GCA_012959525.1 Planctomycetota bacterium
GGGCGAGCGGTCACTCTAGCGCGGGTTGGAGAACTCAACCAGAGCGCGCGTCATAGCTCGATCTGCATTCCATCCCAGGCGACCCGGGCTCCGCTGGCCCGCACGCGCGCGCTTTGGGGACTATCTGGGTCCAAAACGGGGTTGGAGTGGTTCAGATGAAAGAAGATGACCTTGGAGCGCTCGGATTCGGGCAAGTTCTCAATGGCCTTCAGGGTGCTGGCGATCGGGGGGTGCGGGATCTTGGACATGTCGCGGCCCGGCAGCTCGTTCCCGTCGAAGAAGGTGCCGTCCACCAGCACCGCATCGAACTCCGCTAGCCAGGCGGCGAAGTCCAGCCAGGCTCCGTCCCAGCGGTCGATGTCGGGCAGATACAGGACCCGGCGCTCGGGGCCTTGTATCGCGAAGGCCAGCGTGTCGCTGAACTCACCACGATGGGCCACGGGGATGGGCATTACGCTGATTGTCGGGGAGAGCTGCAGGGTCTCGCCTGCCTTGAGGTCCAACTGGCTCAGGTGCCCTGCATCGAACAGGAGGCTCCAGGGGCCGTTGTCTCGCAGGTAGCGACCCATGGAGGCGGACGTGTACAAGGGCGTGGTCTGGGAGCCGTAGGCTTCACGGCCGAGCTGCAGGAGTCCAGCGTAGTGCCCCATGTGTGCGTGCGTCAAAAGGATGCCATCGAACAGGGGAGGGCGTCCTTTTGCGGCTGCGGCCGGCCCTCCGTGTCCTCTGGCAAACTCCACCTGGGCCCTCAAGTCGGGTGAGGCGTCGATGAGCCAGCGGCTACCGGATTGGGGGTCGACGATCAGGCCACTGACCACGTGGCGCGCCAGGTTCTTGTCCGCGCGAGCGGCCTCGCACAGAGGCTGCCGGCAGGCGATCTGCGGGTAGCCGCCATCCTGAGCCGTGCCGAGCAACAGAAGGTAGGGCGAGGTGGAGCCGGGCGCCGCGCAACCGGAGAGCAGCAGGGCCAGGAGGATGCGTGTGGGCATGGGCGCAGGGTAGCGCCCCAGGCCAAGGCTACAAGCGAAACCCGTGTGGCCCAGCTAGCGGCCGTCGTCGTCGACCTCTTCGTCCTCGAGAACCTCTTCCTCGAGAACCTCTTCCTCGAGAACCTCCTCCTCGAGAACCTCCTCCTCCTCGAGAACCTCCTCCTCCTCGAGAACCTCCTCCGCTTCTTCCTCTTCCGGAATGGGGACCTCGATCACGGGTACCTCTGGAGTCGGAATAGGCACGGGGATTGCCTGCTCCTCGGCGTCTGTCTCATCCACCAGGGGCCGGAGCAGCTCTTCCATGGTCGTCACGAAGGAGGCCTTCTTCCAGGACGGCAAGGTGAAGATCCAGCCCTGGGTGGCGGCGTTCAGGGCTTCGGCTTCGGCCTGCAGCTCCTCGGGTGTGGGCAGAGGGTTCTCCTCGCTCTCCTCAGGGGCGAGCAGGGGACCCACCGCCGGCTGCGGGGAAGACTCGGCGTCATATCCGAATGCAAAGCGGGCGACCAGCTTGTCTTCAGCTTGCTCGGCGAGCTCAGCGCGAATCCAGAGCCCGCCAAAGGTGTGCCAGGTCGTGGTGTTCGTGGGCTCCTCGGGAAAGCCAGCTGCGGACTCGGATTGCACGTCGGTGATACGAAGGCCCACAAGGGAGCCGAGGAAGCCCCCCGCGCTGATCGGAGTCTTCGGCTCGCGCCCCTGCGGCAGGTTCTGGATCTCGAAGCCCGCACCGTCCGCGTCAAGGCGCCCAAGCTGCAGGACCTCGCCCGCCGCGCCTTCGAGGCTCACACGCGCGATGCGGTCACGCGCGATGTCCAGCACCTCGGTCTGCAACCACTCGCTGGTCTGGCGCGGGCAGCGCAGCTTGGCTTGAGCCGCCCAGGCCTGGTCGTTGCCGGGATCGAGAACGTACCACCCCTCGCCAATCCCTTGGGTGCGGCGATTGCCGATGAAAATGTCCGCCAGGACGTCCGATCCAGCGCGAGCGGTGAGGCGCACGGTGGGGGATGCTTCGTCATCAAAGCCGCCTAGTCCCAGCAGGCCGTGGAGTTCAGGCTTGGAGGTCAGGGGCTCCACTCGGGTGGCTTCAGCCAGGGCGACCAGTAGACGGCCGACCTCATCACCCCGGCCCGGGAAACCGCCCCTCTCGACCACGGTCCAGTCTTCGCCGGATCGGGTCAGGGTCGTGGTGCCCAGCGCGCTCGCGATCACGAGGGTGTCGGCCGCATCCACCTGACCGGGCAGGTTGGGGAAGATCGGCTCGGAGGCGCGGCTCCAGGCAGAGCGTGAGTCGCGACCGGAGTCGAGGCCCAGGCCGAGTAGGGTCAGGACGGCTCCACAGGAGGCCATCACTATCAGGGTCTTTTGCTTCATGCGCTCTTCCTCCGACGGCGTAACCGGAAGGACAGGCCACCCAATGCGACAAGCAAGGGAACCAGTCCGATGTGGATGAACTTGAGCCGTGCGCCCAGGGCTTCGATGTCTTTGCTGAGGTCGTGCTTGACCCGGCCTCTTTGCTTGCGAATCTCAATCTGCTCTTCCTGCTTGGCGCTCAACTCCTCGAACTGCTGCATGGTCATGCGCACCACGCCCTGCTCGTCAGCACCTTCCTGAAGGCTGCGGATCTCCGCGCTCAGCTCCTGCTCCTTGGCCTGTAGCTCCTGATCCTTGGCCAGGAAGCGCTCGCGAGCGGCCTTCTCCAGAGCGTCCTTCTTCTCAAAGGGGCGGCTGAAGAGGCCGCGGCCGCGCAGAGAGAGGAGGTCGTTGGAACCAAGCAGGTTTTCGATGGCGTTGACCACCAGGACGGGGTTGTTGTTGCGTCGTTCCAGCATGCCCAGCTGGGTCATCTGGGCCGAGCGCCAGAGAGCTTCGTGCATGCAGTCGACGTCAGCGACGACTATCGCGTTAAAGGAACCATCGGACTCCGTCAGGATTGCGTCCTGTCCCAGCCATCCCTCCGGGGCACCATCGGGGAAAGCACTCGTGATCGGACCACTCACGCGCACCGCGAGGCCCACGCGTTGCTCATTGCCATCCTCATCGACCTGAGCCGTGGTGGTGAACTGCGCACCCAGCGTGGGTGCCAGTTGGACCACGTCGGGTGCGAACTGCAGGTTCACCGCGTCAATGGTCTGGCCCGTTGGGCTACTGGATAGCAAGGTCGTGACCTCCGTGCTGCCCCCCTCGCTCTTGCGCACCTCACCCGCGCAGAAGACATTGATGAGGGAGAGGGTGGAGGAGACGGTGTCGGTGCCGTTGAACAGGCCCTCATCCACGGAGGCGTTGAGCTCCATCCACAAGGGAAAATCGATAACCGAGTTGCCCGAGCGGACGGGTCGCGCCAGGGTCGAGTCGCCCGCCACCTGGGAGGGGACCAGTTCCACTCCCCAGGCGCCCAGGAGGTCATCGAGCTGGGACGTGCGGTTGTGCCCGAATTGGTTCTGTTGGCCCGGGGGCGGCATGTCGAAGTAGCAGTAGGGGTCCACCATGGCCAGCACCTTGCCGCCACCCAGGGCGAACTGGTCGATGGCGAAGCGCGCCGTATCACTCAACCCCTTGGGGTGAACGATCAGCAGTACGTCCACTGCGGGGTCGATGGGGCCGGTGATGCTCGCCGGGTTCAGGGTCTCGGTCTCGAAGCTGTCACCCAGGACCTGGGTGATAGCCCAAGCATCCTGGGGCGGCATGCCGGGCATCATGGCCTGCTGCCCATCGAGGGGGAGGCTGGAGATGATCGCCACGCGCCCGCGATCGTCATCGCTCTGTGCCAGATCGTGAATCAGCTTGGCAATGTCGTATTCAAGGTAGGCCGTTCCGCGGGCGTCCAGGGAGGGGATGGTGGCGACCTTGTCCACGCTGTTGTTGGCGGCGATGCCGAAGAAGAGCATGTCGCCCGCGGCGCTGACGAGCTGTCCGCTGATGCCGTAGGAGTTGGCGAGCTCCTCCTCCTCAGAGTAGGGTTCCGGATCGATCACCTTGAGGGCGATCTTGCCGTCAGCGGCCGCCTCGACCTCTTCCAGGAGCTCTCGCACCCGGCGGGCGTAGGTCTGCAGGGCGGGGATATCCTCGGCCGTTGCCGTAGAGAAGAAGAGCCGGATGGTGATGGGCTCATCGATTCGCTTCAGGATGTTGCGCGTTCCGTCGGAGAGGGTGAACAGGGACTGCTCCGTCATGTCTACTCGCCAGAAGCGCAGAGCCGTGCCCGCGAACAGGTTGATGCCCAGGAACAGGAAACCGGCTACTGCAAGTGCCAGCCAGGGTGAACGTTGGTTCTTCATGGATCAGTCCGCCTTCTTGGAGTCAACGATGACCGTGTTGGCGAATAAGAACACCCCGATCAAGGACAGGAAGAACACCACGTCGCGTGCGTCGATTACGCCTCGCACGAGTCCGTTGAAGTGGGTCAGGAAGCTCATCTGCTGAACCGCCTCGACCAGGAAATTCGGCAGCACGGCTTCGGCAAATTCCAGGACAGCGGGGTAGCCGCTCAGGATGAAGAGGAACCCGATGGAGATGGAGAGCACAAAGGCCACCACCTGGTTGCGGGTCAGGGCCGAGAGGCAGGCCCCGATGGCGAGGAAGGCGCCCGCCAGGAGCAGGGTGCCCAGGTAGCTTGTGGCGATCACGCCGTGGTCGGGTCCCCCGAGCCAGGCCACGGTGATCCACTCGCCCACGGTCAGGGCCAGAGCAACTCCTACAAAGAGCCAGGCGGCCAGGAACTTGCCGAGCACCGCCTGCCCCGGGCTGATGGGCAGCGTGAGCAGGAGCTCGATGGTGCCGCTGTGCCGTTCCTCGGCCCAAAGGCGCATGGCCAGGGCCGGGATCAGGGCCAGGAACAGCCAGGGTTGGAAGGAGAAGAAGGGGGTCAGATCCGCTTGGTCCTGCTCGTAGAGCCCTCCGAGATACCAGGTGAAGACCCCGGACAGGATCAGGTAAATGACCAGGAAGACGTAGGCCACGGGGGTGGCGAAGTAGCCCTGCAGTTCGCGTTTGAATACGCAGCGGGTGTTGTGGAGTGCGACGCTCATCATTGGGCTCCCGTCTGGGTCGTGATCGTTCGGAAGACCTCATCAAGGCTGCCGCGTTCCACACTCAGGTGCTGAACGTCCCAGTTCTTGCTGCGGGCCAGGTCTGTGATGGAGTGCAGGAGGGGCGCATCGCCCGCAGCATAGGCGCGCAGGCGCACCAGCTCCTCGCCGGGGCTGCCCTCGAGTACTTCCACGCGTCCGACTTCTGCCAATCCGCTCAAGGCCGCGCTCGCAGCCTCGGCCTGGGTGTTACCCAGGTGCAGGGCCACCGCTCCGTGAGTGGCCGAGCGCGCGCGTAGTTCTGCGGGAGTTCCATCGAAGAGCACGCGACCCTCCGAGATGATGATGGCTCGTGTGCAGACAGCCTCGACCTCCTCCAGGATGTGAGTGGAGAGGACGATCACCTTGTCCTTCGCCATGCTCCGGATGAGCTTGCGCACCTCTTCCTTCTGATTGGGATCGAGGCCATCCGTCGGTTCGTCCAGGACCAGCACCTCGGGGTCGTGCAGGATCGCCGCGGCCAGGCCCACCCGTCGCTTGAATCCCTTGGACAAGGTGTCGATGCGCTGGCTCATGACGCTTCCGATGCCTACCAGAGCGACGACCTCGTCCGTCCGTTCTTGGGCTCGCGCACGCTTCATGGAGCGTGCTTCCGACACGAATCGCAACAAAGACGTCGGGGTCATGTCCGGGTACAGGGGGGCCCCTTCAGGGAGGTATCCGATGCAGCGTTGGGCGGCGATGGGGTCCTGGGTGACCTCATGTCCGCAGATGCGCGCCCCGCCCGAAGTGGGCGACAGAAAGCCCGTGATCATCTTCATGGTCGTGGATTTGCCCGCACCGTTGGGGCCGAGGAATCCCAGGACTTCCCCTGGCTGCACGTTGAACGTCACGTGATCCACGGCGGGCCGTGTGCCAAAGACTTTGGTGAGTTGTTGGATCTCGATCATTGGGAGCTTGGGTGCATGGCGTATCTGTGCCGCTGGAGGAGCCACCCCGATCGGTGCGGGGGGCGCTGCCGGAGACCCTGAGAGGAGACCCTGAGAAGCTTGGCGGGGGGGCTTTTATACCGACCTCGCCGTGCCTTGCAAGGGCTTCAGCCCCTAGCGCAAGCGCTGCAACTTGCTGATGCGCCCGCGGGCGTTCCAGTCCATGACGAACAAACTGCCCTCGCGGTCCCAGCACAGGGAGTGGGGGGAGAGGAACTCGCCTGCCGCCCACTCAGAAGGGGGGACACCATTGCGAGCGCGCTTGGCGGGGTCAGGATTGTCGCAAAGGTGCGCGATCAGGCGCTGCTGGGCGTCGATCAGGGTGATCCGACCGGCCAGATCGGGCACGGCCAGGACCCCGTTCCACTCCGCGACCCCACACGGACGACGCAAGCCGTGCTGCACCGTTTCCTGGTGCTGGCCCTGTAGGTCAAAGAATTGCAAACGGTGGTTTTCCCGGTCTGCAACGATCAGGCGTTCCTGTTCGCCGCGGGTATCCAGCCAGATCCCGTGGCACGTTCGGAACTGTCCGTCGGCGTTGCCGAGTCCGCCGAAGGAGCGCACGTACTGGCGGTCGGCATCGTACTGGTGCACCCAGGACTTGCCGTAGCCATCCGCCACGTACAGGCTTCCGTCGGAACTGACCGCCACCCCCGTGGGCCTGTATTCATTGGCATTCTTGTAGTGGCCGGACTCCTCGGGGTAGCCCAGAGTCCACAGTATCTTGCCCTTCAGTGTTGTCTTGATCACTTCGTGGCGCCCTAGGTGACACAGATACAGGAACTCCTCGCCCCCTTCCTCCCGCAGGCACATTCCATGCAGGCCACCGGCCAACTCCTTGCCCCAGGTCTCGAGCAGGGTTCCGTCCGGGCGCACGACCACCACCGCGTTCTCGGTGTCGGTATTGAACAGGACGTTTCCCTCCCGGGTGACCAGCATCCCGCCATGGGTGTTGCCCAGGTTCATGCCCTCGGGGAGCTGCAGCCAGTCCTCGACCCACTCGAAGGCGAACGTCTCACGGGGTTCGGGACCGGACCAGGGCCGGCGTGGGGTGGCGGGCAGGGAGCTGCCCGGGAGCGCGTGGCTGTGGTGCGCCGTGAGCGGATCGTGAGGATCGTGAGGGGCTGGGAGGGCGAGGGACAGGGGTGCGAGCAAGATGGGAATCAGCATGGCGTCGAGAGTAGGGCACGCGGCCCGACTCAGCCATTCCAAACCAGCCCCGGGCTGCTAGGGTCACAGGCATGCGCACGTCCCCTCTCTGGTTTCCCCTGGCTTGTACTCTGTCCATGGTCGTCTCATCCGCACACAGTCTTCCCCAGGACCTCTTGCCCCGCACCACGGCCGAAAACTCAGATTGGGCGAGCACCAGCACCCACTCGGACGTGTCAGCGTTCCTTGAACAGCTGGCAGGCCTGTACGGCAGTGACCTCATGGCCGTGGAGGGGATCGGAGAATCCAAGGAGGGGCGTGAGTTGCTGCTCGTTCGCCTGGGGAGCCCCCTGCCCGCGAGCGCCGATGCCCACGCTTGTGGGGATAGGCTGCGCGTTCTGATCACCGGGAACATCCATGGTGGAGAGGTCGAGGGCAAGGAGGCGCTGCAGCAGATCATGCGCGAGCTGGTCACCGGCCAGCACGGTCCGCTGCTGGAGAAGGTGGCGCTCTTCTTCGTGCCCGTCTACAACGCCGATGGCAACGACGCCATCGCCCGCACCAACCGCGTCAGCCAGAACGGTCCGGATGGGGGCGTGGGGGAGCGCGCCAACGGGCAGGGTCTCGACCTGAACCGGGACTTCATCAAGGCCGAGTCCCCCGAGTGCCAGGCTTTGCTGGGCCTCATGAATGGCCTGGACCCGCACCTCTACGTGGATCTGCATACCACCAACGGATCGGACCACGCCTATCATCTGACCTACGCCCCCTCGCTCTCCACCAACGTGGATGCGGACCTGGATCGCATGGCCAGAGAGGAGTTCCTGCCCGGTGTGCGCGCGGCCATGGCACGTCGCGCCGGTTGGAGGATTTTCGACTACGGCAATTTCAGCGGGCGTGAGCAGGTGCAGTGGACGACCTACGATCACCGCCCGCGCTTCGGGACCAACTATGTGGGGCTGCGCAATCGATTCTCGATCCTGTCGGAGGCCTACAGCTACCTGCCCTTCCATGAGCGCGTCGACGTGACCCACGACTTCGTGCTGGAGATCCTGGCCTACGCCGCGGAGAACGCCGATGCGCTGCGCGCCGCTTGCGATGCGGCCGATGCGCGCGCCCTGGGCGGGGACGTGACCTTCGGTGTGGACACCAGCCTCGCGGCGGGCCGCGCACTGGAAGTGATGCGCGGAAACCTCACCTCAGTGGAGCTACCCGGGCTGGGAACGCGCAGGGTGGTGGGGGATGAATGGACCGCAGAGACCATGCAGGTGCGCGTGTCCTTTGAGTCCAAGCGGCAGGTGCCCCTGCCCACGGCTTGGGCCTTGCCCGAGCCAGGGCCGGAGGTGCTCAAGCGTCTCGCCTGGCACGGACTTCAGGTTATCCACCTGGAGGAAGAGGTCCCCTCGACGCTCAATACCATTGAGATCATGTTTGAGCTCGAGTGCTTTGAGATCGAGGAGATCCGGCGCGCCAAGCGCCTGTTTCAGGGCCACCATGAGACCAGCGTGCGCGGCAAATGGCGGACCCGGGTAGGGACACTGCCCGCAGGCACGGTGCTGGTGAGCGCCCGCCAGCCCCGGGCGCGCGTGGCGGCCCAATTGCTCGAGCCCGAGAGCGAGGACGGTCTGGTGACCTGGAATTTCCTCGACGACTCCCTGCCCGAAGCCGTGAGGGAAGATTCCTTCATCAGCCCTCTCCTCTTCCCCGTATGGCGCATCCAGTCCGTGACTGAGACGAGCCCCCTGTTTGCACTCTTGAATCCCAAGCAACCTTGAGGGCGTGGGTATTCCAGCCCTACAATCAATGCGTTCCCCATTTCCTCCAAGCCCTGATCGCTGACCCCACCCCATGACTGCAGCCCCTCCACAAGCCGGTGAGTATCCCGAGTCGGTTCAGAAATTTATCGACCTCGCCCCTACGGGCGACATCTTGCGCACGCTCCACAGCCAGGGCACCGAAACGGTGGCGTACCTGCGGAATCTGAGCGAGGATCTCGGGTGGGCGCGGCCAGCCGAGGATCGCTGGAGCCTGAGGGAGCTCGTGGGTCACCTGCTCGATACCGAACGTGTGATGGTGACTGCGGCCCTTCATTTTGGTCGCGGCAACGAGTGTAACGTGCCCGGCTTCAGCGCCCAGAGTTGGGTCGATGCCTCCGAGTATGACGACCGGACCCTGGCCGACCTCTGCAACGAGTTTGAGCCATTGCGGGCATCCAACGTACAGATGTTCTCCTGTCTGGGCACTTCGGACTGGCTGCTCAAGGGAACCGTGGATGATGCTCCTTATACCCCGCGGGGCATCGCCTGGTTCTTGGCGGGACACACCGCGTACCACATGGACGTGGCTCGTGCGGAGTATGCTTAGGGTGACGGCCGCTTGCTGCGCGCTGGGCGCGCTGGGCGCGCTGGCTAGCGTGGCGGTAGCCACTCAGGATGCCCAGCGGCCACCGAACCTGGTGGTGATCTTTACCGACGATCAGGGCTGGGGGGACATCGGCTGTCAGGGGGCCAAGGGTTTCGAGACCCCGCACCTGGATGCCCTTGCGGCGCAGGGTGTGCGCTGTTCGAACTTCTACGTGGCCCAGGCGGTGTGCTCCGCCTCCAGGGCGGCCCTGCTGACCGGGTGCTATTCCAATCGGGTGGGGATATCGGGAGCCCTGGGTCCTTCTTCGAAGATCGGAATCGCGGACGCTGAGCTCACCCTGGCTGAACTGAATAAGCAGGCGGGGCACGCCACGGCGATCTTCGGCAAGTGGCACCTGGGCCACCACCCCCAGTTCCTGCCCATGCGCCACGGCTTTGACGAGTTCTATGGCATCCCCTACTCCAACGACATGTGGCCCTTCCACCCGGTGAACCCCAAGGCCTGGGGCGACTTGCCAACCCTGGAGGGGCATGAGGTGGTGGGTTTCAACACCGACCAGAACCGCTTCACCGGGGACTTCACATCGCGGGCGGTGGACTTCATCGAGCGCCATGCGGACGAGCCGTTCTTCCTCTACTTGGCGCACCCGATGCCCCACGTTCCCCTCCATGCGTCCGAGGCGCACCGTGGCAGGAGTGAGCAGGGGCTGTATGGGGACGTGATCCAGGAGATCGACGCCTCGGTGGGGGCCGTCGTCGCCGCGCTCGAGCGTACGGGCAACACGGAGCGCACCCTGGTGGTGTACGCCTCCGACAATGGGCCCTGGTTGTCCTACGGTAACCATGCAGGCTCCACCGGCCCCTTGCGCGAGGGCAAGGGTACGAGCTTCGAGGGAGGCGTGCGGGTGCCCTGTATCTGGAGCTGGCCCGGCCAGCTTCCCGCTGGACGCGTGTGTGAGACGCCGCTCATGACCATCGACGTCCTGCCCACCTGGGCGGGGCGCCTGGGGCAGGCGCTCGGAGAGGCGCCCGTCGATGGGGTCGACGTGTGGAGCACTCTGCGCGGGGATAGTGTCCTGCCAGAGCGTCCACTCTTCTTCTACTACGCCAACAATGAGCTGCAGGCCATGCGCCGCGGGCGCTGGAAGCTGCACCTGCCCCACAGCTATCGCTCCATGGGGCAACGCGCTGTGGGCGCCGACGGTCAGACGGGCAAGTACGACTACAGCTGGAAGACGGGACTTGAGCTGTACGACCTGGAGGCGGATGTGGGCGAGTCCAACGATCTGGCCAAGACCCACCCGCGGAAGGTAGAGGAGCTGCTCGTCGACGTGTTCTCCATGCGCGCGGAGCTGGGAGATCGCCTCACGGGGCAGCCGGGCCCCCAGCGTCGACCACCTGGGCGCGTTCCAACCGAGCGCTAGGCTGTTCGCTTGCGCGTCTAGTACTGCAGCTCGCTGACGAGCGCGCCACGTCGGTCGAACAGGCGCACCCACTCGCCGGCCTCGATCTTCTGGAGGTAGGGCCCCGTCACGTGTAGGCCTTCGCCCCCCGTCGGGCTCGTGGCACGCTTACGGAACAGCTTGACGTTGGGGCTCAGGTACAGGTCGTCACCGGCGGCCATCACGGTACCCTGCGGCACGGCGAAGCGAATGGCACCGCCCAAGCTGTAGCCCGAGATATCTGCGGCCAGGGGGGAGGAGTTGGACAGGATGACGTACTCCTCACCCATCTTGCCGGAGGCGGGGTCTCCTTGGATGAAGCGGACTGTGATGGGCGGCGACGGGTTGGCCGGTGGGATAACACCGCTGCCGGCTGGGCCGTGGGTTGTGTACAGATGCTGGCGCCGCTTGCGCAGGTACTTGTTCTTGAGACGGTCTACGTCCTCGATAAAAGCGTAGCTCGATCCCCAGTTGGGAATTCCCCAGAGGGCCTGGTCCAGGGTGACGTCCGCCTGCATGGCGACGACCAGGTCGTCAATCCACGTCTCCAGGAAGTGAGGCTGTACCGCGGGGGTCTCCAGGAAGCGGTCCATAAGGGTGCGCAGGCGACACAGGTACATCTCGCGAGTGCGTGGGTTGGCATAGATGCGATCGATCAGGATGTTGTGGGGACCATCGTTCTTGGGGTGCGCCTGATCCCCGAAGAGGGGGTGGCTGAAGGGATCCTTCATGGCCCAGAGGGTGTCGTTGAGCACCCCGCCCGCGATCGTGTAGTTGCGCCCCCAGGTCAGGTCCTTGTCCCAGGGAATGAACTGCCATTCCTTGTCGCCGTCCGAATCACGGTAGAGGTAGTAGTTCTTGGCGATGTGGTCGTTGTCATGGATCAGGCTCGTTACGGCCAGGTAGTTGAAGCACTGATCCAGGTCGACGGCATCAAACAGCAGTATCTCCAATTCCGAGGCCGAGGCTTTAGCCAGACCCTGTACCAACTGCTTCAAATCCTTGTGACCTTCTTGCAGGCGAGTCTTCTTCTCGACGCCGCCTTTCCAGGAGTTCAGCACGTTGTACATCTTGTACAGCGCGCCTTCCGGGTCGAGGCCATGCTCCTCCAGGAAGGACTCCTCGCCCGGTTCCTCAACGAAGATCGCCACGCTCCTGAAGGCTCCATTCTGTTCGAGCCGAAGGGGGTAGGAACCGGAGGAGACACAGCCCGCCAGGGTGTACAGCTCGTAGGAGAGCGTCTGCCGCACGAAAGCCTTGTCCGCCCAGGTCGTGTTGATGTTGGCCTCGTCGTGCCGGATGCCACTCGGGAAGAGCAGACGCTGATCCTTGTTGAAGTCGAACTTGTAGCTCTTCTTCGGGTACCAGGCTGACGAGCCCCCGCGGATGCGCACGAACACGTTGTCGTAGAACTCACCGTTGGTATAGACCGAAGCGCGCGTGCCAGCGCGCGTCTCGCCCTTGGCCGGATTCTGCAGCCAGTACTGCCAGCGCGGCAGGGCGGAGGAGACCGCGTCGTTGCGCACCGCCGTACCGAAGTACTCAGCGGACCCCTTGGGGTCCACGAAGGGGGGCAGGCTGGACGAGCGCAGGGTGCTCCCCTCGATGGCCTCCATGCGCCAGCGCAGCATCTGTCCCGGAACGAAGGCCTGGGCCGGAATCGTGGCGCTGTAGATGCCATCACCCGCCGCCAGATCCGCACCTTGGCCATCGTCGAGCAGAGGCAGGATCGACTCCCCGTTGAAGTCCAGGCGCCACGTCAGGCTCACCGCGCCGCCCTTCAGATCGCTGGGCACGCTGACCCAGATGCGCACGTCTTCTCCCGGTCCGGGATCGGTGGGCGCGTAGCCCGGATTGACCATGACCGGCCCCCCCGGCCCGTTGGCGGTTCCAGGTGTGGGAGCGGTAAAGTACGTCTCGTTGCTGGTGGGGCCCGGATCGAAGGACAGCCCATAGGAGACATCCGCGAACTGCTGGGGGTAGGTCGGGGCGTAGGCGTGCTCGACGGTGGCACCGTCCGGCCGGGTCAGGCCGAGGAACTCGCCATCCGCCTTGAGCTTGAAGTTCGTGTGATACTCTGCGCCTGGAGTGACGCGGTCCTTCCCGGACGCGAACACGATCAGGAACCCGCCCGCTGGGAGCAGCGTGGGCGTTGGAATCTGCCAGCGGTCGAGGTTGCTTGCGCTGTCCGTCAGGTACCAACCGGAAAGGTCAAGAGGAGCCCCAGCGGGATTGTGCAGCTCGATCCAATCCGAGGAATCCCCGTCCGCGTCGTAGAGCGTGTTCGTGTTGGAAGCCTGAAACTCGGATAGCAGCGGGCCCTGTGCGTGGGCGCCTGCCGCTAGCAACAAGGCCAGGATGGCGATTGCCGGTGCAAACAAAGTGGTGTTCAGCAAGGAGAGCAGAGTGACTCTTATGGCCTGCTGTGGCATGTGCCGGTCGGCACTTCGTGGGTTGGATGCGATCACCCGTTCAAACTACCCCGGCCCCTGGCTGATCGCCATCCATGATTGGAGAAGCACCGTTTTGGCCACCGGCCTGTATGCTCATGCGGCTATGTCGCCGCTCCCGCTCCCCCCGACCGCTTGGCCCGATCCCATGCTTACGATCTTCGCTTGTACGTTGACCTTGACAGGTTGCCTCTCGCCCTCGGCTCTCACTGCTCAGGATGGACCGGTTGATGCCAGAGGTCGTTTGGCGGCCCACGCGGTTCATGAGTCCATGCGTGCGGATACGCCTCACGCAGAACGCACCTGGCGCTTCATCGGGCCGACCAACGTCAGTGGCCGCGTGGTGGACATGGCCATTCCCACTCCGCGTGGGGAGCACTACACCCTCTACGTGGCCACGGCCACCGGCGGGCTGTGGCGCAGCCGCAACGAGGGAACGACCTTCGAACCTCTCTTTGAGGACGGGCCCACCGGCTCCATCGGAGCCCTGGCCGTGGACCCTGCGGACTCCGAGCGCCTTTGGATGGGGACGGGCGAGGCCAACATCTTCCGCAGCTCGATGGCGGGCACGGGCGTGTACCTGTCCGAGGACGGTGGGACGACCTTCACCCACATGGGCCTGGAGGACACGCACACCATCGCGCGCGTGTGCGTGCACCCGACCGATCCCAACACCGTCTACGTCGCCGCTAGCGGGCACGAATGGACGGACAACCCGGAGCGTGGCGTGTACCGCACGCGCGATGGGGGTCAAACCTGGAAGCTCGTGCTGTTCGTCGACGCGGGCACAGGCGCCATTGATCTGGCGTTGGACCCCCAGGACCCGAATCGCATCTACGCCGCCACGTGGGAGCGCAGGCGCGACCGTTGGAATGACCCTCGCACCTACCCCACCACCCGAGGCAACGGAATTTGGCGCAGCGAAGACGGGGGGGACTCCTGGGACCCTATCAACGAGGGGCTGCCCCTGCCTGAGCACCGCGGACGCATCGGCCTGGCGACCACCCCCTCCCTCGCTGGCAGCCTGTATGCATTCGTGGACAACTACGAGCTGGTGGAGTTGGAAGAGGACGAGGAACGCGGCGAGGAGGATGAAGAAGGCGAGGAGGATGAAGAAGGCGAGGAGGATGAAGAAGGCGAGGAGGATGCCGGCGGCACGGACTCCTACGGGCGCGAGAAGCAGCGGGAGATCAAGGGAGCCACGCTCTATCGTTCCTTGGATCACGGCAACACCTGGCAACAGGCCAGCGAGGAGAACCGTTACATGCGAGGCCTCTCCGCTACCTACGGCTGGGTCTTTGGGCAGGTGCGCGCGGACCCTGTGGACGCGGACAAGGTGTTCCTGATGGGCCTTGGGCTGAACGTCTCTGAGGATGGAGGCAAGACCTTCCGCTCTTTGCGCGGCATGCACGGCGATCACCACGCCCTGTGGATCGACCCGGCCAACACCGACTATCTGGTGAACGGCAATGACGGGGGCTTGGCCATCTCCTACGACGGGGGTGAGAACTGGCGAACCTCCACCAACAACCTGCCGGCCGTGCAGTTCTACAACCTTGCCGTGGACATGGATGAGCCCTTCCATATGTACGGTTCCATCCAGGATCACGGCAGTCGGGTCGGTACGGCCTCGTCCGGCCAGCGGCGCCGCTGGCGCGGTGGCGGAGGTTCAGGAACAGAGTGGGGGGCGGCTTCGGGAGGAGAGGCGAGCTTCCACGCTGTGGACCCCACCGATGCGAGCGTCCTCTACTCGGAAGGGTTCTATGGGAGCATCCAACGCACCAACCTCGCGAGTGGAGAGCGCACCGGCCTTCAACCCAAGGCGGGTGATGGCGAGCCAGAACTGCGCGGTCAATGGCTCGCACCGTTCCTACTCTCTCCGCACAATTCCCGTGTCGTCTACCACGGGATGAATCGACTCTATCGCTCCATGCACATGGGCGAGGGCTTCGAACCCATCAGTCCAGATTTGACAGGCAATGACCCGGATCAGTTGGGGGACATTCAATATCAGACCATCACGGCCATTTCAGAGTCTCCGTTCACTTTTGGGGAGATCTACGTGGGCACCGATGACGGTCATCTGCACGTGACCCATGATTCGGGCGCCCATTGGGAAGAGCGCACGGCGGGCCTGGCGCAGGAGCGCTGGATCTCGCGCGTGGTTGCCTCCGTGCACCAGGAGGGTGTGGTCTACGCGGCTCAGAACGGTAAGCGCTGGGATGACTTTGCGACCTACCTGTGGCGTTCTCCCGACCAGGGCCGGACCTGGGAGAGCATCGGTGCGGGTATTCCCTGCGGACCGGTCAACGTGGTGCACGAGGACCCCAAGGTCTCCGGCCTGCTCTACGCGGGAACCGACCTGGGGGTGTACGTGAGCATGGACGACGGTGATACCTGGGACGTGCTGGGCGGAGGCCTGCCCAATACCTTCGTGCATGATCTGGTGGTTCATCCCCGGGACGGAGTCCTGCTTGCCGCCACCCACGGACGGGGTGTGTGGCAATTGAACGTGCGAACTCTCCAGGAGCCGGTAGAAGAAACGGCCGAGGAGCCCGACACCGAGCAAGGGGCGGGGGCGGAAGAGAACTAATTTCTGGCCGGGCGTTTTGGGCATTCGTAGCCCTCTGGCATAGTGCTAACGCCCGACCCGTCACGGGTGCCTAATAGGGCCCATAAAGCGCATTCGTATTCATCCGCACGGATGCCGTGATGTCTGGACAGAAATTAGGGGGCGGGGTAAGGTTGCAGCCGTCGCAACAACGAATACCAGTCGCTTTCCCATGACTTTTGCAGTTCGAGACTCCAATCCGTCCGCTCACGCAGAGAGACCTTGCCGCTCGCAGGGCTTGCCCGCCCCGGTTTCCCAGGGGGGCTCGCTGTGAAGGTGGGCATTCTCGCTGGGGGCGTAGGGTCGCGTCTGTCTGAGGAGACGGTCCTCAAGCCCAAGCCGATGGTAGAGGTGGGGGGGCGGCCCATCCTTTGGCACATCATGCAGCGCTACGCGGCGTTCGGGCACACCGAATTCGTGGTGGCCCTTGGCTATAAAGGCGAGTACATCAAGCGCTATATGCTCGACTACTGTTCGCTCAGCAGCAACTTGAAGGTTCACCTGGGCCAGGGTGAGGTGATTCAAGAGACGCGCGGTGGGGAAGAGGATTGGACGGTCGAGCTCATCGATACGGGCCAGGAATCTGGAACAGGGGGCCGCATTCGCCAGCTTGTGCCTTACATGGGGGACGAGACGTTCATGCTGACCTGGGGCGACGGAGTCAGTAATGTCGACTTGGATGCCCTCCTCGACTTTCACCGGTCTCACGGAAAGCTCGCGACCGTGACGGCCGTCCGCCCGCCAGCACGTTTTGGCCTGATCGAAATGGACGGCGACAGAGTCGTGAGCTTCTCGGAGAAACCCCAATTGGGTGAAGGCTGGATCAATGGCGCTTTTTTTGTCTTCGAACCCGGCATCGCCGAGTACGTGGATGACGACCTTGTCATGTGGGAGCAATCTCCCATGGAGCGCTTGGCTGCCGACGGGCAGCTGATGGCTTACCGGCACCACGGTTTCTGGCAATGCATGGACACGTTGCGCCACAAGAAACGACTTGAAGAACTCTGGGCCAAAGGGGACGCCCCCTGGCAGGCCTGACTGACGCCCGAAATCCGCACTGAAATCCGCACTGAAATCCGCACTGAAATCCGCACTGAAATCCGCACCGCAACCCGCCTTTTCTCTGAACCGCAAATCGAATCAATAAGGAACCCAAGATGAGAGTTCTCGTTACCGGCCATGACGGCTATATCGGCTGTGTTTTGGTCCCCATGCTCCAAGAGCGCGGCCATGAGGTCGTCGGCCTGGATAGCGGTCTGTTCGTGGGTTGCGAATTCGAGGACTTGCCTTTCGAGTGTGAGACCATTCGCGCAGACGTGCGTGACGTCAGCCCCGAGCACATGCACGGTATCGACGCAGTCATTCATCTGGCGGGGATATCCAATGACCCCTTAGGGGATCTGAATGCGGAGTGCACCTACGACATCAACCATCGGGCCAGCGTGCGCGTCGCCGAAGTTGCCCGCACGGCCGGCGTCCAGCGTTTCCTTCAGTCCTCCTCCTGCAGCCTGTACGGGGCCCACGGGGATGACCTGATCGACGAGGGCGCCGAGTTCAAGCCCGTCACGCCCTACGGGGAGTCAAAGGTGCTCGTGGAGCGCGATGTGGCACCCATGGCGAGCGACACCTTCTCTCCCGTCTTCTTGCGCAATGCTACGGCCTACGGCCTCTCCGCGCGTCTACGCGGGGACCTGGTGGTCAACAACCTGACCGGATACGCCGTGACCAAAGGAGAAGTGTTCCTCAAGAGTGACGGCACACCGTGGCGCCCGTTGGTTCACATCCGTGATATCTCCTTGGCCTTCATCGCAGCCATGGAGGCCCCACGCGCGGTGATTCACAATCAGGCTTTCAACGTGGGGAGGACCGACGAGAACTTCCGCATGAGCGAAGTGGCAGAGATCGTGCGTTCGATCGTGCCGGACAGCGTCGTGACCTATGCCGAGGGCGCTGGTCCGGACAAGCGCTGCTACAGGGTCGATTGCCGCAAGATTGAGAATGAGCTTCCCGGTTACGAGCCCTGCTGGACGGTGCGTAAGGGCGTAGAGGAGCTCTACGCGGCGTACAAGTCTCACGGATTGACCGTGGATGAGTTGGAGAGCTCGCGCTACATGCGCATCAAGCACGTGCAGGGCCTGCAGTCGGAAGGACGCTTGGACGGAGACCTGCGCTGGAAGTCGGGCTCCCCCGAGACCTTGACTGAACCCGCGGTGAGCCTCTAGTCATGGTTACTCGCACCACTTGCCGGTCCTGCGCGTCCGCCGACTTGGACGTCTTCCTCTCCCTGGGGGACCTGCCGCTCTCCGACGCATTCCGCGATGCGGGCAATCTGGATGAAGAGGAAGGACGCTACCCCTTGGACGTCGCCTTCTGCCGCGAGTGTTCTCTGGTACAGATCCTGGAGACGGTCGCCCCTGAAGAGCTATTTGCCGAAGACTATCCCTACTACTCATCGTTCTCGGATGCCCTGCTTGAGCACTCGCGAGCCAACGTGGAAGCTGTTCTGTCCCATGAGGATTGGGGTGCCTCTCTGGGGGCCGATAGTCTTGTGGTGGAGGTGGCCAGCAATGACGGCTACTTGCTGCAGTACTACAAGCAAAAGGGGATCCCGGTCCTCGGGATCGATCCCGCCCCCGGGCCGGTGGAGGCCGCTCGAGCGAAAGGCGTGGAGAGCCTGATTGCCTTCTTTGGTCTCGAGATGGCCCGCCAACTCGCGAACCAGGGGCGCCGCGCGCACATCATCCACGGAAACAACGTGCTGGCCCATGTGGCGGATACCGCAGGCTTCGTGCAGGGCATCACCACGCTCCTCCAAGATGAGGGCGTTGCCATCATGGAGTTCCCCTACGTGCGCGACCTGATCGACCACGGTGAGTTCGACACGATCTATCACGAACACCTGTGCTATTTCTCCGTGACCGCCGTCCAGACTCTCTTCGCGGCCAACGGACTAGTCTTGCATCACGTGGACCATCTGCCCATCCATGGTGGGTCCCTGCGGGTGTTCGCCTCGCGAGCCGACTCACCCAGCCCACGTCAGCCGGATGCCTCGGTGGAGCAGTATCTGGCGGCCGAAGAAGAGGCGGGGCTCACCTCACCCGAGTACTACCGCGGCTTCTCTGACCGTGTGGCTTCGGTGCGCACCGGCTTGAGGGATCTGATTGCGGATCTGTCGTCCCAGGGCAAGACGATTGCCGGCTACGGAGCCGCGGCCAAAGGCACGATCATGCTCAACTACTGCGGTATCGGCTCTGAGACCCTTGCCTTCGTGGCTGATCGTAACGTGCACAAGCAGGGCCGCTTCATGCCAGGTGTTCACGTGCCGGTCGTGGACCCATCACGCATCTTGGAAGAGCAGCCCGACTACCTGCTGATCCTGCCTTGGAATTTCAAGGACGAGATCGTTGAGCAACAAGCCGCGTACGCCGAGAACGGTGGTCAGTTCATCGTGCCTGTTCCCGAGCCCCGGGTACTGTAGGAGTGAGGATGGACTGCCAAGCCTGTGGATCTGAGGCGCTGAGCGACGTCTTTCGTGTGGACCGGGTTCCTGTCCACAGTTGCATGATGGTCGCCAGCCGTCAGCAGGCCCTCGACTTCCCGCGCGGGGACCTTCGGGTTCAGTTCTGCGAGGACTGTGGGTTCTTGCAGAACTCCGCTTTCAGCGCAGACCTGATCCACTACAGCACCGACTATGAGGAGACCCAGGTCTTCTCGTCCACGTTCCGGGCCTTCCAGACCCGCCTGTGTCAGGAGCAGGTGGCCAAGCACGAACTGCAGGGCAAGTCGGCGTTGGAGATCGGCTGCGGGAAGGGTGAGTTCATCTCCGAGCTGTGCGAAATCAGCGGTGGACCCGGTGTCGGAATCGACCCGGGCTATCGGCCCGAGCGCAACGAGAGCGAGGCCGCCAGCAGGATCGAGTTCATTCAGGACCTGTACTCGCCCGCCTACAAGCATCTGAAGGCCGACTACGTGGCTTGCCGCCATACTCTTGAGCACATTCAGCCCGTCCGTGAGTTCGTCCAGATGGTGCGCGACACCCTCGATGAAGCCACGGACACCGTTGTGTTCTTCGAGCTCCCCGGGGGAGAGCGCGTCCTGCGCGAGATGGCGTTCTGGGATATCTATCACGAGCACTGCACCTACTTCACCCTGGGGTCGCTTGCGCGGCTCTTTCGCCGTTGTGGTTTCGAGATTCTCGACCTCTACACCGGCTATGACGACCAGTACCTCATGATCGAGGCGCGTCCTGGTGATCCTGACCATGGCAAGCGCTTTGAAGCCGAGCAGGACCTGGACCAGATCCGTGCAGACGTCGAGGCCTTCCGGGGGGGGATTGAAGCCAAGCTGAAAGGCCTCTCAGACCAGTTGGACGAATGGGTGCAGGCCGGCAAGAAGGTCGTGCTCTGGGGGTCGGGGTCCAAGGCCGTGTCCTACCTGACTACGCTGGGTGTGACGGACCAATTGCAGTACGTTGTGGATATCAACCCACACAAGCACGGCAAGTTCCTGGCGGGCAGTGGGCATGAGATTGTCTCCCCGGAGTTCCTGGTTGAGTATCAGCCGGACGCTGTGATTGTGATGAACCCGATCTATCTCGAAGAAATCCGTTCCGATCTCAAAGGGATGGGCCTGGAGCCAGAGTCGTGGGCCGTCTGACGATCCCGCGCGTCTCGATCGGCCTTCCGGTCTATAACGGTGAGAACTTCTTGGAGGACTGCCTGTGCTCTGTACTCACACAAACCCATGATGCCTTTGAGTTGGTGATTTCGGATAACGCCTCCGATGACGGCACGGCCGAAATCTGCAAGGCCTTCGCGGGGCGGGACGACCGAATCCGTTACGTGCGCCAAGAGCGCAACAGTGGGGCGGCAGCCAACTTCAACGAGGTCTTTCGCCTGTGCCGGGGAGAGTATTTCAAGTGGATGGCACACGACGACCTGTTGCAACCCACCTGGCTCGAGCGCTGCGTAGAAGCACTGGACGCTTCGGGGCCCGAAGTTTCAGTGGCCTACACGGCTGTGTCGCACCTGCGCGAGGAGGAGGGAACTCTCCTCCCCTACGACGCGGAGTTCCCCTGGGGGGCCCCAACGCCCGCTGGGCGGCTGTCGCAGATGCTCGTGATGGATGGCGTGTCGATCCTGACCAAGTGCTATCCGGTATTTGGAGTGATGCGCAGGGAGGTCTTGGCGGGCACGCGCCTGATCCAACCCTTCAACGCTTCCGACAAGGTCCTCCTGGTGGAGCTGGCTCTGCGCGGAGACTTCGTGCAGGTTCCCGAGTACCTGTTCCATCGCCGGCTACACGCGAACAACTCGCTTACTGCGAACCCCACCCCCCAGGATGTTCTCAAGTGGTTTGACCCCGATGCCAACCGTCCGGCCACGGTCCACAAGGATCTGTGGGACGGATACCGAAATGCCGTTCGTGAGGCCAGCCTGCCCAGTGATCAAGCCCGCAGTTGTCGTCGGATCGTTCGGCGCTGGGCGTGGAAGCTTCGCAAACGCCTTGCCGGCGATGTGCTGCGCGGGGCCGGCCTACGCTAGCCGACACCCAGCCTGACGAGCTCGGCAACCAGGCTGTGGTAGTGGGGCCACAGGGGTGAGCCGGGGCCGATGCTCGGGAAGAGGTCGATCTGCTCAAAGGGGTCGCTCTGCAGATCGTAGAACTCGTCCGCTACGCCCGTTGATCGGATGAGTTTGAACCGATCATCCCGCACCGCCCGTGTGTGGGTGGTCCAGGGGGCCGGACCATTGGGTGTGAAGAACTCCGCGTAGACCGCATCGCGCTGGGGTTCGCTTGAGCCCCGAAGGTACGGCACCAAGCTCACGGAGTCCTCAGCTGCCGACGGCACCCCTGCCAAGTCGCCCAGGGTGGCGAAGATGTCGGTGGCTGTGACGAGGGCTCCACATTCGCCTTGGACCGTGCCTGCACCAGCGATGATCAAGGGGACGTTGACCCCTCCCTCGTAGAGGGTGCCCTTGGCCTGGGTCTTGTCGAACGGAGGTTCGGTGACGGCCGCGGCGGTGCCATTGTCGCCCATGAAGATCACGAGGGTGTCCGGGGGAATGACCTGCAGCAGCCTTCCGATCTCCGTGTCCATGGCCTCCGTCATGGCCTTCGCTTTGACAGCTTTGGATGAGCCGTTCTGCACGACGTCGCAGTTGCTGGTGGTCGGGCAGGCGCACAGACCGCTGGGCGGCACGTGGTGGGGTGTATGGGGGGCCTGGAAGGCGGCGTACAGCAGCCATGGCTCGGGCATGGTGAGTGCCGCCTGGATGGCCTCGTCAGCGCAATCGGTGGTGGCGTAGGTGGTGCTGGTCGACTCGCTACCGTTCACGACCTTCTGCCAGTTGAAGTAGTCGCTGATGTTGCCCATGGACCCGGCGTGGTAGCCGAAGCCGGACTTGCCCGGGTGCTTCTTGCCCTGACCCTGGCCCGCCAGATGCCACTTGCCGCTGACTGAGCTGGAGTACCCCGTGAGCATTTCTGGCAGGGTGAATTCACTGAGGAGGAGCCCCTGATTGCCGTTGTTGACTGGCTGACCGATTCCGGTTCGGAAGCCATAGCGGCCCGTGAGGAGTTCGCTCCGCGTCGGGGAGCAGGTCGGGTTAGCCCAGGCGTTGCGGAACAGTAGCCCGCGCGTCGCCAAGCCGTCGATATTGGGAGTGCAGGGCGGAGCGCTGCCCTCGGCGTAGCAGGAGACCATGTCCACTCCCATGTCGTCCCCCAAAAGGATCAGGACGTTGGGACGCCGCACCAGCCGCGATGCTTGGTCCCGTGGAGTCTGGGCGCCGGATAGCTGGGTCAGCAGACAGGCGAGGAGGAGCAGGTGGGGGGCGTTCATGGTCAAGTGAATAGTAGTACCGACACAGGGGTGGGGAGGGTTGGCTCCAGATCTTGTGGCCCCTGGGTTGGGAATGGGGGCGTAGTTGGAGTCGCAGGGGCCCCGCTGTGCCTCAACATGCACCACCTCTACCGTTCACGGGAGGGTCGGGCCCCGCTATACTCCGCCCTCGCTGTCCGAGTGGGCGGCTTCTCATCGCTTTCAAATACTCCTTCGATCCCCGAGATCCTCGTACCATGAGCAACTTTATCGGCAAAGCCGCCCCCGCGTTCAGCGCGCAGGCCGTAATGCCGGACGGCAGCACGCAGAGCGTGAGCCTGTCCGACTACTCCGGCCAGTACGTGGCCCTGTTCTTCTATCCCAAGGACTTCACCTTCGTGTGACCCTCCGAGCTCATCGCTTTCGACCACCGCATGGGTGAGTTCGAGAAGCGAGGCGTCCAGGTTCTGGGCGTTTCCATGGATGACGCGGAGACCCACGCCCGTTGGCGCGACACCGCGATCAACGACGGCGGAATCGGTCCCGTTGGCTATCCTCTTTTGGCGGACACGACCAAGCAGATGACCGCGGATTACAACGTGCTTCACGAGGAGTCGGGCTTCTCGGCGCGTGGTACGTTCCTGATCGATCCCGATGGGATCTGCTGGCACGCCCTCGTGAACAACCTGCCCCTTGGCCGCGACATGGACGAGCTCATGCGCGCCATCGACGGGGTGCAGTTCTTCAAAGAGCACGGCGAGGTCTGCCCCGCGGGCTGGGCCACCGGAAAGGCCGGCATGGCTCCCAGCGAAGAGGGAGTCAAGAGCTACCTGACCGACCACGCCGACGGCCTCTAGTCACGCGCGGTTCGCAGTCCACGAGCCCCGTCGGCCCCAGCGGTCGGCGGGGCTCTTTTGCGTACAACCCATTCAGAGCGTGCGTCCCCTGAGCACACGGATGGGCTAGCATGGTTCCCATGCGGCGGTCGTTTCTCATGGGGTCGGTGGCCTTCTGCTGCCTGGGTAGCACCTTGCCCGCACAGGACGCTGAGCCCGAAGGCAGCGTGTACTTCGCCAACGGCGTGAAGGTGGGGGAGGTGACGTCGTCGGCGGCGATCATCTGGACGCGACTCACCGCGGCACCCGAGCGCAACATCGGAGGGCGTCCCTGGCCCGACGGCGCCGCCGCCGTTCCCGCGGGCCGTATCCTCGGGGAGATGCAGGACAGCGTGATGGGAGCCGCCGGGGAGGTTCGCGTCCAGTGGTGGCCCAAGGGCGCTGTCGGTGTGCGCAGCTCCAGCGGTTGGGCGGCGGTCGACCCGCAGGCGGACTTCACCCACGCCTTCGACCTAAGCGACCTGCTGCGTTCGGCGACGGCCTACGCGATGATTGTCGAGGGTCGAGCTTCCGGTTCAGAGGAGGTTCAGTGTTCTCTGTCGGCCTCCTTCCGCACGGCTCCCGCCATCCAGCAGTCGTCACCGGCCACCTTCACCGTGGTCACCGGACAGGATTTCACCCGGCGCGATGATCCCCAGGCCGGGCACCGGATCTACGCGTCCATGGGTGAGCTGGACCCCGATTTCTTTGTGCACACCGGTGACGTGGTCTACCACGACAAGCCCGGACCCCTGGCAAGGTCCCAGGAGCTCGCTCGCTACAAGTGGAACCGCATGTACGCCCTGCCCCTGCAGCGTGCCTTCCACGCTCGGGTTCCCGCCTGGTTCCTGCGCGACGATCACGACGTGCTCAAGAACGACTGCTGGCCGGGTCAGTCCTATGGCGAACTTACCTGGGAGCAGGGCCTGGCCGTGTACCGCGAGCAGGTGCCTACGGGCCCGCGCCCCTACCGACGGCTGCGTTGGGGTAAGGACCTGGAGGTCTGGTTTGTGGAGGGGCGCGAGTTCCGCAGCCCCAACACCCTTGCCGATGGCCCGGACAAGACGATCTGGGGTGGCGACCAGATGGCCTGGTTCAGGCGAACGTTTGCCGCATCCGATGCCACCTTCCGTATTCTGATTTCTCCGACCCCGATCCTCGGCCCCGACCGCTCGAGCAAGCGCGACAATCACGCAAACAAGGCCTTTCAACACGAGGGCGACGAGCTGCGGGCATTCTTGGCCGAGCAGGACAGCGCCTTCGTTATCTGCGGCGACCGTCACTGGCAGTACGTGTCGGAGGTTCCCGACACGGGCTTGCGGGAGTACTCGTGCGGGCCCACCACCAACAAGCACGCGGGTGGGTTCTCGGAGAAGAACCGATCGGACGCGCACCGCTTTCTCCGTGTGGCCGGTGGGTTTCTCTCGGCGAGCCTCGAGTACCGCGACGACGCGCCCCGGTTGGTCATGCGCCACCACGACGTCGCCGGGGGAATTGTGCATGAGGACGTCCACGAGGCGCGTTAGGATCTGGCTATGAGCTTCGTGCGGTACTTGTTCCTTCTGCTCCTGTGCTTCGTGGGCGTTGGTCTCGCCGCTGCCCAGGATCATCCGGTCAACTACGACGAGGCTAAGGTGCCCGCCTACGACCTGCCTGATCCCTTGGTCATGGAGGACGGCACACGCGTCGAGACTCCAGAGCAGTGGCGCAAGTCACGACGCCCCGAGCTTCTGCGGCTATTTGAAGAGCACGTCTATGGTCGAATGCCCAAGGGGGCAGCGGAGATCAGGGCCAAAGTGGTGAATGAATGCCTGGCCTTAGGGGGCCGGGCCGTGCGGCGCGAGGTCGACCTCCTCGTGTCCGGGAAGGCGGATGGGCCCATTCGGCTTCTGATCTACAGTCCGGTCGGGGTGTCGGGCCCGGCACCCGCGTTCCTGGCCCTCAACTTCATGGGCAACCACTCCATCCAGCCCGATCCGGAGATCATGCTCTCCACCCAGTGGATCGGAAACCGGGCCGGGCATGGCATCGAGGATAATCGGGCGACGGAGGCCTCGCGGGGCAAACTCTCTTCGCGCTGGCCCGTGGAGCGCATCCTGGCGCGCGGCTACGCCGTGGTGACGGCCTACTACGGAGACATCGATCCGGACTTCGACGATGGGTTTGCCAATGGTGTGCACCCTGCCTTGGACCCGGAAGGCGACGCTGAGCGGAAGCCAAACGAGTGGGGCTCCATCGGGGCATGGGCTTGGGGCCTGTCGCGTGCGCTTGATTTCCTCGAGGAGGATGAACTGGTGGACGCCGAGCGTGTGGCCGTGTTGGGTCATTCACGTCTCGGTAAGACGGCGCTGTGGGCGGGTGCCACCGATGAGCGCTTTGCCCTGGTGATCTCCAATAATTCAGGTTGTGGGGGGGCCGCTCTGAGCCGGCGCTGCTTCGGAGAGACCGTGGCCCGTATCAACCGCGTCTTTCCGCACTGGTTCTGCGAGCGCTTTCGGAGCTACGACAATCAGGAGTCCCGACTGCCCGTGGACCAGCATCAGTTGATCGCCCTGATCGCGCCGCGCCCGGTCCTGATCTGCAGCGCCGAGGAGGATCGCTGGGCCGACCCACTCGGGGAGCAGCTCGCCGCGCGCGCCGCGGCCCCGGTCTTCCGCTTCCTAGACTCCGCCTCTCTCGTCCATCGGCTACGCCCCGGCGAGCACGACGTGACGGACGAGGATTGGACGGCTTACATGGACTTCGCGGACCGGGAGATGTGAGGCGATCGGTCTGGCGACCCATCCTCGACATTCAGCGGAGCGCATCGACCGCGGATTCCCTAGAGTGCATCCATGACGCTCTTCCTTGCCGCAGCTCTGACGCTGATTCCCGTTCAAGACGCGGGTGCCTCCAAGCCGCGCCCCGCGACCGTCGAGTTCGGACTGTGGCCCGATGGCGTGCCTGGGGCTCCAGCGGAGATCTCGCCCGAGGTGCTGAAGGACCGGCCCGAGGGCGGAGACGCCCACGTCTCGAACGTGCACGTGCCCACGCTCACCGTGCACCTGCCCGAGCCCGGCAAGCGTACGGGCTGTGCCGTCATCATCTGTCCGGGTGGAGGGTACGGGCTGCTCGCGATAGACAAGGAGGGCCACGACATCGCGCGTTGGTTCGCGGGGCAGGGCATTGTCGGCGCCGTCCTGAAGTACAGAATGCCCCGGCCGAGCGGACACGTGTACGGGCATGAAGCACCCTTGGCCGATTGCCGCAAGGCGTTCGAGTTGGTGCGCTTCCATGCGGACAAGTGGGGCGTTGATCCGCAGCGCGTGGGGGTCATGGGGTTCTCGGCGGGGGGTCACCTCGCAGCCTCGGCCTCGGTCCAGCTGCTTGAGAAACCCCCGGCCTTCACCATCCTGGTCTACCCGGTGGTCTCGATGCTGGAGGGGATCTCACACAGGGGGTCGGGCCAGAACCTCCTTGGCCCGGACGCGCCCGAGGAGCTGATTCACCGCTTCTCCAGTGAACTGCACGTGACCGCCAAGACCCCTCCCGCCTTTCTCGTGCACACGTCCGATGACCCTGTGAAGGTTAGCAACTCACGCCTCTATGCTGCGGCTCTCGAGGTTGCGGGAGTGCCCTTTGAGTTGCATGTGTTCGCCCGCGGCGGTCACGGCTACGGCATGCGCCGTCCGGATCTTCCCGTGGGCCAGTGGCCGAATCTGCTCGCGAAGTGGATGAAGGCCGAGCGCTACTTCAAGAACTGATCCAAGCCCTCTCGATTTCTTCCCGCATGAGCCTCCTCCTCACCTGCCTCTTGTCCTTTCAGCCCGTGGGCATCCACGCCAACGGGGTCGAGCAGCCCAACGTGCTCCTGATCATCTCGGACGATCAGGCCTGGACGGATTTCGGCTTCATGGGGCACGGACAGATCCAGACTCCGCATCTGGACCAGCTGGCCCAGGAGTCGCTGATGTTCCGGCGCGGCTACGTGCCGACGGCCTTGTGCCGTGCGAGCCTGGCGACTTTTGCCACGGGTCTCTACCCGCACCAGCACCAGATAACTGGCAACGATCCGCGCCCGCGGGACAACGGCCGGGATCGCATGCTTGAGTACATCGCAAGCGTCGACACTCTCCCGGGGCTTCTGGGGGAGGCGGGCTACAGGAGCCTGCAGACCGGCAAGTGGTGGGAGGGGAACTTCGCCCTGGGGGGCTTCACCGAGGGCATGACCCACGGGGATACGGCGCGCGGGGGTCGCCACGGGGACGTGGGCCTCACCATCGGCCGCGACACGCTGGCACCCGCCTTCGAGTTCATGGACGCCTGCCAGGATGAGGGGACACCCTTCTTCCTCTGGTACGCGCCCTTCCTGCCGCATCGGCCCCACAACCCGCCCGAGCGTCTACTGGAGAAGTACCGGGTGGATGGTATCACCGACTCGGTGGCTCGCTACCGCGCCATGTGCGAGTGGTTCGACGAGACCTGCGGGGAGCTGCTCGCGCATCTGGAGGAGCGCGGGCTGGAAGAGGACACCCTGGTGGTCTTCGCCGTCGACAACGGCTGGGTCCAGCTTGAGGAGACCTCGGGCTACGCGCCGCGCTCCAAGCGCACGGCCTACGAGGGGGGCGTGCGTACGCCGATCCTGTTGCGCTGGCCGGGGCACATCGAGGCGGGGGAACAACCGCAGCCCGTGAGCACCATCGACCTCGCGCCGACGATCCTCGCGGCTTGTGGTGTGCAGGTGCCCGAGGCGCTCCCGGGCGTGGACCTGCTCACGGCAACCGATCACGGTCCTGTGTTCGGCGCCGCCTACACCCACGACGTGATCAAGCTGGGCGATCCGTCCCGGAGTCTGCTCACCCGCTGGGTCTTGCGGGATTCCCACAAGCTCCTGGTGCACACCGACCCCTCCAAGCCGGAGGAGCTCTACAACGTCGTCGAGGACCCCTTCGAGGAGCGCCCTCTCGAGGACGCGGCCACCCAAGCGGCCCTGCGCACCGAGCTCGATGCCTGGTACCCCGCCCGCCGTCCGAACCTGCTGGTGGTCGTGACCGATGATCAGCGCTTCGACCAACTCAGCTGTGAGGGGCACCCCGTACTCCAGACCCCCAACATGGACCGCCTGGCAGCCGAAGGCCTGCGCTTTGCCAACTCATTCGTCACCACTTCGATCTGCGCAGCGAGCCGGGCCAGCCTCATGACCTCGCGCTGGGAGGGGAGCCATGGCTACACCTTCGGCACGCCGGCCATGGGTAAGCAACTGGCGGACGAGACCTACTTCGCCCGTCTACACGAAGCGGGCTACTCCACCGGGTTCATCGGCAAGTGGGGGGTGCGTTTTGATCCGGGCGTGATGTCCGAGCACCTGGACACCTACCAGCCCCTCTCGCCGCCCTACCTGCGCGCGCGGGATGGGGAGGACGCGCGCCACCTCACGGACCGCGCCGCCGACAAGGCGATCGGGTTCATCAAGCAACAGGAGGGCGACCAGCCGTTCTGTCTGACCCTGAGCTTCAACGCGCCCCACGCCGAAGACTCGAACCCGCTGCAGTACATTCCGCCGAGGGATCTGGCCGAGCTCCATGCCGATGCCGCGGTCGCCCTGCCGCCGCTCTCGGAGCCGAGTGTGTTCGAGGCCCTGCCCGAGTTCCTGCGCGGCTCCCTCAACCGCGAGCGTTGGGGCTGGCGCTTCGACACGCGCGAGAAGCAGGTGCAGCGCACCCTCGACTACTGGCGCATGATCGCGGGGGTCGACCGCGCCCTGGGCCGCGTTCTCGATGCGCTCGACGAGCAAGGGCTCGCCCAGGACACGGTCGTCGTCTTCACCAGCGACAACGGCTACTTCCTCGGCGAGCGCGGCTTCGCCGGAAAGTGGTTGATCTACGAGGAGTCCGTGCGCGTGCCGCTCATCATCCACGACCCGCGCCTGCCCGAGGGCCAAAGGGGCAGCCTGGTGGATCAGGTGGTGCTCAATGTGGACCTCGCTCCGACCCTCCTCGCCCTGGCCGGCGTTGAGGTCCCTGAGTCCTACGAGGGGCGCAGCCTGGTGCCACTCTTCGGACAGGCTCCCGAGAGTTGGCGCTCGGACTTCCTCTACGAGCACCGCATGAGCCACCCGGCCATTCCCAAGAGCGAGGGCGTGCGCGGTGAGCGCTGGGTGTACGCGCGCTACTACGAGCAGGAGCCTGTCTACGAGCAGCTCTTCGATCTGCGCTCCGACCCGTTGCAGCTCACGAACCTGGCCGCAGATCCGGCCTTTGAGAAGGTCCTCATTGCGCAGCGAGGGCGTTGTGACGAGCTGCTAGGACAGTGAACCCTAGCCCCTCTCCGGATGACAATCGCGATCCTCGAACCCCTCCCGCAGATACCTGAAAGTAGAGTGCACCCATGCAAGCCCCTTTTTTTACCGCTCTCCTGTGTTTCGCTGGCCAGGACGCGCGCGATCTGACCGATCGCTTCGAGTCCCCTGAAGGCTGCAAGGTCAGCCTGTGGGCCGAGTCGCCCCAGGTGTACAACCCCACCGCCATCGACGTGGATCCGCAGGGTCGCGTGTGGGTGGCGGAAGCCGTGAACTACAGGCGCTGGGGCGGGCGCAACCCCGGCATCGACCACAGCGCTGGCGACCGCATCGTCATCCTCGAGGACACCGATGGAGACGGGGCGGCGGACTCATCCAAGGTGTTCGTCCAGGATGCGGACCTGACGGCACCCCTGGGGATCTGTGTCGTCCCCCCGCGGGTCTACGTCTCCTGCTCACCGAATATCTTCGTCTACACGGACGAGGATGGCGACGACGTGCCCGATAAGCGCGAGACCTTCCTGACGGGCTTCGGCGGCTTCGACCACGACCACGGCGTGCACTCGGTGGTGGCGGGCGATGACGGCTGGCTGTACATCGCGGCCGGAAACGCAGGGCCGCACATCGTCACCGGCAGTGACGGTACCACCGTACGCTCGGGCAGCATCTACACCGGCGGGTCGCCCTACAACGGTAAGAACAGCCCGGGGCTCGTGAGTGACGACGGGATGGCCTGGACCGGGGGCATCATGCTGCGCGTGCGTCCCGATGGCACGGGCCTGCAGGTCATCGCCGATAACTTCAGGAACCAGTACGAGATCGCCCGGGATTCCTACGGCAACCTGTTCACCGAAGACAACGACGACGACGGCAACCGCGGTTGCCGCACGGTGTGGGTGGCCGAGGGCGCGCGTTATGGGTACTTCTCCGCAGACGGCTCGCGCACTTGGCGCGCGGACATGCGTCCGGGGCAGGAGGTCCAGACGGCCCACTGGCATGCCGACGACCCGGGCGTGATGCCGACCTGGGAGGTCAACGGCGCGGGCGGCCCCACGGGGGTCTGCGTGTACGAGGGTGATGCCCTGCCCGGGCTCATGGGCGCCGTCCTGAATTGTGACGCGGGAGTAGGCGTGGTCTACGCGCACCAACCGGTGGTGGAGGGCTCCGGCTACCGGTTGGACCCTTCGGTCTTTCTCGGCCGCAGCGCGCAGAGTGGGCGCGAGGCTGGGGATGGCAAGGGGCAGTGGTTCCGTCCCAGCGACGCCGCGGTCGCCCCCGATGGATCGGTCCTCGTCGCCGACTGGTACGACCCGGGCGTGGGCGGGCACGGTGCCGGAGATCGCGAATCCTATGGCCGCATCCTACGCGTCAGCCCAACGCGCGGGGCGGGTGTCGTGCAGGAGGGACTGCGCTCGCCCTGCCTGAGCGTGCGTGCCGTCGAGCGCGCTCGACTCCTGGCCCTGGGCAAAGAGGCGGCTCCCATCGTGCAGGAGCTGTGGCAGGACGACGACCCTCGGGTGGTGGCGCGCGCTGTACAGATGGCTATCCAGCATCCCGAGGTCCGCCAGCTGGCCATGACGACCACAGAGATCGAATACTCAGAGGAGCAGATGTGTGCCCTGATGCGGGCGCTTTGGCTCCACATGCCCGAGTTCCGTGGCCCGGTGGCGGCTCAGTTTGCCGTGTACCCCTCTGACCTCGTGCGTGCCTGCCTGGCCCGTCTCCTCGGAGAGTTGGACTGGGAAGACCGAACGGAGGCCCTGCTTCTCCTCGCCTGCAACCATCGCGCCGGGGATCGCGCCTCGCTGGAGTCCATGGGAATTGGCGCGCGCGGGTACGAGTTGGAGTTCCTCGACCTGATCGCCGAGGCTGTGGACCTGGGAGAGATCAACGAGGCGGCCTACCGCGACCTGCTCTGGAGACTGCATCCCGTGGAGGCTGTGGCGCCCATGCTGGCGCGGGCCATGGACGAGTCCCTCGATCGAGAGGCTCGCAAGCTGATGGTGGACGGCATCGCCTTCTGCGAAGCGCGTGAGGCGGCGGACGCGATGTTCGTCCTGTGGCACACGGGTCCCGCCGACACGCGCGAGGAGGCCCGCTGGTGGTTCCAGAACCGCTCCGAGAACCTCTGGCGTGCGTTCACTCCCGCGGTCGACGGTGGGGACTTCGGAGCCGCGACCCGGCGTTGGTCGAGCGGCGTGATGGGGCAGGGGCTGCGTGACGTCGACGTGGACGTGAGCACGGGGCAGCGTATCTGGCTGGTCGTAACCGATGGTGGCGATGGCCACGGTTGTGACTGGGCGGACTGGCTCGACCCGGCCTTCCTCATGGAGGATGGGAGTGCCCTCCCCGTGCGGGGTTGGGACTCGGCCGAGCAGGGCTGGGGCATGACCCGGCTGGACAAGAACGCCGGTGGGGGCCTTCTGCAGGTGGAGGACATGGTCTTCCAGAAAGGCATCGGCACCCACGCCGACGCGCGCATACTGGTTGCCGTGCCGCCCGGAGCCCGGCGCTTCCAGGCCCGGGTTGGTCCCGACCACGGGGGCACATCGCAGGGCTGCGGCAGTACGGTCGAGTTCCAGGTGTGGGTGGAGGACGCCGACGCTGAAGTGAGCATCGACCCGCGCCGGCTCACCCTGACGGACGCCTCGGCGGCATGGGGGGAGCGCGAGCAGGCTGCCCGCGGGTTGGCCGCTGATCCGGAGGGGGGGCTGTTCCTCTTGACGAAGGCCGAGCGGGGCGAGCTTCCCGCGCGGCTCATCGTCGCCGCGACCGAGGCCATCTATTCCAACACCGACCTGGGCGTGCGGGCCCTGGCGACGGCGCACTTTCCGCGCCCGGGCATGGAGGCGCTGCCCACGGTTGCCGAGATTCTTGCCCTTGATGCTTCGGCCGAGCGCGGGCGCGAGGTCTTCCGCTCGGAGCTTTCGCGCTGCTCGTCCTGCCATGCCCACACGGGGCTGGGCCTGGATATCGGACCGGACCTGACGGCCATTCGCTCTAAGTACGGCCGCCCCGAGATCCTAGATGCGATCCTGAACCCCTCGTCGGCCATCGCTTTTGGGTACGACACCTATCTGGTGCAGACCACGGACGACGAGTACATCTCGGGCTTCCTGCTGGCCGAGGGCGAGGACCTGATCCTGAAGGATACCTTAGGCGAGCGCTATGTGATCCCGGCCGAGGAGGTCGCGCGCAAGAAGAAACAGGAGCTCTCGGTCATGCCCGAGGGACTCGCCATGGGGATGGGTGCCCAGGATCTGGCTGACCTGGTGGCCTTCCTGTCGCGCGATCCTGAGCGCGAGCCGCTGTTCGGAGATCCCGTCCAGCTATTCGACGGGAGGAAGTGGTTAGAGGTGGAAGACAGAGACGGCAAGGAAGAGGGCCTCAGGACGCAAGGGTTCGGAGAACGGCCTTATTTCACGGGCTGGACCTTCCACCTGAATGGCAGTGCCGAGCGCGACGACGTGTGGTCGATCTCGGACGGTGTGCTGCGTTGCAAAGGCCGCCCCGCGGGCTACCTGCGCACAGAGGCCGACCATCTCAACTACGAGCTCACGCTTGAGTGGCGCTTTGATCCGCAGAAGGGTGCAGGCAACTCAGGCGTCCTGTGTCGCATGACGGGTCGGGACAAGGTCTGGCCGCGCAGCATGGAGGCCCAACTGCAGTCGGGCAGTGCCGGCGACATCTGGAACATCGACGCGTATCCGATGCTGACCGCACCCGACCGCACCAACGGCCGCCACACCCGCGGCATGTTGGGCTCCAGCGAGAAACCCCTGGGCGAGTGGAACCGCTACCGCCTGCTTGTGGACCGGGGCTACCTCCGTCTGGAGGTGAATGGCGTCCTGCAGAACGAGGCCTTCTGGTGCGAGGAGGTGCCCGGCAAGATCTGCCTGCAGTCCGAAGGCGCCTACATCGAGTTCCGCAACGTTGTCCTGCGTCCGATCCTCAATTGAAGGTGGGCACCGTTAGCGCTTCTGGGCTCCATCTGCCTTTTCCAATTGGGGCGCGGTCAGCGGATAGGGGTACTCGGGCGGCGTGAAACCCTCCCTGCGCTTGACTGGCCAAGGCAGGACGCCGCAGCGCTCGGCCCAGGCGTCGTATGTCGCGGTCATCTTGGCGACGCGCTCGGGCTGGGCGGCGGCCTGGTCACTCGTCTCGCTCCGGTCGCCTGAGAGGTCGTAGAGCTCCCAAGGCTGCCCGTGCCGGGAGACAAGCTTCCACGGGCCCTCCCGGACGGCGCGGTTCCCTTCATGCTCAAAGAAGATGGGGGACGATCGTTCGAGGGCTTCGCCCCGTAGGACTGGGACGAGGGAGACGCCTTCCAGACCGCCGATCTCGTTACCGCCGTGGTTCTTCGGGTAGCGGGCGCCCGCCAGCTCGTAGAGGGTCGGGGCGATGTCGATCAGGTGACAGGGCTCACGCTGGATTGTGCCCTTGGCCTCGATGCCGGCGGGCCAGTGGGCGATGAAGGGCGAGGCAATCCCGCCCTCGTGCACCCAGTGCTTGTACATGCGGAAGGGCGTGTTGGAGGCGTTGGCCCAGCCCTTGCCGTAGGTCAGGAAGTAGCCCTCGCGGCCGCCGACCATCTCGTCGGGACTGCCGCCCATCAGGCCACCCTCCGCACACCCGCCGTTGTCGGCGAAGAACAGGATGAGAGTGTTGTCCAGGACACCGAGCTCTTCGAGCGTGGCGACCAGACGCCCCACGTTCTGGTCCAGGCGGTCGACCATGGCAGCGTAGATCGCCATGCGATGGGCCAGGGCCTGACGGCGCTCGGGGTCCGTCTCGTTCCAGGGCTTGACGTCGAGTGGGGAGAGTTCGCTGTTTGCATGCAGGATGCCCAGCTCCTTCATGCGTTCGAAGCGACCCGCTCGCATAGGCTCCCAGCCCGTGTCGTACTTTCCCTTGTAGCGCTCGATGTCCTCGGGGGGAGCGTGCATGGGCCAGTGCGGAGCGGTGAAGGCCAGGTAAAGCGCGAATGGGTCGTCGCTGCGCTCCCGCGACTCGCGCACGTAGCCGATGGCGGCGTCAGTGAAGGAGTCCGAGGTGTAGAAGTCCTCGCCCGGGGCGACCGGTCGTCGGCCCTCCATCAACAGCTTGTCCGGGTGCGGCTTGAAGTGGTTGCTCCCGCCGCGGATGAGCCCGTAGTAGCGCTCGAACCCGCGGTCCATGGGCCACATGCCGCTGAAGGAGCCCACGTGCCACTTGCCTGCCATCAGGGTCCGGTAGCCCGCGCCCGCCAGCACCTCGGCAAATGTCAGCGAGGTGCGATTCAACTCACCGGTGTAGCCGGGGTAGCCCAGGTCCTGGCCACGACCCGCACCCTCGCTGGTCATCCAGCCGACCCCCGCCTGTTGCGCGTAGCGTCCCGTGAGGAGCGCGGCACGTGTGGGGCAGCAGCGGCCCGTGTTGTAGAACTGGGTCAGGCGCACCCCGTTCGCCGCCAGGCGGTCCAGGTGCGGCGTCGCGATCTCTCCGCCGAAGCAGCCGATATCGCTGTAGCCCATGTCGTCCGCCATGATGACGACCAGGTTGGGTCGCTGAGCCGGCTCCTGACCTTGGGCACCAGTGAGTATGAAGAGGGCTAGGAGGGGGGGGAGTGTGCGCATGGTAGTGAGGTGGGCGTGGAGGCGCCTTGCGGCTTGGAGAAGGAGGATAGCAATCGCCCAACGTCTCCGGGGGCTTGGCTGGGGACCTGCGCTAGTGGATACCTTGCAGATATCTGCTTGAGGCTAGACTCTCATTCGGGGCCTGAGTTACTTGAGCCGGTCCCGCGACATGACTCTGGGCCCCTCCCAACTCGAAATCCACCACGAGCCCCTGACCCGCACGTTTCCCCAGCCGGGGGACTTCACCGACTGGGAACTCTCAGCGGCAGACTGCGAGGGCTTCGCCCGCGATGGGTATACCGCCCCATTAGATCTCCTCTCTGCGGCGCAGGTTGAAGCGCTGCGGGAGAGGCTGAGCGCCATCGGTGAGTCGCTCACGGACCTGGGCGATTCGCTCTACGAAATCGAGGCCGCGTGGAGGGAGAGACCCGATGAGACAGTGCTGCATTTCCTGGGTGCGTGGCGCACGGACGAGCTGTTTCACGATCTGATCTTTCACCCCGGAGCAATCGGGCCCGCTGCCCAGCTGCTGGGAGTGGAGCGCTTGCGGTTCTGGCACGACCAGGTGTTCTGGAAGCCACCCCAACACCCGGGAGTCGTTCCTTGGCACCAGGACTGGTCCTACTGGACACGTACAACTCCCCAGCGACACATCACGGTCTATATAGCCTTGGATGACATGGACGAGGAGAACGGGTGTCTTCAGGTGGTTCCCGGATCCCATCTGTGGGGGGAGCTGCCTGCGGTGGAGTTCGGCGGCGCCATGGAGCAGCTACACGCACACCTGAGTGAGGCGCAGCGTGAGGCCTTCGCGCCCGTGCCCGTCCCCTTGCGAGCGGGTCAAGCCTCCGTCCATCACTCGGGCACGATCCATGGTTCGCTGGCCAATGGCTCAGGTCGTCCGAGGCGCGGCGTCGTACTCAACTACATGTGTGCCCAGACTAAGTGCGCGGATGCTGAGAGCCCCTTGCTGGCTGGCTGTCAACTCATCGCAGCCGGTGAGCTTGTCGAGGGGCCGTTTTTCCCCTTGGTCTACGAACGCCCTAGGTGATGGACTGCTCGTGACCTAAAAGGTCTGGTTGATGTAGAGGCGCGCTCGGGTTGCATCCGTCCCACCTGCGACCGAGCCATCAGCCAGCATGAAGAGGTCGAGGTCTCCGTCCCCGTCCACGTCCAGGGTGGTGAGGCTACGGCAGATGAATGAGCCCGGTTCAGCCAGCAACAGCCTGGCGATACCGACGCCAACGGCGATCTCCACGGCTTGTGTCCGAAGGTCCGGCGGGGCGCCAACGCCTGGGCTCCGCCCAGGGCTCGGTAGCTCAGTAGCCGATGGCCTTGAGGGCCTCGAGCATGGCCTCATCCAGCTCGGGGGCCTCGCCTCGGCCTCCCTGTTCAGGGGAGGTCTCACGGGCGCGTTTCTCGAAGAGCTGCATGACCGCCTGCAGCTGCTCGAGAAGCTCCGGTTTGCTCTTCTTCAGGTTCTGGGTCTCGCGGGGGTCGTCCGTCAGGTTGTAGAGCTCCTCTCGGACCACCGGGCCCCAGGGGTCGAAGTCTACTTTGAGGGCCGCCTGTTCGTGTTTGCGCTCGTTGCGCACTAGCTCGGTGCGTTGGCGGAGATTGAGCCACTTGCGTGTCTGGATGTACTTCCAAGGGCCCACGGTCACGCTGCGTAGCACGTTCCTGTGCTGGATCAGGAGTTCGCTCAGCGTGGGGGTACGCTCCGTTAGGGGCCGCCCTTGGGGATCGATAAGCCTGTGACCATCGCTGGGCTCCGTGGATTCGATGCCCTGTAGTTGTTGAACGGTGGGCAGCACGTCCACCAGGGAGACTCGCTCGGGGATCCGCGACGGTTCGAGGGTACCGGGCCACCAGAAGATGAGAGGCACGTGCAGGACCTCCTGATAAAGAGTCCAGGCATGCTCCACGAAACCGTGCTCCAAGAACTCCTCACCGTGGTCGCTGGTGATCACGACCAGGGTGTTGTCGGCCACACCCTGTGCTGTGAGTCCATCGAAGAGGCTCTTCAATGCCTGGTCGGTCCAGGTGATCTCCGCGTCGTAGCGCACCTGCTGATCTTCAAAAAGCGGATCGCCCGGGCCGAAGCCCTTGGATACGTACTCGGGAACCCGCTTGCGTAACTGGGTGTACAGGCCCACCGGGTCGGGGTGGATCTCGTCGGTGTAGCGCAACATCAGCTCCTCGGGCGGGTCATAGGGCCCGTGAGGATCGAAGTAGTGCAGGTACATCATGAACGGGTCGTCGCCGCATTCGCGGACGAACTCAAGGGCGCGCTCGGAGAGCGCCTGGCCCTTTCCGCTCACCCCGCCCTTCTTGACCAGGTGCTCCACGCTCTCGAAGCCGCGGGCGTAGGCGGGGTCGGGGAGCATCAGGGTCGTCGTGAAGAACCCCGTGCGGTAGCCCTCCTGGGCGTAGGACGTACCCAGGGTCGGCAGGTGTTCGGGGGGGGTGGCGTACCAGCCGATACTGCCGCTCGTGGAGGGCAGATAGCCCGTGAGGAGTGCCGAGACGGACTCGCGTGTGAAGGACGACACGGACTGGGCGTTCTCGAAGACCATGCCCTGCTGGGCGATCTCATCCAGGAATGGAGATGTGTCGCGTTCGTAGCCGTGCAGGCCCAAGTGGTCGGCACGCAAGGTATCCACGACTATCACGACCAAGTTGCTGCGCGCGGGTTCGGACGGTGAACCGCAGGCGAAAAGCAGGGCTAGGGCAGATGCAGGAACACGCATGGGTTGATCATTCTACCTGCTCGGTGATGCACCACAGCTTGGTGGTGGGGTCTTTGAACAAACGCTGTTCGTCCGGGAGATTCTGGACAGGCCGCAGCAGGAGGGCCTCTTCACCGGAGCGAACCTCTTTGCCACTGGGCCAGTGTTGGAGTAGCAGATACTCGACGCCTGCATCGCGCAGGTTGCCCAATTGGACTCTACCGGACTGCTTGACTGGTTTCTTGAATTCCCTCCACCAGGAATCCGATGCGGTGCGCAGGCGCTCGTGTAGTCGGACCCGTGCAGTTCCATTGGCGTTCACCGCCACGGGCGTGAGTTGGAGTTCCCTGCCGAATAGGGGATAGATCAGCGAGTGGCTCGGCGGATCGTAGGACTGGACGGCCACCCGGGTCCCCGAGGGCAATTGTTCCAGGGCCTTCCAGCCAGCACCGAGCTTGCGAACTGTCGCGTAAAGATGCTCGGCGGTCTGTGCTGCACGGTGGCTCTTGGACTGTGACAAGACCATCAAGAGCAGGAGGCAAGCGGCGAAGCCGGGGCCACGCAGGATGCCGGGCATTGGCCGGACTGCGGTCTGGTGTTCCGGCTTGGCGCGCCAAAGAGTGGGAAGAAGTAGGAGTCCCAGTAGGAACGGGTAGGTCAGGAAGCGGGAGTCGAACCAGGCTGGCGCGTCCGGTCGGTTGGCGCTGGCCGAGAAGGGCTGCATGGGGAATAACAGGACAAACACCAGTGCGCTGCCCGTCAGGAGCCACAGGTGTCCACGTGTGGCCGGGTCTTTCGTGCGTCGTGCGGTGACTCCCCCCACGGCGATGCCCACAACCGCGAGCCATCCCAGCCACGCTGGCCAGTTCAGGAGTTCCTCGTGCAGGGCCTGCCATGTTTGGGCCTCGTTCCACCCCGCGCGCAAGAACGCCAACAGGGACGTGACGTGCTGAGTTTGGGCGTCGAACGGTCCCGGGAAGGGCCCCAATTCGGCGGGGTAGACCGGGTTTCCCGTGAGAGCCAGGTTGCGCAGGTACCAATAGCCTCCGGTCACGCCAACGCCGCCAATAAATGCGGCTATTGGAACCAGGGGCCATTTCCCCGAACGCTTCTTCGCCCAACACAATCCAGCTAGTGCCAGATGTGGCGCTGCCGAGATTTTTGTGCCCAGGGCTAATCCCCCAGCTAGTCCAGCAAGAAGGGCGCGCGTACCCGGCCGCGAGACTCCTCCGGGATTCCAGGTCATTGCCAGCATGGCGGCTAGGAGGCTGGCCATGGAGAGATCAGGGGAGGCGAAGTAGGGCAATCGCTCTGCCACTCTGGGCGAGAGCAGAAAACCCGCCAAGGCTAGAGCCGCCAGCCAGCGTGCCTGGCCAAGGCGGTGCGCATGGACGACCCATACGGCGACCAAAATTGCGATCCATATCAACGAGGCCAGATTGGCGTAGGCGTCGATGCCGTGGGGCAGCATGAACCACAGAGCCTGAACCTCTGAGTTCATCGGGAAGTAGGACTGGTAGTTGAAGGGGGGCAGGCTGAGATCGCCTTGCTGGATCCACCAGGCGGGAGCCACGGCGTGGTAGCTGAGAGTGTCCCACCCGAAGAGAGTCCCCGAGCCCACCACAGCCCAGGCGGAGACAATCGAGACTAGTACGACTATGGCCGTGGCGGGCCAGCGCCAGGGGGGAGGCGCTGGATCTCTGGTGTCTTCATCGACGGCCGGTGTGGGCCGCCCCAGCCAGGCTTCGGCCAGAACTCCGACTCCCATGACGACCGCGATGCCTCCGGCCGTCAACTGGCCCGCCAGGCCACAGGCTAGCAAGCTGACCTGGGCAACACTGGCGAACAGGATCAGCGTGGTTAGGGCACGTTCACCTGGTGCCAGATTGGGCAAGAGGCGCCGCGACCAGCGCGAAGCCAACCATAGCGCCGCCCCGGTCTGACCGACGAACAGAACATCAGACAGTGTTCCCACTCTCGCCGAATATGTCGCCACAGATCATGGCCTTCCAGCCTTTCCCCCTGATTCCAAGAACATCTCGTCCGCCGGGGGCCATGTGCCGTGGAAGGCTACTGGTGGTGCCCCGGTCTTGAGTTCGGAGTGGGCTCCTCCAACTTCAATCGGTGTTGGCTGGGAAGGCCCTGTCCGTCGTCGAAGTGGCTACTGTGACAGTGCGGAGCCTATTCACGAGGGGGGCTGAGTGTCGATCGGGGCCCTGCTATCCCATTTGGCGAGGCACCGAATGTGGGGGGGGGGCAGAAACCCCTACAGGCGGTGCGTGTTCACTTGAAGTAGATGCCTTCAGTCCAGATCCCGTGCATAGAGATTGGCCAGGTCCACGACGCCTCCAATCTCCAGGCGCAGGGGGCCGCTTTCGGGGGTGCCGGCCAAGACCTTGGCTGTGCAGGGGACGCCATTGACCGCCAGCTCCAGTCGCCCGGCACGGTAGGTACCGCGAAGACGGTTCCAACCCGCGGAGAGGGCTGAGGCCAGCGGTTCGGCTGCACTGTCGAGGTGTAGACCCGTCCCGCGGGAGCCGTGGGGCAGGAAGTTCACGGTGGCTCTTTCTCCGTCGAGCTTCATGTCGAAAATGAACTCGTAGCTCTTGAACGTGCGCTCAGTGGCCAGGGTCAGAGGGCCCTCGTCCGCCTCGGCCCGCAGCACCCAATCACGCACGTGCAATCTGTCGCGGTTCTGTGGCGTCAATACCCAGCCGGTGAGATCGACGCCTGTGTAGAGCGTCTCGAATCCCTGCTCGGCCTGGGCCACGTCCGCCTCGTCGACCGGCGTGTCGGGCAGCACCTTGATGCGCATGTTGCGGTAGTCCACCTGTCCGCCCTCGGACTCCAGGCAGATGTAGCCCTTGCTGGGGGAGCAGAGATTGCCGCGCGTCACCACCTTGCCGTTGACGGCCAGGGTGATGGAGCCGGCGTTGCAGTGGATGGAGTAGTGATTCCACTCGGGGCTGGGGTTGGAGCGCGACTCGGTGGGGAAAGCGCGCGATCCCCCGCGACCGTTGACGGGAGTCATGCGCGCCCCGTGGATGGGGAAGATGTCCCCGTGGGTCGTGTGGGAGTTCGTGTTGCCGTAGCCGTGATCGAGAACCTGCACTTCCACGGAGCGATGGAAGGGCACGCCCCGCGCGGTGATGTCATCCGCCCAGACGAAGATGCCCGCGTTGCCTCCTGAGACCAGGTGGCGCCACTCCACCTCGAAGATGAAGTTCTGGTACATGCGCGTGGTGCGCAGCTCCCCGGTGGGCTTGCCGTTGCAGTGCAGCATCCCCTCCCATACCTGCCAGGTGGAGGGTGCCGTGTTGATGGCCCTCCAACCCGTCAGGTCGCGGCCATTGAAGAGCGATTGGAAGCCGCTCTCGGGTTCGACGGCGGAGTCGGGGGCCTGGGTCCCGACCGCGCTGCAACCGGTGCCAAGCGGCAAGAGCAAGAGCAAGGATTGCGTGATGTGCATGGTCCGTAGCCTAATGTAGGCACCCTTGATTTCGCAGCCTGTAACTCCACCCATGCAACGCCAGATCTTCCCAGTGGTCACTCTCCTCCTACTCGTGGGTGGCTTGGGCGCCTTGTCTGCGCTTCCCCCCAGCGCCCAGGACCCGGAGCCCGGTCCCGGCTATGCCGAGCGCTTGGACATCTACGGCATTCGCATCGAAGCCACCCAGCAGGTCCCGAAGCACTGGATCTACCAGACGGCCCTGATCTATGAACACATGACGCGCGCCAAGGAGCCCCACTCCTTGCGCTCGACCCTGTCCACCAACGGGTTCCGCATCCTGCTTGCCGGTGAGGACGAGTCTCTGGGAGATCTGCCCGAATACAGGGATCAGGACATCCCCGACGATGTGGGTGGCCTGGGCGGCGACCCTGGGGAACCGACCGTTGCCGTGCGCGTGGGCCATGCGCACACCCTGATCCATGAGTTGGCCCACGGGATCTACCACACGGTGATCCAGTTCAAGGAACTGGATGGTTCCAGTGACCCAGAGGTGGTCGATGCCCCCCCCGCCAAGGGTTCCTTCACGGCCCGCCTGCACACGGCCTACGAGGCGGCCCTGGAAGCGGGGACCTGGGCAGGCGTCTATCACGAGGCCCACGCCGATGAGTACTGGGCCGAGGGTGTGACCCTGTGGTTCCGGTGTCCGGAGCGTAACTTCGCCACGGAACTACGGGCCGAGCTGGAGCCCGGTCAGGCCGAGCTGCTGAGGCGCGACCCGCGCGCTTTCCTCCAGGCCCGCGATCCGGCACTGGCGGCTCTGGTGGACGAGATCTTCACGGCCGAGGACTGGTGGCCCACCCGAATGGGCTTGCGGGGCCGCGACGGGGTGGAGTTTGCCGGGGGGGATGGGCCCGATGGTGAGCCGAGAGGGGAGGACGAGGCCCGAACCACTCTGGACCTCTCCGCTCCCACCGAGTTCGTCCTGACGGACATTCCGAAGAGCGGTCCCCTGTCGTCCTTCGCCCCCAAGTTCACGCGCTACATCCAGGTCTTTGGAGTCACCGTTGTGGCCACCGCCGACCTACCCGAGGACAAGGCTCTGCACGCGGCGCGCATCCTGGCGGAGTGGATGGACAACGACGAGGATGGGGAGGTGGATGACAGAAAGGTGGCTGCGGAGCTCCTGCGTGGGGGCGCCTTCTTGGTGATGTTTGCCACGGAGCGGGACGCCCGCCGCGGCCTACGTACCGTGATGGACCGCATCGAGCGTAGCGGCTTCCAGATCGGCCAGGATCTGTACGGAGAGGAGACCTTTCCAAAGGGCCCGCCCCATGTGAATCGCGCCGGCCGCTTCGACGCCAGCCTGGAGGAGATCTGGCATCTGGTGAGCAACGGTTGGGTCGCCGCCTACCCCGCCGCCTTCGACTACGCGCCCGGCTCCCTCTTGACCCAGGCCATGGACCTGGCACGGGGCGGGAGGTTCCGCTCCATCCCGCGCGCCTACCCCGAGGAGGCCTGGTACCACTACGATGACCGGACCTGCGATTACGAGTGCATGGCCGCCGAGTATTTCTACTGGACACTGACCTCCTTGCTCGGGGGCCAGTCCTATCCCGGTCGCGCGCAGGAGATCGCTGAGGAGTGGGAGTGCCCCACACCTGAGCTCTTGGAGCGGATGGACCCCGCCGTCCACCGGCTTCTGACGGATCAGAATTTCGCCCTCCCCCGTGTTCTGCCGGACGGCGTCTATCGTGGCATGGGACCCCGGTAGGAGCCCCACGGCTCAGTCTTCGCTGCCGGACTACCTATCCGGTTTCCCGATGGGATACGCCTCGCACCATTCGCAGGCGCACTCGGGGTCGATCCAGGGATTGTTGTCAGGCAGGGCGCTGCCCGGCGCATACCCCAGCCCTGCAAGCGCCTTGAGGGTGGCCTCGTCCGTGCGATAGTCACTGGTCAAGTACTCGGCCACCCGCGAGTCCATCAGCCAGCGCAGGAGCTGGGCTCTCAGGTCCAGAGCGACCTCGCGGTTATCGTCCAAGACGTTGACCTTGCAGTCGGGATCCGCTTCGAGGTCGAACAGAACCATCGCGTGGTTCGGCACCCGGACCCCCTCCGAGCGCTGGCGGGCATACAGGTTGTGGTTCAGGTACCACCGACCTCTCTTGGCGGAGGCCTTCAAGGCATGCGCTTGGAGGGCGAAGCGTGTCACGGGTTCGCCGGCGGGCTCGGCGTCCAGTCCCAACAGCAGATTCGTTCCGGGAAACTCCGTGCCTCCCAGCCCCGCCAGGTCCAAGAGGGTTCGCCCCACGTTGACCTGGGTGACGGGTTGTTGAACGAGCCCCATCTGCGGGACCCTTGAGCCCGCCAGGATGAGCGGGATGTGCTGGGTGACCGTGGTCAGGCCCGTGTGGTCGAAGTTGGGTCCCTGGTCGTAGAGGTTTTCGCCATGGTCACCGACGAAGACCAGCAGGTCGCGTTCGAGTCGCGGTTGACGATCGAGCAACTCGCCGAGGGCGTTGTCTTGGTAAGTGACCTCGCCTCGGTAGAGCGCCTCCACATAGCGTGGATCCGTGACCTGGCTGCACCAGGAGGGCATCTCGACCTCGCCCCAGCGACCTGCATTGGCAGGGTCTTTGGGGTCTTCCCCGTCCTCTGGCTGGTACATCGTGTCGTAGGGCGGCGGGGGGCGGTAGGCACCGTGCGCATCGAACAGGTGCAGCCACACGAACAGCGGCCTGCCGTCCGTCGACCCGTCCCGCAGCCACTCTTCGAGGATGGCAATGGTCTCCGAGGAGTCTCGGGCGGCGCGGTCGGGGGAGGACATGCGCTCAAAGCCCTGCTCGATTCCGCCCCAGGCAAGGTGGGCTGCACTCAGGACGGCGAAGGTCCGGTAGCCTCTTTCCGCAAAGGCCTCGGCCAGGGTCAGGAACTTGGGCGAGGCCGGAATGTCGTTGGAGACGACGCCGTGGTCCTGTACGCCGGTGCCGGTCATGATCGAGATGTGCGCCGGGTTGGTCACGTTTGCGGCGGCCCAGCAGTCCGTGAAGGCGACTCCCTCCGTGGCCAGCCTGTCCAGGGTGGGCGTGTCCACCTCCATCCGCTCCATGAAACCCAGGTAGTCCGCACGGTGGGTGTCACTGGTCAACAGGAGCACGGTACGGGGATCGCTCTGCCGACCATCCACCCGGGGCGGCGTCAGAGCGCAGGCCGTGACGGTCCCCCCCCGGCCCGGTGCCAGGGAGAGGCGCGCCGTGAGAGTGCCCGCTTGCGCCAAAGAGGCGTCGATCGTCACCTGCTCGGTTCGCCACGAGTTTACGGGTACCGCAAACTCGTGCTCCGCAAGCGTCCTCCCGGTGTCGTCGATAAACTCAAGGGTCAGGGCTGAATCGGAGTTGTCCCTCAAGCCATCGGGGGCGGCGAAGTCGAAGCTGAAGTTCAGCCCCGCCTGGGCCTCGAACTTCGTCTCCAGGGGGCGACGGCTGGAGAGACCCGCCGCCATGCGATGATCGCTCCCCATGGCGGTCATTGCCGGTGCCCTGGGGTCCGGCAACCAGGATTCGGGGGTGGTGCCCAGGAACGTGATGCCTGTAATGGTCAGCGTGTCCAAACCCTTGGGGAAGTGGAGGATAACGCGGCCGACGTCGCCGAGTTTCTTACGCACCTTCTGAAGCGGAAACTCCAGGTTCTTGAGTTGGTCCGGATCGGAGTTTCCAAAGTAGATGCTGGCCCGGTGAAGCTTGTTGCCCTCGGAGTCTTGAAGATCAAGCTGCAGCCGCCCATCACGTGGTGTGCGCATGTCGAGGCGAATGCGATCGTAGGCACCCTGCGGGACATCCCGGAGCTCAAGTATGCCTTGCTCCTCGAAAGTGAACACGGCTCGCGTGGACCGTATCCGGCCCGTACCCTTGCGTGCTTTCCAGGAAGCGAGGACCCCCTCCGAATCCCAGTGCTTTAGAACGACGGGTTCAGTCGAGATCTCCTGCACCCCTTCGCAGACCTGGAGGGTGAGCTGTTTGCCCTGCACCTCCAACTCGGGCAGCGGATCGGAGCAGGCGGCAAGCGCTAAGCCTGCCAGGGTGGATGTGATGCGGCGCATTGTCGCCTGAAGCGTAGGCCGCTGTAGCCCTTGAGGCCAATTCCAAGGCCTCGAATCCCGTTCGGATGAGTCGATCCGTGTCCGATTGGGGCAGGATGGCGCGCCCGCCAGGACTTGAACCTGGGACCGCCGGATTAGAAATCCGGTGCTCTATCCAGCTGAGCTACGGGCGCACCTGTCGGTGAGCATAGCCTCCCGGGGGGCGCAGGTCGTGGGGGGGCTCTGGGTCAGGGGCGCTCGCTGCCGATAAGGAGGTCGAGTAGCTCATCCAGATCCAGGATGTTGGGCATCCGCGGGTCTGTGGGGTCGAGGACGACGCGCTTGATCTGGAGGTTCTGGGCGGCTTCGCGGGCCAGGTAGAGCCGACCGCCGGGGCTCTCAAGGACTTCGTTGTGAAGACGCTCCGAGAGAGCTCCCGCCTGGGCCAGAGCCAGCTGGCCCTGGGCCAGGAGGTGAGTCTTCTCGCTCCTGGCTTCCGATTGAAGCTGATGGACCGCAGCCCGGCTCTCACGCTCCAAGGCCTCTACCTGCTGGGCAAGGCCCAGGCCCTCGCCCAGGTTGACCTCGGTGAATTCGGCCTCGAGGCGGGCGGCATCTCCGAGATATTCCAGTCGGGCCTCGGCCAGGGAGAGAGAGGCCAGACGGTAGTCGAGGGCAAGGGGGTCTGCCGCCTCGGCAGTGACCGGCTTCGGATTCGCCACTGCCTTGGTCAGGGCTTTGGAAGCGCTCAAGAGGCGCTTGCCCTCTGCACTGGCCTCCGCCTCGGCAACCGCTCCGGCGGCGGCCACCTCGTGCGGGTATTCCTGAGCCGCCCGTTGGAGGGCATGCAGCTCCCGCTCCAGTTCAATGCGCTCCTGGGCAATCCGCAGATCCCACTCGGCTGCCAGGGCCCTCTGCTCGGCGGCCACCTCGTGCAGGCTGAACTCGCGCTGCAACTCGGCTGCTTGCAGGGCGGAGAGGGATTGGTTGGTCAGCTCGGTCTGGGTGGCGAGCTGCTTCTCATGCAGCTTGCTCTCGAAGGAGGGGTCGAAGTAGACCGCGCCGATGACGACCTCCATGGCCTCGAGGTGCACCTCTTCGAGATCGGCGTTGAGGCGTGTCAGTACAGCCTCCTCTACTTGCGCGCGTGCGTCGCTGCTGGCAAATGCGTCCGTGGACAACTGCCCCATCTCTTCCAGCAGCACGCGCCTTGCGATGGCTGTCACGCGGCGCGGGTAGTCGTTCTTCAGGCCCGCCTCAACCACACGCCAGGCCTGCCCGGGTTGGATCCGGTAGGGAATACACACGTTCACCTCGGCCGGGACGCCCCCTTGAATGGCCACGGCCAGCATGGGTTCGGTACCGCCGAGGTTCTCCCAGCCGAAGATCACGAACTGTGAGCCCCCGGCGATCTGATGCCAGGTGGAGCGGCCACCCCAGGCGAGGTGGATGCCCGAGCCGTGGTCCCGTTCCACGATACCGGCGTTGTCGCCCCAGTTGATCTGCTCGACGGCCACCATGCCCGGGGGCACCCGTTCAAGGATCGAAGCACCCGCGATGCACACGACTGCCGCCATCACCAGGCCGCTGAGAGATGCCCTGAGAACTCGGCGCATGGGCCGCAGGCGATCACGCAGGCGGGTGGAAGAGGCGACGCCCCGGGCGCGCTGGAGGCAGGCACTGAAGAAGCCCCCGAGGACACTCAGGACTAAGGTGAACGGCCTTCCACAGGCGCGCAGCAGGGCTCCGAGGCCCCGCAGGATGGATCGGAAGACACCCTGGGTGGATTCGAGCATTGTCATTGGATGGGCTCCGAGTAGGCGATGACCTGGGCTTGGCCAGGGCTTGGGAGTTGGGGCGTGGGGGCGATCTCGATTGAGATCCCCATGAGCTTGTGGACCAGGGCGGCGCGCACGGCGGCAATACCATGGGCCGAGAAGGCGTCGGTCTGGGCTTGGAAGCCCTGTGCGTCCAGTCGGGCCACGTCCGTGAGGACCTGTGCCTCACGCTGGTCGGCCGCCAGGTGCAGTTGGGCCTCGAGCACCGCGGCCAGACTGGCGGATTGAGCGGCCTGCAGGGCCCTCTGCGATTCCCGCTGGGCTTGGACCCACTCGATCTGCAGCCCGTTCCGGATCTTGGCTTGCTCCAGCCCCAGCTCCCGGCGCCTCTGTCCCAGCGCGGCCGCCTGACTTGCTCGGAGCCTCTGCTCCTCTTCCCGCAGGGTCGCCGTCGAGCGCTCCAGGTCCACGCGCAGGGCCTGGGCCTCGGCTCGGCTCTCGGCCAGAGCCAACTCGGATGCCAAGGAGCGGTCCGACTGCTTGCGATCCGCCGCGTAGCGGGTGAGCTCTTGATTGCGCAGGGCCTCCTGGATCAAGGAGTGAAGTGTCTCGCGCATGCGCACCAACTCCAGCTCCTTCTCCTTGCGCACCTGTTCCATGATGGCCGTGCGACCGGCCAGCATCTGGGTGCGCTCCACGTTGATCTTGAAGGCGTCCTGGTCGGCCACCTTGCGGCGGCTGATAGTCTCCTCGTACTTGCCGGAGAACTTGGGCTTGGAGACGGAGACCTCGAGAACCGTCAGGCCGTGCCGGGCAAGGCTGCGTTCCAGGTCCTCCTTGGCCGCCAGGGTGGCGGCCTGCTTGGCGTTGGAGAGGAGCACCTCGGCAGGGGTCAACTGCCCGAATGCCGCGCGCAAGGCCCCCCTGGCGTAGGCATCCACGATGCCGTCCTTGAAGCCGCTGGTGGGTCCGGAGTCCAGGAGCGCGAGGGTCGCCGCTTCAGGGGCCAGGGCGTAGAGAACCTCCACCCGGTCGAATGAGAAGCAGGTGCCCTCACGGCCGCGCACCACGAGCGTGGGCACATGGTTGGCATCCAGGCGTTCGCTACCCGCCATGATGTACTCCACGGGTCGCCGGTCCAGGCAGTAGATCTCTTGGAACCAGGGTAGGAAGGTCTGGACGCCCGGCCGTTCGATGTTCTCCAGGTCGTGTCCAAGGTGATCGGCGAAGACCGCCAGTTGATGGTCGTGGACGGTGGCCATACCGCCGTCCTGGGCCACGTGACGAAGCGCGAAGTAGAGGCCGGCGAAGAGCGTGAGTAGGGCCACGCCCATCTCGAGGACGATAGCTCCGCGAGTTGCGGATGAGTGCATGTTGCTGGGGGGTGGGAGGATCGGAGGCGTGTCCGTCCATGGGCACACCTTGCGAATGCCCTCCAACCCCGCACGCGATGCGGGTTCCGTCCCAATTCGATTCTGCTAGCCGCTCAGGTGGCTCGCTGCACCCAGGTCTGGGCGATCTCGCTCAGATCCGGCCGTGTTCCGTCCGCGTCACCGAAGTAGTGCTTCTCGATATTCTGGATCTGCCCCTGCAGCTCCTCGCGAGAGTCGGGCGTCAGACCATTGGTGGACTCGATACGCCGCAGCAGTCCGATGACCGTGAAGGGGGACAGGGGTTCGGGAACCGTGAAGCGTGCCTCGCTGGTGCCGCCTGCCGCAGACCTGAGCGCCGCGCGCACGCCCAGGACCAGGGCCAACGCCACGGCCTGGCCCTCAAAATGCGCATCGGCCAACGCCACGGCCGTACCCAGCAGCCACGTCCAGAAGCCCGGTCCGTCCACTTCGCCGTAGCGGGCTTCCAACGAGATGGTCTGGCCGACAGAGGCCAGGTCCGCGTCCACATAGCGCTGGTAGGTCAACTCGACCTCTTCCTCGGGCAGAACGGCGCTGCCGAAGGCAAAGGAGTCAGGTAGCTGGGTGAGATTTTCCCCTGCCTGCATCTCGACCATGAAGGTGCGATCGCTGATCACCTGCGGCGCGGCGCTCTCGGCGTCGAACTTGGAGATGGCGTTGCCCTGATCCTCTACGGAGACCACCTCAAAGCCCTCGGGAGCCAGATCGACCAGGTCCTCAAAGCTCGGCAAGAGTCCGCGGGCGCTGGCCTGGACTTCGAGCAGGAGCTTGCCACTCTCCGCCTCGCGCTCGTCCAGGGTCTGGGTCAGCTTGAGCTGCGCGAAGGGGCGCGGGTCCACCTGGCCCGAGCCGCAGTCGAGGACCACCGGGGACGACTCGATGGGCAGCAGGGCGTAGCCCACCGAATCCATGAAGTCCAAGTCGAGGCGCAGAGAGGGGATGCGGTCCACCTCCGGCCCGCGCGCCTTCAAAAGCACGTAGGCGTAGGGCGTCAGGCGCCAGCCGTACTCCGCCGTAGCGCGCGAGTGGGTGTCGGGGTGGTTGAAGGTGATGGACTGCACATCGAAGTGCTCGCTGAGCACGTCGTGGGTGAACTCCTCGAACTTGTCGCGGTAGTCCTCCGTGGGGCGCCCGTAGTTGAACGCATTCACCGTGGCGTTCTGATTCACCAGATACTTGCCGAAGCCACCCGACTCGCGCTCGATGGCGCCGGTGTGTCGTAGATTCACGAAGACTCCGAAGGGTTCTCCGCTGCCCACGTGCGCGCTGCCATCCACCGCAACGTCCAGCTGGATCTCTGTGATCAGGTCCTTGTAGTAGGTCAGGATCTTGTGGGCCTCGCGCGTGCGTTCTGTCTCGCCAGCGATCTTGAGTCCCGAGCGCAGATAGCTGTACTTGACGGCCGGGTTGACTGAGCCGATACGCGTGAAGAGCGCGTTGGCGAAGCGATCCATGTGACGCTTTGCTGCCTCGCCGGGGAGAGCCTCGATGGCTTCCTTGATGAGGGCGAGCTGGTTCTGTACGGGCTGCTTGTAGCTGTCGAGAGCCTGCAGGTCGCACGCCCCCAGGCTGGCGTAGAACCAGGTCTCGTACAGGTTCTGGGCCTCTTCATCTTCGTCCAGGTCGGGCAGTGCTGCCTGATACAAGCGTGCCGCGTCGGCAAAGCCAGCCAGGGCCTCCTTGCGCTTGCCCGCAAACTCGCTGCTCTTGGCCACCTCCTGGCGGAAGTTGTTCTCGTCGTGGGCGACGGAGGCCAGGGCGATACTCAGAGCCCAGTCCCCGGGGTGGCTGTCCAAGGACTCCTGGGCCACGGTGGCGGCTGTGGAGTAGCCGCTCAGGATCTCGGCCTCGATGTCCTTCTGGCGCCGGTTGGTCTTCTTCGCTTCCTGGGTGGCGGGCCTGCGCCAGACACCCACCAGGTTCTTGCGCATCTCCTGCACGAGGGCGGCGACCGTACGCGGGGCCAGCTCGCTGAGATCCCCAAAGACCCTCTCGATGGTCTCCACCTGATAGACCTCCGCGCTCGAGTGCGCGTTTGTGAAGGCCGTGGCCACCAGCTCCTCGTTCACCCCCTCCAGGGGCAGGGCCCGAATACGCTGCACCCAGGCGGCGAGATCTTTCAGGTTGCGCTCCTGCTTGGAGCGCGTGAGCGGGATGCCCGCCGACAGTTGGCTGAACCCGTACACGAACATGTACTCATTGGTGCGGTTGTTGCTCGCGTTGGGGTTGTGGTTCCTGATCCACACGCGCAGAAACTCCTCTACCAGGGCCTCGGCCTGATCGGGGTGCGTCCGAGCCAGACGCTCTATGTAGGGGAACGCCTCCTCTTCGGCCTGGACCTTGAGCAGCAGCTGGGCCGTGACCATCTCGAACTTGGGACGCAGCCCCTGGGCGATCAGCTCCATCCACTGGGGGCTCGGGCGCATGGCGAGCATCTCGTTCGCCCCAATGGGGATGGGGGCGTTGCGATTGAACGAGGTGCTGGCCATGTTCGTGTAGAAGATGTTCCCGAAGGGGTCAACCTGCACGGACTGCCCGCGCGAGACGGTGGTATCAAAGCTGTGGGTGCAGACCGCCTCCTGCAACCAGTTGTTGGCCAGCAGATTGAGGGTGTCGGCCCACTCGCGCGCACGCTCGGGGGCGGACTCAAGGAGGGCTTCGGCCGCTGTGGTCTGTAGCTCCAGATTGGCGTGCCGTAGGGGCATGACCCGGGCCTGCTCGAGCAGGCCGCGCGAACTGGAGGAGCCCAGCAGCGCTAGGATCTCCGCCCCCCGCTCGGGCCGCGTCGTGAAGCTCTCCGTGAGCCAGGTCTGGCCCAGGGTCTCGTGCACCTTGGGTGCCAATTCCACGGCGCGCTTGAGGGCTTCCTTCTTGGTGTCGTCTTCCACGTCGCCCGGAGCCAAGGCACTCATGGTGGCCTGCCAGGTGGCGTTCAGGTCGGTGTCCTTGTTGTCCCGCTGATACTGGGCCAGATGGTGTCGCGCCAGGAGGTTGAGGATGGGACGGTCATCGGCTGCCTGGGCCTCCTCCAAGGAGGGCAGGAACTCGCCCGCCTCCACGAAGAAGTGGCCTTCCAGGAGAACGTGCGCTAGTTGCTCGTGGGCGAGGGGGAAATTCTCAGTGGCCAGGGCGGGACGCAGCGCACTCAGGCAGCTATCGATGAGCACACCTTCGTTGACGGTTAGGCGCAGCAGCTGGCCCAATCCCTTGATCTGCAGTTCGACGACCTTGGCCGGGGCTGCGGCGACAAGTCCGACCAGGTCCTGAGCATCGAAGTAGTTCTTCTCCGCGAATGGGGCCAGAGAACCGTTGACCTTGACCGGACCCTCCGTCAGCGACTTGATCAGTTGAGCGTAAGCGACGCGCCCTTCAGGCTTGGTGAGGGAGGCCAGGTATTCGCGCACGGCCTCCCACTCTCCCAGGGTGACTTGTCGCTGGAACAGGGCCAATTCGGCCTCGAGTTGCTTTTCCTCGAATTCTTCCGCCGCCTTCTCAGCGGCTTTCTCGGCTTTCTTCTCAGCGGCCTTCTGGGTCTTCTCCCGGTCCTCGGCAGCCTCCTCGATGGCCTCTGCGGCTTCCTCCTCGCTCATGCCCTCGAGATCCACTTCCTCGATCGGAACCTCGACCGGCTCGGCTTTCACCGGTGGTTCGGGTGCCTCGGGTGGTTCGGCGGCCCATGCGGAGAGGGAGGCCGAGGGGCGGCGATCGAAGACGAGCTTCTTCAGCTTCTTGCCACGGTCGGTGTCGGCTTTCTCCTCGGACTTGTCGTTCTGGCCCTCGGGCGCGGGAGGCTCTGGGATAAGACCCTGTTCCATCAGGGCCTTGAGCTCTTCCGGGCTGATTGGGGCCGGTACCAAGGGAAGGGCGCGCGTCGGACCCGAGATGATTGCGCGCCTCAGCGGGATAGCAGGTTTCGCGCGCACGGGTGTCTGCGCCCAGATGGGGGCCATTCCCCCTAGGCAGATAAGCGGTACGAGAGCCCGGATGGGGTCTTGGAAGAGCGAACGGGCGGACGGGTTCAGCATGGGAGGGCTAACCTCGAGCAGCGAAGAAGTGACAGCGGATGATCGGGTTGATGATTAATCGTTGGTGCGGGCGCTGCGCACACCCTTTCCCCGGATGGAGGACCCGAGTGGGCGAACCAGCGAACTGCACAGTGCAGGGAACTCAGGAGCCCGAACCGTCCGGCGGCGGGCCGGAGGATGCACCGCGTGCGTCCTTGCTCTTCGGTCCGTTTGCCTTTCCCTTTCCTCGGCCGCGACCGCGACCGCTACCACAGCCTTGTCATTGGCTGGGCAGGGGGAGACCCTGGAGTTCGGACAGGTCCATGCGCGCCAGTCGGATGGCGGATTCCAGATCCTCCCGAGCCTTGAGCACCTCAGATCCCTCAGCCTCAACGGCCTCGGCTTGACTGGCCAGCAGCTTGAAGGTCTGCCGTGCACTGTCGATGTGGGGCTCCCAGTCCTCCCGGGCTGCGCCTTCCAAGCGCAGGAGCCAGGTCAGGTAGTACTGGCTGGTGGCGAAGGTGCGCTGGGTGTCCGCCAGCAGGGCGGGGTCGACGCTCGGATCTTCGAGCAGTTCGGTGACCAAGCCGGCCAACGACGCGTTGGCGTCGGGCAGCTTGGAGATGTTCATCTGGGCCTTGGCGCGCTCCAACTTGAGGCGGCGCACGTCCTCCACACGCTCGCCCGGCAGGAGAGCCAGGGCCTCGGCGTATTCGGCCTCGGCGTCGAACCACTCCCCGCGTGCGGCGGTCTCGCCCTCTGCGGCGGTCAGGCGCACGGCCTCAGCGGCGTGGGCGTCCGCGCTGGCTATCAGCGTGGCGGCATCATCCAGGCGCAGGTGATCCTGGCCCGGGCCCATGTGGTAGGCGTAGGCAGCGACCGGCAAGGTCAGCCAGGTGGCGATAAGGAGTCGTTTCATGGCGTCGGGTCCAACGGGGGCAATGGGACGCGCAGATACTGCGCGAACTCATGAGTGTGTGTATTGTCGCTGAAGAGACTGGAAGAGGGGAGTGAAAAGAGGCAGGAGGATATCCCAAATCCGGGAATCATCATTGGGGAGGTTATGGGGCATACAGACGCGAACTTCAACGCCGTATTCCCGGCCTCCAACGGGTGCCGAAGAGCTGCAACAGCAAGGGCAGGAGGGCGAGCCAGCCCGCTCCGAGTCCGCAGGCGGCCAAGGCGTACTCGCGTAGGCTGAGCTGCTCAAGCGCGCTCTCCGCCCCGCTCTGGGTCAGGTCACGGATCAGAACCGAGCTCAGGTGCTTGGTGTTGCCGTTGTGGAATGATCCCCCCAGGCGGGTGGCAATCTGCCTCAGGGTGGATATGTCTTGTCGGGACTGGGCACCGTCGATGAACGAGCCCGCACGCGGGTCGCCGACTCCCACGACCAGGACCGACTCGATGGAGGGTGGCATCTTGGGCATGCCTTGGGCGGGCACGGTGTCACCGTCGCTGACCAGGATCAACGTCGTCGAGTTGGGCTCCCAGGCCTTCGCCGTCTCGGCCGCGGCCTGAAGTCCGTCAAAGAGCTTGGTCTTGCCGGCTTCGAAGGCGAAGTGAAGAGGCAGGTCTCCCAGGATGTTGCGCACCACCTCCACGTCGCGTGTGCGCTTCACCACGGGCTTGGCGCCGTTGTAGACGGCCAGTACCGTGAAGCGGTACTGCTCCAGCGGTACCCGGCGCAAGAAAGAGTCGAGCACGTCGCGCGCCCGGTGCATGCGGCTCTGGTGCTTGGTTGGCCCCGCGTCTTCAAGGCGCATGCTGGGGGAGACGTCGAGTACCAACAAGACGTTCTTGTTCGCATCGTCAACTCCGAAGGCTCCTCCCGCGCCGCTGTGCACCTTGGGGATCAGGCTCCAAAGGGTGATCAGGCCCCAGGCCAGCGCACCTCCTGCGAGAGCGCGCAGGAATGGAACCATGCGGACCCAGGCAGCAGGCTGCCCCTTGGGCCCAAAGGCTAGTCGCGCCACCGGCAGCAGGCGCCGCAGATGCAGCAACTCCGCGCAGAGGATGATGGCCATGACGCTGGCCGCAACCACAAGACCAGGGCCGCTATCGAATTCCAGGCCGGGGCTCGGGCTCACCTGCGGGATGGTGGCTACCACGGGTTGTACCTCAATCCGAAGGAGGCCAGCAGGGTCCCCGCCAGCAGAGCCATGGCTGCCAAGGTCCAGGGTCCGTAGTCGTCGATGGCCTCGGATGAGGTCTTCTCGATGCGCGTCTCCTGCATTTCATCGATGCGCTGGAACACATAGGCCAGTCCTTCCACGTCCCCAGGGCTGAAGACCGCACCGCCCGTCTTAGAGGTGATGTCCACGATGGGGGCGGGGATGCTGCCGCCCGCCACGTGCACTCCGTAGACGGTGACGTTGTCGGCGATCAGGTCGCGCACGATCTCGTCTCCACGATTGCCGTTCAGGTCGGAGCTGAACCCATCGGAGATCAGGATGATCATCCGATCGCCCTCCTCACGACTGGTGAGCACCTTGCGGCAGGCCTGCAGCGCTTTGCCGATCTCCGTTCCACCGAACCAGCTGGGGATGTTGCCCGGGCGCATAAAAGGTGGTGCGCAGCGGAACGCGGACACGTCGGTGGTCAGGGGCACCCAGTGCAGGACCGAGTTGCCGAAGAAGGTCAGGCCAAAGGCATCACCCTCCCTGAAGTTCAAGAAATCATTGATGGCCACCATGGAGGCGTCGTACCGGTTGCCTGGTCCAAAAGGGGCGGTCATGGATCCGGACACGTCCACGCAGAACTCGATGTTGGTTAGGACCTTCTTGGCTTGGGGTTCGTCCCAGCGTTGAGGGCCGGCCAGGAGGATCACCACCAGGATCAGGGTCAGTGCTGGCAGGGACTCCGCGCTGCGCAATAGGCTGCTCAGTACTCGCCCACGGGTCGCGTGACCGTGGTCGAAGGGCAGAAACAGGCGCTGGCCCCGGCCACTCCAGATCCAGATCAGCAGCGCGGCCGGAAGCAGCAGGCCCAAGAGGGCCCACGGGTGCCGGAAGGGAACCAGGAACTCCACGGTTTAGCCGTCCTGTCCAAGAGTGGCCGGGCCGGGTGCCGTCGCCTCCCACTCCCGATCCCAATCCTCGGACGTGAGGTTGCGATAGGGAGCCAGTAGTTGGGCCGGGTCCACGGCCCCCCGCCCATCGGCAGAGCCAGGACTGTGCAACCAGCGCTCGAGCTCGCCCAGCAGGATGCCCGCCTCCTCGTGTTGCTTGAGCCGTGTCAACACTTCGGCCGCAGGCAGGTCCTGGATACCCAGTCGCTTGCGCCAGATGGCGATCAGGATCAGCTCCAGGCGGGCCTGCTCTTCGAGGGGCAGCTCACCGCGAGCTCCGCGTTCTACAAGGGGCGCGAGGCGTTCGGCGAGGGTGGGGGGCGGGGTGTCCTCTAGCGCGCGGGCGGCCTGGACCGTGCGACGGCGACTGAGCCACCAGGCCAGAGTGCCCAAGACCCAACCGATACCCAGTATCCAAAGGGTTCGGCCGTACCCTCCCAGGTCGGGGGTGGCACCTTGCGTCACGGGGTTGGGCTTGACCTGACCGGATGGCAGATGGCTTTCGATTCGGATCTGTAGGGGAGGGAGGGCTCCCATCTCAGAACCGTCCGCCCTTTGCAGAAAGTCCAGTAGGTTGTAGGTGCCGGGCTCCAGGCCGTAGTACTCGAAGTCGTAGCGCCGGTCCGTGCCGTGGGGAGAGTCCGAATCGATGCGCACGATCAGAGGCGTCTCGATGTCGGCCGGTCGTACCTTGAGGGCCGTCCCCTTCAGTACCACCTCCCTTGACCAGCGCGGGACACCAACGGGGATCGCTTCGTCTTGGGCAGTCGCCTCCTGGGTCGCCGGGACGTGGTGCGATGCGGCCGGTAGTGCCAGGGCCAGCTGAAGTGGGAGGAGAAGCCAGGAAGTCATCAGCGTGCGGTCCTTCCCAGTAAACCCCGGGACGCGAAGAAGTGCCGCACACCGGCCAGATAGGGCTGGCCGCAGAGGACGCGATGGTGATCAATGCCGGACCGACGCAGTTGAGTTTCCAGTTGCTCCTGGTCGAGGTGCTGGCGTCGGCTGTGTGTGCTGAATGTCTGGCCGCTCTCGGCTTCCTGCGCGCGCATGAATCCCGCGCCACTCAAACCCTCCTCCGCAGGATCTTGCATCTGCAGCACGGCGCAGTCGTGCAATTGGGCGGCCCGCTTGAGTGCGTTGATTGCGCCGGGGTCGTGCAGGTCCGAGAGGACCAGGAGCAGGACGCGCGAGGTCAGGCTGGGCATGAGCTCGCCCAGGCGCTGAGTAAGGGTCGTTCCTTCGTCGTGGCGGAAGCGGCGCAGCGTCAGCATCCACTGCATGATCTGGGCCTTGGACAGGCTGGGTCGCACCTGGAGCCGGCGCGTGCCCACCCCCAGAACTCCTACCGGGCTGACCCGGTCGAGGGCGGCCAGGGCGATGCCTCCGGCGAGGATCAGGGCCGTCGGGTACTTGCCCGAGGGCACGGAGGAGAGGGTCATGGAGGCCGAAGTGTCGATCAAGAGGTAGACCGGCATGCACTTGGGTGCCTCGTACTCCTTGATGTAGGCCTTGCCCGTCCGCGCGATCACGCGCCAGTCCAGGTCTCGCACCGGGTCGCCGTGCTCGTACTGCCGCGACTGGGCAAACTCGACGCCGCTGCCCAGGAAAGGAGAGCGATCGCTGCCGTAGCTCAGGTTGTCGGCCAGGCGGCGCATGACAATCTGAAACTGCCGGGAGTCGAGGAACTCGACCTGGTCCAGGGTGCTGGTCTGCATGGATCGAGGTCGGGGTCAGGCTTCGGCGGTTGCCCTGGATCCGTTCGTGCCTGGTGCGGCGACCTGGCCGTTCAGATTTGCCTCGTCGCCCGATCCCATGTGGGCCAGCATTTCTTGCAGGACGTTGGCTGTCGTCTTGCCGTCGGCCAGGGCTTCATAGTTCAAGCGCAGGCGGTGAAGAACGACATCCTCCGCAAGAGCGAACAGATCCTCGGGGATCACGTAGTTCCGCCCGAAAAGGAGTGCCCGCGCCCTCGATGCCTTGATGAGCGAGATGCCCGCGCGGGGGCTGCCTCCCAGCTCAATGTCCGGGTGCTTGCGCGTGCGCCCCACCAGTTCGACCACGTGCTCCAGGAAGGTGTCGCTCACGTGCACGCTCTGAACCGCCTCCATGGCGGCGATGATGTCCTCGATACCGCCCACGGGGCTGTCGTCAATCACGTCAAATTCGGTGGCCACTACGGCGCCTCCGTCCCGGCGCTGCACTCCCAGCGCTGCGTTGCGACGCAGGATGACGCGCTCTTCGTCGGGGGTGGGGTAGTCCAGTCGGTGCAACAGCATGAAGCGATCGAGCTGGGCTTCGGGCAGTTCAAAGGTGCCCGACTGCTCCACCGGGTTCTGCGTGGCGATGACCAGAAAGGGCGCGGGTAGGGTGAAGGGCTCGCCCCCGATGGTGACCTTGCGTTCTTGCATGGCTTCCAGGAGGGCTCCCTGGACCTTGGGGGCGGCGCGGTTGATCTCGTCTGCCAACAAGAGGTTGGTGAAGACCGGCCCCTTCTCCGTGCGGAAGGTGCTGGTGGATTGATCGAGGATCTCCGAGCCCAGGATGTCCGCGGGTAGCAGATCGATGGTGAACTGGATGCGGGAGAAGTCCAACCGCATGGCCTTCGAGAGGGCCGAGGCCAAGAGGGTCTTGGCGATGCCGGGTACCCCCTGCAGGAGGATGTGGCCACCGGTGAAAAGGGAGATCAGGAGGCGCTCAACGACAACGTCCTGACCCACAACCACCTTGGCTATGCGCTCGCGCACGTCCTGGATGAACTGGGCGCTCTGGCTGAAGTCGGCGTTCGGGGCAGGGGGGATCTGGCTCATGGAGGGCGGGATGGAATTTCGGTGCTGCAGGGTGGGTTCCCCTGTGGGTCACCAGAATGCCGTGGACAGTAGACACTCTACTGGCTGGGGTTATTCCCCGAGCAGGACAAATACAGGGCCTTCGGGCCCTGGGAGGGTAGAGCGGACTCCAACCGCCGACTAAGTAGGTCCCAAAGCTACTCCTCTACCAGCTGAGGTGCTCGTCGTTGGCGGTAGCCTAATCTAGGCAAGGTGCCAGCGCCCCCCGTTGAGGGAGCAGCTCCCCGATTCGCATGCGGGCCACTGACGCACGGGGTGGAATATTCCTGTTGAGGTTGCGTGGCTTGTTGTTGGTATCTTCGTTCTCGCAACGGCCATTGCCGCCGTCCATCCATCATCTGTCCTGCGGTTTTCCGCGTGACCAGCCAAGGAGTCATGAGCGTGTCCGGAACAACATCCACTCTGGTTACCAGGGAACACTTCGATTACATCGCGGCCCGCACCCAGGCCGAGGACCCGTTCCTGGTGGAACTCAAGGAGGCGGCGGAGGCGGCTGAAATCCCGGCCATTGAGATAGCTCACGAGCAGGCCCGCTTCATGGAGATCCTCCTCAAAGCGGCGGGTGCCCGGGACGTTGTCGAGGTCGGGACGCTGGCGGGCTATTCGGCTATCTGTCTGGCCCGCGCGCTTGGAGAGACGGGGCGGCTGGTCACGATGGAGGTCTCCGCGAAGCACGCGGCCTTCGCTGAGGATTGGATTCGGCGGTCCGACGTGGCCGAGCGGATCGAAGTTCGGCAAGGGCGTGGAGCGGATCTCCTCCCAGGGCTGGCAGACGCGTCGATCGACGCCATCTTTCTGGACGCGGACAAGCCCAGCTATGGCTCCTACCTCGAAGAGGCCCGGCGCATCCTGCGCCCCGGTGGATTGCTGCTCGTGGACAACGCCTTCGCCTTCGGGTATCTGTTCGATGGGGATTGTGAAGAACCTAGCGTGCTCGCGCTGCGGGAGTTCAACGACTCCCTGGCCGCTGACCCGGATTTCGACGGGATTCTCGTCCCCCTTGGGGATGGGCTCTGGGTTGCTCGGCGTCTGGTGGGCGACGATTCCCCTTGACCTGATAGCGCGGAGTGGACCCTGATGGGAGGGCGTGGGGCCGGGCCCCGGGGCTCGGCAGGGGTCGAAGTTCACCTCTTGGCGGTGGCAGATAGCGGAGCGGGTGGCGAGGCTTCTGGCGCGCGCTGCCCAACCCGGATACCTTGACTGCCGCTCGCTGCGTGCTTGGAGGTGCCAAGGCGTGCTGGCCGTCTACTCCCCCTCATGCAGGACAAACAACAATGAAGGTTTTGGTCGTGGGTTCGGGTGGGCGTGAGCACGCCTTGTGTTGGAAGCTGTCGAGGTCTCCCAAGGTGAGCGAGGTGCTGTGCGCACCTGGCAATCCTGGTACGGCGCAAGTGGCCCGTAATGTGGATGTGGCTTCCGGGGACACCGAGGGCCTCTTGAGCCTGGCCAGCACCGAAGCGGTGGCACTGGTCGTTATCGGTCCCGAGGACCCTCTTGTGGGGGGGCTTGCGGATCGTTTGCGCGAAGCGGGCATCCCGACCTTCGGTCCGGGTGCGGATGGTGCTCAGCTAGAAGGTTCCAAGATCTTCTCCAAGAGTTTCCTCGATCGCTACCGCATCCCCACCGCAGCCGCGCGGCAGTTTGACCGCTCAGGCGCGGCCAAGAGCTACCTGGAAGGCTGCACCACCTGGCCGCAGGTGGTCAAGGCAGATGGCTTGGCGGCGGGTAAGGGCGTGTACGTGTGCGCCAACGTGGCGGAGGGACTCAGTGCCATCAATGTGATCATGGAGGAGTGCCGTTACGGAAACGCCGGTGCACGTGTGCTCATCGAGGAGTTCATGGATGGGGAAGAGGCCAGCATCTTTGCGGTCACGGACGGCAAGACGATCCTGATCATGGAGGCGGTTCAGGATCACAAGCAGGTCGGCGATGGAGATCAGGGTCCCAACACGGGTGGCATGGGCGTGCACTCTCCCGTCGATGCCCTGAACGAACGGCTCCACAAGCAGATTGAACAACGCGTCCTGGTGCAGACCCTGCACGGCTTGCGTCAAGAGGGCATTGACTATCGTGGCGTCCTGTTCGTGGGCCTGATGCTCACCGACAGCGGGCCGAGGGTCGTGGAGTACAACGTGCGCTTCGGCGATCCCGAATGTCAGGCCCTGATGATGCGCCTGGAAGGAGATCTGTTCCCGATCCTCTTGGCGGCCGCCAACGGGGATCTGGCTAGCATCGATCCACCACACTGGGACAAGCGCGCGGTCATTGGCGTGGTCGCTGCGGCCAAGGGCTATCCGGGGTCGCCGCAGGCTGGGGACATGGTCCACGGGTTGGAAGAGGCCAGTGCTGTGGAGAGCACGATGGTGTTCCATGCGGGTACGCGAGCCGAGGGCGACGAGATCCACACCAGTGGGGGGCGCGTTGTCTGTGTTACGGCGCTGGGAGCGGACAAGGAGGAGGCGCGCGAGCGTGCCTACTCGGCCTACGATCTGCTTGAGTGGGACGGTAAGTTCTGTCGCCGGGACATCGGAACCCGGTCCGAGGCCCGAGCAGCCATGGAGGCTGCCGCGGAGGCCAAGATGGAGCTTTTGGGCGAGCCTGACTGAGTTGCCGAAGAAAACCTGCCATGCAGCCCGCCTCAGTCCGCCGAAAATTCGAACGTCACCTGCAGGACGAAGGTCTGCGGCTGACCGCTCAGCGCTTGCGGGTGCTGGAGAGAGTCTTCCTGACCCACGAGCACTTCAGCGCTGAGACCCTGTTTGGCTGGCTGCGGGCCGAGGATGGGCCGTCGGTATCCCGAGCGACCGTGTACCGGGCCCTTGAGCTGCTGGCTTCAGGTGGTTTCGTGACGGTCTTGGATACCGGGCGTGGCGAGATGTTGTACGAGCACAGCCTCGGGCACACGCACCATGATCATCTGGTGTGCAAACGCTGTGGTCGCATCGAGGAGTTTAGGGAAGCGCAGATCGAGAAACTCCAGGAAGCCGTGGCCCGCAAGTACGGGTTCGACTTGACGGGCCACGTGCTGCGCCTGACCGGGGTCTGCCGCGACTGTCAGAAGCCGTAAGGGCGAGCGGCTGCGGTGGAGAGGCGCCTGTTGCTTCGCTCACCTCAGTCCGCGCTTAATTTTCTCCAGCACCCGCTCTGCTTCAGCGTCGTTGTACAGACCCCATTTGCGGGCCGTGACTGAAATTCGGGTGCGGCCTCCATCAAACTGCTGGACCCGTAGGGTTACCTTCGCATCGTCCACAGTTGCGCTCGCCGCGCGGGCATCGTGGTCTACGTCCACGGGCCCGTCCGAGATTTCACCGAGCGTGGCTTTGGCGTACGCCCAGACCAGGCCAGTATCCATCTTGACTAGGTGAACGTGAGCGTGCTCCGTAAACTCCTGGGTCAGAACAACGCTCGCGGCACCGACCGCCATAAGGTGGCAGCCTGCACTCAGAAAAGTGGTTCCCAGAAGCGCAGCTAGGCCGCCACGAAGCCTAGTTCGACGGCTCATGGTGCAGCTCTTTGGCGATTAGGTCGCAGACTCTCTCCGCGAGCTCGTTGCGGTAGATCATGAACTTCTTGGCCATCACCCGTACGCGGGTTCCCCCCGTATTCCAGTTCTGCACCTCGATGGTGACTTCGGCGCCTTCGATCTCCGTGACCGCGTACTTCAGGTCATCATCCGTGTGGATCATGGACTCGGTCATGTGGGCGAGAGAGGACTTCGCGCTGGCCCATACCATTTCGGCGTCTTGTTCCACCGTCATCTTAACGGCGTTGTCTTGGAACTCCTCGGTAAGTACGACGGCGGTGCTGGCCACCAAGACCGCTGCGCATCCCGATGTCAGCAGGCCGGCCAAAGTTAGAATCAGATACTTCATGCAGTGGGTCCCCCCCCAGATGCACGGGCTCGGCCGTGCGGTTTGTCGAATGATTGAACCGTTCGGAGCATTGCCGCTCCGAGAGCCGATCATACGAGAGCGGACTCGGCCACTTCCACCATGCGTCTGTAGAACGCCAGACCCTCTCCCACCTCTCTGGGGCTCATGTCCGTCGCATGCCGCGTCCAATGGGGGTGATTCCAGGGGTCCAGGTTGCGTTCGGGATGGGGCATGAGGCCCAAAACGCGTCCGCTGGGGTCACAGATTCCCGCCACGTCTCCGGCCGCGCCATTGGGGTTGTAGGGGTAGGGGACGGAATCCTCCCCGCCGGCGGGGCTGTCCGCCCAGCTGGGCCGGACGTAGCGCAGGGCCACCTGCTTTCCGGCAATCAGGCGCTCCATGACCGCATGGTCGCGCACGACGAAGCGGCCCTCGGCATGGGCTACGGGTACGGGCATGCGCTCGCCGGCTTCCAACCAGGGGCAGCAGCAGTCGGCGCTCTCGAGCTCCACCCAGCGACACTCGTAGTGGTTGGAGGCATTGGAGTAGAGCGCGACGGAGCGCTCCTCGGCCGGCTCGTTGGGCTCGAAAATCCCGGACTCTACAAGCACCTGGAATCCGTTGCAGACGCCTAGCGCCAGGCCTCCGCGTTCGACGTGGGCGCGCAGCTGCTCGCCCAGCCGAGTTCTCAGCTCCATACCCCAAACGCGGCCAGCTGCCAGATCGTCTCCGTAGCTGAAGCCCCCCGCAAACACCCAGATCCCATAGGGATCGAGCAGCTCGGGGTGTTCGATCACGCGGTTGAAGTGCAGCACGTCGGTCTGGGCTCCGCCCAGGTCTAGGGCGCGCGCCGTCTCGATCTCACAGTTCGTGCCGGAGGTGCGCAGTACCAGGGCCCGTGGTCGGCGGGGCGTGTGGGAGCTGGTCTCTGGAGGGGGCATAGTGGGGGATTGCATGGGTTACGAATTCTCCGGGGCGACGTTCTGGGCAGCAGCGCCCGCGAACGCGCGTGCGAGGTCCTGAACGGGGATGCGGATCAGGTCCGAGCCACCGTCACCTTGAATGCACAGGTGCCCATCATCTGACACGTCTCCTATGTGAGCGTGCACCTGGCCTTGCAGTGCGGCCTCAAACGCCGCGGCGTTCTCGGGGCTGACCTCCACCAGGAAGCGCGAGCAGCTCTCAGCGAACAGCGCCGAAGTGCTCGGGTCGTAGCCCTTCGGCAACTCATCGAGTGGTACTTGTGCGAGGTCCACATGGGCACCCAAGCGTCCGGCCAGACAGGTTTCCGCGAGAGCCACCGCAAGGCCACCCTCACTCAAGTCGTGACAGGCGCGCACCAGTCCCGCAGCCAGCGCGCCGTGCACGGCCTGGAATAAGTCGGGCGCTGTGCCGAGATCGGGGCAGGGAACACGCCCGCCGTCGAGACCCAGGTGGGCGTGGAGTTCCGAACCACCGAAGTGCGCGCCGGTCCTACCCACCAGGTATAGGCGGTCCCCCGCCTGCTTGGCGTCCATGGTCATGGCGCGGTGCACGTCGGGGACGATCGACAGGGAGGAGATGTAGAGAGTGGGGGGGATGGAGAGAGTCTCATCGCCCACCCTGTAGTCGTTGTTGAGGGAGTCCTTGCCGCTGATGAAGGGCGTCTGGTAGGCCATGGCCGCCTCGTAGCAGCCCTTGGCGGCGAGCACCAGGGCACCCAGGCGATCGGGCTTGTCGCAGTTGCCCCAGGAGAAATTGTCGAGGATGGCCGTGTGAGTCGGATCGCCACCGGCGGCCACCACGTTGCGCAAGGCCTCGTCGATACAGGCCATGGCCATGGACTTGGGATCCAGGCGGCCCATGGTCGAGGAGGCACCGGCGCCCAGGGCGATGGCCTTCTGGGACTCGGGTAGGGGCCGCAGGACGACTCCGTCCGAGGGGCCGTCCATGTGCACCCCTGTGTTGGGTCCCACCACCCGCATGCCCTGGACCTCGTGGTCGTACTGGCGGGTGATCCACTCCTTGCTGGCGATGCCGGGGCGTGCCAGCAGCTTGAGGAGCACGTCGGACGCGTTGTCGAGGGCCGGCGCACCGGGGTCTTCGATCGCGGGCGGCGTCCACTCGGCCTGGCGGGTGGGTCGGGGCGTGCCCTCATGCAAGAAGTGCATGTCCATGTCGGCCATCTCGCGACCCTGGTAGTGCAGGGTCAGTCGCCCCGTGTCGGTGAAGGTGCCGATGGCCGTGGCCTCGACCGCTTCGGCCTCGAAGGTGGCGATGCACGCGTCGAGGGACTCGGGGGGGACCGCCAGGACCATCCGTTCCTGAGCCTCGCTGATCCAGATTTCCTCAGGGCTTAGCCCCGGGTACTTGAGCGGCACCTTCTCCAGGTGGACCTCGGCGCCGCACTCCGCTCCCATCTCGCCCACGGCTGAGGACAGGCCCCCGGCGCCGCAGTCGGTGATGCCGCGATAGAGGCCGGCATCCCGTGCGCGTAGCAAACCGTCCAGCACTTTCTTCTCGGTGATGGGGTCGCCGATCTGCACCGCCGCAGCGGAGACAACCTCGCTCTCCTCGTGGAGTTCGGTGGAGGAGAATGTGGCGCCGTGGATCCCGTCGCGACCGGTGCGGCCGCCCACGGTGAGGATCACATCGCCAGGCTCCACGGACTTGGTGGCGCAGGCGCGGGGCAGGATGCCCACGGTTCCCGCGTAGACAAGAGGGTTGCCCACGTAGCCCTTGTCGAACCACACCCCGCCGCTGACCGTGGGGATGCCCATGCGGTTGCCGTAGTCGCGTACTCCGGCCACTACACCGTTCAGGATGCGCTTGGGGTGCATCGTGCCCTTGGGCACTTGATCCATGGGTAGGTCGGGAGGACCGACGAAGAAGGCGTCCGTGTTCGCGATGGGCTTGGCCCCCAGGCCCACGCCCAGGATGTCGCGGATCACTCCGCCGATGCCCGTGCCCGCTCCGCCGTAGGGGTCGATGGCGCTGGGGTGGTTGTGGGTCTCCACCTTGAAGGCCAGATCCCAGCCCTCGTCCACGTCGGGCTCGAACTCGATGATGCCCGCGTTGTCGTGGAAGACCGAGATACACCAGGGCTTGTCCAGTTCAAACGTGGCGGCGGCGATGGTGGTCTTGAGCAGGTTGTCGATCACCTCTCCGTCCATCTCGATGCGGCCACGGAAGGTCTTGTGCTGGCAGTGCTCGCTCCAGGTCTGGGCGAGGGTCTCCAGTTCGCAGGCGCTCGGATCGCGTCCCTGCTCCCGATAGTGGGCGGCGATGGTCTGCATCTCCACCAGGTTGAGGGAGAGGGTTCCTTCCTGGCTGATGCGCATGAGGTCTTCGTCGCTCTCATCCCGCAGGGGGACCTCGACGCGTGGATGGTCCACCTCCGCGCTGGGCAGGCCGTAGGTCAGGTGCTCCTGATTGATGGCGACGTCTTCAATGACCGGGTTGGCCAGAATGCGCCGCGCAATCGTCTGCAAGTCCGTGGGAGCAAGGTCCCCTTCGAATTCCCAAGCTTGGAACGTGGCCACCTCGGGCTGCTCAGAGCTGAGTGAACTGGTCTCCATGGCGCGTGCCAGGGTTTGAGCCACGGCGTCCGTGACGCCGGGCTTCTTGGCCACCAGGACGCGGTGGCAGCCGGTGCTCGTCTCCGGTGCGCACCCGGGTTCGCTGATGCGTACCCGGTCGAGTACGGGATCGGCCAGCAATCCGCTGACGATGTTGTCCACTTCGGAGCGCTGGAGCTCGGCGGGCAGCAGGTAGCCGCGACCGAGGCGTACGCTCTTGGCACCATCGATACCCAGGGAGGCCA
>DUDB01000073.1 GCA_012959525.1 Planctomycetota bacterium
GGGCGTGCGGTGCGGTGGGCCGGGACTCGTTGGCATTGATCCGGGGAAGAACTCCCGACCCGCTGCACGAGTTCTGGGGTAACAACCGATCCGTGTTTCCCGCGGTGATCCACGAACTCCCTCGAGATGGCCTATTCCAACGGCCCCCTTCCACCAGAGAGGGCCTAACGGGTTGGCCCTGGCGATCGCGGCCGCACCATTCAAGGGGGCAGCGGGCGTCGCCCACTCAGGTCATCACCCTGTCGTAGATCCCTCTCCTCCGACCTGGTGTTCCCAGATTGTGAGAATCCTCGCGTTGAAGGCAATTTTCAGCCTCCACGCCTGATTCTCACCAGTACGCAGGACTAACATATCCGGGTGAATCCACTGCCGAAGATCATCCAAGGGGGCATGGGAGCCGGCGTCTCTGAGTGGCGCCTGGCCAATGCCGTGGCACGCTGCGGGCAGCTGGGAGTCGTGGCGGGCACCGCCCTCGACATCATCCTGGCTCGCAGGCTTCAGCTGGGCGACCCGGGCGGTCATATGCGCCGTGCCCTGGCGGCCTTTCCGGTCCCCGGAGTGGCCCAGCGCATCCTGGATCGTTACTTCCTGGAAGGGGGCAAGGCAGCGGACGCACCCTTCAGGAGCAAGCCCATGCCCAACGCCGCCCCGAGCCGTGCGCTGGACGACCTGACTGTCGCGTCCAATTTCGTCGAGGTGTGGCTCGCCAAAGAGGGTCACTCGGGGATGGTGGGCGTCAACTATCTGGAGAAGATCCAGGTGCCGACACTGCCCTGCTTGTTCGGCGCCATGCTGGCCGGCGTCAGCACGGTCTGCATGGGCGCGGGCATTCCCCTCGCCATCCCCGGCATCCTCGACAGGCTCGCCAAGGGTTTGCCCGTGGAGCTGCGCCTGGACGTGAAGGGTGCCCAGGAGGGTGAGACGTTCATGACCCGCTTCGATCCCAGCGAGTTCGTGGGGGGGCCGGCGCCCACGCTTGAGCGCCCGAAGTTCCTGGCCATAGTCTCCACCGCCATCGTGGCCAACGTCATGCTGCGCAAGGCGACGGGCAAGGTTGACGGTTTTGTGATCGAGGGTCCCAAGGCCGGTGGTCACAACGCGCCCCCCCGCGGGCGCCCTGCGCTGAGCGAGGAGGGCGAGCCCGTCTACGGCAAGCGTGACGTTCCCAACCTGCAGGATTTCCGCGACTACGAGATTCCCTTCTGGTTGGCGGGATCAAACGGCAACCCCGAGAAGCTGGTGGAGGCCCTCGCTGAAGGCGCCGCCGGCATTCAAGTGGGCACGGCGTTTGCCTTTTCCAATGAGTCAGGCTTCGAGCCCGAATGGAAAGCCAAGATCCTCAAGCTCAGCAGCGAGGGCAAGGCAGAGGTGTTCACGGATCCGATCGCCTCTCCTACTGGCTTCCCGTTCAAGGTCGTCCAATTGGATGGCACCATTTCCGACAACGCCGTCAGCAAAGCGCGCAACCGCGTGTGCGACCTGGGCTACCTGCGCCACGCTTACCGCCGGGACAACGGCAAGCTCGGCTGGCGTTGCCCCAGTGAGCCCCAAGAGAACTACGTCAAGCGGGGCGGAGACCTGGAGAACACCGTGGGTCGCAAGTGCGTCTGCAACGGATTGCTGGCCAACCTGGGCATGGCCCAGGTCCGCAAGGACGGTACCATCGAGTTGCCCATGTTCACCTCGGGCGACGACGTGGCCAACGTGGCCCGCCTCCTGGCGCCGGGGGCCACCTCTTATGCCGCCAAGGATGTCGTCGAGTACCTGCTCTCGGGAGTTTCCGAGACCGCTTCCGCGCCGGTCTGATCAGATTAGACGGGCCGTGGCGCAGGGGCCTGCGCCGATAGGTTCGGTGAGTAGGTCATCGGGTATTATTGAATGCCTGACCGCTTCGAACCCCGTCCCCATTTGCTCTTGAAGACCTCTGTCGGCTTTATTCCGCTGTTCATTCTGCCGCTCTACTTTGCTGCGGCGGTCGGGCAGGACCATGATTCCGAGGACAGGGTCTATTCCTTCGACAAGGGCGTGGAGTTCTTGGGGAGGGTGTCGAAGAACTGGCGAGAAGAGCAGGAGTGCATCACCTGCCACACGAACGGCTGGGCCCTCGCGGCGCAGCCTGTCATTGCTCCCGGATCGAAGGAGGTAGCGGCGGGGCGTGAGTTCGCTCAGGGCTACTTGATGAGCTTTATCAAGGGCGAGGCGAAGCCGACTGGGCAATACGGAAGCGTGGAGGGTTTGGTGGCGACGGCGGCGTTTCTGGCGCTGAGCGATGCGCGGACGGGTTCGGGTGTCCACGAGGCGACGCGTAGCGGGCTCGACCATGCCTGGGAGCTTCTCGACAAGAGCGGGACCTGGGAGGACTGGCTCCAGTGCAACTGGCCGCCCTTCGAGTCCGACGCGGAGTATGGGCCCACCCTCATGCTGGTGGCGCTTGGTGAGCTCAAGGACACCGCGAACACAACGGTGGCGGATGCGCGTGGCGCGAAGAAGCTGATCGCTTACCTCAACAAGAACGAACCCGTGAGCCTCCACGCCAAGGCGATGAGGCTCTGGGCTGCGACCCACTGGTCCAGGGCCGTTCCCTCCAACAATCGCCGGGCTTGGACTAAGGAGCTTCTCGCCGCACGTGGGGAGGACGGAGGCTGGTCCATGGCCTCCCTCTCCGGGCCGGCCTGGAAACGCGATGGCGGGGAGGCGCAGACCTCGACGAGCGAGGCCTATCCGACGGCATTCTGTGTCTACGTTCTCTTGCAGACGGGAATGGAGCGAAGCGATGAAGTAGTCGTTGCCGGATTGGAATGGCTACGGGATAACCAACGCGAAGGGGGGGACTGGTACACCCGATCGCCCAGGCGGGACAAGAAGCACTACATCAGCCGCGCCGCGACAGCCTTTGCCCTGATGGCGCTCGCCGAAGACGAGCCGAAATAGCCGGTGAGGCCCTCGCCGGTCTCAAGGGACCCTGGCGAACGGTGCTGACCATGCGCTACGCCGAGGGCTCCTCCCTGGCCACGATCGGCGCGCTGTTGGGGATGAGCGAGCACGCAGTCGAGGGGCGTCTGCGCCGTGCGCGAGCTGCCCTCAAGGAACAACTTCAGAAGACCGGAAGCATGGAGAATCGATCATGAAAGCCACCATGCACATCGAGGACAAGTTCGAAGGCGAACAGGACGAGCTCACGGACGAGCTATTCGAGGCGCCCGAGGATTTGCGCCCTGAGAAAGACGAGTTCCGTAAGGGTGTCCAAGAGCGCATAGATGCGGCTGGCTCGGAGGGCTTCTCCGGATCGAATGGCAAGGTCCACACGATCTCGAGTGTCCCGTCATTCGCTCGCCGTGCGGCAGGATTCTTCCCTCCGGTACTTCTCCCCAAGAGCATCGCGAAGCTGGGCCTGGGGGCGCCGGTTGCAAGCAAGATGGGAGCCAAACTGGTGCCCGGCGTGGTCCTTTTTCCGGCCATCTCAATCCTCATGATCTGCTTTACGTTGATCATTGGCCTGCGGATGGTGTTCACCCGCCCCAGCGGCCCGCAGCGTCAGGACGAGCGCGAAGCGCGCGCCGACGCGAGCGCCTGGTGGAGACGGTTCTGGATCCCCGTGCTCCTGGTGGCAGGGGCTCGATCTGGCTGATGTTCGAGGTGCCGGGTGATGCCTTCACCCTGTTGATCACGATTTCGACGGTGGCCTTCCTGGGGGCTATGCCTCCCTGTCCCGAGCAGGCCTTGCAACCCGTCGTGAGGTGGGCACACGGGCGGGCGCCGCCATGTTCTGGTTGGTCGGCCTCTCCATGCAGCTTGCCACCTCCCAACGCTCCTTCGGCATCAGCATCTGCGTGCAAGGGCCCGCGCTGCACAGGATGCAAGGCGGTTACCGAGAACGCGCAGTTCAGATCGAACAGAACTTGCAGGTATGCGGCCATACAAATTGGGGCGCATCGCTTTCCCCGTTAGCCGCTACGGGAGTCCAAGATTGAGCCTCGCGTGTTCCTTCTCGAGACAACTTCCCAAGCTGGTTCACTTGGTTACGGGAGTCCAAGGTTGAGCCTCGCGTGTTCCTTTTTGGGACAACGTCCCAAGCTGGTTCATTGCCGCTCAGAGTGAGACACCAAATCAGACCAATCTGAGAAGCGTGCCACCTGTATCGGTAAAGGATTCCGCATAGTCTGTCCTTGCTACGGCAAAGGTCCTGCAATTCAGAACGTGCCTTCGAACACCCCTTGTATTAATTCGAGCCCCAAGTCCCAACCTCACCCCTGCTTGCCATGCAACGATTCACCAAGCCAGTCACAAGCCGCCGATTCACAACAGGGAAATTTCCCCATCTGATCGGTTCCCTGCTCCTATGTGGAGTGAGTGCCACACAGGCCCAAGACGTTCATCGTGGGGGGCACCATGACAGCGCTGGGGGCTCCGGTCAGGAGGGGGCTGCCTTGGGAGGCGGCTTTGGCAATGGCGGCGGTGTCATGTTGGGTGAAGGTTTCGTGAGTGCGCGCATGCCCCTTGGGGACCTCAACGTCCCCCTGCCCAGCAACCTGAATTCGTACATTGCGGATTTCGATGCCGCCGTGCGCCTCGGCAAGGCCATGTTCTGGGATATCCAGGCGGGCTCAGACAATCTCACGGCTTGTGCCACCTGTCACTACAACGCTGGCTCGGACGTACGCGTCAAGAACCAGATACACCCAGGCGCTGATGGCTTGTTCGATCCCATCGCCAACGCTCTCGAAGGTCCCAACAGTACACTTCAATCGGGCGACTTTCCTCTACTGCAACGCTCCGACCCAAACAGCCACGGTTCCGCGCTACTGCGCATGTTGGATGATCGCGTGGGGACCCAAGGCCTGCAACTGCGCGAGTTTGTTTCCGTCACTCCCGGTCAGGGCAAGGAGGCTGGCGATGTCGTGCTTGATCCCGTGTTCAATGTGAATGGGCTGAACACCAGCGCCACAACAGGGCGCCAAGCTCCCAGCAATATCAACTCCGTATTCTTCATCCGCCAGTTTTGGGACGGACGCGCGGACTTTGACTTCAACGGCGTGAACATCTGGGGCTCGCGAGACAGTGCGGCTCTTGTGCATCAGGCGAATGCGCCCGGTGGTGCGCTAACGCAAGTGGCCATACTCCTCGACCATGCCTCGCTGGCCAGTCAGGCCGTGGGTCCCCCCATGAGTCAGGTGGAGATGAGCTACTCGGGCAAGACCTTTGAACTGCTCGGGCGCAAGCTTGTCACGGCAAGTCCGCTCCTGAATCAGGTCGTGGACCCGACGGATGTCCACCTTGGTTTCATGGCCAATACCTCTGGAACGGGCCGCGGCTTGACCCCAGGCTTGGCCTACAAGGACATGATCGAGGCAGCTTTCTTACCCCAGTGGTGGCAAGGCGGTGTGGATGGAGCTTCTGGCTTCACCCACATGGAAGAGAACTTCAGCCTCTACTGGGGCCTAGCGATTCTGTGCTACCAGTCCGAGTTGGTTTCCGACCAGACTCCTTGGGACATCACCATGAAGCAGGGAGGGGGCGCACCGGGTGGCATGACTCCTCAGCAGCAATCGGGTTGGGAAATCTTCAAGTCCCCACAGACGGGCTGCATCGACTGCCACGTGCCTCCGGTCTTCGGGAGTGGCTGGTGGGACCAGCTGCAATTGAACCCCGAGCCCGGGGCGCCCCCGGGAGGAGCCGTCGAGCGCATGGCCATGGCCAATAGCGGCACGAGCAATACGGTTACGTTCTCCACGGTAGGCGGCCCCACGGATCCCATGGTCGAAGACGGCCAGCTGGTCTGGTTCATGCCCGTCGATCCGCGCGGCCAGACCTTGAGCATCGTGAATCCCATGGGCCTGGTGACGGCCACTGTGGCCGTGCCGAGCATGCCGAGATGTGCTGAGAGGACGTCTATGTTCAGGGAGATGGACATCCCCGATCTGCCTCCGCCGTGTAAGGGTGGTGTCCTAGACGGTAATCCAGCGATTAGCTTTGGCGTGCGCGTGACCACCCTTGGACAGGTTCTCAATGATGGGTCCTGCGCACTCAAGATGACGATCAATGGCCGTGCCGATGTTTGCGCGGGCCTGTTGAGCGGCGACTATACCGTGAGTGTGTCGGGCTTCAATATTGGTGTCATCAACATGCCGCCCTCCAACCCTGACCGGGTCTATGACTTGGGCTTTTATAACTTGGGCCTGGAGGACTCTGTGGAAGACATCGGCGGAGGCGGTATGGGCCCCTTCGGACCTCTGTCCTTAGTGGAACGCTTGCAAGCTGGCGACCCCTCGGTATTGCAGTTCGACTTAGACATTCCCATCGGTCCCACCGAGCCGACCGCTACGATTGGGGCCTTCAAGGCTGTCTCCTTGCGCAATATCAAGTACACGGGCCCCTACTTCCACGATGGAAGCATGAGCACCTTAGAGCAGGTGGTGCAGTTCTATGGCCGCGGTGGCGACTTTCAGGACAACAACATGGACCTCTCCGACTGCATGTTGGGCATGCCCTTGATTCGAGATCAGGCTCAAGCGCAAGCCGACCTCGTGGAATTCCTCGCCCACGCCCTGTTGGACAATCGTGTCGAAACAAGTGCGGGCGCCTTCAGCCATCCATCACTGCCCCTCAAGGAGGGACACGTGGGCGGTTCCACAGGTAGCGTGGACGATGGTGAAGGCGAGGCCCTCGATGAGGTCACTGAAATCCCTGCCACGGGCCTCGCAGGCGGCCAGGCTCTCATGGAATTTGCGCCGCAGTTGGCGGCCAATGTCAGCATCCTCTTTGGGGGTACGACGAGCTTGACTGAAGCTGGGGGCTTGGGCTGTCAGGGCGCGCATGCAACGGATTTCAGCCGCCAGATACGTGTGCTCCTAGCCCGCAAGCCTACGGCGCCGGTGCAGTTTAGCATCAGCTCGACCAACCAAAGTGAACTGACCGTGTCGCCTTCTACGGTGAGCTTCAACGAAGACAACTGGTTCCATCCCGTCGTGATTGACGTGCTGGCCGTTCAAGATGGCGTGGCCGATGGGCTGCGGAGCGCAAGCGTGGTGTTCAGCCCCACAAGTAGTGGCGATCAGGAGTTCAATGCTCTGCAGTTGGATCCTATCGCCTTCACGATCGCGGACTCTAGCGCTGAAGCCGGAGTCTTGTATGTGGACCCCAATGCGGTTGCGAAGTTGGAGAACGGATCGAAAACCTACCCCTATCACTCCATTGGTGCTGCTCTGCAGTGCCCCGAAAGTACAAGCTCGATCATTGATCTCGGCGCGTTCACTTACATGGAAAATGTGGTAATTGACAACCGTGTGGCTCAACTGTATTCGTCTGAGGGCGCCATGATCGTAGGCTTCGGTTCGCAACCGGCTCTGACCATCATGGGCGCGGGTTCCGCAGGCACCACCATTGTGGGTGTATCCATGACCAACCCCGGTGGCGTTGGCGGTGGCGTGCTCGTGGATGGCAGTTCCTCGGTACTTCTAGAGTCCCTAGTCGTGACCAATAGCGCGGGTGCGGAGCTTGGCGGCATCATGATCCGTGATTCAAGTGGTTGCATACTGAGTAATGCCTTCGTGGGCTACAACCAGTCCGGCGATTCGGGCGGGGGCGTATGCGTCGAGAATAGTGTGGTGCAACTGATCAATTGTTCCCTCAGCTTCAACACTGGAGTCGAGGGGGGCGGATTGGCTGTGACCCGCGCGGGCAATGCCTTGCTGCAGAATTGCACTATCAGCAATAACTCTGCCGAGGATGGCGGTGGTCTGTTTGTGGACGACGGCACGCTTGACCTGAGTTCTTGCATGGTCCGTTCCAATCACGCGACAGGCCGTGGTGGAGGCCTGTTGGCCGAGGACAAGGCCACGCTGGGGCTGGTCCGTACTCAAGTGAGCAACAACTCCAGCGATCTTGCCCATGGAGGTCTGTATGTCGATGGCGTGGGGGCCAACCTCACCCTGGTGACTCTAGCTTCCAACTCGGGCTATCAGTTGTGGGCCGAGGGCGCGGCCTCGCTGTGTACCTTGAACAGCACGATCGTGTGGGGTACTGGTGACAGCATGGCGATCGGAAGTAATAACGGCGCGCAGGTAGGAGTGGCCTACTACAGCATTCTGGACTCCTCCTCGATGATGGGGGGAAGCTGGATCTCAGCGGACCCACTGTTCGTTGATGGAGCCAACGGTAACCATCAGGTGCAATCAGGTTCACCTGCCATCGACCAGGGCGACCCCGCTCTGGGCTCGGATCCAGATGGGACGCTGGTGGACATCGGCTCTCATCGTTGGGTGAACTAGTCCGGTGCTAGCGCTCGCTCTTGGGCAGGAAGAGGGTGGCGCCTGCAGCGACTCGTGTGTCATCCACGTGGCCTCCGGCCTCGTCACCGGCGGCTGTCGTGACGATGGCGTGGGTATGGGATCGTTGCCCGTGGTGCGTGAGTTTGCCAGCCGCGTTCTCGGCGAAGAAGCCCACGAGGACGCCCGTGGCTTTGGCGTCGGTGAGCCTCCAGGGCTCGGGTCCATCGGGATTGGCGATGGGGCAGGAGCCGTTGAGCACGTGCAGGCACAGCCCTTCGAAGTCCCCCTCGACTCGGAAGGGCAGGGCGGGAATCGCGCTCGTGTCGATGCCGTTCTCCGCGGCCTGCGTTGCGATGGCCTCTTCCAGATCGCGAAGGTTGGCGATGGCGGGCAGGGTGATCTCCTGCCACTGTTCGACCTCGGCCACCGCCAGCAGGGTGGCCTTGGAGTCGGGCCCGGTCTCGGGGAACAGTAGGTCGGTTCCCGAGACTGCGGTCACGTGGGCCTGTCCGCCATCGATGGTGAGCTCGCCGGAGAGTTGCTCCAGGGCCCCGACACCGATGACGTGCGGCCCGCTGACTTCAGAGAGCGCCACGCGCCCCTGGGTCTCGCCGTTGCGCAGGACCTCCATCATCGAGCCCCAGGTGCGGAGCCTGTAGGCGGCGTCCCCGCTGCTCCCTTCCTCGACCGCCGTCGTCGGGGGGGTGTCATCGGAGGGGCTTGAGCAGGCGAGGATGAAGAGGAGGGCCAGGGGGGAGAGTCGCATCGGTTTCGTGAATGGGCGGGTCGGGTCGGGAGTGGAGACGCGAGGCGCCTCAGGGCACTGCATGATCGGGGATGGTGGTCGTTCCCGAAACCGGAGGTCCGCCCAAAATCCCATGTTCTCGGGGCTTCAGGGCTTGGTTCTTGGCCCCCATGTCCCAAGAGAGGGTTCGCATCAGGAATGACCCGCCCCCTCGCGGGTCTGCCAACCTGGCACGGAGAGCCAAGGTGGTTCGGTCCCCCCGCGGACCGATGCGCGCAGGGCAAAGACGCCCCGCGAACGAATTCTCCGGTGGGACAGAACCGCGCCCGGCGGTCTCGATCCCCCTTCCCAGATGCGCCACTCCGGGGAGCCCGTACAGGGCCGGAGCGCATCATGACCGCGACATTCACCATTGGCTTCGGCCGTTCGCCCTCACCTGCACCCGGTACGCAGCCACGCGTGCCGGGTCTTCCTGCCATCCCTGTCACCCCCGCTGCTACCCGAGGAGGCCGCCATGTTTTCGCGTAGAGGCTTCCTCACATCTTTTCTAAGCGCCGGCGCCGGCCAGCTCCTCTGCCCGGATCCCATCGATCGCATCCTGCGTCACGTCTGGGACACCGGCCGCCCTCTGTTGGAGCCGACCCCCGGTCCCATCCAGACCATCCTGACCCTCCACGACGACGATGAGGGCTATGTCCTGCACGAAGGGGATCCCTACGCCCAGCCGCCCGTGCTCACCTGGCGGGAGTTTCTGCAGATGCGCGGCGAGTACCCGAGTGACGACCTGCCCCTGCTCCTGGAGGAACACGGCCTGGAGGACCCTCGCCAGCTCGATGACATCGTCGACCCCGATCAGGTTCTGGAGGACTGGATTGTCATCGAGGCTTCCAACCACCGCGCCTTCAATCTCCTGTACCAATACGAACCCCATCTCGCCCCCGAGAGCGAGGACGATGCCGCCGCGATCGAGTTCGTGGACAACCCGTTCATGGGCGGCAGCTACTGCGGCGTGCACCTGTTCGACGCGGAGGGGGTCTCCCTGCTGCAGCACCGGCTGAACGAGCTCAACGCTGGTATCCGCATCGAGGTGGCCAAGGGCCTGGATCTACCCCTGGGGGTGGATCTGGAGGCGGAGGAGTGGGGGGAGTGAGGGCAGGAAGTTGCAAAACGAGGCGTCTGATGGAGTTTTCATCAGCAAAAAAACGCCCAAAAAACGGCAACGGCGGCACCGTAAATGCACATTATCGTCAAAACATGACTCGGCAGCCTGTAAGGGGACTAGGCAGCCACATAAGGATGCCTTACTATCCGGGCAATCACATGCAGCCCTCCCCCAACAAGTACACCCTGGACGACCTCGAGGCCGAGACCGGCCTGCCTGGTCGAACGATCCGCAGCTGGATCTCGGCCCGGATTCTACCGCGGCCGCGGGGAAAGGGAAGGGGGGCTCACTTTGGTGACGATCACCTGATGCGCATCCGCTTCGTTCAGAGGGTGCGTGAGACGGTGGGTACGCGTATGGCCTTGAGGACCTTGGCGAGCATCGTTGAGAGCACTCCTTCGGCCACCATCCTGCGCGTGGCGAATGGCGAGGAGGAGGTACGAGCCGTTCCGACCTATGCCTTTGGTTCGGCGGCTGGAGATGCGGCCTACGACCAGGATGTTCCCGAGGATCTTCTCGAGGCGGCTCCCGAGCTGGCCTCTACGATCGACTATCTGTCGGAGGAGAAGTTTGCGCTGAGTGAGGCTGCGGCCCACACAGCGTTCAAGCCCAAGCCCTCCAAGGCGCCACCGGGCGCATGGGATCGTACACCGGGCGAGCGCTCGACAACGATCGACGTGACGGACGAGATCTCCCTTCGAATGCGAGGGGACGATCCAAAGAAGATGGTGTGGCTCGCCCAGCTTGCTCGCAAGTTGCGTGAGTGGATAGGGGACGAGAGCTAACCCTCGTCCCTTACGAGTGGGGTCAGGTACCCCGTTCTAGTCCGGCGCCGGGTGGGTGTCGGGCCCAAAGTTCAAGCCGCTTCCCCTCGCGGTAAGGGGGAGGTGCGCGTCCAAAAACCGCCGCATGCCTTCTTTTTGAAGGTGGAGAATTCCTATGAAAGACATTCAATTCAAGTTCGACCAGAGCACCTTGCCGGTGGGTCAACCCGCCGTGCGTCACCTGATCGCGACGCTCATGGCGCCCGATCCGGTGGCTACGACCGGGGCTCCCCTGCCCCTCGATCTGGGCATCGTCCTCGACGTATCCACGTCGATGCGGGGAGCACCCCTGGAGGCCGCCAAGCGGGCGGCGATGGGGGTAGTGAAGAGCCTCAAGCCCCATGACCGGCTGACCGTGGTGGCCTTCGAGGACGACGTGCACGTCATCTGCGAGACCGTTCTAATGGACGCCATGGGCCAGAGTCAGGCCACGGAGATGATCGCCGGCCTGCCCATCGGTGGCTGTACCAATCTGTCGGGCGGTTGGTTGGCGGCGGGTTCCCTGGTGGCTGCCGAGGCGGCCCTCAATCCTGGTCGCCGCAGCCATCTGGTTCTGCTGTCGGACGGTGCGGCCAACCGCGGGATCGTGGACCCCACGGTCCTGAGTGAGGAGGCGGCGGGCCTCTTGAACAGCGGCGTGCCGACCACCTGTGTGGGGATCGGCGACCACTACTGCACCGAGCAGCTGGAGGCCATCGCCGATCACGGCGGTGGGCGCCTGCACGATGCGGAGACCCCCGAGGAGATCGTCGAGGTCTTGATGGGGGAGTTGGGCGACCTGTCCGAGCTGACTGCCGAGCGCGTGACTCTGGGCGTCAAGTTGCCCGTGGGTGTGACGGCCGTGGATCTGGCGGGTGGTCCCACCCGTCGGGAGGGCAGCACCCTGATCTGCCAGGTGGGTTCCATGCGAGCCGGCGTGGAGCGCAAGGTCGTGTTGCGTGTCGAGGTGGAGGCGAGCGTCCCGGACGAGAACCTCGAGCTCGCGGTGCAGCTGCGTTGGACGGCCCCGGGTGATGCCGGCCGCCAGCGTGTGAAGCACACGGTGCGTCTGGAGCGCAGCGAGGTTCCTGCGGGTCCGGCTCTGGACGGAGATGCCCTCGCCGTCGGTGAGGCCTGGCAGGCGGGCCTCGTGCGCCGGGTGACGTCGCTCAACCGTGAGCATGACTACCACGAGATCGGTGCTCTCCATGAGCGGGAGATCCCCAAGCTCCGAAGCTATGCCGAGCAGCATCCGGTGATGGCCAAGGTCCTTGACCCGGTCAACCGTCTCTTCCGTCGCGCCATGCGTCCCATCGCCGAGCGCAGCCGCAAGGAGATGCACATGCTCTCGAAGAAGCAGTTCCGCGCGGAGCGTGACCACCGCCTCCACGACCGCGGCGAGTGGCACGACCACATGGACGAGTCCTCGATGTAGTCCCCTCAGCCAGGGTCCGGTCGAGTCCCCTCCGGGG
>DUDB01000074.1 GCA_012959525.1 Planctomycetota bacterium
CTGAAGTGTAGCCATGGGAGGGTGCCACGAGGAGTGCTTTCGCTGGCCTGTCCTCCACTGGGTCGGCCCTCAGGCCCCTCGCCCGAAGCCTGTGTCGTCGCGCCTTTTTTCAGCGGAAGGTGATCGCCAGCCCGTCCGTGAAGTTCGAGCTCTTGCCATCCTTGAACCAGGCCTGGAAGTTCCATGTCTGGCCCGCGAGGGCGGGTTGGTTGCGCCAGACGGGGAGGGCCGAGAGGTCCACGGGAATGGAGAACTCTCCCAATTTATCGGAGGTCTGCACCTGCTTGGCAAAGCGTCCGATCTTGCCGCCCAGGCACAGGTTGCCCTGGCTGGTCCCCGGGGTCGGCACGAAGCCAGCCGTCATGCTGCACAGGAAGTAGCCCAGCTCGCCGGTGGGCATCCCGGTCGCGATGAGCGTCAGATTGTTGGCGATCACCTCGGACAGCCCCCAGGAGGAGATTGTGGCGGGGCTAGAGGTGGAGTTGGTATTGGCGGGCCCGCAGTAGCTGGTACCGACGTTGGAAATCGCGGAGACGATCGAGCCCACGGACCCATCGGTCATGACGCCGATGTTGACGTCCACCACGGCCGGCGCCCCATCGACGGTGGTTCTCTTGAGGTGTTCGGCGATGTAGTCGGCGACTGTCTCGTTCACGAAGTGCAGCCAGGTGTTGGAGGTCAGGTCCACGGTGGACCCGTTGATGGGAACGGCGGCTCCCAGGAACGCCGCCATGCAGCCCGTCCCCACCCGGAGGTCCGTGGAGTGGGCGATAAAGAAAACCGTCATGCTGGCGCCATTGAGGAGCTGCACGATGGGTCCTACGGATGTGGCCGGTGCACCGCCGACCCCATCGTTGCCGAGAACCATGACGGTCGAGTTATCGACAGTGAGGGTGAACCCGTCCCCCACCTGGAAGCGGCTTTGGCCCCCACCGTTGTTGGGAATCTCCACCGTGGCCGTCGCATTGACGATGTAGATGTCGTCGTCGATGGTGACGTCGGGATCGATGACCGTGACCGTCGACTGGGTCAGATCCCAGTTGGTCTCATCGAAGATGTCGTTACTCGTGGCGCCGGTCCAGAAGATGTCCGCCCCGGCGGGCGTGGCCAGGAGCGGCAAGAAGCCCAAGAGAACAGCAGATCGAATGTGGTTGGACATGGTCTCAAGTGTGTGGGACACAAGACGCGACCCGACACCCCAGTGTACCGCGCTCGTCGGCGCACTGGCAAGAATCCGTCCGTAGCCGACCGGATCGGGAGCCAACGCTCCCCTACTGGAACATGAAGCGCACGGCGTTGGAGGTGTTGCTGGACGAGCCGTCCCGGAACCAGGCCTGGAAGTGCCAGGTCTCTCCGGGCGATGGCCGGTCGACGCTGGGCAGTGAGGGCATGTGAGCCCGCATCCGGAACTGCCCTCCAATCCCCGAGTTCAACACACCCCCGGCGGGAGCAACGACAAGCCGGACGATGGGCGCACCCAGGCAAAGGTTCCCCTGTCCGCCGCCCAGGTTAGGGACGAATCCCTGCTGGGGCGAGGCCAGATAGAAACCGAACTGGCCCACCGGCAGGTTGTCGGACTCCAGGCGCAGGGTGTCAAAGGCAAAGGTCGTCTCACCCCGCGCGTTCATGGTCGCGATGGCTCCGGTGGAGTTGGGGTTGGACGTGCAGTACACCGTCCCGATGGAGCCGTAGGTGTAGGGCGCCATGCCCTGATCCGCAGGGGTGCCGTCGGGATCGAGCGCGCTGGACGGGTTGGCCACGTCGATGCTGGCCGAACCGCCGGTGAGGGTGAAGTCCCCCGTGGCGGGGCTGGCGAAGCGTGGATCCCCGTTGACGTTGTTGGTGCCGGCACCGATCCATCCTCCCTCGACGTTGGAGGAATTGACGGTCATGCCGGGAGCGAGGGGAATCGGGCCGCAATTCCAAACGATCGAATCCTCCAGGGTCCCGCTGTAGACGGCCCCGCCCAGGCCGAGTGTGCCTCCGGGCCCGGCCGGGTCCGCGACGTTGCGGAAGAAGGTGCAGCCGCGGACGGTTTTGGCGTAGC
>DUDB01000075.1 GCA_012959525.1 Planctomycetota bacterium
GGGGTTTGAGCGAACTCCAACAAGCCTCGCCCGTGAACTCTGAGGCAAATGTGAGGCAAATCTCAGAGGTGGTTGTGACTGACATCAAGCCTCCAACCTCAGCGGAGAACTTCGCGTTGATGGGACTCCTTCAGAGCTGGTTGTAGCTAGGTGAAGGGAGTATCTGGACCAGCCCCAATGGTACATCGAGAAGCGAATGCCGGGCGACTCCGCCCTCCCAACGCAACAATGGAGCCGATCTTCGTCCCAGAGGTTGAGATTCGAAACATCGCGGTCAGCGTTATCAGGCAGATCCGATCGTGCCGGCTGGAGGCCTCATTTTCAGCCCTAGTTAATCGTCAAGATCGGGGGCGTCCGTCATCGGAAGGCCCTGCCCTCGGCGCTCCTTGAAAGACGGGTGCAGGTAATTGAAGAGCTCACGGTGCATTGCTGCGTCTTCAACAAGAAGGTTGTATGCCCTAGCGACTTTGTCCATCGCATTGCGCGTCAACTGTCGCCCCTTCATCGCCCTGCTGACCATCTTGTGAGTGATTTGGTCCGGCGAAATCCGGACAAGGTCTGCAGGTTTCAGACCCCTCTCCTCCATTAATCCAGAGAGGGGCTGAAGGCCATGGTCGCGTTGGTCGTTCATTCTTATTCGTTGTTGATGGGTTTCGAGTGCGTCAGCGCTTCTTGTAGACCTTCTTGACCCACTTGGACCAGGCTTCATCGAACTCGGTTGGGGCAAGATCGAAGTGGGCTTGTAAGGCCTGGGCCTGAGTCTTGCGGCTACCGGCAGCATCCTGCTGCTGGCCCGCGCAGACCGCATTAAGGAAGGCTGCGCGATTCCCTTTGCACTCATCGAGCAGGTACTCGAGCTTGGACCAGACGATCATGTGGTCGCGCAGCTTGAGCTCATCCGAAGCCTGCCAACCGAACATGTCCGAGGCGCTGACAAAAAAGTCGTTCTTGACCAAGTTGAGTACGCGCGGCGCCCACTTCCAGGCGTCCTCGTCGCCGGTAGCGCCCGACATGGTGCCCGATAACTCCACCCAGCGAGCATCGGCCGCACGCACGTAGCGGTGGGCCAATCCGTATCGCATCCAACGCGGGGCGGTGTGCCGATTGTGGAGGTAGTTATCCAAGAGGTTCGCGGTCAGGCTGCCAATCACATGCACGTGCAGGAACGTATCGAAGGGCAACTCCAAGTTGTCCCCCGACCAGCCACTGGCGATATCCTCGGCGTTCAGTCCGAGAAACACGCCCCCGTCGTCGCCCGTGCCCCAGCGCCAGGAGGGTGCCGGATCCCGGTCGTACTCTGCTCGAATGTAGCGGCCCAGCTCACTCTTGCGCTGGCAGAGCAGCAGAAGAAACTTGTCGTCCACGCCCAAGAACGCGCCCTTGTCCTCGAAGTCCGCGGGTTCTAGATCGAAGTCCTCTTGGAACTGACTGTAGAGATCCTCGGCACGCTGAGCGTAAAGGTGCAACCGCAACCAGGGGTCCAGTTCCTTCTTGGGCAACCTCACCCGGCCTAACTTCTTCTTGAGACGCGCGAGCTCCCCGCGGATCTTTTCCTTCTCCACACGATCGGTCCCGGGTTTGTAGGTACCCAGGGTGGACCCGATGCGGAAATGGGCCGTCTCCACCCACAGGGCGGGCGGGTTCCCCAGGGTCTCGCACACTTCCCCGGTGAACGTACTCTTGGCCCACAAGAATGGCCCAAACATCACATAGCCCAGCTTCGCCATGCGCTCGGGGTCGCCCTTGGTGTAAGGATCGACCTCTTCAAAGACCTCCATCCCACCCTGGGACCAAGTAGCAGGTGAACACAGGACCAAGACGATCACAGAGAGCGCGCGAGTAATGTGGATCCAGTGGCCCATGAGTCTTGATTCAATGCCAGTGGGCGCCCGGCATGGTGATACCGGCCGCCCACGTAGGCTCTATCTTGCGTGAATGAAATTCAGCGGGTGGCCTTGGCCTTCTTTTCCTTCAGGTCCAGAGCCAGCGCCTTGGCAGCCTGCTCGTGCAGATCATCGCGGTCGGCCTCCGTTTCGGTTTTGGACTTGCCGATCTTGCGCAGACCCTTCGAGTCGGGGCCGTCCTCTTCAAGGACGTCGTCGTAGCGGGAATTGAGTTGGCGCAGCCGTTCGTCGACAACATCCAACTTATCAAGGATCTTGGCTATCGACTTCAAACGGGAATCCGGCTTGCTCTTGTATTCCTTGCCGATCAGCTTGCGCAACGACTTCCACAACGCCGAACGTGAAGTCTGAGACTCCAGCGGATCGTGGTTCGCGCCATCCACGGAACACACAAAGAGGTGCTCGGGTTTTTTCTGCACGAAAAGGTTATGGAACGGGTGATTCTCTTCCAGCACATCAGCCGGGAGCTTCACGCAGTGAAACCAGGAAGCAATAAGGAAGGTCTTCTCGTTGTCGATGCCACCTTTGAGCAAAGCCTCATCGGTACCATTGCAGACCGTGCACTCACGCAGCACGAGCAGGGGACGCGGATCGTTCCCAGCGATGAAGGCCAAGGCCTCCTCGCGAGTTAGGGCCCGGCGCACCACCTTGGCTGAAGTGCCCTTGGAGGCTTTCTTCTGCTCCACTTTGAAGACGGGGTAATCCCACTCCATTTTTAGGTAGGAGCGGGCGCTCTGGCCGCGCACTACCGTGGGGATGGACATGCCACCCGTGGAGGCGATGGTGACGGGCATGGGGGCTGCACCAGCCCCGGCAGAACCGTTTCATCAGCCAGGCACGGCCCCGGCGGGAGCGCCCAGCATGGCAAGGGAAGCAACGGTCAGGCCACTGGCCAAGAGAATCTGGATCTTCATGAAATGTCGAGGGGGAGGAGGAGGCGTCCTGGAGTGTGGGTCTCGAGCAGCGCGGGAATCACGCCACCGATAAAAGATACTCCCCTTGTCCAACGGCGTAACTAAGAAAGGGCGTGGGAATGCGCCGAAGACCTCTACGGTACCTGTGGAGAAGCTGTGGGGACTGCACAGGCCTCAGGCCAAGCGTTCCAGCCCCCTCTTCAACGCGGCCACGAGCTGGTCGATCTCCGCCTCGCCCATGGAGGTCGACAGAGCGGCGGTGCATGTATTGATCATGATCAGGCCCTCGTCAAAGAGGTGGTCGAGCAGGATCTTGAGTTGCCGGTCCTCCTCAGATGAGAGGTAGCACTCGCGGTAGTTGAGGGGCGGGTGTTCTTTCAGGTGCAAGCGGAACATGGACCCGCCACCGGTGACGCAAGCTCGGTGTCCACCGGCACTAATCACCTCCTCGATAGCCGTCATGGCGCGCTGCGCGAGGGCATTCACCCGGGCCACGGCCTCCTCATCGAACAGACGCATGGCAGAAAGACCCGCCGTCATAGTGATGGGGTTGGCCGAAAAAGTCCCTGAGTGGGGAAAGAGGACGCGATCCGCGAGGGGATTCATCACGTCCATCACGTCCGTGCGACCGGCAATCGCCCCCACCGGGAATCCGCCACCGATGGCCTTGCCCAGCGCCGTCAGGTCGGGTGTGCAATCGAACCACGTTTGCGCTCCGCCGAATTCGCAGCGGAACGTGATCACTTCATCGAACACCAACAAGGCCCCGTTGGCCGAGGTCCATTTGCGCATGGCCTCGATGAAATCGGCGTTCGCGGGTCGCAGCCCCACGCGGTGCGGCATGGGATCGAGCAACACGCAGGCCAAGTCATCCGCATGGCGATCCAGGATGGCGATGGCCCGCTCCGGATCGTTGTAGGGCACGATCACCACGTCCGCCAAAGCCGCCTCGGGCGTGCCCTGGGCCACGGGCACGCTGGCTGGTGCATCCACCTCGCCCCAGTTAGATGGTGAAGCGGTCTGGCTGGCCTCCGCGTAATCATATTGTCCGTGGTAGGCGCCTTCGGCCTTGGCGATCTTGGGGCGTGAAGTGAAAGCGCGCGCTGCCTTCAGGGCCCCCATCACCGCCTCGGTTCCCGAATTCACGAAGCGGAGCTTCTCGAAGCCCAGGTTGCGGGTGCAGAGATACTCGGCGTACTCGAGCTCTACCTCGGTTGCCATGGTGCAAGCCGACCCTCTGGCCAGCTGCTCGACCACGGCCGAAACAACCGCCGGGTGGGCGTGCCCGTGGATGAGGGAGGCCATGTTGTTGGAGAAATCCAGGCGCTTCACGCCCTCCACATCGGTGATGTGGCAGCCGGAGGCCGAGGCCATGTAGGCCGGGTGCGGATCGCGCAGAACGGTGTTACGGCTGACGCCCCCGGGCAGGACCTTGAGGGCGCGCTCGTACAGGGCCGCGCTCTTGGAGTTGGAGCCCATGGGTCAGGTACCCGACAGGGTCGAGCGATCGAGCAGCTTCGCACCCGTCCGCTCCTGGACGTAGTCGAAGTCCACGCCTGGACTCAACTCCAACACCTGGAAGCCAGCAGGCGTGACGTCGATGACGGCGAGATCGGTGTAGATCCGATTGACGACCCCGGCACCGGTCAGGGGGAAGGTGCAACTCTCGATCAACTTAGGCTCACCCTTCTTGGTGCAGTGCTGGGTAATGACGTAGACCAACTTCACGCCGGCTACGAGATCCATCGCGCCTCCCACGGCGGGGATGGCATCCGGCCCTCCGGTGGACCAGTTGGCCAGGTCGCCGCCCTCAGAAACCTGCAAGGCGCCAAGCACACACAGATCGATGTGCCCACCGCGAATCATCGCGAAGCTGTCAGCGTGGTGAAAATAGGCGGCACCTGGAAGGGCCGTCACCTGGCGCTTGCCGGCATTGATCAACTCGGGCTCGCCTTGTCCCTCCTCGGGCGAGGGGCCCATGCCGAGCAGGCCGTTCTCGGTGTGGTAGATGAACTCGCGACCCTCGGGAACAAACTTGGTGATGAGCTCGGGGATGCCGATGCCGAGGTTGACGTAGGCCCCGTCCGGAATGTCCGCGGCCACACGCTGGGCCATCTCGTCGCGGGTGAGGCCCACGGTGGGTTCCGGTGAGCTCACGGGTAGGACACCCCTTGCCGTACCAGGTCGGACTCGTGGGCGGGGTCCGGCACCAGAACAACGCGCTGAACGAAGATCCCCGGGGTAATCACGGCCTCGGGATCCATGTTTCCTGCGGGCACGCACTCCGCGACCTGCACTGTGGTGGTCCTCGCGGCCATGGCCATCAGAGGACTGAAATTCCGCGCAGTCTTGTTGTAGATGACGTTGCCGTAGCGGTCTGCACACTTGCCCTTGATCAGGGCGAAGTCCGCACACAGGCCATGCTCTAGGACGTAGTCGATCCCATTAAAGGTGCGTTGCTCTTTACCCTCTGCGAGGGGCGTTCCCACCGAGGCTGGCGTGTAGAACCCGGGGACACCCGCCCCACCGGCCCGGATGCGCTCGGCCAGCGTGCCCTGGGGCACGAGCTCCAGCTCGATCTTGCCCGACCGATAGAGGTCGGGGAACACGGTCGAGTTCATGGAGCGCGGATAGGAACAGATCATCTTGGCGACGCAGCCCGCCTTGATGAGGGCGGCGAGGCCAACCTCTCCGCTACCTGTGTTGTTGTTGATGACCGTCAAGTCCTTGACACCATGGTCAATCAGTGCATGGATCAACTCTATGGGGCTTCCAGCTTCACCGAAACCGCCGACCATCACGGTCGCGCCATCGGTAATGTCCCCGACGGCGATGGCCAGATCTTCGACGGTCTTGTCAATCATGATGTCCTGAGTGCGGCTGAGCGATTAGTGGGCATCCTCTAACTCATGGACACTGGGTTCCAAGCTGCTCGGGGCTTCCAACCGGCCATAGTTAAACAGCCCGGCTTCATCGACTATGACTCTATCGTCGTAACCGTCAAACCAGATGGCATCCGGATTGCGCCGAACAATGCAGATCTTGCCGCGCTCTTCGGCCCCGGCGGCACTACGTATCAACTTGAAGATGACCACGCCGTCCTCCGTTCCTTCCACGCCCGGAATGGGCCCTTCAGTGACGGCAACGACCTCCGTCTTGCCCTTGTAGTGAGTGATCGACAGGCGTGCGTGAGCTTCGACACCGGAGAGGCCCTTTTGGGACTCATTCAGGATCCGCCAGGCTTCCTCGATCGGCACGTTGAAGGCCTTGTGAGCGATAATGTCTCGGCCGCAGAAGAAGTAGTGGTTCTCGGCACCCACGCGCTTCAAGGCACGCTGCATGATGCGCAGGGCGTCCGGGTCATTGTTGACGCCGCGGATGATGGGCGACTGGTTCTCGACGCGCAGCCAACCCCGCGAGACAACGCCTTCCATGGCGCGCTGGGCAGCGGGCTGCCACTTGAGCACTCCGGTATCTTCCTCCACGTAGTTGCCATCATCGTCCATGAGGAGGAACTCGTCCGGATGATTGAAGTGAATCATCATGCGCACGCTCACGTGCGGCCAGGTCTCGTGGAACAGGTCCATCATCGACAGAAACGTGTCGTCGAAGCGATCGGGGAAGAAGGCCATCTCCTTTGTGCCGATGCGTATAGCCTCGACTCCAGCTTCGGCCAAGGCCCCCAGCCAGATGGCTATCTTTGCGTTCGAGAGAACCATGGGGTCGCCGCCCGAGAGAAGAATCTCGCGCAGTTTCTCCCGGCCGGTTTCGGGGTGACGCCCACCGTTATCAGCTACGATTTTGTTGTGGTGCCGCATGTAGTCGGTCACGTCCCCCACCTGCGCCATGCCCTTCTTGGCCACCGTGCCGTCCTGGCGCTCGATTTCCTTGCGACTGATCAGCTCCTCTCGATAGCAGAATCGGCAGTGAGCGGAGCAGGTCGAGACGACGTACATCAGACCCATCTCGTACTTGTGCAGCAGACCTTCGACCGGGCTGTAGTCCATCTGGTGGCCCGGATCTTCCGACCCCACCAGGTTCTCGGTCTCTTCGGGGGTCGCCTTGACCAGGTCTCGAATGGGCCGACTCTTCTGTGCCAGATCGAAGTAGTGACGGGTCATCTTGACCGGCATGCGAGCTTCCACATCACGCTCCGTGCCCTGCAGTTGGCTCAACACGTCGAGCTCGTCATTGCTGTAGAAGTCCTGCACTTCATCGGACACACGGCCCTCGATGAAGGGCTTGAGCCCGTTGATGCTCATGCGCTCATAGCGAGGGCTCTCGACCTGATCGAGGAAGGCCTGCTCGCGAGCTGAAGGGACGTACTTCTCGGAGTTGCTCATGGGTTCAATCCAGCCTACCCCGGGAGGACCGGCATGATTCGCCAGCCTAGGCCCGGGCAGGGACGAATTGTAACGCATTCGACATTAGCGCGCACCGTGATGTACTATTATGTACGAGGAACCTGCCCCAGTGACCATTTCCGAGAAGATTGCAACTGTAAGCGAGCGCCTGACTCCGACGGAGCGCCGGATTGCTGAGGCCGTCCTCGCCGACCCGACCCTGCTCGCCTTCGGTACTGTCGCCCACCTGGCGGCCCTGGTCGAGACCAGCCACCCGACCATCGTGCGCTTTGCGACGAAGCTCGGGTTCGAGGGGTACTCGGATCTGCAAGAGCACGTACGCGCCGGCTTCACCCAGCAACTTCTGCGGCCCAGCCAACGAATCCGCCACCAACAGTCTTCATCCGCAATGGTCGCCCTGGAGGGTGCCTTGTCCTCCGTAGTGCAAGCCGTGGACGATGGTCAGTTGGCCGCACTCGCCAAGCCCATTCGCAAAGCGCGGCGGGTGTGGATTCTCTCGGGCGAGACCTCCCGCGCCGGAGCATTGGCTCTGCACAGCGGTCTGGCCATGATCCGCCCGGGGATCCGGTTGATCGACGAGCACTCCAGCGGCGGCGACTTGAGCAGCGCCTCCCCACGCGACGCAGCCGTCGTGATCGACTTTGCCCGCTACCGCAACCACTGCGTCTCAATGGCCAAGGCCCTGGCGGAGAACGGCGTGCCCATCGTCGCCATTACCGACAGTCCCTTCTCGCCCCTGGCCGCCTTGACCGATACCTGGTGCGAGCTCACCGTTCCAGCCGTCGGTCCATTCGACAGTTCGGTTCCAGCCGTAGCACTGGCCGAGCTTCTGGTGGCGGAGGTAGCCGCCTCCTTGCGAGACAAGGCACGGGACCACATCGATCGCACCGAGGCCTTATGGAAGGCGACGGGCACTTTCCTCTAGGGCAATGCGTGCCTGGAGAACTCGAGGCCCACGTGCGCGCGCAACCGGGTACCCTGATGGTGAACCCATGCGCCTCTTCCTCGTCCTACTGACCGTAGTCTTGGCCCCGCTGGCCCATGGCCAGCGTGTCCAGTACAGCGCTTCGCCTCGGCTGTTTCCGGTGTGGACCAACGACGGGGGGGACAAGGTCATCCAATCCGATCTGCGGGCCAGCCTCGATGCGTCGAGCGTTGTGAACTCGACCTGGGACGGAGAGCGCATCCGCCTCTTCGGTGCCCGCAATGAGGTGGTCGGCTTCAACCTCGTCATCGAGGCGCCACTGTTGCCCCTGGAGAATGCCTCCGTGGAGTTCAATCGCCTGGACTCGGGGCTCGGTCACGTCATCCGGTCCGATCCTGCCCCTGGACAAGGCCTGTTCGATTGGACCTCCAGACCCATCGAGCTGTTCTTCGTGCGCTACCTGACGATCAAGGGACTGAGCAAGCTCTCTTACGGCACCTATGACGAACGCCACGTTCCCGAACGCATGCGCCGCCCTTGGACGGGTCTGGGGTACGGCACCGGAACGTGGTGGGATCGCCAAGATCACGATCAGGCCTATCCGGAGATCGCGGTTCCGATCGAACTCGTCCCCCACTTCGACGTCGCGCAGGGAACCAATCAGTCCGTTTGGGTCGACGTCTACATCCCCAAGGACGCCTTGCCCGCAACCTACACGGGTGTGATCCGGATTCGCACCGGTGGAGCCCTGCTGCACAGCATCCCCGTGGAGCTGAACGTCCGTGACTTTGAGTTGGCCGATGATCCGAGCTGCGAGACGATGGCCGTTCTGGGCTATGCGGACATCAACCTGCGCTACACCGGCCTTCCCTGGCCGAACTGTGGGACACCACAGGAAATAACGTCCAAGCTCGTCAGGGATCGGCACTTCATGATGGCGCACCGCCATCGCATCTCGCTGGTCGACTCGGAGACATCGGGCTGCAACGTCTGGAAGAACGATGCCCCGCGGCCCGAGTGGCTGCCACGGCTGGATGGCAGCCTATTCACCGCGGCGACAGGGTACGAAGGGCCGGGAGAGGGAACCGGGAACGGCGTCTATTCGATCGGGAACTACGGCTCCTGGTGGTGGAAGGGTCAGGGCCAGGCGGCCATGTGGGCCCGCACCGACGGATGGGTCAACTGGTTCGAGGCCAACTCGCCCGCAACCGAGCGCTTCTTGTACCTCATCGACGAATCAACCAACTACGCGCAGACTGAGCAATGGGCCGGGTGGATCGAGAACAACCCGGGGCCCGGCAACCGCCTCATGTCCATGGCGACGCAGGACCTGCCCACGACCCTGACCTCAACACCGTCCCTGGACGTTACGGCCAGCTGGATGCGTGTGGGGATCACCTCGGTCTGGCACAACGCGGCGGCGACGATTGAGGCGGACCCGACCAAGCGCTTCTACCTCTACAACGGCCACCGGCCCGCAGGCGGATCGTTCTCAACGGAGGACGATGGTGTGGCCCTGCGCGTTCTCGCCTGGTCTCAGTTCAAGAAGAGCATCGACCGCTGGTTCTTCTGGGAGACGACCTACTACAACAACTATCAGGGGGGGATGGGACAGACGAACGTCTTTGAATCCGCCCACACCTTCGGATCTCACAGTTCGTTCGACAACATCATCGGCGAGACCGGTTGGAACTACTGCAACGGCGACGGCGTCCTCTTCTACCCGGGAACCGACACGGTCTATCCGAGCGTCTCCTATGGAGTCCTGGGCCCCATCGCCAGCCTACGGCTCAAGCACTGGCGTCGGGGAATCCAGGACTACGAGTACCTGAAGATGGCTCAGGCCAAGGACCCCGCCGCGGTGGCGACCCTGGTGGACTCCATGATCCCCAAGGTTCTCTGGGAGTATGGGGTGAACGACCCCAACGACCCGACCTGGGTGCGCACCGACATCAGCTGGTCCATCGACCCCGATCTGTGGGAGAACGCCAGGCTGCAACTGGCGCAGATCATCGAAGGGCCCTGAGCCCATCCTGAATTCGGTACGGTGTGCGCGCCTCGACGGGCTCTGCTTCCATGCTGCGCATCGGCTTCGACTCCTCCCCCCTTCTGCCCGGCCATCCACCGGGGGTGCAGCGTGTCGTCCAGAGAAGCCTGGAAGCCCTGGAGCAGCGCGGCCGGGTTGAGGTCGTTCGACTGACTCCCGATGGCTCCGCAGGGCTGCGCAGCTGGAGGCAGGGCGAGCTGCCACGGGCCGTTCGAGGGATGGACCTCGTGGGTATCCACTCCTTCGTCTCGGCTTTCCCCTGGCGCGGACCCGGGCACCGGGTGCAGACACTGCACGAAGCTCCCTGGCGACACGGCGTGCATGAAAATGCCGATCTGCGACACCGCTTCTGGGCCTGGGCCGGCACGCGGCGGGCCTCTGCGGTCATCACCCCGAGCGCAGCGACCGCGAGGGACCTTGGTCTGACGAGCGGGCGCCTGGCGGGTCGCACGCACGTGATCCCCTGGGGTGTCGGCGAACCCTTCGGAGGCGAGGCTCCCCTGGACTCGATGGACGAAGTTCTACTGGGTAAGTACAACCTGCCCGATCGCCCTCTGCTTCTCTGCCCCGGCGCTGTGCGAGCCAAGAAAAATCTGGCCGCGACTCTGGAAGGCCTCGCGCACTTGAAGCAAGCAGGCACCCTGCCCGTTCAGCTCGTCGTCACCGGTCCTGATACGCCCGACCTGCGCGCTAGCCTGGGCCTCGTGCAGCGACTGGGGCTAACTCGGCACGTGTCCACCCCTGGAGAGATCAGCGACGCGGACCTGGCTGGACTCATGCGCCTGTCCTGCGCCGTCGCGGTGCTCTCCGCGAGCGAGGGGTTTGGCCTGCCCGTCCTCGAGGCCATGGCCTGTGGAACACCCGCCATCGTCCCCGCGGGAGGCGCCTTGGAGGAGGTCGGCGGGGCGCACGCCATCGTCGTGGACCCGACCGATCCGGTCAGCGTGGGCCAAGGCATCGTTCAGGCGTTAGACACCCGTGAGGGATTACGGACGAGTCTGACCGAACAAGCGTCACGATTCACGTGGGGAGCCACGGCCCAGGCCATAGAGGAAGTCTGGGAAGGTCTCGCATGAGCGCTACCCGGATCCTGGTCTCCGGCATCGTGCTCGACCAACCGATGGGAGGCGTCCGGCGCCACAACGCCGAGCTCCTGCCGCGCATCGCGAAGCTCCTCGAAGCCAAGGGCGGAGAGCTGGCCCTCTTGACTGGCCGCGGGGGGCTGGGCTTTGAACCTCCATCCAATGTGCGCGTGATCCCATCCGACGTGCCCTCTTCTCCCTTGCTCGTACGAGCCGCGCGGGAGACCAAGGCTCTCGGTGCAGCCATAGCCCAAGCTGCCGAGGCTGGCCGGCCCTTCGACATGGTGCACGTGGCGCACCTGCCTGCCCCGCGTACCCTGCCCGTCCCCATGAGCCTGACGCTGCACGACCTGCGCAGCCTGGACCTGGAGCACACGCCCTTCTCCCGGAGGCTGGTAGCCAAGGCCGTCGTGGGCCGCGCCCTGAATCGTGCGCAGCGAGTGTTCACCGTCTCCGAACACATGCGCACGCGGCTGGTCCGGGACTGGCCAGAGGTTGAACCCAAGCTCTTGGTGGCCCCCAACGGCGCCGACCACCTGCCCGTCCTGGAGCGCAACCAAGCACCCGAAGCACCCTTGTTGCACGTGGGCCACGTCGAGCCGCGCAAGAACCTCGACCTCCTGCTGCGAGCCTTGGCCCTCGACACAACCTTGCCCGACCTGCTCTTGGTGGGGGCTCCCAAGCATGACGAGGACCAGCGCCTGCTCGCCCTTGCGCAGTCCCTGAAAATCTCTCACCGGATCCGTTTGGCCGGCCCATGCCCGGATGAGGATCTCCCCGCTCTGCTGGCCAGCGCCGCCGCCGTAGTCCTGCCCTCACACCTCGAGGGCTTCGGAATCGTCGCGCTGGAAGCCCAACGAGCCCGTGTGCCCCTGGCCATCTCGTCCGCTGGAGCCCTGGCCGAGACCGCGGCCGAGAGCGCTCGCGTCTTCCCACCCGACGACCCGCAAGCGTGTGCCCTAGCCATCCGCCAGGCCCTGCAGCAATCAGCGGCCGATCTCGAGCCCGCGGCAATCCGCGCCGAGGGTTACACCTGGGACGCGGCGGCTCGGATCTTCGTGTCGGGTTGGGCCACCTAGGCCGCAGCGAACCTACTCGGAATCAGAGATCGTCCCGTCCGTCCGGCGCAAGCTTGCGGTCACCTGATAGGCGCCCCACATGAGTCCGCCAAGAACGGCGACAAGCAGGAGGTAGAGGAGCATCCGCACAAGGATGGACTGCTGACCGAGATCCGTAGAAAATAAACCGCTGCGGTTATCGACCTTGTGGTACTGCAACACCTTGCCGCCCGCCGCAGTGCGTCCGGCGGCGCCGGGTGCGGAGGCTCCCATGGCCTGAGCCCTACGAGCGGCGCCTGCTGCGGAGCTTCCCGTCTGAGCAGTAGACCTGGGTGGGGAGATCGGAGCGGGGGATGAACGCTGAAGAGGAGCGTCGGGCACCGGGACATTCGCGTTCCAGTCCCCTTCCAGTTCCAGCTCATCCCGCGAAGGAGGATCCGGCTGGGGCGCAGGAGCAGGAGCAGGAGCAGGCGCAGGAGCAGGAGCAGGCGCAGGCGCAGGCGCAGGCGTCGGGGGTGCTGCTGGAGCCGGTGTCGGATCGAGCATCGGTTCGGAATCGGCGGGCGTATCCAGCCTCAAGCGCAGCTCAACGTCCCCAAGCTTGAACATCTCTCCGTCCATGAGCGTGCAGGGGCCGGTGAGGCGCTGCCCCTCCACTCGCGTCCCATTGCTCGACCCCAGATCGGACAGGACCCAGCGCCCACCCGAGTCCATTTCAAGGCGCGCGTGCAGGCGACTGACAGACTTCCCTCCAATGACCACATCCGCCTCCTTGCCCCGGCCCAGATTGCTGGAGCCGGTGAGATCGTGGGTCTGACCGATGTGGTCGCCGGAGAGAATAAAGAGTCGTGCCATGGGGTCGCTCAAGTTGCTGCGATGATGCCCATGATACGGGCTGGGGCTCGCGGGTAGAATGGACCCCATGCCCAGCCCTCCGCACACCATGCCCGGAGCACCGGCCCTCGAGCTCTCCGATCTGGTCTCCTGCTACCGCATCGGGCTGTTACAGCGCAAGCGCGAGGTCCTGCACGGGGTCAACCTGACCTTGGAGCGCGGGAAGTGCTTGGGGCTGGTGGGGCCCAACGGATCAGGCAAGTCCACCCTGCTGCAGATCCTGGCCGGCGTGCAGCGCCCCGAGCGGGGCGTGGTGCGCGTCTTGGGGGAGGATCCCCGCAAGGCTCTCGCCCGGACCCGCCTCGCGTACCTGCCAGAGGACTCCCCTTTTCCCGCCGAGCTCTCGGCACTCGTGGCCCTGGATCTCTTGGGTGCCTTGGCTGGTCTCCCACGCAAGGAATTACGCTCACGCGCCGAACGCCTGTTAGAGCGAGTAGGTCTGGCCGACCAAAGGCTCGCGCCCCTGCGTACTTTCTCGCGCGGGATGATGCGCCGCTTCGGATTGGCACAAGCATTCCTGTCCGAACCTGAAGTCGTTCTGCTCGACGAGCCCACGGCGGGACTGGACGCTCCCGGCTTTGCCGTACTCGAGGACCTGATAAGCGAGGCCCGGAATCGTGGAGCAAGCCTGGTCCTGGCTTCGCATCTGCCCTCGGACCTGTTGCAGCACTGCGACGATCTGGCACTCCTGCTTAATGGACACCTGCGTGCCCACGGTCCAACGGACGAGCTCTTGGCCATCAAGGGCCGCGTGCAGTTGGAGCTCGAAGGCATGGGCCCCGCGCCCTTGCAGGAGCTCGAAGACTGGGTCCGCGAAGCGGGTGGCAAGGTGCGCTCCTCATTGCCCTCGGGTCGCTCCCTACTAGAGCTCTACGGGCAAACGGAAACTCATGCCTAGCGTCGAAGGCAGAGGCCGCTACGGAGAGCTATTCCGCCTCTGGATGAAGCGCAGCCTCGCTCCGTCCTGGTCCCTGTCCCTGCTGGGCCTGCTGGCGCTCTTGAGTCTTGCGGACTGGACACCGAGCGCACTGCAGGCCGGCGGGCTGACGACCCCCCGGCTGGCGCGCGGGCTTGAGCGTCAGGCCCTCTGGACCATCGCTTTGCTGCTTGTCAGCGGCTGGACGGCCTGGCACGGGGCGCGCGTCATGGGCCGCTGGCGTGATGGCGAGTGGAGCTGGATCTCGAGCAGGCCCGTCGCCGCTTTCCGAGTCTGGTTGGCCACCTGGGCCGGAGCCAGCGCAGGCCTTGGCCTGCTGCTTGTCGCGGTGGGCATGGTGGTAGAGGTCGGCGCAGGTCTCGGTGCTGAGACGGTAAGACTGGTTGCGACGCAGGAGGTGGATGACGCTCGCCTGGAGCCCGGACAGACGATGGAGGTCCACTGGCAGGGGGACACCCCCACGACCGGAACGGTGCGCGTCTTCTTGCGCTCATCCCCGGGCATGGATCCCACGACTGACGTGCGCGTGGAAGCCAGACGAGGGAAGAAGGTGGCCCACACCGAGGTACGATTGGACGGGCGAAGGGGTGTGGAGGTCGAAGTGCCAACGCAATCCAACCGGCCCTTGATCGTGGTGATCACAGACACAGGGGGCGGCGCCCTGGCTCTGGACGGCAGCACGCCCATGGAATGGTGGCGCCCCGCCGGCTACGAGTGGTTCGGATCCTGCAGTGTGATCTGGCGCGCGTTCTTGGGCCTCTCTGCACTTCTGGGCTTGGCCATGGGACTGGGCGGACGGATGAGCGCCGCCAGCGCTGCGGGACTGTCCGCCTGCCTCCTACTGATGGCCACGACCGGGGACGTTGGCTACCGACGACCTTGGATTCCACTCGCAGACCTGCCCGCAGTCCTGACCATCGTGGGCGAGGGACGACTTCCCATGTCGGGGCACCTCCTTCTGCCCCTGGTTGCCATCGCCGTGGGCGCGAGTGCGTGGTGCCTCGCGGGGAGGGTGCGATGAGGCGCCGCGTGCTCGTGATTCTCGGTTGGGCCGTCGTGGCCCTGTGCTGCTGGCCCTGGCACGCAGCAAGTCGACAACCGGATAGGGGATCATCGTCCATGTCCAGTCCCGCCCACGGAACGAATCTGGTTCAGGGCCTGCTGGGACCTGTGGCAGGATTGGCGGCCAGCGCGGAGTGGGTGCGATTCGATTGGTACGTTCGAGAGGGTCGTTATGAGCGCGCCTACGCTGCCGCCGAACGCGCCCTGGCTCTCGAACCAAGTGCCACGCAAGGTTGGACCCACCTGGCATCACACATGGTCTTCGGTCGGGCCTCGCTCGAGAGCGAGCCCCAGCCCCTGTCCCGACTGCGCTGGATCCGTGCTGGCTTGGACCTGCTCAAGCAGGGCGAGCAACAGGCAGCTGTCCCTGCCGATCTCGCCTATTTGCGCGGCCTGGTCTTGGCATGGGTCGCAGACCTCGAGGCCCTTGGTGGCCCGGCTGCCCCGGGCTGGCCCGGTGGAACGGATGGTGCACGCCTGGCAGCCGCAGATGCGTTCCACACCGCAGGTGAAGCGGGGAATCTGGAGGGCTACCTGATGGAGGGCATCCTGAGGACAGGCAAACACCTTGAGCCCCCGGGCGATGATCGGGAAGATTAGGGCCGACTGGCCGTAGCCCCTGGCAGGAGCGCCCGGGAAGGAGTCTTGGAATGGCCACGACCTTTCGCTTGCTGCGTCAGCGGTGGTAGCATCCGGCCATGCTGCTAGCCCTGATCGCTGAGAATGTCCTCAAGGTGTTCTTCGACCGATTCGGCTACCTGGCACCCTTCGCGTTTCTTGTGGGAGCAGGCGCGGGACTGCCTGTTCCCGAAGAGGTAACCATGGTGGGCTCGGGGTTCTTGCTGCACCGCGGTCTGGTGGACCCCTTTCCCATCATCGCCACCTGCTACGTGGCCACCTTGCTCGGCGACTCCATCCCCTTCTGGCTGGGACGGCACTTCGGAATGAACGCGGTGGACAAACCTTGGGCACGCAGAATTCTGCACCCCGAACGCATGGTGCTCTTGCGCGAACGGTTCGACCAACACGGGAACTGGGCCATCTTCACCTGTCGCTTCCTGCCGGGCGTGCGCATGCCGGGGTTCTTCACGGCTGGCACCGCGGGCATGTCCTACCCCCGGTTCCTGCTCTTTGACGGGCTGGGCGCGCTCATCATGACGCCGACCTGGATCTTTCTTGGAAGGTCCTTTGGAGAGCGCATCGCCGACCTTGAGGACACGGTATCGAACCTCAACCAGTACCTGGGCTTCGGCTTGGCCGCGGCTATCTTGATCTTGGTACTGAGGGGGCTCGTAAGGCGTCGCGAACGGCAGGTGAGGGATCTAGAAGCCGGTGGCGATGCCGGGCTGCCCCCGAGAGATTCCTAGGCCCGAGCATTATGGGGTGAGTCCCAATGATGGGACGAGTCGCATAAACGCCCCCTCGCAGCCCCCGGAGCACCGCATGACCTGAATTGAGGGCAACGAGTGCAAAGGGACGGCCCCCTGGTGTTGACCCCTTGATGGCCATAAGTATCCTGTTTGGCCCAGTTTCCGTTGGAAGCTGTCTCGATGACCACTCGGGGACCTGAGGTGAGCCTCTGGTGCCCCACAAGCCCTGCCTGAGCCCCCAACGGGCACCCCACACCATGACGAACAATTCCATTTTCACCCTGGCTGCTGTTTCTGCAGCCATCGCCCTCGTGTTCGCTGTAGCCAAGTACTTCGGCATTATGAAGCGCGACACGGGCAACGACACCATGCGCGACATCTCGCGCCAGGTGCAAGAAGGAGCGGCCGCCTTCCTGAAGGCTGAGTACAAATGGCTGACCGTGTTCGTCATTGTGGTTAGTGCTGCGATTTTCATGTCGCGCCCCGAGGATGGCCTCGGCCCCAAGACAGCCATCGCCTTCATCTGTGGTGCGCTTGCTTCCGCAACAGCCGGCTACTTCGGAATGCACACCGCGACCCGCGCCGCCCTGCGCACGACCCAAGCCGCCACGAACAGCTTGGCCGACGCCCTCAGCGTTTCCTTTAGCTCGGGTATCGTCATGGGCATGAGCGTCGTCGGTCTGGCCCTGTTGGGTGTGACCGGCTTCACTATCGCTTACGCCTCGGACCTGAGCGCATCGGGTCTGGAATACGTCCTCGGCTTCAGCTTCGGCGCCTCCTCCATCGCCCTGTTCTCGCGCGTGGGCGGCGGCATCTTCACCAAGGCCGCCGACGTGGGCGCTGACCTGGTGGGCAAGATTGAGGCGGGCATCCCCGAAGATGACCCCCGCAACCCGGGCACCATCGCGGACAACGTCGGTGACAACGTGGGCGACGTGGCCGGCATGGGCGCCGACCTTTTCGAGTCCTACGTGGGTTCCATCATTGCCGCCATGGCCCTGGGCGCCTTCGCCTACGCTGGTGTGGAGCACGCCAACGGCATGGTGCTGCTGCCCCTCGCCGTCGCCGGAGTCGGCATCATCGCCTCCATCATCGGCACCTTCTTCGTGAAGGCCGCCGACGAGCACGCCCTGCACTCAGCCCTGTTCCGCGGCCTCATCATTGCCTCCATCGCTGTTGTGGGAGCCACCTACTGGCTCACCATGCAAGGCGGCATCAACTTGCCCGCGCAACTCAAAGGCGTAAGCCACGACTACTCCACCGGCGCAGCCCTGATGATCGCGGTCGTTTCTGGCCTCGCCATCGGCGTGCTGATTGGAAAGGTCACCGAGTACTACACCTCGACCGACCGCCACCCCGTCCGCAACATCGCCAAGCAATCCGAGACCGGTGCAGCCACGAACATCATCCACGGTCTTGCGACCGGCATGGAGTCCGTCGCCATACCCGTGCTCTTGATCTGCGTGGCCATCTTCTTGGCCAACTACATGGCTGGTGTTTACGGTGTCGCCATCGCTGCCGTGGGCATGCTCTCAACCTTGGGTATATCCCTTGGCGTGGACGCCTACGGCCCTGTGGCTGACAACGCGGGCGGCTTGGCCGAGATGGCGAAACTGCCCCCCGAAGTGCGCGAGCGCACCGACGCCCTTGACGCCGTGGGTAACACCACCGCCGCGATCGGCAAGGGTTTCGCCATCGGTTCTGCGGCCCTGACAGCCCTGGCCTTGTTCAGCGCTTTCTGTAACCGCGCTGGCATCTTGAACGGCACGGGAGAATCCCTCGTGCTCAACATCAACACCACCGAAGTCATCATTGGCTTGCTGCTCGGCGGCATCCTGCCCTTCCTGTTCAGCGCCTTGACCATGCGCGCCGTGGGTAATGCGGCCTTCGACATGGTTGAAGAGGTGCGCAGGCAGTTCCGCGAGATCCCCGGCATCATGGACGGTACGGGCAAGCCCGATGCCGCCCGTTGCGTGAAGATCTCCACGGATGGTGCCCTGCGTCAAATGGTTCTGCCCGGTGTGATCGCCGTGGCTGCCCCCATCCTTGTGGGCTTTTGGAATGTCGAGGCCCTTGGTGGTCTGCTGGCTGGCGCTCTCGTGGCGGGTGTCATGATGGCCATCTTCATGTCCAACGCCGGCGGTGCTTGGGACAACGCCAAGAAGTACATCGAGGGCGGCGCCCACGGTGGTAAGGGCTCAGACCCCCACAAGGCCGCTGTGGTCGGCGACACGGTCGGTGACCCGTTCAAGGACACCTCGGGTCCTTCCCTCAACATCTTGATCAAGCTGATGACCGTGGTGGGCCTCGTGTTCCTGCCTTGGTTCTACTAAGGAGATTCTGGTCATCGACGCCAAGACCCTCGCCCTGGCCGCCGCCCACCTTCTCGATGAGAAGAAGGCGATGGATATCCGTGTCTACAACGTAGAGAACCAGATCAAGGTCGCGGACTACTTCGTCGTGGCCTCGGCCACGGCGCGGCCCCACGTGAAGGCGCTCTACAACGAGCTGCACGTGCGTCTGAAGGCGGCGGGTGAGTTGCACGCCAAGGCCGAGGGGCTGGACATGAGCTGGTGGGTCCTCCTGGACTATCTGGACGTGGTCATCCACATCCAGCAGAGCGAAGCGCGCGAGTACTACGGACTGGATGACCTCTACGGTGACTGTCCCCAGCTGGACTGGCAGTCGGAGGGGCTTCCGGACGTGCTGGTTCCGCCCGAAGAGGGGACCAAGGGCGAGCAGGAGCTGACCGCGTGAGGTTGGGCTGGGTGCTGATCGGCCTGCTGATCGTCACCCACCCGAGCATTGCCAGCGACTCACCTCCGAACATCGTCGTCTTCCTGGTAGATGACCTTGGTTGGCAAGACGTGTCGCTGCCTCTCGGACCAGAGACCACGCCCTTCAACGAGCGCTACCGCACTCCGAACGTCGAGCGGCTGGCGCGACGCGGGATGCGCTTCACGGACGCCTACGCCTCGGCTCCGGTCTGCTCTCCAACCCGCACGAGCCTGATTACGGGCCGCAGTCCGGCGGCCACGGGCATCACCTGGTGGGTGCGCAACAAGGACACCCACAACAGCAAATCCCATCCGACGCTTACGCCGCCCACATGGACGGTCAACGGATTGCAGCCCGGGGACGTGACTCTTCCCGGTCTCCTCAGCGGCGGCCGATACCACACCGTCCACCTCGGCAAGGCGCACCTGGGTGCGCGCGGCACAGAGGGTGCCGATCCGACCACGCTCGGTTTCGCGGTCAACGTAGCGGGACACGGACTGGGCGGGCCCGGAAGCTACTACGGTCTGCACGATTTCAGTGCCAAGCACCGCGGCGGAGGAGAGGACTGGAACGTCCCGGGTCTGGAGGCCTACCACGGCAAGGACGTCTTCCTCACCGACGCCCTGGCCACGGAGGCGCGCCGCGAATTGCTGCTGGCGGCCAAGAAGGACGAGCCCTTCTTCCTGCACTTCGCACCCTATGCCGTGCACGCGCCCATCATGGCCAACAACCGCCTGATCGACTCCTACGAGGGGCTGCACGCCAAGGAGGCAGCCTACGCGACCATGGTGGAGTCGGCGGACGCGGCGCTGGGGGTCGTACTCGATACGCTGGCGGAGCTGAAGCTGACGGACGAGACCCTGGTCGTCTTCACCTCGGACAATGGCGGCCTCTCGGCCCACAGCCGCGGTGGTCCCAAACACTCGCACAATGCCCCCTTGCGGAGCGGCAAGGGATCCGCCTACGAAGGTGGAGTACGCGTCCCCCTTGTTGTGGCCTGGCCCGGAGTGACGAAACCAGGCACCCGTTCAAGCGAACCCGTCATCAGCCACGACCTGTTCCCCACGCTGCTCGCGGCAGCGGGTGTCGAGGTGCCCGAGGCCCACGGGGAACTTGTAGAAGGGCGCGACCTCAAATCCCTCTTGAAGGGAGAGGCTCCCGAATGGAGTGGACGCCCCCTGTTCTGGCATCAGCCCCATCTCTGGGGTGCGAACGGACCAGGAATCTGGCCCTTCAGCTCCGTGCGCAAGGGACGCTGGAAGCTGATCTTCGACCACGCCAAGACCTCCTTCGAGCTGTATGACCTGGAGAATGATCTCTCGGAAGCTCATGACCTGGCGAACGCGGAACCCGAGATGGTCGACGCTCTGGCTGAGGAGCTCTCACTCTGGCTGGAGAGCACCGGAGCCGGCATGTCCGTGGTGACCGCAAGCGGTCAGGCCGTGAAGATGCCGCGCGAGTACCTGGACCAGAACGGGCGCTGAGTGTCGGGAACGCCGACGCGCTACTTGGACAGGCAGTAGGCCAGCAGGTCCAGGATCGCATCCTCGGTCAGGCTGTCCAGCAATCCGGTGGGCATGCGCGAGAGGGGACTTGGGCGCAGCGTATCGATCTCGTCGCGCTGAAACTCGACGGACTCGGAGTAGTCGACGCCCGTCAGCAACACGAGCCGGGACTCGTCCTGCTCCGCGATGCGTCCGACAAACATCTCACCGTCAGTGGTGAGCAGTTCGGTCTGCTGATACTGGTCGGAGACCTCGAGTGAGGGGGAAATAATCGACTCAAGCAGGTCATGCGGGCTGAAGCGGCCACTCGCCCCGGTCAGGTCCGGTCCGGTGCTTCCACCCTTGCCGTCAAAGCGGTGGCACTCGGCACAGGTGGTTCGTTCGAAGTAGAGCGCACCGCGCTTAAGATCCCGGGGTTCCGCCGTGACCTTTCCCAGGGCATCCATCAGATCCTCCGTCGTCCAGGCGCGGACGAATCGGGCCGCAGAGGCCTCGATAACCCGTGCTCCAGCAGGAGGTGTAGGTTTACGCAGCAGCTCGGGCCAGTGCTTGAGTTCAGCGGGCAGAGACTCAACGGCCCGGGCCCTGATGTTCTCGATGTACTGGATCAGACTCATGCCACCGGACAAGGTGGGCGCCGTCTCGTCAAGCCAGCGGAAATAGCGGCGACGCAGGTGCAGGGTCCATCCCTCGCGCAAATAGGACAGGCACATGGCGTAGTGGATCTGATCAGCAGGGACCTCGCTGTCCTCCAGAGTCTCCACGCCCAGAGCCGCAAGCGCAGGAGCTTGGAGATAGCTGAGGACTCGGCACAGCTCCCGATCCAACTCGGGGTTTCCGCTGGGGAATCTCGGCTGAATGAGCGGCATCAGACGGCCCGCCGCGTACCGCGTAACCTCTCCCCCACGAGCCGAAGACACGCCCAGGAGGCGCAGCCACCCAAGCAATTGCCCGTCGTCGAAGGAGTCGAAGGGCATGGCAGCCGTGCGCTCCAAGATCTTCACTCGCTGCTCATCTGAACCCACGCGGGCGAGAGCGAGCAGAGCCTGGAGGGCAATCGCCGGATCCTCTTCCGCCAGGGACCTGTCCGCCCAGAGGGCCAGTGGGGTCTGCTCCAAGGACACGCGCGCGGCATGCGCGATGAATCGATCTGCGCTGCCCAACTGTGTCCAGTAAGGGCTCATCACTTCGAGGCCGTGCTGCCGCTCCATCGTGTGGCGCAAGGCCCGGGGGCCGTCAGCTACTGCGGCCACAGGGGCTTCGGCGGCCTCGCGGGTGGAGCGGATGCGGTACAGACCGGACTGTGTTCGCCGTCCGCCAGTCGTCACGTACAGTGCTCCATCCGGGCCGACGGACAGGTCCGTCACCGGGAAGGGCTTGCCCGAAACAAATGTCTCCAACCGCGCGCCGTAGCTCGCACCCTGGGGTTCGAAGTGGACGGCATGAATCGTGCCATAGGCCCAGTCCGCTGCGAAGAGAGCGCGACGGTACGGCCCATGGAAGGCCGTCTGGGTTCCGAAAACGATGCCCGTTGGCGAGCCAAGGCCCACGTCGACGACTGCCGGCAGGGAATCCGGGGAGTGGGCCGGCCACTTGCCCGATCCATGGCGCCAACCGAAGTCCGCGCCGGAGACCAGGTGCAGGATGCGTGTCGGCTTGTACCAGGGCAGTCCAACGTCCCATTCCATGTCCGAGTCGTAGGTGAACAGCTCGCCCTCGGGATTGAAGGCGATGTCGTAGGAGTTACGCATTCCAGCCGCGACGAGATCCCATTGCTTTCCGTCGGGGCTGACCCGGCAGACCCACCCACCAGGGGCCATACGACCCACCGCATGGCCTCTGGGATCGGGCATGCGGGGCAGAAGTTGGTCTTCGGCCCAGGCGCGGGTGACGTGGGAGCGCTCGATGGCCTCCGGCATAGCGGTGTGGTTGCCACCGACGATGTAGAGCGCCTCGCCGTCCGGTGAGAGAACCACTCCGTGAGGCCCGTGTTCACCCGAACCGTCGAGCGGCATCAGGAATTCAACGCTGTCGTAGGTATCGTCGCCATCGCTGTCACCCACGCGGTATAAGCCCGTCCCTTTCCCCGCGGCCACAACCACGTAGAGGTAGCCAAAAGCGTGCAAGAGACCATGTGCACTCCCTACCTCCACGCCAAGGGGCTCGATGTCGGATGCCTTGAGGGCATCGCCCCACTCGGGTACGTCGACTCGATAGATGGATCCATACTGATCGCAAGCAATCAGCCGCCCTTGCGGATCAAAGGTCACCGAGACCCAGGAACCCTGGGTGTCTTTGGGAACCGAGTACAGAAGTTCGGCTTCGAATCCCGCGGGGAGTTCCAATTGATCGGCGGCCAACGCCACTGAGGTCGAAGGCGGAGGCGGCGTTCCCGGCTTGCCCCAGGGCTCCACGCCCATGGCGCCCAAGCTGGTCGCGGCTTGCCACCCTTCGCGGGAGCCCGACAATGAACGCCAACCCGGGCTCTCTTCACCGGTCACCAACCAAGACCCGTCTGTGACGAGGGTCTGGGCCGTCCCGTCCGCGTACTCGATCGCGAGCTCAACCCAGAGCCCAGCGGGTCCACCATCGTTACGACAGCTAACGGCCAAGTTGTGCTGGCCCTTGGCCAGGTTCCCTTTGACGTCTACTTCAGAGCGCACGCTCCAATCGTGACTCTCAAGGACCAGTTTCCCGTCCACGAACAGGCTGCAGTGGTTGTCGCAGGAGCTCGACAGGGTGGCCTTCTTCACCTCACCCGTCACCTCGACGGTGTGGCAGGTCCACATGCGATCGTCCTTGGCGGATTCGGCGGAGGTCCATATCCACTCGGGAGTCTGGGCCGCGGCAGGAGAGCCTGTAAGGAGCAGGGAAACAACAGCTATGTAGGGAAGGGAGAGGCGCATGGCTCTCAAGGATACACCACGGGGTCGGGACGGCACTGACTCATTCAGGTACCCTCGCCGTTCCCATGCGTGCCTCAACCCTCCGCGTCCTGCACCCACTCGCCATGGGCATCTTGGCCGTCACTCTGGCGGGCTGTGCGAATCAGCCTTTGCTAAAGGCTTCCCCAAGAGCCGCCTCAACTCACGACGCCGTCAGTTCCCCGACCCGCAAGAGCATCTGGCACGAGAAGACCAAGGAGAAGATCACCCTGCGCTTCGCCGATGAGGAGCTCACGGTGGTGCACTTCGCCGCCAAGCCCAGGCCGTTCCTCTATCCCTTCTATGCGCCCGGCGGCGTCCCCGTCACGCGTGCCTGGCCGCAGGAAGAGCGAGAGGGAGAAGCGCGCGACCACCCTCACCACACTTCCGTGTGGTTTGCCCATGGCGACGTGAACGGCGTGGACTTCTGGCACCCCCAAGCCAAGAACGGTGGAGTGATTGAATACACCGGACGCCTGAACGAGCTGCTGTCACGGGGCAAGCGCCTGCGTACGCGCCATACCTACACCTGGAAAGGGCCCAAGGGCGAGGAGCTCCTGCACGAGCGGCGCACGCTTCTCTTCGGCGCCGAGCACGATCAGCGCTGGGTCGACACCAAGTTTGAGTTAACGGCCTTGAAAGACGAGGTCGTGTTCGGTGACACCAAGGAAGGCACGTTCGCCATGCGCTTACACCCTGCCCTGAGGCTCAAGGGCGAGGTTGCTACGGGCTCCATCTTGAATGCTGCCGGTGACAAGGACGGCAAGGTCTGGGGAGAGCGCGCGGCCTGGGTCCACTACGGAGGTACGATCGACGAGCAGGAGGTAGGGGTGGCCATCTTCGAACACCCCGACAACTTCCGGCACCCGACCTGGTGGCATGCACGGGACTATGGGCTCGTGGCCGCCAACCCTTTTGGCACGCGGGCCTTCGAAGGAGGCAACGCCGAGAGCGGTCGATTCGTCCTCAAGCAGGACGAAACCCTCGTGCTGAGGTATCGCATCTGGACTCACACCGGCGAACGCACCCCGGAGGAGATCGCAGCCGCGTTCAAGGTCTACGTGATCCAGTCTGAGGAGATGTAAGCCCTCTCGGTGGCCAACCCCATGAAGCCCTCCCGCACACAGGCCCTCTTCTTCGGGGCCTACCTCGCCGTCTTCGCCCTCTGCGCCATAGACCCTCACGAGCGCTCGGTCTGGTGGGCGGAGAACCTGCCCATCATGCTGCTTGTTGGCGTCATCGCCTGGGTGCAGCGATTCCACAGCTTCAGCAAGCTGAGCTACGGGATGATGTTCTTCCTGATGGCCCTGCACACGATCGGCGGCCACTACACATTCTCTCGTGTGCCCTTCGACTTCGTCACAGATACGTTTGGATTTGAGCGCAACCACTTCGACCGGGTGGCGCACTTCACGGTGGGGTTCTACGCCTATCCTCTGGCCGAGATTCTTCAGCGCCGCAAGCTGGTGAACACCCGCTGGCTGCTCTACCTGTTCCCGATCTTCTCGATCGTCAGCCTGGCGGCAGCCTATGAGCTGTTCGAATGGCGCTATGCCCTGACAGCCGAACCCGATGCGGGCCTGGCGGTACTCGGCTCCCAAGGAGACATCTGGGACGCACAGAAGGACATGCTGGCCGACGCCATGGGTGCCGTTTTCGCGGTGGGGATCTTCGCGCTGTGCGGCAGCGACCCCGAACGCGAGGCCTCTTGATCAGTAGCCGAACCGCGAACCGCTAGTTCGATCCAGGTCCCCAGACCGCCAGCTGCCGGATACGACCGGTGTCGTCGAAGGACCCAAACCCGATCCGACCAGCGGGCAGGGTGGCGTCGGAGGTTTCGTGGGTCATTTCCCCGTCAAAGAACACCTGCAGGTGCCCTTCTGGACCCTCCCGGGTCAGGCGAACCGTGTGCCACTGACCGGGATCCCCCCAGTCGATGCCCGCCTCGGGAACGGGGCACAGGGGGCGCCGGGCTGCACCGTCCACCAGGAAGACATTGTGCGCATTGGGGTCGGGCTTTGTGGCCAGATGAACGTAGTAATAGTGCGCCTCGTCCACGTAGCCGAAGAAGAAGCACAGGTCGCGGTGTGCATAGTCGCGTCCGGTCTGGGCCACTTCGAACTGCAACTCGAATTCCGTCAAGGTCAGGTCCTTCACCAAGGCGTAGGACAGGGGCGAGCGATGAGGAGGTTTGAATTGACTCGACTTATGCAGGGCCATGTAGGTCCTTGGCATGTCCGCTCTGTCGGCGACCGACTCTTCGTCCATTCCATACCGCCACGCGGCCTCATCACTGAAAGTGAAGCGATCGAGGCTTCCCCCGGTCGTGAAGTCCTCATGAAGCAACAGTTGAGCACCAGAGGGCACGGACTCCGCCATGCGAACGGATGGAGAATTGCAGGCGGTCAACCCCAGGAGTGACAGGCAGGCAAGGCGAAGGAACGTTGAAGTCATCATCAGATCTTCTCCGGAACGATAAAGGGTGCCCGGTAGTCGCGGGTGCGCAGGCGGTTCGCGGCATCGCTGTTCAGGAACCGCTCGCTGGATGGATCCAGATCAAGGGCCGCGCCGAGAACGGGCGGGTGCTGGGCGAGGTCCACGCCGTTCTTGTCCAGATGCGTCGCGAGGCGCTCAAATGATGATGAGATAATCTCCTCGCCGGCGATGGCCTCGCGCACGTGCTCGGGAGATTGGCTCTCTCCCAGGGCATAGGAGATGTTGGCCATATGGCACAGGCTACTGGACAGGTGGCCCTGCAGAATGGGCGCCGCGAGCAAGGAAGCGTCGCGCTTGCGTATGGCCTCAACCAGGTTCGCAAAGTGGTTGGAAGACCCCTTCCACTTGTCCACCTGCTTGCCGTCCGAGTCAAACGCAGTGGACTCATTGTAGTTGGGAATCACCAGGTAGCCGTTCTCGCACATCACGGTCACCCCCACCGAGCCAGAAGGGATCCGATCCATGCTTCCGCCCCAGTTCTTTCCCTGGGCCTCAAGGTCCCGTGGCAAACCGCGCACCTCGAAGAGGATTGGCGCAGGGTCGTAATCCAAGAGTGTGACCATGGAATTGGGCGTGTCGCCGTCGTCGTCATAACCGAAACGCCCGCCAATACTGCGCACGCTGCTGGCAAGCTCCTCCACACCCAAGGCCCAGCGACACATGTCCATCTGGTGGATGCCCTGGTTACCCAGGTCGCCGTTGCCGGTCTGGAACTGCCAGTGCCAATCGTAGTGCAGCTGCCGGCGCGAGAGCGGCCCGAGGGGTGCGGGGCCCGTGTACAGATCCCAGTCCACGTGTTCGGGAACGGTCTGGGGCTCACTGAGCTTGCCTATGCTCTTACGAGGCTTGAAACACGTTCCGTGAGCGTAGCGGATCTTCCCCAGGCCGCCGCCCTGCACGAAGGCAATGCCATCGCGAATGCCCGAGCTGGAACGGGATTGCGTTCCGGTCTGCACCAGGCAGCCATACTTCTCAGCCGCCCGCACCATCTGTCGCCCCTCAAAAATGTTGTGGCATACGGGCTTCTCCACGTACACGTCTTTGCCCGCCTGGCAGGACCAGATGGTCTGGATCGCATGGAGATGGTTGGGAGTGGCGAGAGACACAACGTCGATGTCTTCGCGCGCAAGCGCATCTCGCAGGTCGGCGTAGCCTTGAACGTCCCCACCTTCCCAGCCGTTCTTGGAGACCTTGTTCTTCTCCAATTCCGCCTTTTGCCGAGCGAGCACCTTGGAATCCACGTCCACGAGCGCCACCACGTCCACGCCGGGTAGGGCTTGGAAACCGGAGATGTGTGAGCCCCCACGGCTGCGGATCCCAGCCACGGCTACACGCAGTACGCCGTTCGGGTTTGGGCTGCGACTCGCGCGTGTGCGCGAGGTCAGGTTGCAGCCGGGGAAAAAGGGAAGGGCGGCCGCTGCTGTCGCGGCCCGGGTGAATGCGCGGCGGGTCAGGGGGGGCATGGGACTCCTCGATGCCAGGGGGGATTGTCCAGACGCCCACATGGTAGGCGAGCAGACGCTCAACAGGCCTCCTCAATTGGTGATCGCTACTGGAACAAAGAATCGCCAGGATGGCGGCCATTCCAGCCCGTACCGACCCGCCATGCTTCCCATCCGAACACTCACCATTCCTGTCCTGGCCAGCCTCCTAGGCCTGGTTTCCAGTACCGCTCCCTGCCACGCGAGCCAAGACACGCCACGCAGGCGGAGCGTGCTCTTCTATCTGGTGGACACCTGCCGGGCGGACCACCTCTCGGTCTACGGCTCTGAACGCAAGTCAACGCCGTTCCTGGAAGAGATCGCAGCCAAGGGCGTGGTCTTCGAACAGTGTCGCTCACAAGCGCCGTGGACCAAGCCCTCCATGGCCTCCATGCTGACCTCCCGCTATCCGGGAGAGTTGGGGATCTACATGCTGTTCCAGGCGCTGGACGATTCCTACGTGACCCTGCCTGAAGCTCTTGCGGGGGCGGGCTACTTCGCCGCGGGCTTTGCGGCCAACCCGCTCATGGGCGCCTTCTCCAATTACGATCAGGGGTTCGAGTACTTCGTCGAGTCCACGTCCATCAATAAGGGTAACCCGATCAACTTCGCCAGCGGTTCAGCTGCCAAGTTGAATGCCAAGATCGGACCTTGGATCAAACAGGATGAGTCCTGGCCCCTGTTCCTGTACGTCCACTCGGTAGACCCCCATGAGGAGTACGAACCGGCCCCCGAATACCTCGCGGAGTTCGCCGACCCTCAGGATACCGAGCGCTACAGGGACGAGTGGAAGCGTCTACTCGATTCACGGCCGCCCGTTCCCGGGCTCCACCTGACCCCGGACAATTTCGAGCGCACCCAGATCGACCCGGACTGGTTCATCGAGCAGGGGAAGAAGCTCTACGACGCGGACATTCTCGCCAACGACACGGAGATCGAACGCTTGTGGTCCATGCTTCAAGAGGATGGCTGGGGCGAAGACGTTGTTCTCGTCTTGATGTCCGATCACGGCGAGGAGTTCTTCGAGCACGGAGGAACCAGCCACGGCTATAGCCTGTACGACGAGCTGGTGCACGTTCCCTTGATCATCTACGCGCCAGGACTCCTGCCGGAGGGGCGGCGTATTTCCAATCCGGTCCGCTCCCTCGACGTCTACCCCACTCTCTGCGACCTCCTGGGGATTGAACCACCCGCTGGCCTGCAAGGCAGGAGCCTGGTGCCGCTGATCGAAGGGGACCCCGAGTGGCAGGACCTGCCGGTGATGTCGGAGAAGACCGAGGACCCCGGTGGCCGGCGAGCTAGGTCCGGCATGGGAGTGGGCATCTCGCTGATCCAAGATGGCTGGAAACTGATCAGCAACCTGCGCTCCTCAGACGGCCGCAATCTGCCTCGCTACGAGTTGTTCAACCTCTCCGAGGATCCGGGAGAACAGAAGAATCTGGCCGAGGCGCACCCGGAACGCCTCGCACAGATGGACTCTGCCCTGATGGACTGGTCGGCCCGTAACCTGGGTCTGGCCCAGGCCAACTCGACGGCCCCTGAAGACGTGGACCCCGAAGTACTCAAGCAACTTCGTGCCCTCGGCTACCTCGGCGATGACGAAGACGAGTTGCAGGCCTCCCCGGATGCCCTTTCACCCCTGGCGCGGGCTCTCTTGGAGGGGGACGATCGCTGGAGCGTCCTCGTCCTTGGCCCGAAGAGCGACGATGAGGTTCGCGGGCGTACTTTTGGGGACTGGTCAGTCAGCGGTCGGCGCATCGCGCGCGACACGCGGCGGGAGTCCCTGCTCAAGCTGCTGTACATGGGAATCTCCCAGGCTGACGACGCCGAACTCGCCCCATCGACGCCGGCCTGTGGCATTCAAGCCGGGCACAGCGGCCATGACCTGAAGCTGTTCATCAGCTTTGAGCCACCGAGCCTGTCTCCGGTCGTGGACGGCACGCCCTTGGGCGTGGTGCCCCTTGACGCATCGGTGGTGCCTGGAATCCGCGCCTTGTTCGAGGAAGCGGGGCTGGACTTCCCCGAATAGGGCCCTCTCACTCGCCTGAATCGCCTTCGGGAAGGAGCGCCTCGAGGCGCGCTTGCAAGTCGGCATAGACGGCGCGCACTCCCTCGGGAACCGTACCATCACGCAGAAGATTGCCTTTCTCCAAGGGGCTTCTGCTCAGGTCGTAGAGCCGGTCTGTTCCGTCTAGCAGGTTCCGAACGAGCTTGTGGTCGCCCACCCGCAGAGCCGCGTTGCGATGCTCGTAGTCCGCACCCGGGTGGTTGGGAACGAAGTGCTCGGTAAAGAGGAAATCGCGGGCGTGCGGCGCGCTGGGATCCTCGAGGAGCGGTAGGAAGCTGATGGAATCATGCTCCCAGCCCGCGGGCAGGACGGCCGGAGCATCCGCGCCGCAAAGCTCCAGTGTGCTCAGCCACAGGTCCGTGGTGTTGACGGGTGCTTGGCAGACAGTCCCGCGAGCTGCCTCGGACACGCCCGCCCCGGCCACTATCAGGGGAACCCGCACGCCCCCTTCAAACAGGGTCCCCTTGCCGCGACGCTTGTCCCAGGGCGGCTCGTTGGCGGTACCCTGGGTTCCATTGTCTCCGACGACGATGACGGTCGTGCGGGCCAGAACCTCCGGGTCCAGGGTCTTGAGCAGGCGCCCGAGTTCATGATCGATGGCCTCCACCATAGCCTTGTGGAACTCCGCCTCTTCGGTGAGAGCCGTGCCCTTGAGTTCGCGCGTGAAGAGGTGTTCGGGTGGCCGATGGATGGGCGTGTGCGCGGCGTGATAGGCGAGGTACACCAGCCAGGGTCGCTCACCGGCGGCAGCGATGGCACGCAGGGCATCGTCGGTCGTGTCGGTGGTCAGATAACCCTCAGCCGGTGCGGCCTTACCGTCCACGACCTTGGTCCAGCTGAAGTAGGCCTTGCGGTCATTGGGGGTGCGCAGATTGTTGGGGCAGCCGGCATAGTGCTCGAACCCCATGCGCCGCGGATGCTCGACGGCCGCAGCCGAACCGGCCAGATGCCATTTGCCAATGGCGGCCGTGAAGTAGGCGCTCTTTGTTGCTGCGTTCAGGGTGCGCGGCAGACTCCACTCTTCCACGGAGAGCCCCTTCTCCCCCTCACGCAGAGGGACGCCGATGCCCGTGCGGAATCCGTACCGTCCGGTTATCAGGGTGGCCCGCGTCGGCGAGCAGAAGGGTGTGGACCAGCAACGGTCAAAACGAACGCCCCGGTCAGCAAGACCGTCCATGGTGGGTGTGGCTGGCGGATTCTCCAGAGCGCCGTAGGCCGCCACGCGGTCCACGCCCACGTCATCGAGAACCACGAGCAGGACGTTTTCTCCTGCGAGGGCGGGGGCCGCGAACACCACCACGGTCAGAAACCCGCGCGACAGTGCGCCGCCAATTACCCGGCCCAGCTTCATCAACCGCCCAACGGGGTGAGCTCCACCCGCCGAAAGGCCACCTCAGCGCCCTCTGCTTGCAAGGCGATGCGCCCGCGACTCGCGGTGCACTCATAGCCCTGGTTCACCAGGTCCCCATTGACCCACACGTCGATCCGATTCCCACGACACTCGATGAGCATGCGGTTCCACTCGCCTACGGGCGCTTCGGAGCCGTCAGTCAGATTGTGGATGCGACGCGCATCCCCTTCAGTGGTCCCCCACTTCTCGCGTGCGCCACGGCGCTGCACCATGTCGTCCACCTTCACATCCTCGCAGATGCACCAAAAATCCCCGGCGTTGCCGTTGTGCATCTGGACCTCGATCGAAGCCGGGAACATCTTGTACAAGCAGCGCGGAGTTGAGGCGTGTACAAGCACCCCGCAGTTGCCGGGATCGCCCGTCCAGCGGTACTCCACTTCTAGACGGTAGTCGCTGAACTCCTCATCCGTGATCAGGTGCCCGCCGGGACTGCCAAGGCTTACCAAGAGGCCGTCGCGAACCACAAAAGTCGGCGCAATGTCAGGATTGGAGTCCGCTGCAGGAATATCCACGTGCCAACCACCGAGGTCCTCTCCGTTGAAAAGAGAGCGAGAAGACGTCCCATCGGCAGTGGACGCACAGGCGCTGAGCAAGGCGCCTCCAAGTAGGGTCAGGAAAGAATGGGTTCGCATGGACCGAGGGTAGCAGGACGAGAACGGGCAGGGGTAATCCTCATGCCTCAGCCGGGCCGAAGGCCACCTGCATCCCAGAAGAAACTCGCCACTCAGCGCAGTTCGATACCGGAAAAGCCCGCCGGGCCGCCTGCCGGGGCACGCTCCAAGATGCTCACCCGCAGCTCCCGGATGCGGGTCCTGCGGGCAAGGTCAATCCGAACCTGACGCAGGTCGTCCGGGCCCAAGTCCACCTCTACGGGCTTCCCCCCGTTGATACTCAGGGCGATGCGGCGGACAGCGGCGTACTGGCCACGCATGGAAAGCTTGCTGTTGGCCTGAGAGAGCAGGACGGCACTGGCTCGCACGGGGCGCCTCAGCTTCACGTGGATCCAGGGCTCGGGGTCCTCGGCCACACAGACCCACCGGGTGGAGTGGACCCCGTCCACGGCATAGCCGGGGCCACTCTCCGCCAGGGACGTTGAGGCGGTGGCGCTCGGCTGGCCGCCTTGCAGCAGATCCTCACCGACCTGCTCCAGATTAGCCGCCATCCAGTCCTCGGGAGAGCTCTTGGTCGTGACTTGCATCACGGCTGACTCGACCACTTCGACCTCGGAGGCACCACCCTCGCCGGGGTGCTCGGGATCACCGATGGGCGAGACAATCCGGACCCGGGCGGCCAGGGTGTGCTCTCCAGGCAAGGGAAATGCGTAGCGCGCGGCGTATCTCTCGCCGCTCCAGGGCCTCGACGGGTCTCCGGCCACGGTGGCCACCAGCTCTCCGTCCGCTAGGTACTGAACCTCTATCACCCGTAGGCCACGCCACAGACGGTCGCTACCTTCGAAGTCTTCCTCCAGGCCTTCCTGGAAGTCCTGGATCCACATGGTCATGCGCGTGCTACCCGTGGCATGTAGGTGGACAGTCCCGCTGGCGTCCGCGTAGGCGTCGGCGCGCCGATCGACTGAGGGGCCCGACTGTCGCGGGGCGGATGCTCGCCGCAGGAAGAGCAATGCGAAGGCGGTGTCGCTCTCGGTTTCCCCCCAATGACCATTGTCCTTCTGTTTGCGAACGAGAACGTCAGCACCCTCCCGATACCATGGATGTCCACCGATGTACTCGGTGTTGAAGAAGGCGCCCACCCGCTCCATTCCGTAGAGGTAGTAGTAGAGGTTGTCACCCAGAACCGGGTTCGTGTCCATCGAGTAGTGGTGCTCGAGCCAGCCCATTCCCAGCATCGTGCCCTCTTCGGCCAGCCTGCCGGCGCGGACTCCCAGCTTCCTGCCCAGGAGCATGCGGGGTATACCGATCACGCACAGTCCGGCCGTGGTCATGGTGCCCGTCTCCGGCCAGGTAACTCCGTCTTTGAAGTAAGTGAAGCCCGCAACACGGCGCTTACCCGTGCGCTTGCCCTTCGCCTCTCCATCCCACTCCACCTCTTTGACGAACGGTTGGTGGTCCTTCACCGCCTTGGTCAGCATGCGCTCCCAGACATCCTTGGGAACGTCAAGGCCCAGCTCGCTGGCTCCCCAGAATCCGAGGGCAGCAAACTGTGAGTTCGAGAGGTCGGCGGTACCTCCAGGGTAGCCCCAGCTCCCGAGCTGCACCTCGCTCTCCCACTCCAACAGCAAGTCCACGATCTCCTGTGCCCACTCAGTGTTCTCGGGATTGCCCTCGGCTCCGAGGGCCATCAGCTGGACTCCCGCTGAGTAGACCTTTGTGGGGAGGCGCGCGCGCAGGAACTGCAGCCCACGCACGATGGCTGGATGGTCCCGGGGCAGGCCGCACTTAAGGAGCGTGTAGACAGCGAGGCTAGTAGCACCATTGCGAAACCGGCCCAGGGCGTAGCCCCATGAACCATCGCGGTACTGCTCCAGCAGGAGCCGCTCCACGCCTTGCTCGATGGCAGTTTGAATAACGGGCTGCAGCTCTGACAGGGGCGGAGCACTGGATTCGGGCAGCTCGTTGAAGGTGCCGTTGGTTGGAGAGGGCAGCTTGCCCTTCAGCTTGCGGTAGCGGCGCTGGATTTCGGGGAGCCTGAGGGCCTTGTCGTACAGCGCGACCTCGTGCAGGGCACCGCTCAGACGATAGTCCTCGTTGGTGTCCTTGTAGGCTCCGACGGCCACGGTGTGCCGCTCGCTGTAGAGCAGGGGGCCGCTCTGGACGAAGGACTCCCCGGAGGCTTCTCCGTTGACGAAGATGCGCTGGGTCTTGCCGTCGTAGGTCCCGACCACGTGGTACCAGCGGCCCGGCTGGAATGGAACCGATGCCGTCAGGTAGGTGAGGGTTCCGTCGCCATCGTCCGCACCGGTGGAGGCCACAGCGAAGGCGAAGTTCTTGCGCCGGCTGCCCAGCAGCAAGCCGGTCTCCGCCGAGCCGTTGTCTTCAATCGAGCTGAAAATTCCACCCCATTCCGGCGCGGTGTCCATGGAGATCCAGGCCTCGATGGTGCAGGTGCGCGTGGGGAGCAACGCAGGGTCCAGAGCCTCGCCCGCCAGCATGAGCTGTGGGTTGCGGTCTGGAAGCAGCAGTGCCTGGCGGTCGCCCTCTCCGACGAAGGTGGGGTCAGTCAAGGCCAGGGGCCAATCCCCCTCCAAAGGACGAAAGGCGCCGTCTTCGTAGTATTCCTCGGTAAACACCCAGTGTGCAACCAGATCGTCGGCAGGAGTGTCTGCCGTTGCAGCGCCCACCAGCAGGCAGGCTGCGCTGAAAGGGATGGGGAACATGGCGTGCTGCGAGTCTAGCAGGATAGTGGAGGTCCGGTTCCGCGACCGCTAGGCCCGTGATTCCGTCCACCCACCTCGCCGATGTGCCCTGGGTCGAGGCGCGGGAGCCAGGCCTACGGGAGGATCGGCAGATCGAAGAAGGTCAGCGCGCCGACGCCGCGGGCGTTGCGGAACCAGGGTCCATCGCCGGCGTGCCCGTTGTAGGAGATCGTCGCTGATGTGGTCGGCCCAGCGAGCTGGAGCAGAACCTGGTTGCCCCAGATCGTGCCCGACGTCACAGCGACCCAGTCTTCCAGGATGAAATCCGCTTCGGCACCCGTCTCGAAGACCAAGGCATCGTCCGGGTCGCGGAAGGTCAGCAATATTTGATCTCCCGCGCCGCCGACCTTCTGCGCTGAGAGAACGTTGGGTGGATCAATCTCGTGGGTGTCGGACGATCCGTGCAGGTCACGTGCGAGCAGGCGAGCGATACGGTCGCCAAGTTCGCGGTAGCCCGCATAGAAGAAGTGACAGTTGTCGTGGGCGGGTGCGGCGGTGGTCGACATCACCGCGACGTCCGGGTAGATATCCTGTGTCGAGCGCAGGAATTCACGCACACCTGAGAAGGTCACGCCGCAGCCCTTGCGAATCTGGAAGACGTAGACCTTCTCGAGCGCCGGGTAGTCCTGGTGCCAAGCGTCGTAGAGCAGCTGGAAGCGGGTAGCGTAGTCCGCGATCGCCTCCCCGTCTGATTCGCCCTGGTACCAGATCATCGCGCGCGCCGTCTCGGCCATCTCCGCACGCCGGGCCCGGAATAGCAGGCGCCCGTAGATCGTGGCCTTGCTGCCAGGGAAGGCGTCGCTGCGCAGGTGCTGGGAGATCGCCGTGCCGCCGACCGAGCCGTTGATCAGTCCTACCGGGACCTGCTCCTGCTGCACGAGAAGCTCAGCCGCACGCAGCCCCCAGGAGCCAACGGTGCAGTGCTCGTAGCCAAGCTCTCCATCGGCCATCCCCCAGTTGCGGTCGAACTCGACGTTTGCACTATTGATCGAGCTCCCGAAGGAGCGGATCCACTTGCTCTGTGACTGGTTGCCGAGGCCCTCGCTCCAGTAGTCCGGCGCGGTCGCATTCGACTGCCCGTTGATCAGGAGGGTGTCGCCGCAAGCCAGATCGTCGACCCGTGCCACGACCTGCCGTGTACTCCCTGCGAGCAAAGCGATGCTGAGGTCGTAGTCGTAGAGGCCGGCGCTAAGGTGTGCGCCCAGGGTGAAGCTCGCTCCCGAAGTACCGTAGGTCAGCGCCTGACAAGTCGTGGCCGAGATCTGTCCATCCCGCCAGACTTTCAACTCGACGGTGTCGTACCCGGTCGTCTTGACGACGCCGGTGATGGGCACCAAGGCCTGGTCGGTCAGGTCACGCTGGACCACCTGACCGTGTCGGGGCAGGTCCTTGAAGTTGACCCGCGTCGGTACGAGGACGCGGTAGCGCTGCTCCAGCATGGACTCGATCCACATCCGCTCCGCGTCGTCGAGAACCCGGTCGTAGATCAGCACCTCCGAGAGCGCGCCGTCCAGGCCCGACCCGCCCGCGAACGAGCCGAGCTGGAGGCTGGGGTCCGAGTGCGGCGCGGCCAAGCCCGTGCCGACCAGGACGCCGTTCTGATACAGGCGCCCCTCACCGGTCGTACTGTCATAGCTGCCCACCAGGACAGTGGGCTCGTCCAGGGGAGTAGCGATGGAGCTGGTGACGAATGTTCCCGAGTGGTAGAGCATCGCACGGTCCGTGCCCCCATAGAACAGCGCGTGCTCGGCAGCTCCAGAGACCACGTTGTTAGTTGACGCGTAGTCCGCCAGGGTGACCACCACGATCTTGGTGTAGTCGCCGGTGGGCATGCCATTTGGTGATGCGAGGGAGTCCAGCCCGTCGAAGCGGACAGCCGGGTGACCGCCGGCCTCGATGGGCTCGAGCAGGGGCCTGACGCTCCCCACGAGCTGGGTCAGCTGGGTCCCTACCCCGTCCAATCCGCTCCAGCTAGACACCGTGTTGCCGATGTCACGCCCCACGTTCCTGTCCGCACGCAACCAGAGCACACGTCCCTCGGAGGCAGGGGCTTGCCGGGGAAATGTGACTCGCTGGGCGCCGAGGGCACTCCCGACACAGAGGCCCACGAGCAGGAGGGAAGGGATCGTTCGCTGGAGTCGTGACATGGGCTGCGGCAGGGGAAACCTGCCTCACTAACCCTACCACTCACTCGTCGTTCTAGGCGGTAGATGTTGCGACACGGCCGATCTCCAGTTCGCCACAGCCCCTCATGACCGTCGAAAGTTCAGCGCGGTTGCAGCCAGTCGAGAATTGCGGCCGCGTTTTCCGGATCCCGGCCCGTCACCCGCGCGTCCTCGCTGGCGTATAGCGCCTCTGCGCCGGGCGGCACCTCGCCCAACCAGTGCAGAGTAGTGGGACTGATCAGGGCGGCGAACGCTCCCAACCCCCCATGGCGCAAGGCACGGGGCAGGAAGTTGCGGTCGTCCAGTTCAGCGATCTGGTCGAAGTCCCACGCACCATCCACCAATACCTGAGCGAGGGAAGTGTGCGCGAGGGCCGCCGCGATCACTACCGCGGGGGCGGCATCCCCTAGGCCCACCAGCGTCACGGGTCGGGAGGGTTCTTCCTGCGCCAGATACTGGAGAGCGGTCAGCACATCGTGAGCGCGATGAGCTAGTAGAGGCAGGTTGTAGCACCAGGTGTAACCCGGGTACTGAGCGTGACGCCGCTCGTCGACGGGCACGCCTCCGAGAGGTCGCAGCATGGCGGCGGGGCCATCCCAGCCCTTGAGCAGGACTTGCTCACGCTCACTCGGGGCCGCGTTGCACACGACGAGCAAGGTGCCTGCGCTTTCGTCGGTTGCCTCGTGATTCCAGCGCGTCAACTCCAGGCGTTGCCCCATTCCCACGGGCGTCAACCAAGTTGTCTGCGGATCGGAACCTGACTGGATGCGGGATTCGATGGCCCGCACGCCGGGAGGATGAACCATCGACTCCAGGGCACCCCCCACCACGCGCCGGTACTCGGCGGGGTCCGCGCGGGCTAGTTCGAGCAGGGCTGCGACTTCGCCCTGGGAATGGGCCAGCCAAGCGGCTCGCACTTCTTCCACACCCGCGCTTCCCTGGGGCGCAGGATGCTCGTCCGTAAAGACGGTCATCTCCTCGATACTCAAGGGTTCGATCGGCGGCTCGTCGTTGGGGTTCTCCAGCCCAAGGCCGAGGTGTGTGTTCATCCACTCGTACATGTGCCCGCGGGAGACACGGTTGTAGTTGTGGGGAAACTCCGGATAGCACCAGGCGTTGACCAACTCGCTCTCGCCATAGAGACCATAGAGCTGCTTCAATTCGGGCAGACCATCCTCGAGGATCTGCAGCGTCCAGTCGTTGGCGGCGGTCATCCCCAAGGGACGCGGCGTGGCCATGGCGGCAAGCTCCACGTTGCCGCTGCCAACGCGCAGGCCCGAGGCGTTCTCGCATATGCACCCACCCTGCATGTGGGTCGAGACCATGACGGCTGGAAAGAGCACGTCCGGGCGGTCGTCCACGGCTCCCAGGATGAAGGTCTGAGTGCCCCCTCCGCTGGCACCGGTGACGGCCACGCGCTCGGGATCCACGTCAGGCAGGGACATCAGGAACTCCAGAGCGCGGATGGAGTCCAGGGTCTGCAGGCCAAAGTGGCTCATACCCCAGAGTTCGGCCTCGACGTCACCAAAGCCCTTGCGATGGTCAAGCTGAGTCGAGTCGGCGTAGCCGATCATGTCGTAGTGAAAAACGACACATCCCATGCGACACAACTGCACGCAGCGCGACTGATGCTTGCGGCGCGAATTGGGCAGGTGCTCCTCGTGGCCCAGGGCGATGCGCTCGCGACCGCGCTCCTCGGTGTAGACCGTGAAGCGACCGTGGGTGTCGTGACCGTGAGGTGAGAGGACCGCGGGAAAGGGCCCACTCCCACGGTTGGTTGGGCGGTAGAGGCTGCCCGTCACGAAGAACCCGGGCAGACTCTCAAGGCGCACACGCTGCACGCTGTACCCGGCGCGTTGCACGACTCCATGAATGAGAGGCTTGGGCTCGCACGTTGGTGCACTGGGCCAAAGACCGGCAGCCACGAGCACCTGACGTCGTACTTCCTCACGCCGCTGCTCCCAATCACCGCGCGAAGAGGGTGGAGACCAGGGGTGGTGGGAATCGAGCGTGGTCAAGCTCTTCAGCCGAACATCACCCTCTTGTTCCTGGAGTGGACCGGCTCGGGCAGTGGCGCACACGAGCCCAAGAAGACAGACCAGCTGGACGCCCAAGGCTAACAGAGAGGGCTTGGTTCCACTCCGGCCCATCACTTGGACGCCAGCGCCTGGCGTACGCCCTTGTCATCGTTCACCAGCGAGTCGAGCAGGGTCTTCATCTGCTGAGCGCGCTCCGCCTCGCTTGAGATGAGGTTCTCCTGTTCTCCGATGTCCTTGGACAGGTCGTACAGTTCGCCCGGATTCTTGCCACGCCCAGCGATGTACTTCCAATTCTCCAGGCGCAAGGCCACGCCACGTGCTTCCTCAATCAGAAGGGGGGTTCCGACCGGGTCCTTGCCCATGAGGGCCGGCCACACGTTGCGACTGTCGATACCCTGGTCTGCAGCCAGGTCTACCCCCAGGAAGGCCGCGAAGCTCGCCAGGAAATCGATCTGGTTGATGGCCGCCGCGGATACGCCCGCTTCGATGTGACCCGGCCAGCGGATGATCAGGGGCACGCGCGTGCCGCCCTCGTAAATCTGGTACTTGCCACCGCGATAGGGCCCCGAGGCGTCGTGCCCGCGGTCTGTCTCCTCGGTGGAAGTCTGAACGGTTGTCCCGTCCTCATAGCCGTCGTCATACACGGGACCGTTGTCGCTGGAGAAGATCACGATGGTGTTCTCCGCCAGGCCGTACCGATCGAGAGCCGTAAGAATGGCGCCAGCGGCAAAGTCCAATTGAACCATCGCATCGCCGCGGTAGCTGAGCTTGGAGATGCCGCGAAATCTGGGGTGCGGCACGCGCGGGACGTGGATGTCCTGTGACGAGAAGAACAGGAAGAACGGCTCCTCCGCGCTCTGGCGGGACAGGAACTTCTTGGCCTGGGAGACGAACTCGTCCGCCATGGTCTCATCGTTCCACAGTGCGGACTTGCCTCCCCACTGCACGCCGATGCGGCCAATCCCGTTGATGACCGAGTTGTTGTGGCCGTGAGAGCTCGGGTAGTAGGTCATGGCCTCCGGGTGCGCGCGCCCGTCGGGGTAGACCGTGCCCTCGAATCCCTCGGGCTTCTCCTTGCCGACGAAGAGCGGATCGGAAGGATCGAGATTCAGAACCCTGTGGTTTTCCAGGTAGACGCAGGGCACCCGATCATTCGTGGAAGGCAGGAGGAACGAGTAGTCGAATCCCACCTCCAAGGGACCCGGTTTCACGTCACCATTCCAATCAACGGGAGTCTTGCCATCTCCCAAACCCAGGTGCCACTTGCCGACAACGGCAGTCTTGTAGCCCGCGTCCCGGAACATCTGCGGCAGGGTGTACATGTCCGGCTGGATCTTCATGGGCGCATTCGGCGGAAGAATGCGTACGCCATGGCGAAAGCCGTGGATGCCCGTCAGCAACGAGAAGCGCGAAGGCGTACAGGTCGCGGCGGAACAATGGCCGTCCGTAAACACCAAGCCCTGGGATGCGAGCCGATCCAGGTGCGGAGTCGGTATTAGCTTAGCGCCATAAGCACCCAGGTCTCCGTAGCCCACGTCATCGCCGTAGATCACAACCACGTTGGGGTGCTCTGAAAACGGGGCCGCCGTCAGGGGCGACATGATGCTCAGCAGAAGAATGGAGAATCGCATGGGCGGACCATCCTGGGGAACATGGACGGAAATTCCCACGGTCTAATTGTTCGGAGGCGATTCCCGCGCAGGGAGGGGCTACTTCTCGCGCGGATTGATGCTACGCACCTCAAACCACGTCTCGTATTCCTCTTTGTTGACCCCGAGTACGGCACGGTACTCACCAGGGCTCAACCCAGAGGAGCGGCGAGAGCCAAAGCGGCCACCAGAACCGCCCCCGGTCCAGCGCACAGAGTGGATCCCCGCCTCGGAGGGTGCCTTCGGAGATCCCACCGACTCACCGCGGGAGTTGAAGATCTCCAGCTTGACGGCCTTCTCCAACTCGTCCTGTGCCAGCCGATAGTGAATGCTCACGCCGCCGGGAGGGTTCTTCCCGGCCCAGCCACCGTCCCCGCTCCAAGCGAAGTTGCCGCGGGAAGGCAGACGCACAGAGTCCTGGACGTTGAACAGGTGTGCCCTGCTGGAGAGGGCCTCCCCGGTCAACTGCCGCAGCAGCGACACGTTCAAGACCCAGAAGCCGCGGCCATGGGTGCCGGCGACGACCTCTCCGTCACGCGGGTGCACGGCCAAGTCGTAGACGGGAATGGTCGGCAACCCTTCGCCCAAGGGCAGCCAATCCTCGCCCGCGTTCAGTGAGTAGAACGCTCCCAGCTCGGTGCCCAGGTACAGGAGGTCGGGGTTCACAGGATCCTCTCGGATCACGTTGACGGGCGCCTGATGCAGGCCGCGTGTGATGAGCTTCCAGCTCGTGCCTCCATCGCCGGTGGTGTACACGAAGGGCCGGAAGTCGTCCTCGCGATAGCCCGAGAAGACCACCCATGCGCGCTGGGCATCGTGGGCCGAGAACTCGACCCGGTTGACCCACCAGCCGCTGGGAACACCGGGGAATCGTCCGGCGAGGTTGGTAAAGGTCAGGCAGCCATCCGCGGTCAGGTGCACCAGACCGTCATCGGTACCGACGAGCACCTTGTTGGGGTCGAAGGGGGACTCGGCCACGGTCGTGATCGTGCAGTGGGGCACGTTGCCTGCAAGCTTGGCCTCATCCTGGGTGCTAAGGTCCTCGCTGCGCACGTGCCAGTCGTCACCGCGGTTGAATGACTTGAACAGACGGTTGCCACCGAAGTAGACGATCTCGTGATTGTGATGGGAAATGACGATGGGCGAGTTCCAGTTGAAGCGGTAGCGTCCTTCCCCTTCCCGCGGGCGGGGCCGAATGCTCTTCGATGCGCCGGTCGCAAGGTCCTTGCGGAAGACCGCGCCGAACTGGGACTCGCCATAGACCGTATTCGGATCGCGCGGATCGGGTACGGCATAGAACCCATCTCCTCCGCCGACCGAATACCACTCATGGCCGAGGATCCCACCCCGCTGAGCCGAGCGGGATGGCCCTCCCCACGTCCCGTTGTCCTGGGTGCCCCCATAGACGTTGTAGGGCTCGGCCATGTCCACGCCCACGGCGTAGAACTGGGCCAGGGGCAGGTTCTCGTAGTGGAACCAGGTCTCACCCTGATCGTAGCTCTGGTGCAAGCCTCCATCGTTGCCAAGAATCAGGCGCCGAGAGTCTTCGGGGTCGATGGCGAATGCATGGTGATCTACGTGAACACTGCCAGCGATGTTGCCTGACCAGTTCTCGCCACCATCGGAAGAGGTCATGACCGGAACGCTCAGAAGGTAGAGACGCTCGACGTCATTGGGGTCCACTCGGATCTGACCGTAGTAGTAGGGCGGAGAGCCCGCGACCGACTTCTTGTTGCGCTTCTCAAAGCTCTGGCCTCCATCGGTGGAGCGGTAGATCTGCCCTCCAATCTCCCGGTAGCGGGGTTTGATCGGTACGAAACGCATGAGCTCAGAGAGCTTGACCTTCACACTCTTGGATTCGTCATCCCTGGTGAACTCCAAGGTCAGGGTCTTCTCGTCCTCGCCTCCGGACGGAGCACCAAAGGCCTGGGCCACGGACCAGACGCTGTTCAGATCCACGTCTCCCAGACGCATGAGCACATCCCCCCTCTTCAGGCCACTCTCCTCAGCGCCTCCACCCTTCTGCACCTCGCGCACCTCCAGCTCGCCTTTGCGGAAGCGCGTGCGGAAGGAGACCGCAGGGTCCTGCTCGATCTCCACCTGGTTCATGTTTGGGACGGTCGCGTAGAGGGTGCCCGGTCCGCTGCCATGCAGGGCGATCCCGATGCGCCCCAGGTCCCCGTCCGGCAAGCCGCCAGCCAGGCGCGTCCATGTATCTCCCCCATCTTCGGATTTGTGGATTCCCGACCCGGGTCCGGATCCGTCAAAGTCCCAGGCCCGCCGCCGGCGCTCGTAGGAGGCCGCGTACAGCACACTTGAATCGCCGGGGTCGATGACAACATCCGCGACACCCACGTCCTCATTGATCTGCAGGACCAGCTCCCACGTCTCACCCCCGTCGGTGGTGCGGTAGAGTCCGCGCTCAACATTGGAGGAGTAAAGGTTCCCGAGCGCAGCAACAAAGACGCGATCGGTATCACGCGGATCGATCACGATGCGACCGATGTGGTGACTGTCCGGCAAGCCCATCAAGGCCCAGCTCTCTCCTCCGTCCGTGGTCTTGTAGATTCCATCGCCCCAGTAGGACGAGCGCTGGTTGTTGGCCTCCCCCGTCCCAACCCAGATCACATTTTCGTCGGTCGGATCCAAGGCCACGTCGCCGATCGAGATAGTGCCTTCACTCTCGAAGATGCACTCCCACGTCACGCCATTGTTGCGTGTGCGCCAGAGCCCACCCGAACCCGACGCCGCCAACATTGAAGAGCGATCACCCGGATAGAGGGCCACGTCTACGATGCGACCGCCAAACACCGCCGGTCCTATCTCACGCCAAGCTCCTGTGGGCAGGGCTTCGCTTGCCTGCTCCTCTCCAGGGGACGGAGATTCCAGCGCTTCTGTCGCCGAGTCCTGAGCCCAACTGAACCCTGACACCGACGCAGCAACGAGAAACGGGATGACTAACCGATGGTTCTGAACACTCATGGCAGGGCAGTTGGACGATCAGGGGGGTACACACCGCGAACCCGTGCAGAGGCACGGGCAGACCAGACTATCATTGCACATTCGTACTGATCCCACGTGGCGCAGTTTTCGCAATAGCTTTGTAGGGGCGATGTATGGGCCATTGCCGGGTTGATGGCTTGAGCCTGCCCCCCGTGGGCAACACACTGGAGGCATACCCTCACCCCCCGCTCCATCACATGTCCAATAAACCCCAGGCCCACACCGACTACTGGCGGGCCAACCTGCGCATTCTTGGCTGCCTCCTAGCCCTCTGGTTCACGGTCTCATTTGGATTCGGAATCCTGCTGGTCGAACCCCTCAACTCGATCCGCATCCCGGGCACGGGTTTCAAGCTCGGCTTCTGGTTCGCTCAACAGGGATCGATCTACGCCTTCGTCCTGATCATCTTCTACTACGTACGTCGCATGAACCGGCTCGACCGCGAGCACGGCGTGCAAGAGGACTAGGGGCAAATCATGAGCGTTCGCGATTGGACCTATGCCATCGTCGTGGTTTCCTTTGCCCTCTACATTGGTATTGCCATCTGGGCCAAGGCCAAGACGACCAAGGATTTCTACGTGGCGGGCGCAGATGTATCGCCCTTGGCTAACGGGATGGCGACGGCTGCGGACTGGATGAGCGCGGCCTCCTTCCTGGGCATGGCGGGCATCATCGCCTTCCAAGGCTATGACGGCTCCGTTTACTTGATGGGCTGGACCGGGGGCTACGTTCTGCTCGCACTTCTGCTCGCACCCTACTTGCGCAAGTTCGGGAAGTTCACGGTGCCCGACTTTATCGGGGATCGCTATTACTCTCAGTCTGCGCGCATCGTCGCTGTGTTCTGTGCCATTTTCGTCTCCTTCACCTACGTCGCCGGGCAGATGCGCGGCGTGGGGATCGTGTTCAGCCGATTCCTGGAGGTTCCCGTGACCACCGGTGTGCTGATCGGCATGGCCATCGTGTTCTTCTACGCCGTGCTCGGCGGGATGAAGGGCATCACCTACACGCAGGTAGCTCAGTACTGCGTGCTAATTTTTGCGTACCTGGTGCCGGCGATCTTCATCTCAATCATGATCACCGGCAATCCCATCCCCCAGCTGGGATTCGGGGGCCAAGTAGCCGGCGGGGAGTGGCTGCTGGACAAATTGGATGGCCTGCACCAAGAGCTAGGGTTTGCCGCCTATACCGAAGGCTCCAAGGCCATGCTCGACGTGTTCTGCATCACCGCCGCCCTCATGGTGGGTACGGCGGGCCTGCCACACGTCATCATTCGCTTCTACACCGTGCCGAAGGTGCGCGACGCTCGCATTTCCGTCGGCTGGGCGCTGCTCTTCATCTCCATTCTGTACACAACGGCCCCGGCCGTGGCCGTGTTCGCCCGCACCAATCTGATCCAGGAGGTTGAAGGCCGCGCCTACTCGGCGGAGGCCGGTACGGCGAAGCCGGTTCCCGCCTGGTTCAAGACTTGGGAGGGGACGGACCTCATCGCCTGGCGCGACAAGAACGACGATGGCCTGGTCCAGTATCGAGCGGGGGCCCCGTTCGAGGGCAAGCCCGCGTTCGTGGAGGGCTTGGGTGCCAATGGCGAGCGCCTTGTGGCAAACGCGAAGACCGATAACGACAACGAGCTCTACGTGGATCGGGACATCATGGTCCTGGCCAACCCCGAGATCGCCAACCTCCCCGCTTGGGTTATCGGTCTCGTCGCGGCCGGTGCTCTCGCTGCCGCCCTCTCCACTGCAGCGGGCCTGCTCCTCGTCGTCTCTTCAGCCATCAGTCATGATCTCCTGAAGCGCGCTCTACGGCCCGACATAACGGAGAAGGGTGAGTTGCTCGCGGCACGTGTGAGCGCGGCAGTAGCCGTCGCCATAGCCGGTGTCCTGGGTATCTACCCACCGGACTACGTCGCCGCCGTCGTGGCTTTCGCATTCGGCCTGGCAGCGTCTTCGTTCTTCCCGGCGATCATCATGGGCATTTTCTCACGGCGCATGAACAAACAAGGCGCGGTGACGGGCATGGTTTGCGGCATCGTCTTTACTGCGAGCTACATCATCTACTTCAAGTTCATCGATTCGGGTCCCGGCTCCCAGGACCGTTGGTGGTGGGGTATCTCACCCGAGGGAATCGGAGCCGTGGGCATGTTGCTGAACTTCGCCGTTGCGCTGACGATCTCCAAGCTGACCCCTCCCCCTCCGCAGCACGTACAGGACATGGTGGACTCGATTCGTATTCCAGCCGCGTCCCGAAAGGAAGGCTGACCAGAAGCCCTTGACGGCTCGCGGCCCAAGGCCCAACCTTTCCCGAGCCTCCCGGGAGGCCCGTCCCATGTCCGCCGCCAAGACCCACCGCAAGCTGCACCGAGTGGGAGCCATTCTGGTGCTCCTTCCAGCCCTGGTCCTCTTCCCCACGGGCATCCTGCTGCAGCTCAAGAAGGAAGTCGCCTGGATTCAGCCCCCCACTCAGCAAGGGTCGGCCCCGGGAGTTGAAATCACCTGGGATGAGGTCCTGGACGCCGTTCGAAGCGTTGAGAGCGCCGGGGTTTCCTCCTGGGACGACGTCGACCGCCTCGACGTGCGACCGGGAATCGGCATCCTCAAGGTCCGCTGCATGAACCACTGGGAAGTCCAATTGGACTCACACACCGGCGAGATTCTGCAGTCCACCTACCGCCGCTCGGATCTGATCGAGTCGCTACATGATGGATCCTGGTTCCACGACAGGGCCAAGCTGCTCATCTGGCTCCCGGTCGGCTTGATTCTGTGCGGTCTCTGGGTCACCGGACTGTATCTGTGGGTCCTTCCCTACCTCACTCGTCGCCGACGAAAGCAAACCAAGGCCTGAGCAGATGCCTCTCCGCCGCGTCGTCGTCTACTGCGGCTCAAGTCCGGGATCCCACGGTGAGTACGTCGACACGGCGCAAGCTCTGGGGCGTACCCTCGCTGAACGTGACATTGAACTGGTCTACGGTGGAGCGAAGGTCGGGACCATGGGCGCCATAGCAGATGCCGCCTTGGAAGCGGGCGGCCGCGTAATCGGAGTCATCCCCAGCACACTGGTGGAGATGGAAGTGGCCCACGAAGGACTCAGTGAATTACACGAAGTTGAGACCATGCATGAGCGCAAGGCTCTGATGCTTGAGCTCAGTGACGGTGCCATAACGCTCCCCGGCGGACACGGCTCTCTCGACGAGCTGTTCGAAGCCCTGGCCTGGCTGCAACTGGGGATTCACTCCATCCCCATCGGCCTACTGAACGTGCGCGGATACTACGACCACCTCCTGGCCCACCTCGACCACGCCCGGGGCGAGGGCTTTCTGGCCCCCGACCACCATGAACTCCTTCTGGTCGAGAAAGACGCCAACCAACTCCTCGACCTGATGGCTCGATTCAGGTCTTAGTCACTACCGATTGCGGAGCGCTGTGGGCGAAGCGTCGCAGGACAGTCTCGGCCGGTCCTTGTGAGAAGCGAAGGCGCCAGAAGTGGGACCCCACGATCGACAGCAAACAGAATCCTCCACACCAGCCCAGGACAAATGCGGGGGCCATGCTTCGTGTAGGCTGAATCGCAATCAAGGGGTAGGCGCCGACCAGCACATGCAGGACGTAGAGGGAGAAGGCCAGTTGGCCCGTGTGCGACAAGGCGCGCACGACCCAGGTGCTTTCCCATCGGTTGGCGACCCGCAGGCACAGCGCAAGGGTGAAGGTGGCCAGGGCCCCGGCTGCCAGAACGTAGAAAAGTGAAGGGGGCATGGAGTCAGTCACGAACAGATAGGCAGCCTCGTTCTTCTCCAGGCCCCCGAGGTTCGAGATGATCGAGTGGGAGGCCCATTCAGTCGCCACGGCAACGATCAGAGCTGGCCAGATCATGCGCTCCACACGAGCGGGATCGGCGACCAGCCTCCGTCCAAGCCACATGCCGTAGAAGAGGAAAGCCAGCCAGGGAAAGAGCGGGTGGAACCCGTTGAACAGGAGGTTGCGCGTCTGCCCGGTCCAGGTAAGCAGGCCTTCGTACTCCAGCCGGGTGAAATCCCAACCGGCCCCGTAGTCAAAGACCATGAGGAGTGCGAGTGCCGTCAAGGTCACGACAGCCACTCCGAGGGCAAGGACCCTGTTTCCCCAGCTAAGCGCCATGCCTCCAACAATGAAGTACCACCCGTAGTAGTGGAGAATGTCCCCTGGCCAGACAACCCAGAACAAGTACCCCAAGACGAGAAAGAACAGTCCCCGCCGAAAGGCCACACGCCGGCCTCGCCCCACATCCCGACGCGCCAGCAGGGAGAGTCCGATGCCGGCCAGGACGACGAACAGCGCACTGGCACGGCCGGCAGGCAGAGCCAAGAGCGTGGCACTCAAGCCGGTGGATTGGGGCACGCTCAGAATCTGATCAAAGTTCACGGCGACCATCCCGAAGATGGCCAAGGCGCGTGCCAGATCCACTCCGGGCAAGCGCCGATGCCCCTTCATGCGTTGCCCCTTCCCGGAGCGTCCCACTCCGCCACGGCGCGCTGAATCTCTGACAGATCGGGCTCAACAATCCGGGATTGGTTGGCATGGGAGGCTTCTCCCAGGCGACCCTCGTGATAAGCCAAGGTCGTGTCCGGATCTTTCAGGATATGCCCCGTGAGAACACAGACGACCGTCTCCTCCGGGTCAATGATCCCACGCAGAGCCAGCTTCTTGGCCCCGGCGAAGGCCGCGCAGCTAGCGGGTTCTGCGCCCAGGCCTGCCCGGTCGACTTCTGCCTTGGCCACAAGGATCTCCTCGTCGCTGACTGCGAGGACCTCCCCACGGGTCTCCCGAATCGAACGCACAGCGCGCGAAAAGGACACCGGCGCTCCGATCTTGATGGCGGTGGCCAGGGTTTCGGCGTGAACCGTGTCGAGCCGATCAAAGCCCCTAGCGAAGCTGGCGGCAAATGGCGCAGCCCCTTCCGCCTGCACAGCGGCGAGCCTGGGAACGCTGTCTATCAGGCCCAACGCCAAAGCCTCTCGAAGAGCCTTCCCAAAGGCCGTGCAGTTGCCCAGGTTCCCCGCGGGGAAAACGATCCAGTCAGGAGCCTGCCAATTGAGCTGCTGCAGCATCTCGAACACGATGGTCTTTTGCCCTTCGATGCGAAATGGATTGGCGGAGTTGAGGAGAGCAACATCTCCCCTAAATGCGAGCTCTGCCACGATCTTCATGGCGCAGTCGAAGTCACCCCTCACCCTCAAGACGCGTGCGCCATAGGCAATCGCCTGGGCGAGTTTGCTGCTGGCCGTGGAGGCTTCAGGTAACAGCACAATCGCCGGATATCCAGCGTGGGCGGCATAGGCGGCAAGGCTGGCCGCGGTATTACCCGTCGACGCGCAGGCCAACGCTTTCGCCCCACCCGCGATGGCACGGCTAACGGCCACGGTCATGCCACGATCCTTGAAGGACCCTGTGGGATTGTGCCCTTCGTGTTTTATGCGCAGCCCTGGCAGGAGAGAGGCCGCACACAGGGACTCGGACCTGTAGAGCGGCGTGTTTCCTTCGGCGAGGGTGACGATCTGGTCGGGATCGAGCTCTGGATCGACGAGTTGGGCGAAACGCCACACGCCACTGGGTTGATCACTGCTCGGGTCGAAACTCTGTCGGGTCAGACCCTGTGGGAAGTCGTGCTCAACGTCCAGAAGAGCATGCGAGTGAGCTCCGTAGTCGAGGGTCACCTCAGTGGGCGAGAGACCTGTGTCGGGATCGATGAGCCGGGGCATGGGCCCAGCTTGATGTCAGGCAGGGCGCGGATCCAGGATTCCGGTCTATCGGTTTCTGGCATCCGACCAATCGACACGAGCCTCAGGGCACGTCCCCTAGCTCCGCAGCCTCTCACCGATCTGGCGGTCGCATTCGCTTGCCAGATTCTCGCCGGTCAACTCCTCTCCATCACCCAGAGACATCCGCACGAAGAGCGTATCGCTCGCCGCACAAAGGCCCTTGAACCTTGCGTAGTCGTCTTCGGCCAGGCGTGTCGCCAGAACCACCAGATCGTGCTCGGAAGCGTTCAATTCCTGGTCCAGCAGCTCTCCCGCAGGCGCGCCCTCTTCAAGCTCCACCCAGCGCATGGTGTCCAGCCCCAGCTCCGCGACCATCCCTTCAGGCTTGGGGCCCTGAGGGGCCAGAACCAAGATCCGGACGCCAGCCAAGAGGTTCTTGGGAGCTGCGGTGCCCTTACCTCCCCCACCAGAATTAGCTCGGATGCTCTTCGCAGTCTGCTCCAAGCGCTCCATCAGTTGTGGTGCCTTTGTGCTGTCCGCGGGATCATCGAGGCGCATGTGACGATCCACGTACACACGATGACGTGTCGTCTGCTCCTTGAGCCACAGGAACAGATCGCGCTGGTCGCTATCCCCGCGCAAGTCGCAGTGAGCCAAAGCTGTCAGTAGGGAAGACTGGGATTCGGCGAGCAGGAACAGGAGGTCCGGTGCCGGCACGGGTGACAGGGCACCCTCGGCTTTCAACTCAATACATAGCTCCGCAGCGCGGGCGACGATGTCGTAGCACAGAGCCACTTCCTCCACGCGCTTGTCTTCGGGCAGCGGGCGCGGCGAGTCGAGCATCCATGCGTAGCAGTCCTCCAGCTCCTCGCGCCGTGCGCGCAAGTTGTTTTCCTCAGCGGACAAGTCGTCTCCATCCGTGCCCGAAGGAGCCTCGCTCCGACGGCGAATAGCAAACCGACAGGATTCCGCTTTCCAACGAGCACGCTTCACGATCAACTCGAGGTTCACGCCGACAGCGAGTTGGTCTACCGCGGCCGACTCCCGCTGAAAATCACGCCGACTGGGGTGGGGGGTCAAGGTGCGCTGAGCCAACAGCTCCCCTTCCTCTCCTTCCATCCCGCCCAAGGCTGAGCGCAAGTGCCTGAGGGCTGCACGCACATCCGCCCTCTCCTGCCCCACTTCGAGCAGGGTGTTCAAGAGCAGGTGCAAGTCGTCAGATAGTTGCGGAGAACGAAGCGTGTCCACGGTGTCGGATAAGGCAGATAATTTGGTGACGCCACCAGGTGCGTCGGGGAGATGGGTGCCGAGTGTAGCGCTCCCCCTCCATGCCGAGGTCGCAACAGCGAGACGGTCCAAGCTCGACTTGAACTCCGAATCACGGGCATTCCATGGGAAGCCCGTAATCATGGGATTGCTCTCCGCAATGTGTTGTGCCCAAGAATGTCCGGAACCGTCCCGCCGAGGCTAGAATTGGACCATGTCGCTCCCTTCTGAACCCCATCAGATTCCCCGTCCCAGTTGCTGGCGGCTCAAGCCTCTTGCCGTCGACGGCTGGGATTCATCCATCAAACCCGCGAAGGAGCGCCTGACTTTGGGGCGGTCAGAGGACAATGACATCGTGCTGGACGGGGAGATTTACCCGTCCGTCTCCGGCCATCACAGCCTGATCGAATTTGTGGATGGAGAGCTGTGGGTCGAGGATCTCGGATCGCGCAATGGAACCTATGTGGACGGCGAGACGATCACCCGCACGACGGTCAACCTAGGTGCTCAGCTTCAACTCGGGACCATAGGACCACGCTTCGCCGTGGTGTCCAGCGAGCCTCTGTCCCAGACAATGTTCGTCGACCCCAAGTCCATGCAAGCGACCATGGGAAAGGTCTCGGAGAAGCAGGTCCATGACCTGGTTCAGCGCAGAACGCTGCGGACCTACGTGGGAGTGACGGTTCTGAGCGCAGCACTGATCACCATTCTGGTCTGGTGGACCCGCGATACCATGCGCACCAACAAGGGCGAGATGACGGCCATGCAGGAGGAAGCCAACACGGCCCAGCGTGAACGGGACGCGCAGGTCAAGGACGAGCTGCGCCTTGCACGTGGGGTGATCAAGCAATTGCAGGAGTTAAACGCAATCCACGAGGAACAGCGCATCGAGCGCGAGCGCGAGCGCGAGAGCTTGACCCAGGCACTCAGGGAACGGGTTGAAGAACGGGAGAACGCTGCGGTGAAACTGGGCGAGCGCCTGGTCGCCCTAGAAGGTGATGATGCGCAAGGAGCAGAAATCCAGCGCCTGTCACGCCTGATCGAGGAGACCCAAGCGGATCTGCAAGAGGCTCGCACCCAGCTGACCTCGTTCAACCCCGTGAACCTGGAGCAGGCCCGCCTCGCGGGTGTCAGCCACGTTCGCCGGACCGTTGTCCTCCTCGAGGTGGAGGTTGCCCTGGTGAATTCCGAGACCATGGAGCTGCTCTACCTGTCGCGCGACAGCGAACCCAATTTTGAGGGACGCGGCATCCCCGTGATCATGGAGTCCAGCGGTTCGGGCTTCTGCGTCGACGAAGGTGGCTGGATCCTGACCAACGCCCATGTGGCCGACCCGCACCAGGGGGATCTCCTTGCCTTGGCGAGCGAGCTTCCCATCACCACCCAGATTTCTATTTACGCGGTGTTCTCTGGAACGCAAGAGCGCCACCACGCCGAATTGGTGAAGGTCGCTGATGACGACGTCGACCTGGCGCTTGTACGCATCGATCCGTTCGAGGGAATGCCCCACCTCAACGACTTCAACCTGGCGAGTGCCGCACCCGAACCTGGGGGCGACCTCTATCTGCTGGGCTTCCCCCTGGGCAACTTCGCCCTGCAGGAGGGTCGCACGGTGATCGCCTCCACCTTCCGCGGGATCCTCTCACGCATCGTGGACGGCAGCCTGCAGGTGGACGCCGGGGTGCACCCCGGCAATAGCGGTGGGCCCATCACGGACCCTCTCGGTCACGTGATCGGGATTGTCACCAGCGTCCAGGCCACGCCTGAGCAGACGGCTGTGTACACCATCGGGTACGGAATTCCGATTGCCGATGCGACCAGCATCTGGCCGCCCCCGGATACTCAACCTGCTGAGGACGAGTGAGCGTATCTCCAGGGAGACGCTTCGCGCATGGGGCCACGGACTCTACGAACGAGCGCGCCTTGGTCGCTCTGGCGGAAGGAACGGCCTGCGATGGAGATTGGCACGTGGCAGATGAACAGAGTGCAGGCCGTGGCCGCCTCGGCCGGAAATGGCACAGCCCGGCCGGCCAAGGCCTCTACCTGAGTCTGATCCACTGCCCAAGTAACCCCTTGCCTGCCGCGGCGGCTTCGATGGCCGCAGGTCTGGCATTGTTCGACACCATCAGCCAGTTGGGAGTGAGTGAATCGATGCTACGGTGGCCGAATGACCTGATGGTCCATGGAGCCAAGCTGGCCGGGATCCTTGTGGAGACCCGCGGCTGGGATCCCAAGGCACCCGCCTACGTGGTCGGGATGGGCATCAACGTCACGGGGTCCGAGCTGCCCCAGGCTCTGCATGACGAGCGGGAGGTGGTCAGCCTCGCTCAGCTGGGCCTCGAGACCACGGCCGAGAAGCTGGAGGATCCTCTTCTTGGTCACCTTCACTCCCGCCTGGCCCAAGCCGCGGGCCCACACCGTGGTGACATCTGTGCGGATTACCTTGCCTCCCTGGATCTGAGAAGCGCCCACGTTCTGGCCCAGGCGGGCTCCACCCAAGCGCAAGGCCCCATTGGGGGTCTCGATTTCGATCGGGGTATCGGGATCGAAACCGACAGGGGGATGGCGTGGCTCCCGCTGGAGTTCCTGGTGAAGTTGGACCGCGTACAGTGATGTGGGCTCATGCGGTGGTCAGCAGCAGCGCCCGCCACTAGGATAGTCCGGTCAGAACCCAAAGAAGGTCCGATTCTCGGGCCCAAACGGCAATTGATCATGGAACGACACGACGGGCGTACACCCCAAGCCACTCGCGAAATCTCCTTCCAGCGAGGCTTTACCGACCGCTCTCAGGGCTCGGTGCTGGCCTGCTTTGGAGACACGCGAGTGCTCTGCACGGCGACCATCACCGACGGCGTCCCGCATTTCCTCAAGGGCAAGGGGCGCGGCTGGTTGACGGCGGAGTACTCCATGCTGCCCTCCTCCACGAACACCCGTAAGAGCCGCGACCGCAACGGTCGCGTGGACGGACGCTCGGTCGAGATCCAGCGTCTGATCGGGCGCAGCCTGCGGGCCGTGGTCGACCTGACGCAGATGACCGAGCGCACGATCTGGGTGGACTGCGACGTGCTGCAAGCCGATGGAGGCACGCGCACGGCCTCAGTCAGCGGCGCCTACGTGGCCCTGCACGATGCCATGACCTGGATGGACGAGAAGCGAATTCTGCGCGGCTGGCCCCTGACGGCACAGCTGGGCGCGATATCGGTCGGTGTAGTTGACGGAACACCCGTCTGCGATCTCGATTATCCCGAAGACAGCAAGGCCGAAACGGACATGAACATCGTCATGACCAGCGCTGGATCTTTCGTGGAGGTTCAGGGTTCGGCCGAGGGTGCCCCTTTTGATCGCGAGCAGTTGGACACGATGCTGGAGTTGGGCGAAGGCGGAATCGCCCACATCTTCGCCCAGCAGAAAGCCGCCCTTGAAGGTTAGGTCGTGATGGGACTGCAGGAGGTCTTGATCGCGTCGGGCAACCCGAAGAAGATCCGCGAGATTCGCGGGTTGCTTGCCCCATTGTCCGTGCACGTACTGACCTCCGACGAGGTCGGCCCGCTGCCGGAGGTGATCGAAGACGCACCGACTTTTGCAGGCAACGCCGCGAAGAAGGCCCGCGAAACGGCGCTCGCTACGGGTCGTTGGTGCCTTGCTGACGACTCTGGTCTGGAGGTGAAGGCCCTTGATGGAGCACCAGGCGTTCTCTCAGCGCGCTTTGCGGGCGAGCACGGCGACGATGAAGCTAACAACGCAAAGCTCCTCTCGCTCTTGGAAGGCAAAGCCCCCGAGCAACGTGGAGCACGCTTTGTCTGCGCACTGGCCCTTGCTGACCCAGAAGGTGAGGTGACTGCCCAATTCGAGGGCACCGCCGAGGGTCGGATCCTCGACGCCCCCCGTGGATCGGGCGACTTTGGCTACGATCCGCTGTTCCTTTTCACCGAAGAAGGTCACGATCAGACGGGACAGGGATTCGCGGAGCTCGCCCCTGAGGCCAAGAGTGTCATCAGTCATCGTGGCCGGGCCCTGCAGAAGTTCATCCATCACCTAGCCGCCCTCGAAGTCTCCTGACCTCTGAGCACCCGTGAACTCCAAGTACATACGCAACTTCTCGATCATCGCGCACATCGACCATGGCAAGTCGACGCTGGCGGATCGCATGTTGGAGATCACCAACACCGTGCCGAAGCGGGCGATGAAGGACCGCCTGCTCGACGACATGGAGCTGGAGCGCGAGCGAGGCATCACGATCAAGGCACGCTCGGTCACCATCCATCATGACAAGGATGGACAGACCTACCAGCTCAACCTGATCGACACGCCAGGACACGTCGACTTCAGCTACGAGGTGGAGAAGTCCATGCAGGCCTGTGAGGGTGCCATTCTGCTGGTAGACGCCTCTCAAGGGGTCGAGGCCCAGACCGTGGCCAATGCCATCTTGGCCATGGATGCCAAGTTGGCCGTCATCCCCGTCCTCAACAAGACCGACCTGGCCCACTCTCGGCCCGATGAGGTTTGTGAGGAGATCGAGAACAGCCTGGCCATCGAGGCCACCGACGCCGTACGCATTTCCGCCAAGACCGGGGAAAACGTGGAGCAGGTACTCGACCGCATCGTGGACGAGGTGCCGGCTCCGAGTGGGAACGAGGACGGCCCCCTGCGCGCGCTGATCTTTGATGCCGTCTACGACGAGTACCGCGGCGTGATCGTACACCTGCGGATCGTGGATGGTTCCCTGAGCAAGCGGGACCGGGTGCGCATGATGAGCATCGGCAAGGTCTACGAGACCACCGAGATCGGTCACTTCGCACCGCAGATGGTCCCTTGCGAGAGTCTGCACGTGGGCGAGGTGGGCTACTTCATCTCCAACATCAAGGCCCTGGGCGACGTGCGGGTAGGCGACACCGTGACCATGCACAAAGGCGCGGACGTCGAAGCTCTACCTGGCTACCGCGAACCCCAACACATGGTGTTCGCCGACTTCTACCCCACCAACCCCGGGGATTACGAAGTCATGCGGGATGCGCTCGAAGCCCTGTGCCTCTCGGACTCCTCACTGACCTTCGAGGCCGTCTCCTCGGACGCATTGGGCTTTGGATACCGCTGCGGCTTCCTGGGCCTGCTGCACATGGAGATCATCGAGCAGCGACTGGAGCGCGAGTACGACCTCGATTTGATCCAGACCGCGCCGTCGGTGACCTACGAAATCTTGACGACGAATGGAGAGGCCAAGCTCATCCACTCTCCCGGGACTCTACCGAATCCGGATCAGTACGATGAACTGCGCGAGCCCATCGCGCGCGTCAGCATGCTCCTACCCACCGAGCACATCGGTCCGGTTTTGCAGATCTCCACGGATCACCGCGGCACCTTCGTGCGCCAGGAGCACATCTCCCCCACGCGCGTGCAGCTGGTGTTCGACATCCCGCTAGCGGAGATCATGTACGACTTCTACGACAAGCTGAAGTCCTCCACTCGCGGGTTCGGAACGCTGAACTATGAGGTCACCGGCTACCGTGCAGACAACCTGGTCAAGCTGAACATCCTCGTGGCGAGCAAGGAGGTCGACGCGCTCTCCTCCATCGTGCACTCCTCGCGAGCCGATGCCCGGGGCCGAGCGGTCCTCAAGAAGCTACGCAAGGAAATCCCACGCCACATGTTCGAGGTGCGACTGCAGGCCGCAGTGGGATCCAAGATCCTCGCTCGCGAGAGCATCGCCGCTCTGCGCAAGGACGTGACCGCCAAGTGCTACGGCGGTGACATCTCGCGTAAGCGCAAGCTGCTGGAGAAGCAGAAGGCGGGCAAGCGTCGCATGCGGCAGGTGGGAGCCGTGGATATCCCCCAGAAGGCGTTCCTTTCCGTTCTTGGCGGTGACGACAAATAGGGCCTGCTCGCTAGAATGACGCCCAGCCCACCTACTGCCGTGACCAAGAAGACTGACTCCACCACCGAGCGCACCCACCCCTGGCGGGACAATATCGAGGCCATCACAGTCTCGATCATCATCATTGTCCTGTTCAAGTACTTCGTCCTTGAGGCGTACAAGATTCCGACCGGCTCCATGCAGCCGACCTTGATGGGCTGGGACGATGGAGAGGGGGGCGGCGTGTTTGACAGAGTGCTGGTCGACAAGTTCTCGTTCCATTACCGCGACCCCGAGCGCTTCGAGGTCGTCGTCTTTCGCTACCCCCTCGACCAGTCCAAGAACTTCATCAAGCGCGTGGTTGGTGTCGGGCCCGAATCGCTGGAGATTCGAGGTGGCGATCTGTTTTCGGCACCCTTGGGGGCTGCCCATGGGAGCGACGAGTTCAAGATCGTCCGCCGCGCACGGTCGGTCCTCGATGCCCAACTCAAACCTCTAGACGTCGCAGGTGAGTGGCGCCTCGATGGTGACAACTGGCGCTCGGTGGGCCAGTCGATCAGCGCCTCGGGTGCAGGTCAGGCCGTCTTCCCGCGAACCTCCAACAACATCCGAGACCAGTACTCGGATGGGTATCCCGGCAAGCTTGGAGCCCTACAGAACATTGCGGGCAAGCGCTCAGGCGCCAATGCCGTTGGTGACGTGCGCGTCACCGGCACCATCGCCGCCAATGCGGAATGTTCGGAGGTCGTCGTCGAGCTGCGCGAGGGAGCCTGGCACTACCGCTTCTCACTGCCAGGCCCTGCTGCCGATGAGACGGCCAAGCCCTACCTCCGCACACACAACTCGCGCACAGGCTTGGACACCCGCAAGAAGCTGAGCGTCAATCCCTGGCGCCTTCCCACCAAGACGCCGGTGGAGTTCTTGGCCCAAAACGTCGACGACCTGCTCGAGCTTGAGGTGGACGGCGAGGTCGTGTTGACCCTCGAAATCCCCTCCGCAGCCGAGCGCACGTGTACCGTCTCGCTGGTGACAGAAGGCGGTGGTGCGGAGTTCACGGAACTGGGTGTCGCGCGCGACATCTACTATACGAGCGCGGGGCAGCGGACCACGAGCTGGGACATACCAGCCGACCACTTCGTGATGCTGGGTGACAACACCCAAGACTCTTCTGACGCACGCGACTGGAACCTCACACGCTTCGAGGTACCTACCGAGGACGGCCAGACGGAACTGGTGCGTGGCAACAACCGCGGCACGGAGAACCCGATCATCGTCGCCGATGAACACGGCAAGGCTACCGTGTTCCTGCAAGACGAGTTCGGCGAGCGCTGGGTATTTCCCAGGGACAGCGCCCGCTCGCTAGGCCCCGTTGGTCTATCCCTTGTGCCTCGCTCCCTGATCCGCGGACGCGCCGTCCTCGTGGTTTGGCCCCTGGCGCCCTCGTTGGACATCTATCGGCTCAAGTGGGTTCGTTGAATCCTTCCTAATCATGAGCACCTCTACTCAAACCCTGCTGCGTGTTGAAGGGCTGGTGAAGTCCTACAAGGGGCGGCGCGTGGTGGACGGCGTCTCGTTCTCCGTGGAGCCCGGTGAAATCGTGGGCCTCCTCGGTCCGAACGGCGCCGGCAAGACGACCAGCTTTCGCATGACCGTGGGCATTGTCCAGGCCGATGCGGGCAGCGTGACTCTGCTTGGCAGCGAGTGCACTTCCATGCCCATGTACAAGCGCGCGCGGCTGGGAATGGGCTACCTGCCCCAGGAGACGAGCGTCTTTCGCCAGATGTCGGTGCGCGACAACCTGCTGGCGGTGCTCGAGGCCATGCCCTATCCGCGGGCCAAGCGCATGCAGGAAATGGAGCGCCTGCTCAGCGAGTTGGAGCTCTCGCACCTGTCCAGAAACCGCGCCGACACCCTCTCGGGCGGTGAACGCCGCCGGCTGGAGTTGGCCCGCTCACTCGCCACGAAGCCGTCGATCCTTCTGCTGGACGAACCTTTCGCCGGCGTGGACCCCATCAACGTCGAAGAGATCCAGCGCCTCATCCAACAGCTCAGGGACCAGGGGATCGGCATGCTGATCACCGACCACAACGTGCGCGAGACCCTGGCCAGCACCGACCGCGCCTACATCATCCACCAGGGACAGATCCTGCGAGAGGGATCGGCCGAGGACCTGGTGCAGGACGAGCGTGTGCGTGAGGTCTATCTGGGTAAGAGCTTCGATTCATCGCCCGACTAGGCACAGGTGCGGAGTTCCACGCCTTGCTCCCGCATCCCTCCGCCTATATCCTGTTGCGCCCAAAACCGACCCGGGCCTCGCCCCCTGATCCGGTTAACCACCCCCCCCAGCCCTCGATCCGATGAACATCATTGCCTGTATCAAGCGCGTCCCCACCACGGACGCTGAAGTTCGCTTCAAGGCCGACGCCTCTGGTCTCGAGACCGAAGGACTGCCCTACATGATCTCGTTCTACGACGAGATCGCCCTGGAGCAGGCCGTGCTCACCAAGGAAGCACTTGGTGGCGAGGTCACGGCCCTCAGCTTGGGCCCCGCGAGTGGATCCAAGGAGATCCGCGAGTGCCTGGCCAAGGGCGCCGACAAGGCCGTGATCCTGACCGACGACGAGTGGATGTCGTCTGATTGCCGCGCAACCGCTAAGCGCCTGGCCGCCGCCATCGGTGAGCTGGACGCGCAGCTGGTCTTCATGGGGCGCGTGGCCACGGACCGGGACAACGCCGCCGTGGGGCCCATGTGCGCGACCTACCTCGGTTGGGCCTGCGTCAGCGGCGTGATTGAGATGGAATGCGGCGAGGACAAGGGCACAGCTAAGGTCGAGACCGAGAACGGGATCGAGACCGTCGAGTTCAGCCTGCCTGCCGTCATCACCTGCAACAAGGGCCTCAACACCCCGCGCTACGCCGGCCTCAAGGGGATCATGGCCGCCAAGAAGAAGCCTCTGGAAGAGCAGGCCCCGGCCGAGGCCGATGGGCAAGCCGTCCTCTCAACCGTCAGTGCTCCCCCCGCTCGCCCCGAGGGCCGCATCGTCGGCACCGGCGCCGAGGCCGTCCCCGCTCTGATCGACGCCCTCCGCAACGAGGCCCAGGTCCTCTAGCCCCCCTTCATCGCCATGACCACCCTCGTTGTTTTTGTTGAACACTCCGGCGGCAACGCCCGTCGCGGATCCCTTGAGGCCCTCGGGGCCGCGCGCGCCGCCGGCTGCGATTGCATTGCAGTTCTCACGGGCGCGGATGCCGCCCAGGCTGCCCAGACCCTCGGAAACAGTGGCGCCGCAAAGGCCGTCGTCCTGACCGGGCCCGCAGAGCACAGCGCCGATGCCGTGGCCAGCGCCATGGCGGAAGTGGTAAGTGCCCAAGGTGCGGACGGCTTCCTGGCCGCCAGCACCCACCACGGACAGGACCTGGCCGCGCGCGTGGCCGCGCACCTGGACTCGGTGCTCTTCAGCGACTGCACGGGTCTCACCAGCGAGGGCGACTCCCTCAGCGTTCAGCGCGCCTGGCTCGCGGGCAAGGTCATCGCGCAGCTGACCAGCGCGGCGCCCGCCTTCTGTTGCACCACACGCCTCAACGTCTTTGAAGTCTTTGAGGGTGAAGGCAGCGTGGAGGTGAGCGAGCACGCCATCTCCGCCGAGCCCAAGACACGCGTAGTCTCCATCGAAGCCAAGGGCGAGACCAAGCTCGACGTCAAGGAAGCCCCCGTGGTCGTCTCCGGTGGACGGGGCATGAAGGAAGCCGAGCACTTCGCTCTCATCGAGGAGCTCGCCGCGGCATTCGGCGACGCCGCCGTCGGCGCATCGCGAGCCGTGGTGGACGCCGGCTGGCGCCCCCACAGCGAGCAGGTCGGGCAGACGGGCAAGGTCGTCGCGCCCCAGCTCTACGTGGCCGTGGGTATCTCCGGCGCGATCCAGCACCTCGCTGGTATGCGTACCTCCGGCACCATCGTGGCCATCAACAAGGATGCGGAGGCGCCCATCTTCAAGGTGGCCGACTACGGCATCGTCGGCGATGCGTTCGAGGTCGTCCCGGCCCTCGCGGAAGCCGTAAGGGCTGTGAAAGCGGAAGGCTAGGCGCGGACCTCGGATTGACGGCAATGCCGTAGGGTGTGGGGCATGAAGACCATGCCCTCCCGCGTCGGTGTCCTCTCCGCAACCTCCCTTCTCCTCTGCCTGGCCGTACAGGCTCAGGACGCTGCGCCCGAAGTCCTGCGCCATCGCCTCTTCGACCGCATGGCCGAGGCTGAGTGGACGGGCATCCCGACGAGCGACGCCAAGGGCGAGACCACGACGGCCCAGTGGAACTTCACGGACTCCGCACCGGAGAAGATCTGGTACGGGCGCGACAAGGGACGCAGCCTCGATTGGGATACCGAGTTCGGCGGCCTTGAGAGCGAGGGCGGACTGGCCGGCGGCAGGTTGCGTCTGGGTCCGGGCGTGCCTGAGGACAACAGCCGTGCCGTGATCCTCATGCCCAGCGGCGGCCTGACCCAGGTGCACATCACGGGCCGCGTTCGCCTGGAGAACAACGAGAAGGCCGCCGACTCCACCCAGCGCGAGTGCCTGCGTGTGGTGGAGCATCGGGGCATGGTGACGGACCCCACCACGCGCTCCCGTTTCCGCCGCAGTGGCTCTCCCATGCGCGTCTCTCGGCGCCATGACCCCTCCGGCTGGGACACTTTTGACCTGAGCTTCATCACGCGCTCCACCACCGCCTGTCTGGAACTGCAACTCCTGCACCGCAGCGGCGACAGCGAGGCGGCCACCACCTACTTCGATGACGTGCGTGTTGAGCAGACGAGCCTGAGCCTGCCCGAGGTCATCGAGCACATCACCCAGAACTACAAGCCCCGGGATGGCAACGAGTCCCAAACCCCCTGGCGCCTGCGGGTAGAGCTGATGGGCGAGGTGCGCGACGCGGTGTTGATCCCGCCGCCCGCCAGCCTCGCGATTCCCGTCGACATCCCCAGCGCCGCCAGCAAGCCCCAGCTGCGCTTCCAGTACAGCATGACCCCTGAAGCCCAGCGGGCCGAAGGCGACGGCGCCTATATAGATGTCTCCTTTGAAGACGGGGCTGGGGTGAGAACACCCTTGGGCCGGGTCAGCGTGGATCCGCGCAACGATCGCGATCACCGTTTCTGGCTGAAGGCCAACCTGGACCTGGGCCCCGTCGCCGGACAGCAGGGCCGGATCGTCTTCGCCTCGTCCGACATGGACGACGAACCGGATCTCCTGGATACGGTTTTGGTATCCACCCCGCGCATCGAGCCGGCCGAACAGGCCCCGGCACCCTTCAACGTGCTGCTGATCGGTGTCGACACCCTGCGCGCCGACCACCTCTCGGTCTTCGGTTACGAGCGCCCCACCACTCCGAACCTCGCGGCACTCGCCGACCAGGGTGTGCGCTTTAGTCAGACCCGGTCTCAGGCGCCTTGGACCTTGCCGTCCTTCTCGTCGATCATGACTTCCCTGTACCCCTCGGCCCATGGTGCCGGGCGCGGCGGGCACGACGAGTGGACCCCGATCGATCCGACCACGACCGCCCTGGCCGAGATCCTCTCGCGTGTGGGCTATGAAACCCAGGGCATGGTGGCCAACGGTTTGATCTCGCCCAAGTACGGGTTGGATCAGGGCTTCGAGGCTTATCGCTTCGGTTGGAACATGGAGTCGGCCATGACCGATGCGCCCAAGGTTTCCGCGTTCGTGCAGGAGCACACGACCACGCCCTGGTTGCTGTTCTGGCACATCATGGATCCGCATCTGCCTTACACAACCGAGGACAGCTTCCGCGAGGCCTTCACGGATCCCGACTACGACGGACGCTTCAAGAATCGGCGCGGGGCCTACGTACCCTTCGAGGTGCTCGATCCCCGTCCGGGTCGGCGTTGGTTCGTGCACGAGGGTCCGCCTCCTCCGCCGGATCTGGAAGAGGCCGACCGTCAGTTCGTGCACGACTACTACGACGCTGAGCTGGCCGAGGTGGATGCGGCCATTGGGCAGGTGCTCGACGCCCTGCGCGCCAGCGGTCAGTGGGATCGGACGATCATCGGTTTCGTGGCTGACCACGGCGAGGGTCTCGGTGACCACAACCACTACCACCACGGCTACACCCTGCACGACGACCAGGTTCACATCCCCATGATCCTGCGCATCCCTGGTTCTCACGAGGGCCTTGACGTGACGCGCCCCGTAGCCGCCATTGACCTCGCCCCCACCATCCTGGGCGCCCTGGGTCTGGAGCCCCCGGACTTCTTCCACGGGGTGGATCGTCTGGCGGCGGACGCGCCCGAGGACGACGCCTTCTTCATCGAGTATCCCACCTACGACTCCTCGGCCCAAAAAGCCTGGGTCCTGGGCCGCTTCAAGTACCTGCACGACCCGGTGTTCCACACCGAGGCCCTGTACGATCTGGTGGCGGATCCTGGTGAGATGACGAACGTCGCCGACCAGCATCCTGAAGTGGTCGCGCGGGCCAAGACCGCCATGGACGCCTTTCGCTGGGAGCAGCTGCAGCGCGGCCGCTATCACCTGCGCGTAGCCGGCACGGTGGGCCAGCGCCTGCGCGTGGAGGTCACCACCGACGACCTCTTTGACGCCAACTTCGTGGCCCGTCCCGCGCCGCCCGAGACCGACTTCTCCCTGGACCTGGATCGCAAGCATCTGATCCTGGACACCGAGTTGACGAAGAGCCGCATGGAGTTTGTGTTCTGGTGCCGTGGTGATGAGCTCACCTTGAACGTCACCCTCGACGGCAAGGCCCTGAGTGGTGGTCTGTATCTCGGTCAGGAAGAAGACCCCGAGTCCCTGCCCTTCAGGATCCGCCGCTCCATGTTGCCCGTGGAAGAAGCCGACGAAACCGTCGGCTGGCCCGCCGTGGCCGAGGCCCTTCTGTGGCAGGAGACCGGCGTGGACGAAGTCCTGCCGGTGCTCCTGAGCCCCGAAGAACTCGAGACCATGCGCGCCCTGGGGTACGCGCGCTAGAGAAGAAACACGACGGACGGGCCCGTCCTCTGGGAAAGGCCGCGGTTGTGATCCGTGTCCCAAATGTAGACCGGTCGTTTCTATGACTGCGGCATGGCGCCCCCCGCCCGGACCAGCATTGCGGTCCGGGATGATTGTGCAATGTTAGGGGTGGCCGAAATCCACCGGAATCGCGGTCTCAAATGTGATCCGGTGCACTCTTGGTAATGGGCAGGAGATCTGTCCGCCCTTCCCCTCAACGACGCGTGTTTCCAACCAGCGAGTCCCCCATGAAACAACTCAACATCACCATTCATCCCTTCTCCGCCCTCGCAGGAATGGCCTTGCTCGGCCTCGTCTGGGTCACTGCCGGCGCCATGCCCTTGCAGGGCTCCTCGTCAACGCGCGATGTGAGCGCGATAGAAAACGTCAATGAGCCTCATCCGCGGGACTACGTTCAGATCTTTGAAGGGGCACCCTATACCGTACCCCAGGGGAAGCTACTCGTTATTAAGCAGGTGGGTAACGTGAGACCTGCGGGAGGACAGAGTTACTCCAGGATCGAGCTTAGTGTCAACGGCCTGACCATCGCCATTACAGACACGGCTACTTTCCTGGCC
>DUDB01000076.1 GCA_012959525.1 Planctomycetota bacterium
CCGTGCATCTCCTCGGCCCGCTCGAGGCTGAAACTCATTCGCTCGGCCTCAACCTGCTTCTGCTCCTCGTAGTCGGCCGGAGTCTTCATGATGCGTGGCGTGAGGAAGATCAGCAGCTCGGTTCGTCTGAGCGTGTGAGAATCGTACCGGAACACGGCTCCCAGCAACGGCAGCTCGGCCAGCCACGGCACCCTTCGTTCGGTCGTCGCCTCGGTCCGTGTGATCATGCCCCCGAGCACGATTGTCTGGCCGTCGCGGACGCTGACACTGGCCTGAGCGGTCGCGGTGTCGATGACAGGCGACTCGAACGTCGTCCCGGTCACCGGGTCCGCAGAAATCGGCACCGTGTTGTTCGGAGAAATCTGGTCCTTCGTCGCCACCACTTCCATCACGATCGTTCCGTCAGGCGAGACCCTGGGCGTGACGGTCAACTGGATCCCAACTGCCCGCTCTTCAAGTGATGGCTGCGACACGCCTGTCAAGGCGTTGGCAGCCGAGACTCCATTGACCTGCTGGAATGTTTGCCCCACGTGAATCAAACCGGTCTGGTTGTGCAAAGCCTGCACCATCGGTCGGCTGAGCACCTCGACCTTTCGGTTCTCCGACAAGGCCCTCAACAGGATATTGATCGACTCGGAACCAGCCGAAAGCACAAGACCACCGAAACCCAGGTCGCCGTTGACTCGCCCCATCTGGAAATTGCTCAACGCCTGCTTGCCGACCATTGCCGGACCAGACAGGCTTCCGAGTGTGTTGTTGCCCAGGAACGGCTGGTTGAAGTTGAAACCGGGGACACCCTCCGACGACACGATGTTCTGGGTCACCGTCTGGGCGTTGCCGTCAGCCTGGTTGGTCTGCGAAAGAGTCTCGATGCTGGCCACGGTCCCGCGGTCAAACAGCACCGAGTCCTGGAACCCGAGTTCGACTCCGAACTCGTCTGTGTTGTTCAATTCCACTTCGACGATCAATGCCTGCACGGTCACCTGCTCCAATGGCCGGTCGAGCGAAATGATCATCTTCATCACCTCGTCGTAGTACCTCGGAGTCGCACTGACGAGCAGCGAGTTCGTAGCGGGCTCGGCCACCACGATCACTTCCCGCTCAATCTGCTCGAACGGGCTGACCAGGTCCGTCCCGTCCAGCAGATCACGTTGCGACTGCAAGAAGGCGTTGACCGCATCGGAGATTTCGGTCGCCGGCTGGTTCTGCAACAAATACACCTCGCTCTTCCTCTTCCGAAGGTCACTCTGGTCGACCCGCACCACAACCGCCTCGACCACCTCCAACGCCTCACGACCTCCCACCGCAAAAATGCTGTTGGTGCGAACGTCGACGCTGAACCGCAGCGGCACAATGCTGCTGCTGGCGTCCTCGGCACCAGCCAATTGCACTCCCAATTGCGTCCCGCCACCGGTTTCGTCGGTCACGAACAACTCGGAAAGCAGTTCGGCAACACTGGTGGCGTCGGCGTTCTCGAGCAAGAAGTGCTTGATGTCGGCGACCACGCTGGTCGGCTTGTCGAGTTTTTCGATCAACCGCTGCATCATCTTCATGCTGCGTTCCGGAGCCGTCACCACCAGGCTGTTGGTCCGGGCATCAGGATTGATGCGGATGTCCGAGAGTATCCCCGAAACGACCTTCATTCCCTTGCTACCGGCCTCGGGAAGCAACTCGAGCACCGCACTGCGGACGTCTCGCAGTTGTTGAGACGTCTGGGCACCGCCAGCACCGCCTCCGCCAAGACCTCCCACACCTGATCCCGCCGGCTGACGCGCCGGATTGATCACGCTCTGGATCGCCAGGTTGATCGTTTCAGACAACTCCTCGGCAATCGCATGTTTGAGTTGGAAGACTCGGAGCTGGTTCACCGAATTGGCACTGTCGAGATCAATCCGCTTGACCAGTGCCGCCACTTCCTTCAAATCCCGGGGTCGAGCCTGGACGACGATCGAATTGGTGCGGACGTCCGGGTAGACGACCACCCGAGTCGCCAGCCCCACACGATCCT
>DUDB01000077.1 GCA_012959525.1 Planctomycetota bacterium
GGGAATTGCTGGGCGAGTTCGATGGAGCGTTCGGGTGAGGCATGCGAGAGCAACACCAGGAGGGTGGCTCCGCGTTTCAGCAGCGAATCGATCACGGCGGGAAGAACGTCCTCGGGTGGCCGGATGGTCACGTCCTGAAGAGCCCCGGTGGCTTCGAGTGGTTTGGCCAGGGCGGGGTCGAGGATCGCGGTGATACCGATCGTGTGCCGTTTTGTCTTGATCAGGCGGCTGGCCGTGGGAGCACCCGGCAAGTCGTCGCTGTCGAAGAGACGCACGTTGGCGGCCAGCAGGACCGGTCGGGCAGGCGGTGTTGGAGTCCTGGGTGGTTCTGGATTCTCTGAATTGTCCAAGTCGTCCGTGTCGTCTGTGGTGCCTTGTGAGAGCAGGAAGTCGGCGCCGAGTGCGAGGTCTTCGGGTCCGACGGCGACGGCTGAGTAGGACATGTCGCCCAGGGCCGCGAGCATTGTCTGGTACTTCAGCCGGCTTTGTTCTCGACGTCGGCGAACCAGTCCGCCCAGGTCCAGGGCAATCGGCCGAAACCCCCGCTGGCTCATTTGCTTCAACAGATCCGCTCGTCTCGAGTAGCCTCCGGATTGAGTCTCCGAGCAGCCACACGGTTCGAGGTACCCGTGTTGTTGTCCGGAGATGACCAGTGTGAGTTGGTCGGTGGACCAGTCCTCGAGCAGCGGATTCGCTGGGGCTGCTTGAGTGTTGCCGGTTGTGTTGCCGGTTGAGTCGATCGTGCCAGGTGGGTCGGACATCAGAAACCACGCGGCCAAGCCGACGGCGATTGCCAGGGTACACAGGAGCGGAGTTACCCAGCGTGGCATGAAGTTTGTCGAGTCGTCAGGAAATCGGGGGACGGGCCAGTGTTGGGGTGTCGAGTGGGTTATCGGGAGACGAAACCGACAAAGAATCTCATGGTCCGTTTTTTCTTGCCATCGAGGGTGAGCGTAACGATTCCTCGGCGTCGGTGAGTCAGCACGACGGGCGGTTGGCCTGGCGGCACGGTGAGCGTCATCCAGTAGCGGCGGTTGGTTTTGGCTGGGAAGTTCGGGTCGCGTTGGATGGCGACCTGGAGGAACTTGGGTTTGGTGGACGTGACTTGAATCTTGCCATCGCCTTCGACGTTTTTGATCAGCATCGGGATTTTCAGCGACTTGCCCTTGGCGGCGGAGAACGACCCGAGTCTGAGCAGCAGTCTCTTGCTGACCCATTCGCTGCCTCGAGCCGCCATGAACTCGATCGAACCCGAGCGGCTGCCTCGCAGTCGAACGTTGATCGTGTGGTTGTCTGCGAGGTCGGTGTGGAGTGTGAGTGTTTCGAGGAAGGGTCCGGCGGGGAACTTGGAGGCATCGACGGTGGCGGTGATCTTATAGCCAGCCTTGGGCAGTGGCCGGTTGTTGCCTGCCTTGAGTCGTGCGTTGACCTTGGCGATCTTTTCGGTGTCGTCCGGAGCGGCGCTGTCGACGGCTGCGAGGGCTGCGAGTTCCTTATCGGTCATGGCCTGGCTTGAGGTGACGAGCAGGCCGGAGGGGTTTTCGATCTTGAGCAGCTTGAAGCTGTCTGCGATTTCGGTGTGGATTGTCAGGTCGACGTGGACGATGTCATCGGGCTCCAGTTGTCCGACACCCCAGTCGGGTGACGGTTTGATGACAGCCCGGCGTCCGATGACTCCCTTGATCAGGAAGGGGATGGTCACCATGTCGGGGTCGTTGGTGCGGATGCGAGCCGAGTGAGCGAAGGCGATCGCCGGTTTCTTGACGCCCCAGGAAACGGTGACGTGAACGGTTTGGCCCGGTTCGATGAGGTTGCGTTCCAGCTTGCCAACAGTGCATTCGCAGGTGTTGGCTCCCTTGTAGTTGGCCGCCAATCGCAGCGGAGCGTCTCCGTCGTTGCGGATCATGAAGACGTGCTCGGATTCCTGGCCCTGTTCCATGATCCCGAAGTCGTACTCGGTCCCCCCGACGATGACCGCCTTGGGGTGCACCGCCGTCTC
>DUDB01000078.1 GCA_012959525.1 Planctomycetota bacterium
GACGGTGCAGGCGTACAGAGTGTGGAGGATGGGCCGCATGGTGTCTCCGGGGTGGGGGAGAGAGCGCCGAGGAGTGCCATGCACCCCAACGGGCAAAGATGCATCCGAATCCCGATGGAAGGGAGGGGGAACTGCGGGGCAACTGGGCCCCCTCACGTCGGCCACAATCCCGCTTAACCCATGGCAAGGAAGTGAGTTACAACCATCCAATGCGGCGGCCTTCGCCCCACTCCAAGCGCCGCTTTTTCACCATTTGCGACTTCCTACTTGGGCTCAGGAGCTCTCTCAGTCAGCGTGGGGCCGGCGAGACCGTTTCAGATCCCCCCGCTTGCGCTTGGCGTCGAGACGCTTGCGCTTGGACGACCGGGTGGGCTTGGTGGGCTTGCGGTTCTTGGGCACTTGAAGGCCAGTGCGCAAGAGAGCGGCAAGCCGCTGACGGGCCTCTTCAAGGTTGCGTCCCCGCTCGCGGTGGCTTGAGGCATGCACAACTACCTCGCCGCCCTTGGTCAGGCGGCTTCCGAGCTGCCGCATCAGACGCGCTCGTCGTCGCTCTCCGAGGCTCGGGCTGTCAAGCACACAGAAGCGCAGCTGCACGCGCGTGGCGACCTTGTTCACGTTCTGGCCTCCCGGACCGCCGGAGCGTGAGAACGTGACGTGCAGTTCGCCTGGCGGCAGGATCAGCCGTGTGTTGATCCTGAGGGGCTCCATCCCTGCGCCCTAGTCGGGCTGTCCCGCTGCGTGCAAGAAGGAGTAGGTGTAGATGCCCGTCTCATGCCCATCGGAGAACCGTAAGGCAACCGCGTAGTTGCCCACCAGGTGCAGGTCCGCTTGGGTCAGATCATCGGGGACCGATGTTGGGTCCAGGATGCGCTGGCCCGTGGTCTCGCTCACGCATCCCGCGCAGGGACACCGCCGCCGCAGCTCCGCGGCGCTGAACTCCGCCGAGTGACCATCGGCCCATTCGAACACGACCCTCGACGGGTCGCTGCGTCGGATCCGTGTGGGCGTAGTGCTCATGGGGAGCGGGAGGAAGGGTGGTGGCCAGGACCAGACTTGAACTGGTGACCCCTTGATTTTCAGTCAAGTGCTCTACCAACTGAGCTACCTGGCCAGGTGTGCGGCAAGGCCGCAACGGGCGGGATTATCGGCTGGCAGTCCTGGGCCGTCAAAGGGAATGGCCTGGATTCCTCACACGGCTCTGGGCCGGACGCCTTTCGGTCTCAGGCCAAGGCTGCCCGGGCGGCATCCACGTCGAGTCGAATTTGGGCCTTGAGAGCATCCAGCCCATCGAACCTGCGCTCGCTCCTGAGGTGCCGGGTGAACTCCAGTTCCAGTCGGCGGCCATAGATGTCGCCCTCGTAGTCGAGCAGGTGGACTTCCACCGAGAGCTCTCCCAGGGCCCCGGGCTCCCGGTCTTGGACCGTGGGCCGTGTGCCCACGTTGCAGACGGCCAGGTGGGTCTCCTCGACGTCGTGGGTCGCATCGGAGGCCAAAAGGTGAGCGCGGCCCGCGTAGACACCCGCAGGAGGGTGCAATTCGTGGTGCAGATCCAGGTTGGCTGTGGGGAACCCCAGGGTGCGGCCCAGGGCGCTCCCGTGGACCACCGTTCCCAATACTGAGACCGGTCGGCCCAGCATGGCCCCCGCTCCATCCAGGTCCCCCAGCCCCACGGCCTCACGGATGGCCGTACTCGATACGGCTCGCTGGGCGACGACGACCTTCTCGACCACCTCAACGGGAAACCCCATCTGGCGCAAGAGCTCCGGCGTTCCCTCTTGGTTCCGACCAATCTTGCTGTCGAATCCCAGTACGAGGGCCCGTGCGCCGAGCTGTTCCATCAGCAGGTCCGTGACGAAATCGGTGGCGGGGGTGCTTCGCAGCTTGTCGTCGAAGGAGAGCACGAGGGTGTGTTCGACCCCGGAACGGCGGAAGAGCTCCAAGCGGTGCTCGAGTGTTGTGAGGGTACGCGGCGCGCGGCCTAGGAGCACCTCCTTGGGATGCCCCCTGAAAGTGACCACGGTTGAGCGAGATCCCAACTCCCGAGCGCGGGCCACGTTGGCCGCCAGAATGGCCGCATGTCCCAGGTGTACCCCATCGAATACACCCAAGCTGACCACGGAGCCATCCGCCGGGGGCGGCGGCAAATCGGACGACCGCTGGGTGATGATCAAACCTGCGCCCGTTGTTCCTTGTAGTCCTCGATCATCTCCTCGAGCGCGACCTTGTTTCGCACGCGATCGGCGGGGGACATGCGATCCACAAGAAGGACGCCTTCGAGGTGATCGTATTCGTGTTGAAGCACCCGGCTGATGAAACCCGTCAACTCAAGGCGCAGCGGTTGGCCCTCCACATCCATGGCTTCGACCACGCAATTTTCTGGCCGCGCAATCTCCGCGAAAATGCTGGGGAATGAGAGGCAGCCCTCCTCCATGAGGGCCTTGTCCCCCGTGCGCTCCACGATCCTCGGATTGATCAGGGTTATATTGAGCTCGGGCTTCTCCTTATCCCCTTCTTCGTTCATGACCAGGATCCGCCTGCGTAGACTCACCTGGGGGGCGGCGAGGCCGACTCCTTGGCTGTCAAACATGAGGTGGTACATCGCCGCGACCGTTCTTCCCAGGTCGTCGTCGAAGGTGGTGACCTCCTCGGCGATCCTGCGCAGCACGGGCTCGGGGTACAGGGTGACTGTGAATTCGAGCGGCTCGGACATGGGGGGCTAGTGTGGACGGAGACGGTGGGGGGGGTGCGTTGACGGCCTCCAGGGGCCCCTATAGTATTTTCCGCCGCTGCATTCGTCGGCCCCCCAGGGGCAGATCTCTGATCGAATGGCCCCCCTACACCGTGGTCGACTACACCAAACACATTCAAAAGGCCGAAGAGGCCGCGCGACGTCGGAACTACGACTTCGCCATCCAGCTCTATCAGCAGTTGCTGGAGATCGACCCGGACGTGGGTGCGGCGCGGGCAGGCCTTCGGCGGGCCCTCAAGGCGCGCCACGAGAAAAAGAAGGGCAGCAGGTTTCTCGGGATGATCAAGGGGGCCGGCCCACTGGCGGCGGCCAAGACCTTGGCCAAGGCGGGCAAGCACAACGCCGCCGCGAAGCAACTCGAGAGCTACCTGACGACCAACCCGATGGATGAGGAAGCCAACCTGCTGCTGGGCATCTGCCTGGAATCGGGAGGCCACACCCACTCGGCCCTTGCGGTCTTTGAGTTTCTAACGGAGGTGGCTCCTCGCAACCCCGAGGGTCTCAAGCGGGCCGGGGCCATGATGCGCGTCAACGGTGATCCCGTGCGGGCGTTGGAGTACTACGAGCGGGCGTTGGAGGCAGACCCAAGGGACCGTGATGCGATTAAGGCGCGCAAGGACCTGTCTGCTGAGGCAGCCCTGAGCCGCTCGCGTTTTGATGAAGTCAAACACAGCCGTGAGCAGATTGTCGACAAGGAGGAGGCCGTGCGGCTAGAGAAGTCCCAGCGCCGGCATCAGTCTGAAGGCGACCTGCGCCAGGAGCTGGAGCGCTTGGAGACTAGCTTCGCCGACGACCCCTCCAACGTGGACAGCATGTTGGCCATGGCTGACATCCTTGAGAAGCTGCGTGACCCTGAGGCGGCGACCGACCTAGTGCAGCGTGCCCTCTCCTATCGCAAGGGGTCGGCGGACCTCGCTGAGCGTCTAGGGCGGTTGCAGGTCAAGGGGCTGCGGAAGGCCATTGCGCGTGCCGACAAGGCGGGCGACGAACAAGAAGCCGACCGCCTGGAAGCGCAGCTGCGCGAGCTGGAACTCGTCGAGACTCGCCGCCGTCTGGAGTTGACCCCCGGAGATGCAACCCTGCGCCTGAGTCTGGGCCGGGTCCTCCTGAGCCAGGGGAAGTACGACGAGGCAGCCGCAGAACTCCAAAAAGCGGTCGCAGACCCCCGTCAGGCCGATTCTGCTCACATGGCCCTAGCCCAGTGCTTCCAGGAAAAGGGCTTCCTGGACCTGGCCCGCAGCGAGTACGAGAAGGCGCTCACAGGTCATCCCGGGGTGGACGAGACCGCGCGCGAGATCCTGTACAATCTTGGCGTGATCGCGGAGGCCGAGGGCAACTCAGCCGAAGCGCGCTCCTTTTACGCCCGCATCTTCGAAGTGGATATCGGCTACAAGGACGTGTCCGCGAAGATGGAGCGCTTGAAGTGATCCATCTGCAAGACCCCTATATTTCCAAAGTGACAGCCGCTTGATCGCGCCGTCACTTCCAACTGTTTTTTTCTAGAGCTCTCCGAGACGAACCCACGAAGATTCATGCCCAGCAGCAAGCAAGCCAAGAAACGCGTCATCACCGACGATCGCCGTCGAGCGGCCAACAAGGCCAAGAACAGCGCGATGAAGTCCGCCATCAAGAAAGTTGTGGACGCCGAGACGAAGGAGGCCGCTACGGCTGCGCTCCCCAACGCGGTGAAGATGATTGATAAGTGCGCCAAGCACAACATCATCCACGCCAACGGCGCTGCTCGACGCAAGAGCCGTCTCGATCGGCAGGTCGCAAGCCGCTAGTCCCAACAGTTGTGCTGCGTCAATCCAAGAGCGGGTTGGCGGCGGACTTAATCCCTATTGCCCAGGAAGAGTCACCTCATGGGGAAGTTTGAAACGAGCGAGGACCATGCCGGCCGATGGCACCGACCTGTTTGTGTTCCTATCGGAAAGGCGGATGTGTTCGCATCCGCCTTGGAGATGGTGGAAGACCTAGCCCGTTGGTCCGTGCAGAGCGTCGACAAGGATGGCTTGAGCGCGACCTGCGCGCGTGACAACGGCCCCCTGCGGGGCACCTCGACCATAGTCGTGAGGGTAGAGGGCCCGGACGGAATTCCCAACTCACAGACCCATTGCAGCTCACAGTCCAGTGGTGGTCTGCTTTCGAGGGACAAGTCCAACGTGGCCGAGTTCGTCCAGAAACTCTGGATGCGTGTGACCTGATCTACAGCGCTCTCTAGCGCCCTCCGATGACGCGCGAATAGCGGAAGTAGACCTCAAGGCACAGGACCATCATGGCCGTGGAGTAGACCCGGCCTCCCTGCTTGCCCCAGGGGCCAGCGGGGTCCCAGGAGCCACTGTGGGCGCCATCCTTGCGCTGGGACTCAAGCACCGCCGCCTTCATGGCCTTGTTCCAGGCACTCCAGTACCGGCCTCCCATTTGGAACATGGCGTAGGAACCGTAGTACCAGTAGTACATGTCCGAGCCCAACCCATCGGCATCCCAGCGTGGCAGTGCTCTCAGCATCAACTCGGCGTGCTTGCGCATGATCGGATGTTCATCGGGTGTCTGACCGAGGAAAACTCGCGATAGCAACCCCACCGCGGTCATGGCCTCGGCGCGATCGGTGGGGAAGTGGTCGTTGATCCCCTGCTCGCGCGCGCTCACAGAACCGATCGAGTCGTAGCCCACCCGCCCCGTGCTCTGATCGGTCACCTCGTCAATCCACGTGAGTGCGCCCACCAGTGCGTCCTCATCCACGACCAGCCCCGCGTCACGGCCCGACTGCAGAGCGATGACCATCCAGCCCGTCACGGACGTGTCATTCTCTCCGGTGGGAGGAACGTCGTAGCGCCAGGCGCCATAGGGGTTGCGAGCACGGCTGATCTGATTCAGTGCCTTTTGCGCCGTGTGCTTGAGTAGGGGGCTATTGGAGAAGTAATAGGCCTCGCAGAGCGCCAGGCTGGCGATGGCGTGGTCGTACAGATAACCCTTGCCCACCGCGTCGCCGATCAGGCCAGTGTCCGGGTCCTGCTGATTCTGTAGCCAGCGAATCCCGCGCTTGACCGTGTTCCGGTAAGGTCCTCGCGAAGTCGTATTGCCATTCCCCAGAAACGCCAGGAGAGCCAGCCCCGTGACGCCCACGTCGTGCAGGCTGCCGCCAGGGCCCGTGCAGAGGTCGTCCGCAGGATCGTGGCCCATGAACCCGTCGCAGTCCCAGCGACCATCCTGGTCCTGGTGGTCTGCCAGCCAATGCAAGCCGGCCTCCATCGAGGGCGCCGTTCCGCGCCCGGGGCCGGCTCCGCCGCCACCGGGCCCGAATCTGCCCGTGTACTTGCCCCCGGGGGGGCCGCCCAGACCCAGCTCTCCAAGGGAACCCACGTCCAGGAAGGGCGATTCCGCGAGGGCACCCGCATCGCTGATCGGTTCCAGCGAAGGATCGTCACTGAAATCCTCGGAGTCCACCAGGTCGGTCGGAACCTCCTGGATGACTGGGATCTCGTCGACCACGTCGGGTTCGACAATCTGATCCGGCTCTGGCGGAGGTGGTTCGGGCAGGGGTTCGGTGACCTTGGCGATGCTGGTCGTGAGTTGAATCTCCGGAGAGGAATCAAACAGGGTCCAGGGGAACGCCTGGATGATGAGCAGGATCACCAAGTGCGCCGCGGCGGAAATGGCCAGCCAGGGTGCACGCTGCATCCACTCGTATAGAGCGTCCTGAAAAGACTCCTCTTCGTGGTCGGTGCCTGCGGCGCGGGCGGTCTTGCGGGGATGATCGATGGTCATGAATAACTCCTATGCAGCTGAGGGTCCCAACGCCAAAGCGCTGGGGTCGCCCGTCGAGGTCTGAATGGCGCCGGGTGACAAGGCCCGGTGCAAGAGTCATCGATGTCTCGTTCACACTACTGAACGGTCAGGGCCCGGGGTGGTTCAACCCGATCGACGGCCCAAAGAGAAAACCCCGTCCGAATCCCTCGCGGGGACCCGGACGGGGCTGTGTCTTGCTCTTGGTGCGGAAGCGACTAGCGCGCGCCGAGCACCTTGCCGTAGCGGAAGTAGACCTCGAGGCACAGGACCATGGTAGCCGTCGAGTACACGCGGCCGCCCTGCATGCCCCAGGGGCCCGCCGGGTCCCAAGAGCCGAGGTGAGATCCATCCTTCCGTTGCGATTTGAGTACTGCCGACTTCATGGCTGTGTTCCATGCCTTCCAGTGGCGACCGCCCATCTGGAACATGGCGTAGGAGCCGTAGTACCAGTAGTACATGTCGCAGCCCATGGCTTCGGGATCCCAGACCGGGAGAGTCTTCAGCATCAGGTCGGCGTGCTTGACCATGGCCGGCGTCTTGCCCGGATCCTGACCCAGGAAGAAGCGGCACAGTAGGCCCACGGAGGTCATGGCTTCACCGCTGTCGATGGGCCAATCGTCGTTCACGCCTTCAGTGCGCGAACTGCCGCTACCCACAGAGTTGTAGCCCACCCGGCCGTTCGCTGGGTCGGTCACCTCATCGATCCAGTTCAGGGCGCCCACAAAAGCATCGGGGTCGATTTTCAGTCCCGCTTCTTCAGCGGACTTCAGGCAGAAGACCATCCAGCCCGTTACGGACGTGTCGTTTTCACCCATGGGCGGGACGTCATAGCGCCACGCTCCATAGGGGTTCCGGGCACGCGAGATGTAGTTGATAGCGTTCTGGGCGACGCCGTCCAGCATGGGCGAGTCGTCGAAGTAGTACGTCTCAGTGATGGCCAGCGTGGCGATGGAATGGTCGTACAGGAAGGTGTGACCAATCTCCTCACCCAGGAGGCCCGTGTCGTGGTCTTGCTCGCCAGTCAGCCAGCGAATGCCCTTGCGAACGATGTTCTTGTAGAGACCCTTGCGGGTCGTGTGACCATCACCCAGGAAGGCCAAGAGGCCGAGCCCGGTTACGCCGACGTCATGGGTAGCGGCACCCGGCCCGGTACACTGGTCGTTCGGCGGATCAAGGAGCATGAAATCTGCGCAACTCCAGAGGCCTTCGGGCTCCTGGTGGTTCTTCAGCCATTCCAGACCATCCTTGAGAGCCTGCTCGGTTCCCGATCCACCCGCGGCACGCAGGTTCCTGCGTCCACCGAAGCGCCCGCCGAACTTGCCGCCCGCGCCACCACCGATTCCGATAACGTTGTTGAACGCCTTATCGTCAAAGGGCGAATCCGCGAACATGTCAGGATCACCCTCGGTGGACTCGAAGTCCTCGTTGGTGTCGGTCTCGTTGTGGTCGGAGATCTCGAAGTCCTGGATGATCGGTTCTTCGATCGGCTCCTCTTCCTCGATCTCCTCGGGCTCCTCTTCGGGGGGATCCTCGGGGATCTCCTCAGGAGCCTGGTCCACTGAAGCCTCGATCACGACTTCATCGCCCTGACCGAAGAGACTCCACGGAATGGCTTGAATGACCAGGAATATGACTAGGTGCAGGGCGGCCGAAATGGCGAGCCAAGGCGCACGCGACATCCACTCGTAGAGGACGTCGTTGAAGGTCTCTTCCTGCTCCCAGGACTTGGGCAGGGTGGACTCGATGTGGAATTGCTCTTTTTCGGACATGAGGTGAGAGGTCTGCTGAGAGGCCTGAGCCTGGGTTCGGAGTGCCGAGAAGTGGATTCTGGGCCATTCCAGGGCCCAAAAGGTGCTGGGAGGATACCCAACGCCCCGCACTTCAGCGGGTTCAGAGCATATCGCGCGGATTCCCGGTCGCCTACCGGAGAAGTGCGGTTGTGAGTGGCGGCGAGGGTCCGGCACCCCTGGAGAAGGCCAGCACCGGGGCCGCAGCCCCAGCAGGCCCTACTTGGACTGAGCGTTTCTGCGGACGAGGAATGGCCCAAACGCGTTGGGGTAGATGAAGGAGTCGGACAGGACCTCAGCGAAGGCAGCCCGCTCGCGGCTCTTGTCCTGGGCCTTCAGGAGGAATGTCTGCAGAGCCTGCTGGACCTTCGGGTCAGAGAGAGGCTGGGCAAGCTTGCCCGGTTCCATGCCTTCAAGCCTGTAGATGAGCCAGGAGTCGGGCGCTGCTCGAAAGAGGGGCGCCGTCGAGTTGCCTGTGTGGCCGGATTCCAGCAACTCGATCACCGCTTCCCCGGAAGGGCCATGGAAGGTCTGGGCAACCTGGGCCGCCCGTTGGGCTGTCATGGGCGACAAGCGGCCAAGGTTCTCTTGGCTCGCAGGATCGGCGTAGGTGCGGATCAGAAAATCAAAGCTCACCTCACCCTCCGCGTACATCCGCCGTAACTCAAGAGCTAAGGCTTCGGCATCAGCGGGACTGCCTTCAGGGTCAACGGGCACGCGCAGGATCTGCAGCCGATAGGTTGCCTCCTTCTTCCCCACGAGTGCCTGCTCCTCGGCCGATGGAGATTTGGAGAAGGCCTGATAGGCGCTGTAGACCCAACCCGGACGCACGTTCCTGTCCACGAAGACGCGACCCGTGCGTCCAGCGGCGCGCCCAACCTGCACCTGGTACCAGGTCATTGCCAGGAGCTGATCGCGCAAGTGCGAACGAAACTGAGCGGGAGTGAGCTGGTCGGATTGCAGGGCCTTGCTGGCGGCACGGTGCCCACCGAGGCGCTCCACACGATCGCCGAAGGCGAAGTCCGTGCGCTGATCGACGACCTCGGGATCAAAACCCAGGTCCATGCCTGCCTGCACACGCAGGAGCGTCTCCAGGCGTTGGCCGAGCGCCTCTTCATAGATGACCTGCCGTCCCTGTGCGTCGGCATTCTGCCAGCGGCCACGCAGGTCGGCGCTCTGGGTGATGATCACATCCAGATCGGAGCGCAGTACGACTTCATCTCCGGCGACACCGATCATCCAGTCGCGGGAGAGGTAGGCGCGGCGGGTACTCGGATCCTGGGCGAGGGCCCGCGCGGCCTGCAGCGCGGCGGCCTGCGCGTCTTGGCCTGTCTGCTGAGGCGGCTGCTGGCAAAAGAGGGCAAGTGCAATAGTGGCTGAAATCATTGAGTGTCTCCGACCGGCATTCTGGCGGCCTCGGGCACCTGCTGCAACAGGCTCTCCAGCCAGCTTAGTCCGGCCTCCGGCCCCTGCACCTCGGTGGGTAGAAACAGGTGCATCACTCCGCGCCGCGCCCGGCGCAGGTCAAGCCCGCGGCCCTCGAAGAGCTGGGTGAAGGCCACGGGGTCTGTGTAGGTGATCAGGTAGGAGCCGTCCCGCCAGGCAAGGGAGCGCAGGCCGAAGGCGTCCAGGCGAACCTTGAGGGCAATGCTCCTAAGCAGGGTCTTGGCAGGCCCTGGCAGGCGGCCGTATCTCTCGCGCAGGGATTTCCCGAAGGCCTCCACCTGCGCGGGCTCGTGAAGCACTGAGATTTCCCTGAGAACGTCCAGGCGACGGCTCTGCCCGGGAATCCAGTCTTCGGGCAGGTAGGCCTCCAGCCCCAGCTCCAACTCGGCTCCGGCTTCGGTCTCCTCAACCCGCACGGTTTCCGGGCCCACGCCCTCGCCCGCTTCCAGCCTGTCCACAGTGGACTTCAGCAGCCGACAGAACATGTCGTATCCGACCGCCGCGATGTGGCCGGATTGTTGGGCCCCGAGAATGTTCCCGGCCCCGCGCAACTCCAGGTCCTTGACGCTGATCTCGAAGCCCGAGCCCAACTTGTTGAACTCCTCAAGCGCCTTGAGCCGTTCCCGGGCTATGTCCTTGAGCGGCTTGTGGCGTTCCACCAACAGGTAGCAGAAGGCCTTCTGGTCACCGCGACCCACACGGCCTCGCAGTTGGTGCAGTTCGGAGAGGCCAAAGCAATCGGCATCATCGATCAGGATTGTGCCTGCCAGCGGGATGTCGAGTCCGTTCTCGATGATAGTTGTCGCCACCAGGACGTTGACCTCGCCCGATTCGAAGGCGTCCATGACGGCCCGAAGTTCCTTGGCACCCATCTGACCATGGCCGATGGCGAAGACGGCGCTGGGTATCAGGTTCTGCAGCCGCTCGGCGACTCCATCAATGGAGCGCACCCGGTTGTGTAAGAAGAAGACCTGACCTCCGCGGTTGAGCTCTCCCAGGATGGCCTCGCGGATCAGGGTCTCGTCGTCGCCATATCCGAGAACCGTTTCAATGGCCTGGCGCCCCGGGGGCGGGACGGTCAGGGCGGAGATGTCCCGTAGTCCGGAGAGTGACATGTGCAGGGTGCGGGGGATGGGTGTGGCGGTCAGGGCCAGCACATCCACCTCCGCTCGCAGCTGCTTGAAGTGCTCCTTGTGGGTGACACCAAAGCGCTGCTCCTCATCAATGATGACCATTCCCAGGTTCTTCCACTGCACGTCCTTGCTCAGGATGCGGTGGGTGCCCACGAGCACGTCCACGCTGCCCGCAGCCACCCGCTCGACCACGTTCCGAGCGTCGGCACCGGTGACGTAGCGGCTCAGGACCTCGACTTCCACGGGGAAGTCTGCCATGCGCTCCCGGAAGGTCCCGAAGTGCTGCTCGGAGAGGATCGTCGTAGGCACGAGTACCGCCACCTGGCCACCGCCGTTCACTACCCTGAAGGCGGCGCGAACGGCGAGCTCTGTCTTTCCAAATCCCACGTCGCCACAGATCAGCCGATCCATGGGACGATCACCGTACAGGTCTTCGGCGAGGCTCTGGTCCACCTCCGCCTGATCGGGGGTGTCCTCATAGGGAAAGCTCTGCACGAGATCATCGACGAGCTCAGAATCCCCTTCCCAGCTGGGCCTTTTCCTCAACGCCCGTTGAGCCTGAACCTCAAGCAGTTCTGCGGCCATGTCGAACAGCCCCCGCTCGACCCGCTCCTTGCGCTTGCGAAACGTGCCGGCTCCTATGCGATCGAGAGAGAGCCCCGCGGCACCCGGGCCGATGTAGCGCTGCACCATATCGATGCGGCTCGAAGGCACGAACAGGCTGACCCGGTCTGCGAATTCCAGGTGCAGGTGTTCCTCGTGCCCGCCACCTCGCTCGACCTTTTCCAATCCCCTGTAGCGGGCGAGGCCATGGACGGCGTGGACGACCAGATCACCGGGACGCAGCTCGAAGAAGGACTGAATCGCTCGCACCTTGTGGGCGCTACGGGGCTGGGTACGGCGTCGGGCACCCAGCATGCCCTTGAGCTCGTGGTGGCCCACCAGCAGCAGGTCGAGCGCCGGCACGCCAAAGCCGCGCGTTATCGAACCGATCCGGAGCTCAATGGAATCCATGCCGACCTCGTCCGCCCAGGTTTCCCTCAGGCGGTGGCGTTCCGCTTCGTTCAGGCACAGGACGATGACGCGTCCAGTGCTCGCTGCAGCCTCGCGCAGGGCCCCGGCGGCCTGACGCATGCCGACCTCCAGTGACTTGACCGAGCGCGTGTCGAGTGAGCGATCTTCCCCGGGCAGGCTCTGCAGTTGCAGGTTGGGGTGATCCGCCCGTTCGGACGTGAACTGGCGCAGGGCCCGTTCGTGAGCTGCGGATTGATTGCGCAAGCTCTCTGCTTTCTCCTCCACTCGCAGGGGCTCTACCTCAACGATCCAGGCACCGGGTCCCAGAAAGCCCAAGAGCGAGGCCCCTTCACCACTCTCTAGAGTGGCGCTCTCCGCAGCCGTACAGACTTCCAGGGAGGTGAGGGTCTCCACGGAGAGCTGGCTCTCGGGATCAAACGTCCGCACCGATTCGATCTCATCTTCAAAGATCTCCACGCGCAGGGGCAGGTCGGCGGCGAAGGGGAAGAGGTCCAGGATGTCCCCGCGCAGGGAGACCTCTCCGGGCGCCTCCGCCAAGGGCTGGCGGGTGTACCCGTTGGCAACCAGGGAGCGCAGAAGGGGCTGGGGGTCGAGGGCGTCGCCCACGGCCAGGTGCAAGAAGTGACTCTCGAGCTCCTTCAGGGGTGGCACGGGCTGGAGAAGGGCCAGAAGTGAGCTGACCACCGCCCGCGGTCGATCAGCCGCGCTCCTTCCAAGGGCCTGCACGAGTTGCAGACGCATCCGCATGGAGCGGGCGTCGGAGCTGGGTCCACCCTTTGCCCGCTGTTGGCGCGCTGGAAACTGCTGCGCCTCCTGGCCGAAGCTCCTCAGATCCTCCGCCATGGCCTCGGCCTCGGCTTCCGTCGAGGTCACCACCAGGGTGAGCTCTCCGTCCATGGGCGGGTGCGAGAGCGCGGAGGCGAGCAGCAGACCCTGGGATGAGCCCCACAGGTTGCCGAGGCTGCAGCTGCCTTGGCTCTGCGCATGCCCTAGCGCTTCTTGGAGGTCTGGCAGGACCGGAAGCCCGGCCGCATCGAGGACAACGCCCTCGCGCTTGTCTTCATGGGCATCGCTCACGCGGGGCTACGCTCTTCGAGGACAATGAGAGCTTCGCTTGCGGCCCAGTGTTCCGCCTCCTTCAACGTGCGGCCCCAAGCGCTCGGGAAGCTCTCTCCAGCGGCCTGAACCCGTACTAGAAAAGCGCGCGCGTGGGAGGGACCGCGCGCTTCCAGCTCCACGTACTCGGGCAGGCAGCTCCATTGACCTTGGCATAGCTCCTGCAGTGCCTGCTTGGGGGACAGGGTGTGCTCCTTGGATTGGACGGCCTCTAGGTAATCGTCCAGAGTGATCAGTGCGAAGGCCCGCGCCGCATCCAGTCCCGCATCCAAGTACACCGCCCCCAAGACGGCCTCATACAGGTTTGCCAGGACGGCGCGCGATAAGGCGCGGTCCTGCAGGCCTCCTCCCACTTGGGCAACTTCCTCCAGACCCATGGCATGGGCGGCTCTGGAGAGGGTTCGGCGCGAGACCACGCCGGCCTTCATCTCTGTCAGGTCACCTTCCGCCAGGTCTGGGTGGCGCCGGTACAACTCCTCGGCGACGACCAAGTCCAAGGCCGCATCGCCCAGGAACTCCATGCGCTCATTGTCCTCGCTGCGCTTTTGAGAGGCGTGGGTAAGGGCGAGTTCGAGCAGTTCAGGCTGCGCAAATGTGTGGGGGATGGTGGCCATGCACGAGGGTGATTTTGCTTTACGGCTCTGGCCGCAGGGTGCATGCTACCCGAGCCTCTCTTGGCGGGGAGGGATGATGAGCGAGTATCGGCCACGCCCCAATGACCGTTTGGTTGAGCCCTTGTTTGATGGGCTTGAGGCCGATGTGGATGTGGATGCGGATGCGGATGCGAGGCCGGAGGGTGCGAGCGTCAAGACTCCTTGGATTCTGATCCTCGTTGTGCTGCCTGCGGCCATTGCTACCGCGTCGGGAACCGACTCGATCGTCTGGTGGTTCTGCACCGCGTTCCTGGCCCTCGCGCTCGGCACGTGGCTCTGGATCGAGTGGGCCTGAGCGGGGCTAGCCCCCGATCCGCGGGAACTCGGCTAGCGTCGGATCAGCGAGGCGCGCGCACTCCTGCTGGGCGAAGCGGTCGGTCATACCCGCGAGATAGTCGCAGATGGCCCGCTCCAGACCCACCTGATCGGCCCAGGACCGGTACCACACCGGGAGCTCCTCAGGCTTATTGCGGTAGGCGGTAAAGAGATGCTCCAGCACCTCCTGTGCATAGGCCAGGAAGGCCTGGAGGTGGGCATGGCGGTAGAAGTTGTTGTAGAGAAAGCCACGTAGCTCACCCGTCATGGCGGCCATACGCGCCGAGTGCCGTACGAGCATGGACCCGTGGGCGCGCACCTCTTCAGCGGAGCCCACCCTAGAGCTCTCCATGCGGGCATGGGTCTCGGTGAGCAGGTCTTCGATGCAACGGCCGATCAACTCGTTGGCCACGCGCTGCACCCTCAGCTTTGGATCTTGATTGGTGTCGAGGAACCCTGGGTGTCGATCTTGCACGCGCAGCCGGGCATCCCGCCACAGCTCCACTTCATCGTTCAACTGTTCCTCGCTGAACATGCCTGCAAGCAACCCGTCTTCCAGGTCGTGCTTGGCGTAGGCGGTGGAGTCGGCCATGTCCACGAGCTGCGCTTCAAGCAGAGGGCTGGCCGGTCGCGGGTCGAGTTCCTTGGGCCAATCCCGCTCCGCCTCGTGCTTGAGCAATGACTCGCGCACCTCCCGTGTCAGATTGAGCCCGGAGTAGTCGGGGCTTCGGCGCTCAAGAGTGTCGACGACTCGCAGCACCTGGGCGTTGTGCCTGAACCCGTCATGGCCGGCCATCAGGTCATCCAGCGCTGCTTCACCCCGGTGACCAAACGGCGGGTGACCGATGTCGTGGGCCAGTGCAAGGGCCTCGCACAGGGGGCCGTTCAGGCGCAGTGCGCTGCCGAGGCTGCGTGCCACCTGGCACACTTCCAATGAGTGGGAGAGGCGCGTGCGATACTGATCGCCCGCCGAGTTGACGAAGACCTGCGTCTTGTAGCCCAGCCTCCGGAATGCGGTGCTGTGGGTGATGCGATCGCGGTCGCGCTCGTAACACGTTCGCATGGGGTCCTCTGCCTCCGCATGCGCACGCCCGCGAGATTGGGCAGATTGGGCCGCGCAGGGGGCGAGGCTTGTCTCTTCGCGACCCTCTTTATCGGAGCGCTTGAAGAGGGGCTGTTGGTTGGGGCTCACGGGAATTGACACGGTTGGAAGGACGCGACTGCAGGCCGCGGGTTTCACCCGAACCCGTTTGTCTCATGTGCGTTGCGGGGTTTGGGTTCACCCAGTCTACTTTGTTGGTCAAGTCGCCGCGCCCTCTCCACGGCGACTGCCTTCCCCATGCCCTCCTCCTCAGACCCTAGTGAGCCCTGGTTCGTCACTGCGTTTCGCGCGGACTATCGGGATCTGTACGCGCATCGGGACGACCATGCGGCGGAGGAGGAGGTGGACCATCTGATCGCGCATGGCCTCGAGGGGCCGGTCCTGGATCTGTGCTGCGGTTTCGGCCGCCACGCGACCGCGATGACCAAGCGGGGCCTAGACGTTATCGGCGTAGACCTATCAGAGGAGTTGTTGCTGGGGGCGGATCCTCGCCTCACTGGAAGGCTTGCCCGTTGTGACGCGCGATCACTTCCGTTCAAGCGAGGTTCCTTCGCCGGTCTGGTAAACCTCTTCAGCTCCTTCGGGTACTTCGGTGAAGACGGTGACCTGGAAGTGTTGGACGAGATTGCACGGGTCCTCATGCCGTCAGGTGTGGCCTTCATGGATCTGATGAATCCCGAGTTTGTCCGTGCCACCCTCGTCCCCTTTTCAAGACGTGAGGAGCAGGGGGTGGTTCTCACGGAGGAGCGCGCCCTGGAGGACGACGGCCTGCAGGTCGTGAAGCAGGTGTGCATGACCCGACCCGATGGAGAGGTGCGCCGTTGGCGCGAGGAGGTTCGCCTGTACACCGTGGCCGACCTCACAGGGTCCCTCCAGGAGAGAGAAATCGAGGTGGAATCCGTGGCCGGCGCCTTCGACGGGCGCCCTCTGGCTGCCGATACCCCTCGACAGCTACTGCGCCTGCGTAGAAGGTAGGGTGCGAGCACCCACCTCCCCTCGTACAATCAGACCCGATTCCCTGTCAGAGCCCCTCAAACACGCATGCCTCAGCAACCCATCCACTTCAGCGAGAAGGCCCTCGAACTCCAAGCCCTGGCGCGCGAGATCGCCGACAAGCATGTGCGGCCGGCCGCCGCCAAGCACGACAAGGCCCAGGAGTACAACTTTGAAGCGGCGCGGGCCGTGGCCGACGCAGGCCTGTTCCGCACCTTCATCCCCGAGGAGTACGGAGGCCATGGTGCCGGAGTCCTCGCCCTGGCCCTTGTGGCCGAGGAGCTGGCCAAGGCCGATTCGGGGTTCGGTGTGGCATTCGCGGTCAATGCGCTGGGCTCATTCCCCATCATCCTGGGAGGGACCGAAGAGCAGAAGAAGCTCTGGCTCCCCCAGGTGGCGTCGGGGGACAAGTTCGTGGCCTTCTGCCTGTCTGAAAAATTCGCCGGCTCGGATGCCAGTGGACTCTCGGTGCGGGCCTTCGAAGATGGAGACGACTACATCATCTGCGGAGAGAAGAAGTGGACTACCAACGGCGGGGTGGCGGACATCTACACTGTCTTCTGCGTGACAGATCCCAACTCCAAGTCACGCCGCATCAGCGCTATCGTCGTGGAGAAGGGCACGCCCGGTTTCGAGATCAAGAAGATCGAGGACAAGATGGGCATCCGCACCGTGCCGGTCGTGGAGACTCACTTTGACAACGTCCGGGTTCCCAAGTCCAACCTGATTGGTGGTCGTCCTGGTGCTGGCTTCAAGCACGCCATGATGACACTCGACTACGCTCGCCCCGGAGTGGCCGCTCAGGCCGTGGGTGCATGTCAGGGAGCTCTGGATCTGGCCAACGTCTACTCGAACCGTAGACAGCAGTTCGGTGTGCCCATCTCCAAGCACCAGATGGTGCAGCAGATGATGTCCAACATGGCCATGAAGACCGAGGCCGCACGCCAGTTGGTCTACGCCGCGGCAGCCGGAATCGACGAGGTGGGACCCAGTCCCACCAACTCCAAGATGGCGGCCATGGCCAAGTGCTTCGCCACGGACGTGGCCATGGAAGTGGCTACCGACGCCGTCCAGGTGTTCGGCGGCTACGGATTCATGGAGGACTATCCCATCGCCAAGTTCTTCCGGGACGCCAAGATCCTCCAGATCTACGAGGGGACCAACCAGGTGCAGCGCATGGTGATCGCTCGCCACCTGGTGCGAGAATGCGCGGATCTCGAGCACCTGTCCGAGTTCATTCCAATGGAGGACCAGCAGTCCTACTACGAAGAGGCTGAAGTAACCCACGAGGTCTGAGTAGAGGCAAGCTTGGTGCGTGCCAAGGGTTCTCGGGCGAGTTTCATGGCACAGGGAATTCCAGTTCTCATTCTTGTCCGGCAAATGGGACCCAGCAGGAGGGCTACATGAGTTCGCTAAGAGTAGGGATCAATGGTTTTGGCCGCATGGGGCGCTTGGCGCTCCGTGCGCTGTGGGGGAGGGATGATCTCCACCTCGTTGCAATCAACGAGCCCCATGGATCCACCGAGACCCTCGCTCTGCTCGTCGAATTCGACAGCGTTCAGGGGCGATGGGAGCACTCGTGCAGCGCTCCGGACGAAGGGACCCTTCTCGTGGATGGAGCGCGGCTTGTGCGCACGTCTCACTCGGTGCCCAGAGAAATCCCGTGGGGGGTGGAGGGTGTGGACCTGGTCCTTGAATGTAGCGGAGAGTTTCGGACAAGCTCCCTACTGCAGGGCCATTTCATAGCCGGAGCGAGCCGGGTCGTCGTCTCTGCACCCGTAACGGACGGTCCCCCTAACATTGTCGTCGGCGTCAATCATGGCGACTACGATCTTAGTGAGCACAAGCTGATAACGGCGGCTTCGTGCACGACCAACTGCTTGGCTCCGATCGTGCGCGTGCTGCATGACGAGGTTGGTATCGAACGGGGCGTGGTTACGACAATTCACGATCCAACCAATACTCAGCGTGTCCACGATGCGCCCCACGCCGATCCACGCCGGGCCCGCGCGGCTCAGCTAAGCCTCATTCCCACGAGCACCAACTCAGCTACTGCAGTGACGATGATCGTTCCCGAGTTGACGGGTCGCCTGGACTCGATAGCCGTTCGGGCTCCCGTACTGAACGCGTCCTTGGTCGACTTTGTGTTTCACGCAGAACGGTCGACGAGCATCTCGGAGGTCAACAACATCCTCGCCAATGCGGCCGACGGCCCGCTTGCGGGAATCCTCGGCTACGAGGAACGGCCGCTGGTCTCTGCAGACTTCGCAGGGGATCCGCGTAGTGCCGTGATCGATGCCCTCTCGACACGTGTAACGGACGCTCGACTGGTCAAGGTCCTCGCCTGGTACGACAACGAATGGGGCTATGCCAACCGCTTGGTAGAGCTTGCGGCCATGATGGCTGCAAGCTGAACGCGCTCCGGGGCTACGTTGGGCCTTCATGAGGGCCGTTGGGTGGCGCTCCAAAGTGGCGATCATGGGGGCGCCCTAAGTCCATTCAGGCACTGCATTTGGGGCATTTTGGTGTTTAGTGGGAATCCCCCAGAAAGTCCCGAAATTCACCGTTCGGTCGGGTGCGCTATTCCGCTTGTGGGGTAGCGGACTCACCCCCCTCCGCGCACGGCTGGGAAGGCTGCCCACTCCCTGGCGATTCCTTCCTAAAGCAGTCCCTACGCGCCCCGGGCGTCCCCATTCTCAATGGCACCTACTTCCGTACTCGTCACCCGTTCTCACCAGACTCTCGACAAGGCTCTCGACTCTTTTGTCGCCAACCCGGACACCTTCTGTCGTAGGGCCAAGGCCTTGGCTCGACGTTGGGATCGTGATGAGGCCCGCTTGGAGATCCGAGACCCCATGGAATGGCGCCGACCGAGGAGGTCCCCCACCTCAGGGCGGGTGGCTTCGATCGAGGCGCAGCTGCGCTCGGAGATCGAGCAGATTGAGATCATGGACCGTGAGAGCGAGGCACGCCTGGCCCGCCGCATCGAGTTCGCACGCATCCGGCTGGAATCCGCCCTCAAGCGTGCCGGACTCGAAGAAGGAGACGTCTCCAGTCAGGTGCAGTATGAACCAGCCATCCATCCGCGTGCGCAAGAGGCCCCTGACGGTCTTCCCGCTGAGGTGTGTCTGCGATGGATTGAGCTGCATGCCATGCGCCGCGAACTGGTGGAGTGCAATCTCTATCTGGCCCTGATCAATGTGGAGCGCTACGCCAATGGCCCTGCGGTCCGCCTGGATCTGATCCAGGAAGGCTCGGCCTCCCTGTTTCGTGCCGTGGACGGATTTGAATGGCGCCGGGGTCTGCTGTTCCGAACGTATGCCGTGCACTGGCTCAACCAGGCCTTTCGCAGCTATCTCTACAACAACGGCCGCACGGTTCGCGTTCCCGTCTACCTGCAAAAAGCCATGAAGCACGTGTACCTGGCCAAGGAGCGTTTGAGTGGGCGCGTCAACGACGCAGGCGCCCTGGCCGCAGAGTCTGGAATCAAGGAGAACGTCGTTCTCGGAGCCCTCGCAGCGGATCGCGGGACGATTTCCCTGGACGGAGGCCTAGGAAGGGACGACGAAGGGCGGGGAGCCTCTGAGTGGCTTTGCGATGAGAGAATAGGCGAGGTCTACTCACCGAGCATGGAGGACACGTCCCTGGAGGATGGCCTCTCCGAGGCAATGGTCCATCTCTCGGACCGTGAACGCCGTGTGCTGGGGCTGCGCTTTGGCCTGGGCGAAGTGCGCGAGCACACCCTCTCAGAAGTGGCGGGTCAGATGGAAGTGTCCCTCGAGCGCATTCGCCAGATCCAGATGCGGGCTATCCACAAGCTCCGTACGCCGACCCTGCGCCGAGCGGCGGGCCCCTTCCTGTAGGCCCAGGCCGCCCGAGCGGAGCCCGAGAGTGGGCGCCATCGGATCGTCTTTGGGACCGGACTGGGCCTCCCGGAGCCTAGGTGTTGAGGAGCACGATCCGCCCTTCTTCCTGCCGTCATGGGTAGGAACCCCTCCCCACGAGGGGCAGAATACAAAGGCTCGATCTGCTACCCTTCTAGGCTACAGATCGGCCTTTAAATGTCCTCCAGCCCCTCCAAGACGGCCCTCCCGGGGGACCTTCCATCCAAACCTCCCTGGCTCAAGGTCCCGTTGCCTGCGGGGGAGGTGCACGGTCGGCTCAAGCGTCTGACGCAGGAGCTCTCCCTGAACACGGTTTGCGAAGAGGCACGTTGTCCGAACCTGGGCGAGTGCTGGAGCGGGGAGCATGCAACCATGACGATCATGGTGCTTGGGGACCAATGCACCCGTCGATGCCGCTTCTGCGCCGTGGAGACCGTGGACCGGGCATCGGCCCCGGACCCGGCCGAACCCGCAAACGTGGGTCGGGCCGTGGGCCGGCTGAATCTCGACTACGTCGTGATAACCAGCGTGGACAGGGACGATCTGCCAGATGGTGGGGCCGGCCACTACAGCCGGTGCGTGGCTGAGATTCGCGCCCGCGCACCCCAGACGATCATTGAGACCCTTGCCCCCGACTACCAGGGCTCCGATCTTGCCCGCCTCCTTCCGGGGCGCGAGACGCAGGGCCCCGGCGCCCATCCTGATGTCTTCGCCCACAACGTGGAGGTCGTGCCGCGCTTGCAGCGCAAGGTTCGCGATCCCCGCTGCTCGTTTGAGAGGTCGTTGCAGACCCTTGAAGAGGCCAAGCAGCGTGACGATACGCTCCTGACCAAGTCCTCCCTGATGGTTGGCCTGTCGGAGAGTGCTGACGAGGTCTCCGAGGCCATGGCCCTCCTCCGCGCCGCCCACGTGGATTTCCTTACCCTTGGGCAGTACCTGAGACCCAGCAAGCAGCACGTCCCGGTGCACGAGTACCTGCCCCCTGCCCGATTCGAAGAGCTACGCCAGGAGGGCCTGGGGCTCGGTTTCCAATACGTGGCAGCCGGACCGCTCGTGCGCTCCAGCTACAAGGCCGGTGAGTTCTTTGCCACCCGCCTTGTCCGCCAACGACGCACTGAACCCGTGCTGAGCCTAGCCTGATCTCCCTCGAATCTGCTCTCCATGGACTCCAACGAAGCCTACTCCCTGATCGACGCTGACGGTCAGCCACGCTCCAAGTTCACTTGCGCCCTCTCGGACGATGAACTGAAGCGTTGTTTTGAGTCCATGCTGTCCGTGCGGTCCTTCGACGACATCTGCATCAAGCTGCAGCGTGGTGGGCGCATCGGTTTCTCGATTCCCAATACGGGCGTCGAGGCAACCCAAGTCGGAGCTGCCGCGGCCTTGCGGGACGGCGACCATATATTCCCCAGCTACCGCGACTTCGGAATGGCCCTGCACAAGGGGGTTGCTGCTGTGGAGATGTTCCACAACATGTTCGGCAACGGCAGGGATGCAGCCCAAGGCAGGCAGATGCCCGTGCACTTCTCGTTTGTGGAGCCGGTGCACTTCTTCTCAATCTCCTCTCCCATCGGCACCCACATTCCTCAAGCAGTGGGGGCGGCCCACGCATTCACAATGCGTGGAGAGTCCCACGCCGCTCTGGCAAGCTTCGGAGATGGAGGCACATCCAGCTGCGGGTTCCATAGCGGACTCAACTTTGCCGCAGTGATGAAGGCTCCCGTAGTGTTCCTGTGCCAGAACAACGGTTGGGCGATTTCCTGCCCCTCGTCCCGACAGACCGGGTCCGAGAGCTATGCGATCAAGGCCAAGGCCTACGGGATGCCTGGCATCAAGGTGGACGGCAATGACGTCTTGGCCGTGCACCAGGTCGTATCGGAGGCGCTTGAGCGTGCCCGCTCGGGCGAAGGCCCCACTCTTGTAGAGGCCGAGACCTATCGTATGGGCGGCCACTCCACATCGGACGATCCCAGCAAGTATGTCCCCAAGGAGATCCTCGACCACTGGGCCGCCCTCGACCCCATCAAGCGTCTGCGTGGGTACCTCGAGTCACGGGACCTGTGGGCCCAGGAGTGGGAAGACGAGCTTGTCGCCCGCTTGTCGGCCGAACACGCCGCTGCCGCCAAGGAAGCAGAGGCTGAAGCGCCGCCCGGCCTCGAGACCATCTTCAGCGATGTCTTCGAGTCTTTGCCCGACCACCTCCGCAAGCAAGGCGAGGCTGTCTTCGATCTGGCTCGCCGCAAGGGCGATGCTGCGGCTGGCGAAGGGGCCTTTCCTCTCTAGGGCACGTCCTTCCATGTATTCCTCATCCTTGCTCCCCGATAGTCTTCCCGTTCGTATCCTCTTGACGAACGCTCCCCAGTAGCCATGGCCAACCTGACTCTGATCCAAGCTGTGAATGACGGCCTCAAAGCCGCCATGCGCGATGACCCCACGACCCTCGTGTTTGGGGAGGACGTTGGCCCCAAGGGCGGCGTGTTCCTTGCCACGGAGGGCTTGACGGCCGAGTTTGGCGAAGAGCGCTGCTTCGATACGCCTCTCTCAGAGGATGGCATCATCGGTACCGCCATCGGCATGGCCGCCAATGGTCTGCGCCCGATTGCGGAGATCCAGTTCCAGGACTTCATCTTCCCGGCCTTTGACCAGATCGTCTCTGAAGCGGCAAAGCTGCGGTATCGATCGGGTGGTCAATACACGGCACCCATGGTCATCCGCACACCGTACGGAGGGGGCATCCGCGGGGGTCTGTACCACAGTCAGTCAGGGGAGGCCTACTTCTCTCACACGCCTGGTCTGAAGGTTGTCATTCCTTCCACGCCTCACGACGCGAAAGGGCTCTTGATCGCTGCCATCAACGATCCCGACCCGGTGCTCTTCATGGAGCCCAAGGCCCTCTACCGCTCTGTGAAGGGTGAGGTGCCCGAAGGTTCGTATACGGTGGAGTTGTCCACACTCCGCACGGTTAGGGAGGGCAAGGACGTCACGGTGTTCTGCTATGGAGCAATGGTGCCCGTTGTTGAGCGAGCCGCAGCGACCGCGGCGGAATCCGGGATCGAGTGCAACATCGTGGACCTGCGGACACTCATGCCTCTCGATGAGGAGGGCGTGCTGGAGGCTGCCAAGTCCACGGGCCGTGTCGTCACGGTGCACGAGGCCCCCCGTTTCTGCGGATACGGCGCCGAGATCTCGGCCATGATCGCGGAGAACGTGATCGAGTACATGGAGGCTCCGATCCGACGCGTCACCGGCTTCGACACCCCTTTCCCCAACACCCTCGAACACCACTACCTGCCCGATGAGCGTCGCGTCCTCGACGCCATCGAAGCAGTTCACTCGTTCTAGGCCCCACGCAAACAAACCCCAGCAATGATTGAGTTCAAGCTACCGGACATCGGTGAGGGCATCGCCGAGGGCGAGATCGTCAAGTGGCTCGTCAGCCCCGGAACACAGGTTGAGGAGCATCAGCCCATCGTGGAGGTCATGACCGACAAGGCCACCGTTGAGGTCCCTGCACCGGCGGCCGGGGTACTGACCGAGACCCTCGCCGAAGAGGGAGAGGTCGTGCCCGTGGGCAGCGTCATCTTCCGCCTCGATGACGGCTCTGGTGACGAGAAGACCGCTTCCGAATCGACACCCCAGGCAGCACCTGCCGCAGAAGCCTCCGTTTCAGCACCCGCTGCCGCGCCTGCCGCCTTGGCGGTCGGTTCCAAGGTCTTGGCCGTTCCCAGTGCGCGTCGCGTGGCACGCGAGATGGGCGTGGATCTGGCGCAGGTCTCGGGGACGGGTCGCAACGGAGTGATTCGCCGCAAGGACGTCGAGTCCTTCCAGCCCGGTGTCGCTGCTACCGCAGCGACTGCCCCTGCCATCGCTTCCTCCGGTGCCGTTCCCGACCAGCGCGTCCCCTTCCGCGGCGTGCGACGGAAGATCGCCGAGGCCATGGCGCGTTCCGTCTACACCGCCACCCACTTCACGATCATCGAGGAATTGGACGTCACCAATTTGGTGCGTGTGCGTTCCCAGGCCAAGGAGTTGGGCGCGGCTCGGGGCATCAAGGTGACCTACATGCCCTTCATCATGTCCGCAGTGGCTCGTTGCCTGATGGAATTCAGGATGCTCAACGGTCACCTGGATGAGGACGCCGCGGAGATCGTGAACCCCGGCTACGTCAACCTGGGCATCGCGACGGACACCCCCAATGGTCTGATTGTCCCCGTCATCTCCAATGTGGAGTCCAAGAGCCTGATGGCTCTGGCAGAGGAGCTCGCCTCCCTCGCCCAGCGTGCGCGGGATGGCAAGATCACCCCAGCTGAGTTGCAGGGCAGCACCTTCACGATTACCAACGCGGGCAATATCGGAGGGACCCTGGCGACTCCGATCATCAACTTCCCCGACATCGCCATCCTCGGCGTGCACCGCATCGTCAAGCGCCCTGGTGTGGTGGAGGCTTCCGGAGGAGACAGAATAGAGGTGCGTCAGTTCATGAACCTCTCCTGCAGCGTGGACCACCGCCTCGCAGATGGGGCAGATGCGGCTCGGTTTGTGAGCCGCCTGCGGACCCTCCTTGAAGAACCGGCGCTGCTTGCCCTGTAGAACCCATGTCTGACTCTCTGCAGATCCTCGCCGCCGACGGGACTCTGGTCGGTGAGCGGCCTGCGCTGGATGATTCAGCGCTGCACGACCTATTTGAGCACATGCTGCGCGTGCGCTGCTTGGACGAACGCATGCTCAAGCTGCAGCGTGCGGGCCGGGTGGGATTTGTGGGCACGGTGCTCGGTTCCGAGGCTGCAGCCATCGGCTCGGCATCAGCCCTCGCCAGGGAGGATTGGTTGTGGTCGGGGTTGCGCGAGGGTGGTGCCGCGGTCATGCGTGGGCTGCCGTTGTCGGAGTACGTGGCGCAGATGTACTGCAACGCCAACGACACGGCGAAAGGTCGGCAGATGTGTAACCACTTTCAGCACAAGGGCAGTCACTACCCCAGCTGGTCATCGGTGATTGGCACTCAGATGCCCCACGCCGTAGGCGCGGCCTTCGCCAGCCAGTCCCGCGGGGAGAAGGCGGTACACGCCGTCTACTTCGGGGATGGCGCGACGAGCTCCAACGGTTTTCACAGTGGCATGAACTTTGCAGGCACCTGGAAGCTTCCGGTCGTCTTTGTATGTGTGGACAACGGCTGGGCCATTTCGGTTCCCTCCGGCAACCAGACTGAGGGTGAGTACGAGGACAAGGGGATCGCCTACGGGATTCCTGCAATGAAAATCGACGGCAACGACGTGCTGGCGTGCCGCCAGGCCATGGCTGACGCCACTGAACGTGCTCGTGCTGGAGAGGGGCCCAGCCTGCTTGTGCTCAAGACCTACCGGATGTTGGGGCACTCCAGCTCGGACGACCCGACCAAGTACCGCTCCGAGGAAGAGGTCCAATCTTGGCGCGAGAAAGACCCCATCGATCGATTTGAGATCTGGCTCACTCAGGAAGGCGTCTTGTCGGAGGGGGAGAGGAAGACAATGGAAGTCGAGCTCACCGAGGAGATAGACAACGCTATCCATGAGCAGGAGTCGGCTCCTCCCATGGCCCTCAAAACCCTGGTGGAGGACGTCTATGAGGACGTTCCGACCCACCTCAAACGTCAGTACAACGCTTTCGCCTCAGTCGCCGAGCGGTACGGCTCCGCCACGGTAGGGGACGGGGCCTTCCCCCTTTAGACTCTCGAGCCGCTATCCATCTAATGAACTCCAAACGCAAAGTCATCGTCATTGGTGCCGGCCCCGCAGGGTACGTGTGCGCGATCCGCCTCGCCCAACTCGGCCAAGAGGTCACGGTTGTGGAGCGGGACAAGCTCGGCGGCACTTGCCTGAACATCGGCTGTGTCCCCTCGAAGGCGCTGATAGCCGCAGGCACCCTCATGGAGAAAGTGGGACGAGCGAGCATCATGGGCATCACCTGCTCTGATCTGGCGTTGGACGTATCCAAGCTGGTGGCCTGGAAGTCGGGCATCGTGGATCGTTTGACGGGGGGCATTGGAACCCTGCTCAAGAACCACGGCGTAACCGTGGTGATGGGAGAGGCGCGCCTAACCAGTTCAACCAGTGTCTGTGTTCAGACAGAGTCCGGTGAGCAGACCCTGAAGGCTGATGACATAGTCATCGCCACGGGCTCCGTTCCGACGGCCATTCCCGGGTTTGATTTCGATGAGGATGCCGTGTGGTCATCGACGGGAGCCTTGGCCCCCGAGCGAATCCCTGAGCACCTCGTGGTCATCGGTGGCGGATACATCGGCCTCGAATTGGGCATCATGTATCACCACCTTGGTTCGAAGGTGACTGTCCTCGAGGCCACCAAGGGAGCGCTGCCCGGTCAGGAGCGCGACTGCACAAAGGTGATCGAGCGCAGCCTCAAGAAGCGCAAGATCAAGTTGATGACTGAGACCTTTGCCAAGGGGTGGGAGCGCACCGCGGATGGCCTGTCCGTGAAGGTCGAGGGGAAGACCGGTACCAGCACGGTGGAGTGTGATCAGATCCTGTCCACCGTAGGGCGCCGCCCCTACAGCGAAGGCTTGGGGCTTGAGAGCGCCGGTTTGTCAGTGAACAAGCAGGGGTTCCTCGACACCGACCGCCAGATGCGCACCGCAGTGACCAACGTCTACGCCATCGGAGACATTGCCGGGCAGCCGATGCTGGCCCACAAGGGCAGCAAGGAGGGGGTCGTGGCTGCAGCCGTGATCGCGGGTCAGCCCGAGGAGTACGACGCCAAGTGCGTGCCGGCCGTAGTGTTCACCGCCCCGGAAATGGCCTCCGTGGGGCTGACTGAGGAGCAGTGCAAGGAGCAGGGTCTGGACTACGTCACGGGCTCCTTCCCCTTCGCCGCTTCGGGACGGGCCATGACGCTGATGGAGACCGAAGGCCTGGTCAAGGTCATAGCTGACGCCAAGACGGATGAGTTGCTCGGTGTGCACATGGTGGGTCCCGAGGTCACCGAGCTGATCGCCGAGGCCACCTTAGCTCTTGAGATGGGATCCACAGCCGAAGACATTGCGCGCACCATCCACGCCCATCCGACCCTGCCCGAGGCCTTCATGGAAGCCGCCGAAGCTGTGCATGGTATGGCCGTGCACATCTATCAGCGCCCCTAGGGGGAGCTCCATGACCGATTCATGGCTGCAGGGGGTGGGGCCGTTCATGGATGTCATGCGCCTGGGCATTCGGCCCTATGCCGAGGTGTTGGAGCTTCAGAAAGAGCTGCTCGAAAAGCGCATCAAGGATGAGGTGCACGACACCCTGATCCTGGTCGAGCACGAACCGGTGATTACCATCGGCCGCAAGGGCGCTCAACTGGGGGATGTCCCCGTGCCCGTTGTGGAGGTCGAGCGCGGAGGAGAGGCTACGTATCACGGCCCTGGACAGGTTGTTGCCTATCCGATCTTCAAGCTGCCCGAGGAGCGCCGGGACGTGCACCGTTTCTTGCGAGACCTCGAAAGCGTGGTCATCGGTGTTCTAGGCGAATTCGAACTGAGTGGTTCCCGGGTGGATGGAGCCACCGGTGTTTGGCTGGGGGAGAAGAAGGTGGCTTCGGTGGGCGTGGCACTGCGGCGTTGGGTGACGTGGCATGGGCTCGCGCTCAACGTTCACACCGACCTGGACGCGTTTCGACCGTTCCAGCCCTGTGGCTTGGACCCAGAGTGCATGACTCGTCTGGCCGACCATGCAGAGCTTCCTGGAAACAATCTCCTTTGCGAGGTCTTGCTCGTGAAGCACTTCCTTCTGGTCTTCGATTTGGAGTTACCACCGCCCCCGGATCCTCCGGATACGGCCTCCGGTGGGTTCCCAGAGCTTCCGATCTTGAACTGAGACGAACCCTGAGGCTCAAACCGGGATCTCTAATGGGAATTCCTAAGAAACACCGTAGAGGTGGCTTCTGTGGTGACGACAGAGAGTGGGTGAGCTGACCGGTCACGGTCACGTGTCGCCCTCTCCCATGCAGCACCTCCCCACCTCTCCCAAGCCCGATTGGGCAGCCGCTTGCGGCGAACACCTGGACCCGGCCGTCATCGGTTCCCTGGTGGACCTCGGTGGTGAGGACGAGCCGGATCTCATCGTCGAGCTGATCGATCTGTTCCTCGAGGACGCCGACACTCGCGTCACCGCCCTGGAAAGCGCGGCTAGGAGTAAGGACTGGGATCAGGTGAGCAGGCTAGCCCATACCCTCAAGGGCTCAAGCGCCACCATGGGTGCCGCGCGCTTCTCAGTTGCCTGCAGGACAGTGGAGATGGAGGCCCGGGATGGAGGCCTGGCTCGTGAGTCTCTCGATTACGCGGTCGAATCCCACCTGTCCGTCCAATTCAGTCTGGTCTGCTTGCGCGCCCAGTTGACGGAATCGGGTGGCGGCAACTACCAAAGAACGGCTTGACCCTGGTTCACACTTCTCATGGACAAGAAATTCGATGAACTGGGCCTGACGGGTAGTCTGCCATCCTCGCTGACTGTCTCCCTGCGCCTCATGGACTTGATGCGCAGTGAGCGTCATGACGTCGATGCCTTGGTGAGTACCATCCACTGCGATCCGGCTCTTTCACTGCGGTTGATCAAGCTTGCCAACCAAACTCACAGCCGCAGGCCCAACAAGGTCGAGGACGTGGGAGCCGCCGTTAAACGCATAGGCTGGGATGCATCCGAGGCGCTTCTCATGGGCTTCTCGCTTGTCAGGCCCGATGCCACTGAAGGGTGGGGCGATTTTGACCACGAGGCCTACTGGGCTCGCGCACAGCTGACGGCTTGTCTGTGTGAGCGCCTCTCCGACGCTGCCGGCTGGAGCCATACCCAGCGTGCTCATTCCCTGGGGTTGCTTGCGGACGTCGGAACCATGGCCCTGGCCAACATCCACCGCGATCGATTCAGTGGGATCCTTCAGGACCAACCTGAGATCATTGCGCCCGAGCGTGCCCTCCTCGAGACCGACGTCCTCGGGATCAGCCATTGCGAGGTGAGTCACGCCATGTTGGAGGACGCTGGCCTGTCCTACTGCCTGCGCGAGGCGGTCTTAGTGCACAAGGACTACGACCGCATCTGCGAGCAGGAAAACGACGTCAAGACCTGGGCGGCCCTGCTGCTTGCGAGCCAAGCAGCGGCGGCGCTCTACCTGGGCGAGGGGCGAAGCACGGACTCCGCGCTGACTCACGCCGAGGATCTGCTCGCCAAGGCCACCCAGCTCCTCGGGCTCTCCATGGAGCGGACCGAGGAGGCTTGTACGGAAGCGGCCCAGGAATGGACACGCGCACGCGAGGCATTGGGCCTGCAACCGCAGGCGGTCAAGTATCTGAAGGCAAACTCGACTGCATCAGGAGATGGGCAGGCTCCGGATGCGAGCCCTGTGGCGCAGACACAGCGGTCTGTTGTGGGGAGCGAAACATCTCCCGCCCTGATCGCGCCGATTCTTGGTAATGGTCGCTGGGGCGAGGCTGCGCGCATTCTGCTGGTAGACGATGATCCGCTCACCCGGCGCGTCGTTGGTTCTCAGCTGCGTCGGGCGGGGCATGAGGTTCTCGTGGCCCGGGATGGCCGCGAAGGGTTGGAGATGGCGTTGACCCTCGACCCTCAGATTGTGATCACCGACTGGACCATGCCCGGCATCTGTGGCGTAGAGCTGTGCGAGTTGCTACGCGCAACGGACGTAGGGCGCCGCCTGTGCATCCTTATGCTCACTTCATGCGATGACGATGACGACCAAGTGATCTCGGCGCTCCGCGCGGGCGCTGACGACTACGTCACCAAGCCGAGCAACCCGCGAGTACTCCAGGCCCGTGTCCAGGCCGGGTTGCGGACGGTCCACCTGCGCGAGCGCTCGGAGTCCATGGAGCAAACTCATCAAGGTGAGGTTGCCGAGCTGGGTATCCTGGCTCGCCAACTGGAAAACGCTGCCTTGACCGATGCCCTGACCCAGCTGCCGAATCGGCGCTATGCCATCCAGCGGCTCGAGCAGGAGTGGGAGATGGCCTCCCGAACGGGGCGCCCCATGTCCGTGATCATTGCAGACGTGGACCACTTCAAGAAGGTCAACGACCGCCACGGCCACGGGGGAGGGGACGCGGTGCTGAAGGTCGTGAGCAGCCGCATGCGCGAGGCATCCAGGTCAACCGACGTGCTCTGCCGATTCGGGGGAGAGGAGTTCCTGACTCTCAATCCGGCCTGCAACGGTCAGGAGGCGCGGCGCTGCGCTGAGCGTGTGCGCTCGGCCGTGGGGTGCAAGCCGATCCGCCATGGAGCCATGGACTGTTCCGTGACACTCAGCCTCGGTATTGCCGAGCGCACTCCCGAGATGAAGAGTCCCGACGAGCTTCTGCTGGCCGCGGACCGGGCGCTCTACACCGCCAAGGCTTCGGGCCGAAATCGCTGCGCCTGAGTCTTGCGCTCTCGACCTTTACTCGACAAAGAACGGTGAGGTCCAGGCCAGGCTGCCGTCCTCCTGCAGAATGCGCAGGTACACGTACTCGCCTGCCTGCAAGCCCTCCAAGGGCAGGCTACCCATGAACCGGCGCTCGCCTTGCAGCGGCATGCTCGAGACCGCGCCTGAGCGGATCAGGTCTAGCCGCGCCAGACCTACGGTGCCAAGGATGACGGCGTCGAGGGAGGGATTCTGGCCCAGGTCTGCAAATGGAATGGACGCACCAACCGGATACCCAGAGAGGGTGGCCTGCAGGATCATGCGCGGCCCACTGGTGGCGTAACACTTGCGAGCGCGCAGGGAGGTGAGGAGCTCTGCGCGGGTCAACGACTCGCCCATGACAGCCGCCACCCCGCCCGTTCCCATGCTATCCACGTCTTCATCCAGGCGGCCGGGTCTCCATCCGTAGACCGGGGATAGGTGGGGTAGGCCTGGGTGCCCATCGTGGCTGTCGCCGCTCCCGATGAAGCCCAGGGTGGCCCCCTTGTCCAAAACGTCGCGCACGAAGTTCCCCGGGCGAGGGTTGCGCACCAGGCGTGGGGAATCGGCGGCCTCGCTGCTGCCGTGGACGCTCATGACCTCGGTGACGGGTTCCAGGATGGGATCGGGGGCAAAGGTCCAATTCGTGGGGATGGGATCGCCCGCGGAGTGGTGCGCAAACGTGAGGGCGTCCCGTCCCTCAAGGGCCTGCCACAACTGCCGTGGCGTCTGGTAGCGTTCATCTACGGATGAAAACAGCTCCGCGTCTTCGTCAAAGAAGACCACATGCCGATGACCGTGCACCCAACTGGTCCACTCGTAGCCGGGCAGGGTGACAAACTCCCCGGGAGCGTGGTGGGCGCGGGCGACCGAGCGCAGCTCCTCCCACAGGTCAGGGGATTGATCGATGAAGCGCACTCCGAAGTGGTCGTGGTCGGTCAGGCAGACGAAGTCCAGGGCGGCGGTGTGGCGTGCATAATCAAACCAGTCGTCAGGCTTGCCCGTGCCGTCAGAGAAGTTGGAATGGCCGTGGAGATCGCCCCAGAACACACGCTCGGCGTTGGCGTCGATCCAAGTCGGGCCCGCCTCCGCTTGCACCAGGGTCTCGCCAATCTGGACTTCCACCCCCAGCCGCACGATGCCGCTGGATTCGGCGCGGATTTCGATGCGCTTGCGTCCGCCGTCCTCGGGGGTGAGGTGCACCTGTTCCGGTACGTCCCAGGTGGGCGGGCGATTTCGGATGCGAACGGCTCCCTCGAACTCCACGTTGTCGTTGCCGTGCATGTCCAAGAGGGCGATGTTGAGAGAGAAGGTCTCCCCGGGACGCACGACGCTGGGAGTTGTGGCCACGACCCGGGCCGCCGGCCCAGCGACTACGTCCACGGTGGGGGAGTCTGCGATCAACCCCCGGACCCCGTCACCGTCACCGTCCACGTAGAACCATAGGTGCGCCCCGCGCTCGGCGTGTCGGTCGACCAGAGCGCCGGGCCCCTGCATCCCATACTCAAGACGCACTTCTTCGCCCTCCCGCAGGTCCCGGCCACCCACCTCAATCACCAGGTACCCTGCCGTCACCGTTCCCACGGAGAAGGCCTCCAAATCAACCCCTTCGGCGTCCGTGGTCACCTGTGTGAAGCCCCCCCGGTTGGGGCGCACCGTCTGGGGCACGGACCAACCCCAGAAGGGCTCGGGCATGAAGTGGATCTGGCCCCCTACAGCAATGCCCTCGGACCCGACCTGGTAGCGCAGATCAAAGCCTGCCGCACGACCGGCGCGGATCACGGGTGCCACGCCCTCCTCCCAGCGGATATATGCGGTGCCGCCTCCGTCGGACGCGGACCGCTCAGCCGCCAAGTCCTGGCGGAATTCCTCAACCTTGGACCACAGCGCGTAGGGCGGATCGGGATCGTCTACCACCGGCCTAGTGGGCTTGGGTTCAACGGTCTCGGTTCCGCATCCCCATAGAGCCGCTAGTCCCAGTAGCGCTGCCATCGCAACGGGCCGAGGGAAGGGGGAAGGGTGTTGGCGAAGGAGCACAAGCCGAATCGTACTCTGCTCACCCGCTTCAGGTCTCCAACAGTCTTCCCGTCGAGTAGGCTCGGGCCATGAACCCCCAAGAGATTACGAGATTTGTGGACCGCGTCTGGGATGAGGAGATCGTTCCGAGCCTGGTCGAGTACATCCGTATCCCCAACAAGTCACCGGACTTCGATGCAGACTGGAAGGCCAACGGCCACATGGACCGTGCCGCCAAGTGGATTGGCGACTGGTGCCGAGGACGATCGATTCGCGGACTTGAGGTGGAGTTGATTGAATTGGAAGGGCGCACACCTCTGATCTTCATGGAGATTCCGGGAGAGCCCGAAACCACTCTCCTGATGTACGGCCATCTGGACAAGCAACCGGAGATGGAGGGCTGGCGAGAGGGGCACGGTCCTTGGGAGCCTTCCCTCGAAGGCGACAAGCTCTACGGTCGGGGGGGTGCAGATGACGGCTACTCCGCCTACGCATCCCTAACGGCGATCGAGGCTCTCCAGGCTCAGGGCATCCCCCATCCTCGCATCGTGATCCTGATCGAAGGCTGCGAGGAGAGCGGGAGCTACGACCTGCCCCACTACATCGACCACCTCGGCGAGCGCATCGGCGAACCCGATCTCGTGGTCTGCCTCGACAGTGGTGCCGGAGACTACGAGCGGCTCTGGCTCACCACGTCCCTGCGCGGGTACGCCATGGGAGTCCTCAACGTGGAGACCCTGACCGAGGGGGTCCACTCAGGTGACGCCGGTGGCATCGTGCCGGAGACCTTCCGCGTTGTTCGCAGCTTGATCGAACGCCTGGAAGACGCCGCCACGGGTCAGGTACGGGTGGAGGCGCTGCACGTGGAGATTCCAGAAGAACGGGCCGCGCAGGCGCAGCTCGTGGCAGAGGCTCTCGGCAATGACGTCTACGAGTGCTTTCCCCTCACGGACGGAACCAAGCCGATGGGTGACGACTTGTCCGAGCTGGTCTTGAACCGCACCTGGCGACCCGCGCTCGCAGTGACTGGCGCCGATGGGCTGCCTTCGCTCCCCCAGGCGGGGAACGTTCTGCGCCCGCGCACCAGCGTGAAGATCTCGCTGCGCATTCCTCCCACCTGCGATCCTGAGGGCGCGGTTGCCGCCGTGAAGGACGTTCTGGAGGCTGACCCGCCCCACGGTGCTCAGGTGAGCTTCGGGGATACAGGCTGCGCGGGCGGTTGGAATGCGCCTGACCTGGCAGATTGGCTGACCGAGGCCGTGGATGAGTCTTCCAAGACCTTCTTCGACCGCGGCGCGGTCTTGATGGGAGAGGGCGGGACGATTCCCTTCATGGGCCTCCTCGGCGAGAAATTTCCTCGCGCCCAATTCGTGATCACTGGTGTCCTGGGTCCGGCCAGCAACGCCCACGGCCCCAATGAGTTCCTGCACATCCCCATGGGCAAGAAGCTCACGGCTTGCGTAGCCCAGATCACGGCGCGCCTTTGTGAGTGGGGCAAGGCAAACACCGCGGACTGATGTTCCTGGGTCTACTCGCCCTCGCTTGAACCCACGGCAACGAGGATGTCCTCGATGATCGCCAGGTGGTGCAGCGTGTGCAGGCGCGCGAAACGCAGCCACATGGCGGCATTCATGGGCCCCAGCACCTGATGGGGGACATGGTCGGGAGCCGCGGGGATCTCGTCGCGGCATCGGCGGAGGCTCTCCAGGGTGGCCTGATTGCCCTCCTGTTCACGGGCCAGGAATTGGGGGTTCACATGCGCATCGGGCCGGACCATCCGTGGCGACTCGGCCTGCCCGCGCCTGAATTCCTCCTTGGCCAGGAGCTTGACCGTCTCATCACTGGTCTGGGCACCCTTGACGATCAGGAGACCCTTCTGCGCGACAAGGCCTTCCACGTTGCGGAGGGAGAGGTCGCACGCCAGGGCCGTGTGGTAGAGATGCTGGTCCGCCGACCAGCCGGAGATACTGGGATCGCTTGCGTCCCTCACCGACTCTCGACCTCCGAGGTCTTGGCACCGGTTTAGGGCTGCTTGGAGTCCATTCAGGTCTTCGTCGATGTCCATCGTTGGAGGCCCGTTTCCGGGCGGCAGAAATGATACGGTATGGTCGGCACGGGCCCTTAGCTCAGTTGGTTAGAGCTGCTGACTCATAATCGGTAGGTCGTTGGTTCGAGTCCAACAGGGCCCACCATTGCCCGTGGTTTCCGACAAGGAGCATCCAGGCAATGTATCGACCCGCTGAATCCTCTCACCTGCAGTTCGTGCGAGCCCTCGCTCTTGTTGGAATAAGCCTGGTGGGGTTTGCCCTTGGTCAAGATGGGCTTTCGGCGTCAGCCAAGCAGCGCAAGGGGCTTGAGCCTCTCGTGGAGTCCGTGGCCCGGCGATTGGAGCTCCACATTCCTTGCGTTGAGTCATCTGCCGTTAAACACAAGGTGCGCAAGGCATTGGCGAACCAGCGGGGGTCCGTCGTCAAGGCCAATCTGGCTGCCCTGATCCATGAGCTTGTCATGGAAGACCGCGACCTGGGGCGCCCTGATCGGGAACGTGTGGATTTGGAGATCTGCAAGAAGGTCGGGTTGACCCTGCCTGCTCTGGCAGAAAAGTTGGTCCCAGTGCAACCGGAGACCAAAGGCGGCCACGACACGGACTTTCTCCTTAACGGGTTTGCTGCGGAACACGCCGCATGCCTGCTCCACAATGCTAGCGTCATCGAGAGGATCAAGGCCCGCAACGGCGAACCGTTGGACCTCTCCACGAAGAAGGGAATGGAGGAACTCGCGGCCTACTACTCCGAAATTTTCACGAGGATCTTTGGCGTTGAGCGGCCACCCCGGGGGTTTGGCGATTTGGTCGCTGGTGCGATGACTACCCGCAGCACTCGACGGGCGCGCTTGGCCCTTGTAGGGAAGCTGCGGTTTCTGCTGCGGCCAGGGATCTACAAGGAGTTGAAGGCCAAGACCCTAGACAACAAGCTCGATGCAGAGCTCCTGGTGGAGGAGCGCATTCGCGACACGCTCACCGATTCAGCCCTCTGGGAGCGCTTGCGTCTCGATCACGAAGCCATGCTCAAGGATTCCAAGGCCATGCGCCGGGATCTCAAGGATCGCAAGCGGCCCTAGATCCGTTCCTTGTACTTGCGCTTGTGGGCAGCTTTGGCCCTCTGCGCCCACCTGTCGCGCTTGATGCGGGCGGCGTCCACAGCGACCATGCCCGCCAGCTCTTCGGCACCCTTGGCCCTAGTGAACCGTGCCAGGTCGGCATAGCTAAGGATGCCAGCTCTGTTCAGGTCGGCTGCGTAACCGGGGCCGATACCTGAGATGACCTGCAGGTCATCGTGCACGTTGGCTTGCGGTGTGGGCGGCTTGATCTCCAAGCGGTTCTGGGCTGCACCGGACCCCGATGTGCGTCCCCCCCTCTTCAAGAGGCGCTCGGCCTGGACGCGGCGCTGGTCAGCGTCCTTCCATCGCACGATTGCAGCTTGGAGGCGGGTGGCCGCTTCCTTGTAACGTGCCTCTAGGGCGTTGATCTGCACCTGCTGTGCACTGCGATCGCGCTCGGTCACGGAGATCTGTCGCCGCAGGTCGCTGAGCTCCTGCTTACCCGCCTTCAGATTCACGGTAAGCACCTCGATGCGTGTCTCACGCGTGTCTACCTGGGTCCGACTCTTGGTCAAGATGCGGCGGGTGGACGCGAGGTGTTTGCGTGTCTCAGCCAGCTCGCTTGCGCGGGCTTCGAGTGTCTCCAATCGACGCTGCAACTTGGCGCGCTCCCGATCGGTGGCCTGCAGCAGATCCTTGTGGCGGTGTTCGCTGCGCTGGAGTTCGGTCTCCTTGGTGGCGAGCTGGGCGGGCAGAGGCTCGAGGGTTTCCAGGATGCCCTTGAGGTCCTGAACCTCCTCGCGCTTGCGGCGATCGACCTCCGCCAGCTTACCGCGAGTTTCTTCAACGAGCTTCTCTGCCTTGTCCACCTGGTTGGGCAGCGCGGCAAGTTTGGTGACCTGCTCACGCAGGATCGCAATCTCCTTGGCGCTGACTTTCAGGTGATGCTGGTGCTCCTGCCGGATCTCCTTCAACTGCCTCTCTCGTTCAGCCAGCCGATCCGGCATGGGGGCTAGGACCGTCAAGCGCTCGTTGAGCGAAGTGGATTCCTCGCGAGAGTGGGCTTGGAGATCTGCGAAGCGCTTCTCGATTACTCGCAGTTCGCCCTCACGCTCTGCGAACTGCAGCTGAATGGGCTCCAGATCATTCACTCGGGTGCGTAGATGGGCGATGGTCTTCTCGCTGTCTTCCAGCAGGCGTTCGTGGCGCTCATCGGAAGCTCGCAGTTCGGCCTCCGTACGGGCCAATTGGGCCGATAGAGGCTCCAGGACGCCGTTTCTATCCTTCAAGGCCTTGATCTCATCCTTGGCTCGGTCGGAGTAGTTGCGGTGGCGTTCCTCCGTGACGAGTAGCGTCTCCTTGTGCTTGCCGAGCTCCGCCTCCACCGGGTCGAGTTCTGTGAGCCGTGCGCGTAGGGCGTTGATTTCCTGACTGGTGGACTCTTCGAGGTCCTCGGCACCAGCCACGGCCGTCTTCAACTCCTCGTCGCGCTCGGCGAGCAGTACAGGGTAGGGCGAGAGCTCATCCACGCGTGCTCGCAGGGTCTTCAACTCCTCGTCCGTTGACGCTGCCAGATCTTCGAGCCGAGCTTGATTCACGCGCAGTTGTTCCTCTCGCACCTTGACCTTCTCAGGCAGGTCGGCGAGCTCTTCGAGTTGCCCGCGCTGATCTTCGATGAGCTCTTGGCTCGTGCGCTCGAGGTCGACAAACTCCTCACGCAGCGTGCGAAGCTCGTCACCTCGCTCTGAATCCACTTGAACAAGCTTGTCCGCTGTAGTCTCTGACGTGTTGGCTCTCTCTCTCGCTTCCACCAGCAGATCTCGGGCCAGCTGCAGCTCATCCCGACATTCAGCGATCTCCTCCGGCAAGGGCTCAAGCACGATCAGTTGCTGGCGCAACTCCTCGATTTCCAACCCCGACTCTCCCTCGAGCAGCTCGAACCGCTCGCGCCACAGGCCGGCCTCGGCCTCGCTCTTCTCGAGCTTGGTGGGCAGGGGCATCAGGCCCTCAAGGCGGCTCTCCAGTTCTGCGATGGCGGTGGCCGTGCTGGCCTCTACGGTTGCCAGGTCCCGCTTCGACTTGCTCAAGGAGGCCGTGTCACGGTCTTGCCGGGCTTCGTGAGCGCTGATGCTCTCTTGGGCTTCCTCCCACTGTTTGCCCAAGGCCGCATGCTCTTCGCCCAGCTCCTTGTACACCTCGCTCCGGCGTTGAGATCTCGTGCTCACTTCCTCGCACTCGACCTCCAATTCCTGAATGTGCTGGCTCTGGGAGGTCACGGTCTCCTCCAGTTGCTGTGCGTTTGCGATGCGCGAGGCCGAGCGCTGCAAGTCCCGCTCCGCGGAGGCTTGGGACTCCTGGGCGCTTGTCCGTTCGGACTTTGCCCGGTTCAGCGCGTTGACCGCTGCTTCGCGATCGCTCTCCGCAAGCTTGAATTTGCGGTCCATCAGCTCCTGCTGGACGCGCCGCTGGCGATGGCCCTGGCTGCCTCTGTAGGCCATGCCGATAACGAAGCCAACGAGAGAGCCGCCGGTCAGAAGGAGGAGAGTCGTAACGGGTTCCATGAGTGGCTCTGGATCGGGAGATGCGGTGGTTTTGGATCGCGCGCGGCATGCCCGAAAGAGCCCCGCACAACGGCGTCAACCTGCCCTAGGCCGACACGTTCGATCCTAGCGAAACCGGCACCCCGATTCCCGCTTTCAGTACTCCGGAATCTGGGGGCTTTGAGCCACTCGGCTAGCCCTCGCAATCCAGCCTGGTAAGGGTCAGGATGCAGACCGGGAGCTTCTACACCCGCTCCCTCTCCCCTTGCGTTCCAAGCCGCTCCTCCTAGTCGTTTTGGCCCTGGTTGTGACAACCGTCGTGGCCCTCTCCTTTGCCTCCCGCCGGCGGCCCGTTTCGGGTCTGCTCGACGGGCACCTGCGCCCTTGTCCCACAAGTCCGAACTGCGCTTCAAGTGTCTGCGGGGACGGAGCTCACGAGGCGCACCCTCTGCCGGTCTACGGGGATCCGCAGAGCGAATTCGAACGCCTTGTGGGGTTGACGCAATCCCAGCCACGCACGGAGCTGCTCCAGCTGACGGAGGACTATGCCCACTTCGAGGTGAGTACCCGCATGCTGCGATTCCGGAGTGATCTGGAACTGCACCTGGACGTACCTGGACGCCTGATCCAGCTGCGCTCGGCGTCGCGCGTGGGCCACTCCGATTTTGGTTCTAATCACGCCACCCTTGAGCACCTGCGGTCCCTCTTTCAGGGCCGCGAATAACCCCAACCCCAGGGATCCCCAGCATGTCCTCCCTCACCCGACTCTTCCTGGCCCTCTTCGTCCTGGCCTCCTCTCTCACCGCTCAGGACCCGGTCCCCTCACAGACCTGGATCCGCTGCGGGAAGCTCCTGGCGGTGCCGGGCAATGCTCCTCTAGAGCGCGTGACCTTGACTCTGAGGGGAGGGCAGGTGGCTGGCATCAAGGCCGGTTTTCCGGTCCCCGACGATGCTGAGATCCGGGTCGTGGACCTCTCTGGCAGCTTCGTCCTCCCCGGCCTGATCGACTGCCATACCCACATCACCTTCCGACTCAACAAGGACAGCAAGCTGGAGGCCGTGGAGGACAGTGAGGCGGACGTGGCCATCCAGGCCACCGTCTATGCGAAGGACACCCTGCTGTCCGGGGTGACGACCATTCGGAATGTGGGGTCGAGTGGCGATGCGATCTTTGCTCTGCGTGATGCGATTGCCTCAGGCAGCATTGCCGGGCCGCGCATCTTGGCCGCAGGCTGTGCGCTCTCACCCTCAGGCGGTCACGGTGATGACACCCACGGGTACCGCGAAGATCTGTTCGATCTCCCCGGCGCCGCCGAGGGCATCGCGGATGGCCCCGACTCTTGCCGCAAGGCCGTTCGCCTTCAGGTCAAGCGTGGTGCGGATGTGATCAAGCTCACGGCCACCGGGGGGGTTCTGTCGAGGACCAATGCGGGAACGTCCCAGCAGTTCTTCGACGACGAGTTGGAGGCCATCGTCCAGACCGCCCATCGGCTGGGTCGTCGGGTGGCGGCCCATGCCCATGGCGCGGATGGGATCAAGGCGGCCCTCCGGGCAGGAGTAGACTCCATTGAACACGGCAGTTTTCTGGATCAGGAGGCGGTCCAGTTGTTTCAGGAGACCGGGGCCTATCTTGTCCCGACCCTTCTCGCCGGGCAGACGGTGATGGAGATGGCCAAGATTGAGGGTTACTTCCCGCCCGCCATTCGGGCCAAGGCCCTCAACGTGGGGCCCGTGATGCGTGGTGCGATGGCCATGGCCCATCGCTCGGGGGTTCGCATCGCCTTTGGGACGGACAGCGGTGTCAGTCGCCATGGGGACAACTGGCGCGAGTTGGTCCTCATGGAGGAGGCCGGGATTCCTCCCATGGCTTGTCTTGTCTCAGCGACCTTGAGCGCGGCTGACCTGTGTGGCTTGGGCGAAGAGCTTGGGAGCCTTCAGGTCGGTAGGACAGCCGATGTCATCGCGGTCAGCGGAGATCCGCTCGAGGGAATGGCATGCATGGAGAACGTGGTCTTCGTCATGCGCTCCGGCCGAATCCTGATCGGGGACTAGGCCTAGCAGCTGGGGCGGCGACCACTCAGTCGTCTTGTCTGTCTTTGTCCCGCTTGGCCTTGCGCTCTTCCCGGGCCTTGACTGCAGCCTCGTAGCGACTGCGCTCTTCCAGTGTCGACTCCAGCAGGCGCTTGTAGGCCAGATCGCGGTCCCAGCAGATCTGATTGCTTGCGCCCTCCTGCTTGAGGCACAGGCGATCCAGGGCCAGGGTGAGCAAGCTCAGGGATCCCTGCGGGCGGGTGTGCAGCAGGTCATCCTGCATCATGGCTGCCAGGTCCTTTTGGGTCCACTTGTTCCCACGCACCTTGAGCGTCTTGCCGGACTGGACGGATTCCAGGAATTCGGACAGCGGGACGATGGTCACCCGCTTTCGCGCCTTGGCCCAGGCCAAAAGCCGCTTGTTGATTGCAGCACGCGCCTGCTTGGAGGGGATCATGCTGCGCGTGATGAGCGGGAAGCCAAACGGCCCCTTGCCCTTCAGGGCCATGGTCATGTCCGGGATGTCCCCAACGAGAATCGGGCACTCGAAGCGATCCAGGAGGGACAGAGCCTCGTCGATGCGGTCGACGCGCTTGCGGGTGGATGCATTGCTCCTCCCGTAGGCGAACCAGAACAAGAAGTCCACGGCCATGACGAGACTGGGCTTGTGCATGAGTGCGTCGGTAACCTGCTCCGCGCCTAATGCCTCCGGTCTTCGGAAGAGCATGTTGCTCCCCAAGTCGAGGCACTCCTCTCCTTCGCCCTCAATCAAGCACTGCAAGACATCTCCAAGCCTGACGCTGGCATTCAATTCCGATCTAAGGCCGTAGCCCGCCGAAACGCTGGCACCGATGACGACCACTCTGGAGAAGAGCCCCTCACCGGGAGGGTCTGCCTCCGTGGGCTTGGCTCCGTCTTGCAGGCAGGCTGCTTGCAGGTAGCAGGGCAGCAGCAAGCTCGCTAGGAGCAAGCAGAACAGTCTTCTTTGGATGGCAAGCATGGCAGGCTCAATACGTGATACTACTGGAATCGCGTGAGTCGGTCGAATCGGATTCCCATACGGGCGCACTCAGGCGCCTGCGACCGTCCAGGCTCATGAGTATGCCCCCTTCAGAGCTTGGCAGCCTGTCCCAGAGTTGGCACGTGACCTCCTTGTGACGCTGGTCGAGCGCCTCGCAGTAGTTGGTGTATTCGCAGCGCCGTACCTGTTCCCCATGGCCCTCGCGCATCTTGCGCCACCAGTCTGGGTCCGCGAGGGACTGACGCGCCGCCGCCACCAGATCACACGAGCCGCCAACCAGTGCTTCCTCCGCAGTCGTGAATGTCCCGATACCTCCCGCGCCGATGACTGGAGTGCTGAATCCCGCTGCGTGCACGGCTGCTCGAATTTGCTCTGAAAGGCCTAGGTTGCGGCCAAAAGGCCCCACCTCGTCGATGAAAACGGTGGGCATGCACTCGTGACCGCTGGGTCCGGTGTAGGGATAGACGGCCTGGCCGACCTTGGGCTGCGCGGCATCCTCGAACTTGCCGCCCTTTGAGATGGAGAGGAAGTCCATCCCCGCGCGCGCGAAGTACGTAGCGTATTCGCAGGCATCCTCGATCCTCGATCCCCCCGGGATCACCTCGTCTCCCAGCATGCGGCACCCGATCGGAAAGTCGGGCCCAAGCCGCTCTCGCACGGCGGCGAAGACCTCAAGCGGGAGGCGTGCTCTCGCCTCCCGTGTGCCCCCGTAGCCATCCGCGCGATCATTCGTGCGAGAGAGAAAGGAGGCCATAGTGTAGGCGTGTGCGTAGTGCAACTCGACCCCGTCGAAGCCCGCGCGTCGTGAAAGGTCAGCGGCGTCAGCAAACAACGCTGGCAGGGTCTCCGGAAGCCGGCGTACCGAGTCCAGGTGAGTGTCTGTAACCCGCTCGCGTGTGCCGTACTGCAGATCTTCCCATTCACGCGTCGAGAGCACTCCCTCCAGCTCCTCCTCGGGCAGTTCAAGCAGGGCTTGGCGCAGCGCCTTCTCGTCCTGGATCTCCAAGGTCTCTCGGTGCTGGTCCCGGATCTCAAGGAAACGCAGCAGGTAGTCTTCACGTACAGGCCGCCTGCGCACACGCAGGAAGTCGATCAGTTGAATAAATAGGCGGGTCCGGCCTCCGGAGCGGTCTTTCACCACCTGGGTGAGCTCGCTCAATCCGGGCAGGAAGCGCTCATGCCCCGCCCGCAGCAGTGGTCCGCTGGGAATGTCGCGGATGCCCGTAGCTTCTACGACCAATACACCGGGTTGGCCCTCGGCGAAACGGCCGTACCACTCAAGGAGCGCCGGCGTTACGTGCCCTTCATCCGTGGCGCGCCAGGGGACCATGGCCGGTACCCATGTGCGCGACGAAACGGGCAGGGTTCCAACCGTGCATGGCGAGAAGAGGCGGCTTTGACTGGCCTCGTCGGCAGTGGGCCACGCATGGTTCGGCAGAGGGTGTTTTTTGTGGTCAGCCAAGGGTCTGTGGAAGCTGGGACGGGCTCCGGGGCATGAGGCTATCCCCTGCGGGTGCCTCTCGGCGCAAGATTCGGCGAAGATCGAGGTGTGAGCCGAGGTCACTGCCTTACTCTGCCCACGTCATGACCGCAGACCATGTAGCTCTGGTAACCGGAGGAGGAGGGGGCATCGGCACAGCTACCTCTCTGGCGCTTGCCGGAGCGGGCGCCACGGTCTTGGTGAGCGGCAGGGATGAGCTTCGCCTGCAGGCCAGCGTTGAGGCCGTGCGTTCTGCGGGTGGTGTGGCCCACCCCTTGTGTCTCGACGTGTGTGACGGGGCTTCCATTCGGGACGCCCGCGAACAGGCCCTGGAGCTGGTTGGTCCAGTGGACTGGGTAGTGGCCAACGCGGGCGTTGCAATCAGTGCCGCACTCACGAGCGATGAAGCGGAGTCCGTCGCCCGGCAGCAGATGGACGTGAACTATCACGGCGCGCGCCGGGTCTTCGAGGCCTTCCTCCCACACCTGCTAAAGCACGGGCATGGCCGCGCCGTGATGGTGGCCTCTTCCGCAGCCCTGTTGGGATACCCGTACATCACGGGCTATGCGGCCTCCAAGCACGCACTCCTGGGCTATGCGCGATCCGCGGCCCTCGAACTGAATGGCAAGGGCGTAGGCATCGGCGTGGTCTGTCCACACTACGTGGACACTCCCATGACCGACGCCAGCGTGGCGCGCATTGCCGATAAGACCGGCCGCGATCATGAGCAAGCACGGGCGGCCCTGGCCGAGCTCAACCCGGGTGGCAAGTTAGTTGAGGCCGATGAAGTCGCCAGCGTCATCCTGCGCCTTCTACAGTCCGATCTAAGTGGTGTGGTTGTGGAACTGACAGGGTCCGAGCAGCGCGAAATAGAGAGTGGTTTACCCCTCGTGCCCCATTCTCCCGGGGGAGACTGAATTCCATGCAGATTGATCCGATCCAACCCCCCGGCTGGGTAGCGCCCAAGGGATATTCCAATGGCCTGCTCGTCACGGGCGGCGGTTCGATGTTGTTCATCGCGGGCCAGGTGGCCTGGGATGCGCAGCAGCAGCTGGTGGGGGAGGGTGACTTCGTGCACCAGTTCACCCAGGCTCTCGAAAACGTCGTGAGTGTGCTGACGGAGGCGGGAGGCCGTCCTGAGCACGTTGTCAGGATGACCCTCTACCTCACGGACTGCGCCACCTACTTAGACCTCCAGAAGGAGGTCGGGGCAGCCTACCGCTCGATCATGGGTAAGCACTTCCCTGCCATGTCGGCCGTCCAGGTTGCGGCCTTGATTGAACCCGGTGCCCTGCTCGAAATCGAAGCCACCGCCGTTCTGCCCGCCAGCGAATAGACCATGAACCCCAAGCATTTTGATTACTCCGAGGCCGATGGGGTGGCGACCCTGCGGCTCAACCGTCCCGAGCGGCTCAACGCATTGACCTTCGATTCCTATGCGGAACTGCGCGACATGTTCTTGGCGCTGCGGACCCGGGACTCCGTGCGCAGCGTTCTGTTGACGGGGACGGGGCGCGCTTTCTGTTCAGGTGGCGATGTGAAGGACATCATTGGTCGGCTGTTCGAAGTGAGCGATGCGGAACTTCTCGCTTTTACAAGGATGACCTGCGACCTGATCGAGAACATGCGGAGGCTGGAGAAACCCGTGATCGGTGCTTTGAACGGGACAACTTGCGGAGCCGGAGCCGTCATGGCCTTGGCGTGCGACGTGCGCATTGCCTCTACCGAGGCCAAGATAGCCTTCCTCTTCACCAAGGTGGGTCTGTGTGGTGCAGACATGGGGGCAGCGTGGCTTCTGCCACGGGTTGTCGGACTCGGGCACGCCAGTGAGTTGCTCATGGGGGGCGAGTTCATCTCCGCGGAGCGGGCGCAGCAGATCGGTCTCTACAACCGGGTCGTTCCCAGCGAAGATCTGGAGGATCAAGCGAGGGAATGGGCGGGAGAGTTGGCTGCTGGCCCGAGCATGGGGCTGGCCATGACCAAGCGCATGCTCAACGCCGAGGCCCATATGGATTTGGCGGAGGCCATGCAGACGGAGGGGTGGATTCAGGCCGAGTGCATGAAGCACCCCGACTACCGCGAGTCCTATGAGGCCTTCACCAAGAAGCGCCCCACGGACTTCGTGCAGAACTACCCCGGCCACGGCGCTCAACATGGCGCCCAAGGAGTGGATCGGTGAGCACCTTGCGCGAACAGGTAAGGGCTTTTGCGAGTGCCGCTGAGGAGGCGCTGGTGGCGGCACCGGATGAAGCCTCTGCGGCACGGATGGCACTCGACATGCTGGCCGGCGCGGACCTATTGAAGCACGCCGTGTCGGTACCCGGTGGTGACCCGGTTCCTGTCTCGGCTCTTTGCGACGTGCGCTACGAGCTTGCTCGGAGCTCGGGGATGCTGGACGTGATGTTTGCCATGCAGGGATTGGGAACCTGCCCCCTCTCCCTCGCGGGCTCTCTCGACCAGTGCGAAGGGGTCCTACCGGGGGTTCTTGCAGGCAAGGAGGTGGCTGCCTTCGCGTTGACTGAACCGGAAGCGGGCTCAGATCTTTCAGGCGTGAGAACTCGCGCCGAGGCGAGCCCAGATGGCTGGGTCCTGAACGGCCACAAGACCTTCATCAGCAACGCCCCGTTGGCGGACGTGTATACGGTTCTGGCGCGCACCGCCGGAGAGCCCGGAGATAAGGAGGGGCTGTCCATGTTTGTCGTGCGTGGAGACGCCCCAGGTATCAGGGTCGAAGGGTTTGAGGTCATGGCGCCTCACCCCATCGGTGACGTGTACTTCCACGATGTCGAGCTTGGAGGCGGTGCTCTGATCGGCGACGAGGGTGCAGGAATGGCTCTGGCCCTTGGCACCCTGGGACATTTCCGCACGTCCGTGGCGGCTGCAGCCTGTGGCATGGCTCGGCGCGCCCTCGACGAGTCACTCAATCACCTGCGATCGAGGCAGCAATTCGGCCGGCCTCTCTCCAGTTTTCAAGGCCTGCGCATGGATCTGGCAGAGATGGACACCCGCCTGCGGGCTGCGGAGTTGCTCGTGGCGGAGGCAGCCGAGGCCGTGGGGCGCGGTGAGGCCGCCGTGCGCGAGGTCGCGCGAGCCAAGCTGTTCGCCACCGAGGCCGCGGGTTGGATCTGCGACCGCGCCGTCCAACATTTGGGAGGATTGGGCGTCAAACGTGGGCAAATTGTCGAACGCCTGTATCGCGAAGTGCGAGCCTTGCGAATCTACGAAGGAACGAGCGAAGTCCAGAAACTGATCTTGGCCAAGGCGGCCTTGGAAAACGCTAATCCCTGAAGCGCCGCTCGACGGTGAACCCATTGCGGGAATCGGAGGGCCCGGGGACAATGGCTTGCCCTCGCAAGTTGGAGGTCAACCGCAAAACCCAGGTCGCGCTCCCGCTGGATCTCCCGTCCCGCAACTCGCCGCGACCCTCACCGCAAACCTGTCACCGCTCTAGGGAGCCAGTTGTCCTTGGCGTGGGTTTCTTATGCCTAGATTTCAACGACACATTTTCACGTGCGTCCATGAGCGCGCCGCAGACAGCTCCCGTGGGTGCTGTGTGGCCAAGGGGAGTGAGGAGGTGGCGCAGGCTCTGAAGGCGCAACTCCATGACGCTGGGTTGCGACGCATCGTGCGCGCCAACAAGTCGGGGTGCCTGGATCAGTGCTCTCGCGGGACGACCATGGTCGTTTACCCGGAGGGCGTCTGGTACGGAGGTGTTGGGGTGGCGGATGTGGATGAGATCATCAAGGGACACATCATCGGTGGCGAGGTCGTTCAGCGGCTTGTGATTCCCGATGAGGACCTCACAGGGAGACCTTGGCCTGAGGAGGCTCAGGGTGGGGAGCAAATCAAGCCGAGACCTTTGGCGCTTGACGGGCTTCAGGCCCCCAACGATCAGGACTTCGAATGAGCAGCACTTTGTCTCAGGCTCGATCGGCAACCCTCTTGCTGCTATTGGTTGAGGGTCAGGCTTATCGCCAGTTGTTGTTGGGCAACATCCGAGGGGCGGGTATCCAGATGCTTCCCGACGTGGCATCCAAGGGACGCATGGCCGTCGACCTGGAGCACAGCCTGCGCCTGATGGAACAGGTTGAAGCCATTCACATCGAACTCGGTGGGGTGGAGCTTGTCAGTGAAGTGCGGCCCCGCATCGACCGCGTTCCCATGCCCGAGTCGCAACTCGAACTCAGCGTGGCGCTCGCACTCCTGGGGAGGGCGGAATACGCCGCTGCGGGCGGTCTCGTCGAGAGCTGCCACGAGGGCCTTGCCGCCATCGCTCGTGATCTGGTGGATTCGGTGCAAGAGGAGGCCGAGGCTCAGGCGCGCGTGTTCATCGAGGCTTGCACCCATCCCGCCCGCCGTTCCTCGGCCCAGACCTACTGGAGCCGATGGTTCCCCATTGCCCTGAGATCGTTGGGGCGCCCTCGCGCCCGTCATGACGAACAAGCCCAAGAGCTTGGCCTGCGTGGGGCCAGCGCAGGAGAGTGCATCCGGCGGTTCGTCTGCGACGCGGAGCCCATGCGTAGGGCCTGTGGTTTGAAGATGCCATCGCTCAATCAGCTGGGCGTTGAATTGCCCGAGGACTTGCGCGGGCGGTTCCCGGAGGGTGGACTGCACGCATGACGTCTGTGGAGGATTCGGAGGACTGGGCGCGGTCCTGGCGGAGCAGGTTTCCGATCGTCGAAGAAACAACCTATCTGGTGAACCACAGCTTGGGTGCCATGCCCATAGGGGTGCGCGAGAAGCTCGGTACTTTCATGGACCAGTGGGAGACTCGTGGAGTCCGGTCCTGGAGCGAGGGGTGGTGGAGCGCACCAACGGATGTGGGCGATCTGTTGGGCAAGATCATGAACGCCCCCGAGGGGTGCGTGGTGATGCACCAAAACGTTTCCGTCATCGAGGGCATTGTGGCCTCTTCTCTCGATTTCAGCGGACCTCGAAACAAGGTCGTTTACAGCGATCAGAACTTCCCGACCAACATGTACGTGTGGGAGGGATTCCGAAAACTGGGCGCTGAGATCGAGGTTGTGCCCAGCGACGAAGGGGGGCTTGTCCCCACAGAGCGCTTGCTTGAGGCGATCGACGAGACGACGCGGATCGTGCCCATCAGCCACGTCTGCTTCCGCAATTCGTATCTGCAAGATGCCAAGGCAATCTGTGAACGGGCCCGGTCGGTGGGAGCACTCGTACTCTTGGATACCTACCAGTCGCTTGGAACCGTGCCCGTCGACGTGCAGGAACTGGGCGTGGACATGGTCTGCGGGGGATCGGTGAAGTGGTTGTGTGGGGGGCCGGGGGCGGGCTACCTCTACGTGCGTCCGGACTTGCAAGAAGAATTGCAACCCCGCATCACGGGATGGATGGCGCACGCCGACCCGTTCGCGTTTGAGACGGGAGCCCAGCGGTACTCTGCCTCTGCCAGACGCTTCTTGCACGGATCGCCAGCAGTAGCGAGCCTCCTACAGGCTTCCGCAGGGTACGAGGTCATCTTGGAGGCCGGTGTTGAGGCCATTCGTGAATGGTCTCTGCGCCTGACCGAGGGGTTGGGTCAGGACATGCTTGAACGGGGATTCGATATCTATGGACCGCAAGTTGGCGCCAACCGGGGCGGGACATTGACCATTGCCCTAGGCGAGGACGAGTCGGGGCCAGCTTTCGTGAAGAGTCTCGAGCGGCGAGGTATCCTCGTGGACCACAGGCCGGGAGCCGGAATTCGGGTCAGCCCACATTTCTATACCCTCGAGGACGAGCTTGCCGGGTTCGCGGCAGCCATGAGTGAGTTGCGGGCCAGTCGTGACTGGGAGAAGGATGCCGAGGCGGCGGGCGTCTACTAGCGCTGACCTCCAGGACGATTCCATGAATGACGCGGATTGGATCATTGCCGACGAAGGGGTGCGCGGCGAGTGGCTTGCTTCGTCCGATACCAGTGTCGGGTCACACCCCGCGGTTCTCTTCGTACGCGATCCGTTGACTGGCCCAGCGGATGCTCGTGCGGTTGCCATGGAGCTCGTTCAGCTCGGCTACCGAGTCTTGTGGGTCGATACGGACTCCATGTCATCTCCGCAGTCGGCGCCCGACCCCCCGTCAGACGGAACGGACGGCCTCTGGGAGCGGGAAGAGGCATACTCCGACCGGCCAGCAGTGCGCCAGTTGGGTCTGCTGGCCGAGGCCATGGGGACCGGGCGCGCTGCAGTCGTGGGGGTGGGCATGGGCGCGACCTGGGCACTGCTCTTGGGTTGCCAGAGCGTGGGCGTTTCAGCCGTTGCGTCGGTTAATGGGCGCCTCGTCTACCCCCGCTTGAGCGTCACCAAGCCCGTGCAGCCTTTGGAGATGATCCTGAATCTGAGCGCGCCCGTACTGCTCTTGGATGACTCAGAGGGCGAGGGGGCCGCGGGAGAGCAGATCGAGCTGGCATTGGAGCGGTTTGCAGCCTTTGGCATTGAGGCCGAGGGGGGGGGGATCTCGCCCAGCCGGAGCGCGGACGAAGGTCCAGCAGCGCGTGTTGCTGAGCGCCTCCACCTCTTTTTGAGTTCTGTCCCTCGCTAGGTTGGTTAGCCGCTATCTTGGGGGCATGAGCACGACCAGCCTCAGCATTTTCGACCTTCGGCCAGGCAACACAATCCTCGATAGGTTCCTTCTCAAGGAGCCGCTGCGCGAAAACGGTATCGCTTCCACCTTTAAAGTGGAGGACGCCGAAGGGGGCGCCACACGCGAACTGCAGGTATTTCCAGCGGGTCTCTTCGAGGACCCGGACCAGGCGAGCGAATTCGCGGGGAAGTTGGAGCCTTGGACGGGCGTGGACGACGAAGCTCTGCAGCGCGTGCACTCCGTCGAGGCCTTGGATGACGGAACCGTTCTGGTGCTCGCCGACTTGCCAGAGGGGCAGGACTTGCGGGCTCTGGTGGAGAGTCAAGGGCGCATGAGCCCGGGTGATGTGATTGCGTTGGTCACACCAATCTTGAATGGGCTGGATGCAATCCACGGTCAGGGTCTTATTCATGGAGACATCAAACCGGCAGCGGTGTTCTGTTCAGAAACGGGTGGTGCGGGCAGGCTTGTGGATGCGGGTGTGACCCCGGCCATGTGGGCTGCCAAGCACCTGGGGACCCGGACGGCCTTGATTGGCACCCCTTTCTATGCGCCGATCGAGCAATTCACGGGTGATTCACCTGATGAGTTGTCCGACCTCTACAACCTGGCGACGGTGATGTACGAATTGCTGACGGGAGTCTTGCCGTGGTCGGGCACCGGATACATCGAAGTGTTCCAATCGAAGATGCAGGAGACCCCGCCCAGTATGTCTCTGCGTGCGCCGGACGCCGACGTGCCACGCGCGATGGAGGAGGTGGTTGCCCGGGGCCTACTTGCGTCTCGGCGAGAGCGCTATCAGTCAGCCGAGGCATTCCTTGAGGGCTTGTCTCAGGCTGTGGCCCAGGGCTGAGCCGGGAGAGGAGAGGGCCGCGGATCAGGCATGGGGCCGCCCCCCCGACCTCTCAGGGGAAGGGGCGCGCACCGGGACGGAATAAATTTCCATCCGTGTGAAACCGATAGGAGCGAGGCGGGGTCTCGGGTGTGTGTATCCCCAGGGGTGGCCGGGGGCCCGTGGTGGGTGGCCCAGTCAGATTTCTCATGTTGGGGCCCAATCCGGTGGTGTCAGAGTGGCGTCAGAGTGGCGTCAGGGTGGCACCGGGTGGCGCATGGCTCACTTTGGGGAAGCCACGCGGTGCAAGCGTGGCCGGTCACAGATTCATCAGCGACTGCCGCCCTGTGGGATACGGTTCATGTGCATCTTCGCCCCTCTACTCATGAATCTACAAATCCAATCCGTGGCCGGTTTAGGCCTTCTTGCTCTCTTGGCTTCTTGCGACTCCGACAATAGCGACGGCGGCGGCGGAGGAGGTGGCGGTTCTGCCCCAGTCGAGGTGGAGTTCGGAACGCCCGGGACGATCGTGCAGGAAGATGCCAGCTACCTTGAGGTGGACCTGGTTCTCAACAAGCCCTCCTCAAGCCTACTGATAGTGGACTTCTTCGTTTCAGGTGATGCTGAGCTCTTCTCGGACTACCACGTGCTTACCAGCACCCCGCTTCAGATTCCTGCGGGCGTTGTCACGACGAAAATTCTGGTGCAGATATTCGAAGACCAGATTGGGGAAAAAGACGAGGTGGTGGATTTCACCCTGCTGACCCCCCTCGGAGCGATCCTCGGCGACAACACGACCCACCGTTTGACTGTTACCGATGAAGATGCGCAGGCGATTGCCGAGGCGGAGCCCAACAATGACGTTGCCAATGCCAACGTTGTTGGCGAGGTCCAAGAAGAGATCGCTTACACCGTTTCGGGGAATATCAGTGCGGCCTTCGGGGAGTACGACATCTTCCAATTGACCGCCACCGACAACTCGGACGTCTTCATCCAACTCATACCCGCGAACTACGTTTCTGAGGCGAGGTTCCACATCCTGGACGCGGTGGGCGCGATCATCTTCTCCTACGCCGGTGCCGCAGGAGACACCATCGCAACGGAATACGAAGCGGTGCAGGGTGAGGTGTTCAATGTGGCGGTTTGGGTTGAGGCCGCCGACACGGACTTCCAACTGGACCTCGTGGGACTCAGCTCCACATTGACCTCCAACGGGGGCCCGGGGACGGAGACCAGCGAGCTCACCCAGATGGGCCGCTCCTTTGGTACGGATCTAGACGGTTTCCGCGCCTGGCTGGACGCCAAATTGCAGTCGGACGCTCAGGACGATCTCGTCACCGACCAGGTCATCATGACTGTGGTCTCCGGAGACTAGCTCTCCAGCGCAGCCCATGCGGGCCCATGCGGTCTGTGAGTGGAGTTGGCCAGGGCCGGGGCTTCCCCTATTCTGGGGGCGGCCGGAATGGCCTTCCCATGAGCGAACTCGGATCCCCCTTTGGCCAAGGTTGGCCTGACCGCTTCAACCTCTGCACCTACTTCCTTGACCACAACGTGGAGGAGGGTCGCGGGGAGAAGACGGCTCTGGTTTGTGGCGATAGGAGCCACACCTATGCCAGCCTGCAGGAGCGTGTGATTCGCTTGACCGCAGCGCTGCGCGGGCTCGGCCTCGGTGCCGAAGATCGAGTCCTGATCGTCCTTCCAGACGGATTGGAGTTTGCGGAGACCTGGTTTGCGACTCTGCGTGCCGGCGGCGTGTTCGCCATGGTTAACCCCCTCCTGAAGGCCGAGGACTTCAGCTACTACCTGGAGTACACCAAGGCGCGCGTGCTGGTGACCGACTCTTCCGTACTTGCCGAGATCGGGGAGGCTGCCAGCTCGTCAACCCACCTGCGGGGCGTGCTCGTCGTCGGCAGTGAGGCAGGGGAATTCACGCCATACGAAGGGGCGCTCGACGCTCAGTCAGAGGAACCCGGTGAGGGGTATGTGGAGCCCACGGGCCCTGACGACTTGGCGGGTTGGCTGTTCACCTCAGGTTCGACTGGCGAGCCCAAGGCTTGCGTGCACATGCAGCGCGACTTCGCCTTCTCCACCGAGACGTTCGCCCTGCAGGTTGCCGGATATCGTGAGGACGACGTGTGTCTGTCCGTTCCCAAGCTGTTCTTCGGCTACGCGACGGGAACCAACCTCATGTTCCCCTTTCGCGTGGGCGCAACGGCCATCCTGTTCCCGGAACGTTCCACTCCCGACGCCCTCTTCGACCTCATCGAGAAGCACCGCCCCACCTTCTTGACCTCGGTTCCGACCCTCATCAACAACATGCTGCGCTCGGAGCGCTGTGATCAAGCCGATCTGTCCAGCCTCCGTGTGTGCCTCTCCGCTGGAGAGGCCTTGCCGGCCAGCCTCTACGAGCAGTGGATGGAGCGTACCGGCGTGGAGATCCTGGACGGCATCGGATCGGCCGAGATGTTCCACATCTACATTTCCAATCGCATGGGAGACGTGCGTGTCGGGAGCCTGGGAACACTCGTTCCCGGGTACGAGGCCGAGATCCTTGGCCCTGATGGCGAGGTTGTGGCTCCGGGAGAACCCGGCCGCCTGCGTATCCGGGGAGGCTCGACGGCGCTGTGCTATTGGGGCGACAAAGCCAAGTCTCACGAGACCTTTCAGGCCGACGCCTGCACCACGGCCGACATCTTCAGCGTGGACGAAGAGGGTTACTTCCAATACGTGGGCAGGGGTGACGACCTTCTGAAGGTGAGCGGAATCTGGGTGTCGCCCTTGGAGATTGAAAACGCCCTACTCATCCACCCCGCCGTGGACGAGGTCTGCGTGATAGGCAAGGCCGACAAGGACGACCTGATCAAGCCACAGGCGTTCGTGGTGTTGGCGGCGGGGCACCCCGGCAATGAAGCTCTGGAAGGGCACCTCAAGGCCCATCTCAAGGAGCGGCTTGCACCCTACAAGTACCCACGCTGGTTTGAATGGTGCGAGGAGCTTCCCAAGAACGACCGAGGTAAGGTCAACCGCAAGCTCCTGAAGTCGAGAGGCTGAAGACGAGCAACTGGCCTCTGCCAATCGCCGCCTGCGCTCCGGATGAGTAGAATCACCACACACATGTCCGAACTCGCCAAGCAGACCTGGCCGGAAGCCCAAGAGCTACTCGGCCCCGAGACCGTGGCTCTCGTGCCCATCGGCAGCACCGAACCCCATGGCCCACACCTGCCCTTGGATACGGACGTGACCATCGCAATGGCCCAGACCCGTCGAGCTTCGGCGCTCTTGGAAGCCAAAGGGGTCAAGACCGTGATCCTGCCCGCCGTCCCCTACGGTGTGACTCACTGGACACATGGCTTTGCGGGAACGGTCACCCTGCGTCCCGGCACTCTGTGGTCCCTGCTTGAGGACATCGTTGAGAGCCTCGAAGAAGCCGGTGTTCGCCACGTTGTTTTCTCAAACGGCCACCTAGAGCCGGGTCACATTGAGGTGTTGCGTGGCATGCCGCTGGACTATCAGGAGAAAAAGGAGGGCTCGGCCCAGGTCATCTTCCCGGACAACACACGCAGGCGCTGGGCCGGGACGCTGGGTGAGGAGTTCAAGGGCGGGGATTGCCATGCAGGCCGCTACGAATCGAGCATCATTCTCAAGGCGGATCCCGATGGCGTCCGGGAGGAGAAGCGCGTGGCGCTTGAGCCAGTGGAGATTGGACTTGTCAAGCGTATCCAAGCCGGTGCCAAGAGCTTTCAGGAGTGTGGCGCCGATCAGGCCTACTGCGGCGCGCCTGCCGAGGCGACCGCGGACGAAGGAGAGGGCCACATCGAACAGCTCGCCAACATGATTGTCACCTCGGTCGAAGAAGCATGGCCGGAGCTGTTCGGGACGACCTCATGAGTACCTACGACACCATTCTGCAGGTGCGCTTTGGCCACGTGGACCCCGCCGGGATCGTCTATTTCCCTCGTATCTACGACTACCTCCACGACGTTTTTGAGGAGCTGTGGGAGAAGCACGTGGGTCAGCGCTACTACCACCTGTTGTTGGAGAAGAAGATCGGCTTTCCGCTTGTTCATTCCAGCGTGGACTTCAAGTCACCCTTGCGGTTCGGTGACAGACCACTTGTGAGCGTGACCTGTTTCAAGCTGGGCCGGACCTCCCTTGGATTACGCTACGTCTTTCGCTTGGGCGAGACCCTCTGCCTTGAAGCCCAGCAGGTGACCGCATGTATCAACGTGGACACCATGAAGCCGGTGGCGATTCCCGACGCGTTCAGGGGCAAGTTTGCTGAGTTGCTTGAGGAGGGCGTCGAGATGGCGGTGGGGGACGAATGAGAATTGTCGACCTCTACGGGCAAGGCCGCCCCATCTTCAGTTTCGAGTTCTTCCCCCCCAAGACGGACGCGGGCGAGAACAAGCTCATGGAGACCATGGCAGACCTGAAGTCCGCTGTGGAGCCGGACTTCGTATCCGTGACCTATGGAGCGGGGGGCAGCACTCGCGACCGAACCCATGGCGTGGTGACCCGCATCCAGGATGAGCTTGGCATTACCGGCATGGCTCACCAGACCTGCGTGGCCGCCAGCCGCACGGACGTGCTCGAGAACGTGAAGCGCCTCGTCGCGTCGGGTGTCGAAAACGTTCTCGCCTTGCGCGGCGATCCGCCCGACACAGATGAAGACTGGCAGCCCCCCGCCGACGGCTTCTCCCACGCGAATGAACTGTTGGAGTTTCTGACGGCAGAGTTTGACCTCTCACTTGGAGCTGCTTGCTATCCCGAAGTTCATCCCGAAGCGACCAGCGGGGATGACGATTTGGCATGGACCCGCGAGAAGGTGAAGAGCGGCGCGGGTTTCCTGACCACCCAGCTCTTTTTTCAATCGGACTGCTACGTTCAGTTCGTGGCACGAGCCCGAGAGGTGGGCATTGCGGTTCCCATCGTTCCGGGGATCATGCCCATTACGAACCTGGGCCAGATCGAGCGCTTTACGAAGATGTGTGGGGCCGAGTTGCCCGCAGAACTGCGCACGCGTCTGCAGCGATGCGGAGATGACGCCGCCGCCGTGATGGCCACGGGCATCGAACATGCCATCACCCAGTGTCGTGAACTACTCGAGGCGGGAGCACCCGGTCTGCACTTCTACACGCTCAACAAGAGCCACGCCACGCGCTCGATCCTGGCCGCCATGCGCCAACTCTAGAGGGCTTTCAGGCAGTCGGACAGTGTCGCCAGGAAGTGCTCGATCTGCTCCATGGGGGCGACAGTGACGCGAATGTGGTCCCGGATCCGCTCATCGTCGAATCGGCGTACTGCGATCTTGCGTTCCAGGAGCGCGGCTTGGATCGAGGCGCCCGAGTGGCCCGGGTGCGTGGCGAGCACCCCCACGGAATTGGAGGGTAGGACGGAAAAGCCCTGCTGCTCTAGACCTTGGACCAATCGATCACGGTTGCCCACGAGCTTGTCGCGCAGGGCCTCGAAGGAGCCCTGGCGACGAAGGGCCTCCATGGCCATGACCTGGGCCATAGCGTTGACGTTGAAGACGTCCTTTTGAGCCAGCATGCGCGCAATCAGACCCTCTCCCGCGATGCAGTATCCCAGCCGTAGCCCGGCCAGGCCGTAGAACTTGGAGAAGCTTCGCACAAACGCCATGTTGGTCGGCAGGGGAGTGGGGATCGCGTCGTGCCCGTACTCGCCGTAGACGTTGTCCCAGATCACAAATGAGCTGGCGTCTGAGGCCAATTGCATCAGCTCATCGGTGGGCACGCTGCGTCCCGTGATGGCGTTGGGTGAGTCCACGACGGCAAAGCCCTGGAAATTGTCCGAATCGATGTGGCCCGTTTCGAACGCGTTACCGGCCAACACCTCCTGACGGAATCCGAGCCTCTCGGCCAAGAGGTCATAGACCTTAAAGCGCACGTCCAGGACGTGCATGCAGTCGTAGGTCTCGTGCAGGACACTGAACAAATCGGAGAGGACCTCATCGGCGCCGTTGCCCAGAAAGACCTGCTTGGCACTCACACCGTGGAGCTCGGCGATGGCGGTGCGCAACGGCAGGCAGGTTGCATCGGGATAAGATGAGATGGCGGCCTGCTCCACGAGGTCTCTTGCGGCGTCGACGGCCCAATCGCGTCCCACCAGCAGATTTTCGTTGCGATGCAGGCACAGGACCTCGTCCATCGAAACTTGGACCCCTGGGTCGTAGGTGGATTTGAAGTCGCTCACGAAGGGTCCTCAGGTTGGCGGCGGGATCGCCGGCCCGAGCGTTTGCGCAGGCCTTTCAATTTGGCCTGGGTGGACGTCTTCAGGTTGTCGGCAGCTTCTTGTTCGGCAGCGGAATCGGATTCTTGCAGCCTCAAGACGAGTTCTTGTAGGCGGATCTTTGGATTGGTCAGCACGCAGTTCAGGAGGGTCTTGTAGCGCTCAACGAAGCGCTCCATCGTTGGGGGGTCGAACAGGTCTCTGCTGTACTCCAGGGTCCCCTCAATCCCTCCAGGCATGTCCCACAGGAAAATCGCAATGTCGTACCTCGCATTGTCGAATTTTACCTCCACGGGGCTCATGACCAGACCGGGCAGTTCGATGGTCTCGATCTGCCCCATCTCAAGGCCGTACCCGTAGACGGCGGGGTTCCGGTCGGGCGTGAGCAACGAGAACTGCACCTGAAAGAGCGGGTTGCGCCCCAGGTCGCGGCCGGGCTGCACCTGAGCCAGGATCTGGGTTAGGGGCAGATCCTGATGGGACCACGCGCCGATCGTGGTGGTGCGTACGCGCTGTAAGAGCTCATCGAAGCCAGGGTCCCCCGAGAGATCCGTGCGCAAGGCCAGCATGTTGACGAGGAACCCGATCAGTCCTTCGAGTTCGGTGCGGTTGCGGTGGGCGACCGCAGACCCGATGAGCATGTCCGTCTGCTTGCCCGCCTCGTGCAACAGAGCCAAGAAGGCCGCGTTCAAGGTCATGAACAGCGTTACATCTTGCTGTTGGGAGAGCTTGCGCAGGCGGTCGCTCAGCTCTTTGGAGAGGCGGATTGCCGCGTGGCGACCCTTGAATGACTGAACTGCGGGGCGCGGGTGATCGGGGGGGACCTCGGCGCTGATCAACTCGCCCGACAATTGATCACGCCAGTAGGCGAGGTGCTCTTCGAGCTTGTCACCCTGGAGTGTCTCCCGTTGCCAGGTGGCAAAATCGCCCATCTGAATCGGAAGCTCACTCAGAGGCGAAGGCTTCCCGGCTTGGAAGGCGCGGTAGAGTGCCCTGAACTCCTCGGTAAACACTCCCATGGACCATCCATCGGTGGCGATGTGATGGAAGTTCAACACGAGAATGTGCTCGTGTTCCGACAGGCGCATTACGAAGGTTCGAAAGAGGGGGCCGCGGGCAAGATCAAATGGCTTGTGGGCGTCCTCCGTTGCCAGACGCGTGGCCTCCCGTTCAGCATCTTCCAAGGGGCGATCGGACAGATCTGAGATCGAAAGCCGAAAGGGCTCCGGCGCGGCGACCACCTGGTAGGGCCGGCCGTCCCTAGTCTCGATACTCATGCGCAGGGGTTCGTGGCGCGCAATGATCTCGCCCAGTGCCTTCTCCAGCGCAGCCATATCCAACTGTCCGCTCAGACGGACGGCTCCAGGCTGGTTGCTGCGCGCCTCGTTGGGCTCGAGTTGGTCGAGGAACCACAAGGCCTCCTGGGCGAAGCTCAGGGGCGCTGACCCGGAATCAGACCGGCGAGGAATCGCCTGCTCCTTGCCGGGTGCCGCCATGCCCTTCTCCTTGAGCATCTTGGCCAAGAGGGCGCGACGCGCCGGAGAGAGCCCCTGTCGGGGGGGGTGGTCAGATCCGCTCGACTGAGGCATTCGCAAGAAGCTGGGACAGGGGGCAGCGCGGCAGGCGCTACAGGTCCGGGAAGGTGTACAGGTAGGCCGAACCCGAGTCGGCACTCGCATCATCGTCTCGCCACGACCCGGTTACCAACAGCTTTCCCTTGAGAGCGAGGTGAAAACCAAAAGCGTCCTGGGGAGCCCCATCGGACGGCACGACCTTGCGGAACTTGTTCCACTTGTTGTTGCGGTAGCGGTAGAGGTACACCGCTCCGGGGCCCAAAAACTCCGTCAGCTTCACCGGGGCGCCGACGGCAAGGTTGTCTCCGTCGAGCGCAATGGAGAACCCGAAATGGTCGTAGGCGCTCCCATCTCGAGGAACGATCTTGTGCTCGTGGCTCCAGCCGACCCCGTCGTAGCGCCAGACGTAGGCCGCTCCTGATAGCGTGCCCTTTGGGCTATCCCCGAAGGCTCCTGTCACAACCGTGCGCCCATCGAGGTAAACCGACCAGCCGAGAAGACTGCCGGCTCCGGCATCGGAGGCCACGAGTTTCTGCTCTTGGACCCATTTGGTTCCATTGTGGCGAAACATGTACACGGCACCCGCATTCGATGCCCCGTCATCGTCCTTCCAGGCTCCGACCGCGATGACGTCGCCGCTCACGCTGACGTGCCGACCGAAGCCGTCGTAGGCCTCCCGATCGGAGGCCACCAGCTTCTGCTCCTGGACCCACTGCAGCCCATTGAAGCGATAGACGTAGGCCGCCCCGGAATCCTTGCCGCCACCATTTCTTTTCCAGGCGCCCGCGACGATCAGGTCTCCATCCACTGAGACCGTGTTGCCCAACCGATCATCTGCCTTGCCGTCGCTGGCTAGGAGCTTCTGCTCCTGAACCCAGGCGGTACCGTTGTATCGGAAGGCGTAGACCGAGCCGCTCTTCTCGCCATTGTCGTCGTCCCAATGGGTTCCTACGACGGCAAGATTTCCATCCAGTTCAAGGGAGCGTCCGAAGTTGTCGCCCGCCTGGCCGTCGCTGGGCAGGAGTTTCTGCTCTTCCACCCACTGACGGCCGTCGCAGCGGTAGACAAACACAGCGCCAGAGTCCTTGCCCTGGTCGTCGTCCCACTCGGATGCCACGAGGGCAATATTCCCATCCACGGCCATGGCCGCCGCGTAGATGTCGCCTTGAGCTAGATCCGAAGGTTTGATCTTGCGCTCCCCAACGGCCACACAGTTTGGGTCGACCTGTGGGGGGATGGGGGAGCCTGGCGGAACTTGCCGCGCAGTACACAGATCTGCGAGTACGCAGGCAATGCAACCTGCTGCGATAATCTTGGTCAGCATCATTATGCGAGTCCTGGATGGGCGCCAAGGCAGTAGAGCATCGTAACCTCCATGGCCGGAGTCCGGTGTTCGCAACTTGTCGAGGGGACCCCTACAGGTAGCCCAGCGCCTTCAGGCGATCCACCATCGCGGCCGGAATTTCAATATCGCCCGATCCCGCATCGGGCAAGCGGATCACGTACACACCCGGTGGAATAAAGATGCCCTTGACCGAGCTGCCGGGGTCGCGTTCGGCTTCTGTGAATAAAGTCGAGAGGTCGTCCATCTTCAGGTCCCCTTGGTTGGCTAGGAACTCCAATGGCGCCGCGGTCTTCGTTCGCAGAGGGCCCAGGAAGACGGGCATGGGTTCCTCCAAGCCGCCGTACTCATTGGACTCCACGTAGACCCTGGCGTCTGGTGGGTCCACACGGATCTCAAAGGCGTCTTTGTCTTGGAGCAGGCCCTTCCTCACCACGTTGTCCTGATGGGGCATCAGAAGGCACTTGACCGTCAGCCGTGTGCCACCGGGTTCGTAGTCGTAGGAGTCCATCGCCTCAAGGTCGATGGGTGTGACCTCCACGAACCGCCCATCCGTCCTTAGGGTCAAGTCCCATCGTGTGCCTTCCGTTGCCTTGCTGCTGACCCCCTGGATGATCAGCCCCGACTTCTCCTTGGATCGTTGCATGCGCAGCAACAGGTCCAATTCGGAGGCTTTCTCGGGAAGTGAAGCGATGAGATTGTCCATCTCACCGGGATCTTCCCGAACGTTGAACAGGAACTTCCGAGGTTCAGGTGCGAGCTCCTCAAAGTACTTGTAGTCGCCCAGCACAATCCCCTTTGAAACGTGCAGCACCTTTTTTCCGCCTGCAACCAGGTTCAGATCCAAGAAAACAGGAGCCGGTTCCGGCGCAGCGCCCAGCAACTGGAGGAGATTCCGCCCGGCAAGAGTCTCGGGTGCATGGTGCTCAAGCAGGTTCAGTTGGGTCACCACCACATCCACCAAGGAGACGGGAGTGTCCACTATCTGGCCACCGTGGTCCTGTCCTGGAAGCTTGAGTATCAGGGGAACCTCGACAACCTCGTTGAATATCTGAGTCCCGTGTCCACCCCGCCCGTGGTCCAAGAACTCTTCGCCGTGGTCGCTCACGAACCAGATCACCGTATCCTCGTACAGGCCCCTGTCTTTCAATCCCTGAATGAAATTCCCGAACTGATCATCCGAGTAGCGGATCTCGCTGTCGTAGAGCGCAATCGTGTTCTTGACCCGGCGTGGCTGGGGACGCATGGCGAGCATACTTGCCACACCAGGGGGCCGCGGGTTGTCCGTGAAGAGTGTGTCGTAGGGCTTGGAGGGGTCGTTGGGCCCGTGGGGGTCGATGCTGTGCAGGTACAAGAAAAAGGGTTGGTCCTCAGGCCGTGCGTCAAGAACCTCAAATGCGCGCTGGTTGACCTGTTCCGCTTGGATCTGCATCCAGCCTCCAACCGATGGGAGGTTCTCCCCGAGGTCCTCAAAAACGTCGTAGCCACGATTGAAACCCCAATGCTCCACTACGAAGGGATTGGTGACGAGCCCTGCGCAGAAGTACCCGATGGGGCTGAGGTATTCGCTCAGCAGTTTGGCTTGGGATGAGAGCGGGCTGCTGCGCGAGGTGGCACCGTGCTGGCGAGGATGCAGGCCGGTCAACAGCGAGCCGGTGGAAGCCTTGGTCCAAGCACTCGTGGCGTAGGCCTGCTTGAACACGATGGAGTCTTCGGCAAGGGCATCCACGCTGGGGCTCGTCTCGCGTTCATACCCGTACAGCCCAAGATGGTCCTGGCGCAGCGTATCCACCAAGTAGACAACGATGTTGGGGCGCGGTGGCGGATCCTCGCTGCTGCAGCCCGCTAGGAAGGTGGCGGCGAGCAACAGGGGGTATACGGCGTGGTTCGTGGATCTGCTGGGCATGGGCGTGGGGTGGGTGCGGCTCCAAGGCAAGCGTACCCCGCACGAGGCACGACCCTGAGGGTTCCTTTCGGCAGCTTGACCTGTTTCTACGGTCTGGAAACCGGATCTGTTGAGGTGCTTGTCCCCCTGGCCTGGGATATCGTCTAACAGTCTCCTTGCGCAGGCCATGATTCCCCCCGACTCTCATCCTCCGACAGTCACGTTCTGGTCCCGGACCCTGTCCGGTCACCCTCCGGCCCTGGAATTGCCCACGACGGCGGCGCGCTCCCCCCAGCAGTCATTTGCCCCCCGGAATCTGGCCCTGGTTCTCGATACCGAGCTGGTCGCGGGTTTGCCGGGTCTGGCGGCAGCCCAAGGGGCGTCACCCCAGGAGGTCCTGCTGGCCGGAGTGTTCGCTCTGATGTACCGGACCTGCGGACAGAATGACCTGGTCGTGGGGGTTGCCCGCTCGGGGGGCGTAGTGCCCCTGCGGTTGGACCTCGCAGGCAATCCCAGTTTGAGCGGCCTGATCGGACGAGTGCAGTCGGGTCTTACAGCCGTCGATGGTGCCGACACCGGCCCATTGGACGACATTCTCGCCAGCGTGGGCATCGAGAGCGCGGGGGCCCTCTTTCAGGTCCTCGTGCTGCTTGAGCCGGAGGCCTCTGTTCCGGACTCCTGCGCCGGCCTGGATCTCGTCTTCGACCTCGCCAGCGAGGCGGACCTGAGCCTGACGTTCAATGCCGAGCTCTTCAGCGAGACCTCCATGGGCCGCATGGCAGGCCACTTCGCCACTCTTCTCGGCAGCCTCTCGTCGGACTCCGAACCGGGCCTGCAGGCCGCGGAGCTTCTGACGGGCGACGAGCGCGAGCAGGTGGTCGTGGAGTGGAACGACAAGGCCATAGAGTTCCCGCTCGAAGCCACTCTGCATGGGCTCTTCGAGGAGCGGAGCCAGTCCAGCCCCGATGCCACCGCCGCGACCTTCGGAGACCAGGAGCTCACCTACCGCGAGCTCGATGCCCGCTCGAACCAGGTGGCCCGACACCTGTCCGAACTGGGCGTGGGTCCCGAGGTGATGGTGGGCATCAGTGTGGAGCGCAGCCTCGACCTGGTGGTTGGGCTCGTCGGTCTGGCCAAGGCGGGCGGTGCCTACGTGCCCATGGATCCCGCCTATCCCATCGAGCGGCTTGAGTACATGATCCGCGACAGCCGGGTCGGCGTCATTCTGACTCAATCCCATCTGGCCGGCGGATTGCCGGCAAGTGATGCGCGGGTGGTCCTGCTCGACGAACTCTCCACGTTTGATGGCCTTGACGACTCACCCGTGGAGAGCGGCGCCGATTGCCAGAGCCTGGCCTACGTGATCTACACCTCTGGCTCCACGGGAGCGCCGAAGGGCGTGGTGCTCAATCATCAGGGACGGGTGAACAACTTCCTCGACTTCAATCGGAGCTTTGCC
>DUDB01000079.1:0-2415 GCA_012959525.1 Planctomycetota bacterium
GAAGGTGCCGTCCGACACGCACTCCCAGCTCCCGCCCGCGTCGTCGGTCTTCCACACCCCGCCGCCGCAGGCGCCCATGTAGTAGGTCTGACGGTCCTGGGGGATGCCGGCCACGGCGGCGCTGCGTCCGCCCCGGTAGGGTCCGATCTCGCGCCAGGCGAGTCCTTCGCCCTGCAGCGCGTCAAAGCCCGTGGCGGGGGGATCCGTCCCGTTGTCCTGGGGCGGTGCGGCCCACAGGGTGGAGGTCAGGCAGAAGGCGGTGAGAAGGGCGCGTGCGGTTCGTGCGGGATGGCTCATGGGCCCGAGTGTAGGGCCCGAGGGATCTCGCGTGTGTGAGTCCCAGGCAAGACCTCGGAACGTGGCCTCGCGCCGGATTGGAAATCCGATGCACATTCCAACCTGAGCCCGCGCAAACCCCCAAGAATCAAGAAGTTACGAGAGCTTGCTCGGGAACAGGCTCCGAGATTTGCCTCGGGTTTGCCTCAGAGTCCGATCAGGTAGCCAATGACAAGGAACGGTTGAGAGCTGGTGCCCTCATGTGAGGGATTATTTCAATTGATAGAGGCACTTGGACCAAGGACTGCTTGGAGCCCCTGCATCCAGCTACAACCAGCTCTGAAGGAGTCCCATCAACGCGAAGTTCTCCGCTGAGGTTGGGGTTGGTAGGATTTTGGGTAAGAACTGATGGGCGAGATAACAAGACGAGACTTCATCAACGGCACGCTGATGGCGGCGGGGACCTCCATGCTGCCGTTTGACGCAAGGGGCCAGGACGCCATGGCCGCCCTGGATGCATCGTATTATCCACCCGCGCGCACCGGACTCAGGGGAAGTCACCCGGGATCAAACGATCACGCACATAGCCGCGCATGGGCCGGGCGTTCGGATTGGGGGCCCACCACCCAACTGCGGGAAACCTATGACCTGGTTGTGGTTGGCGGAGGTCTCAGTGGACTGGCGGCCGCGTACTTCTATCAGCAGAAGCATGGCAAGGACACGACGGTGCTCATCCTCGACAACCATGACGATTTCGGGGGCCACGCCAAGCGCAATGAACATACGATCGATGGCGACACACGCATAACCTATGGCGGTTCACAGACGCTAGTCGAACCGAACCATGCAGATAGGATCGTGCTGGATCTTCTGGAGGACATAGGAGTCGACCTGGAGCGCTTCAAGACGGCCTACGACACCGGCTTCTTCAAGAAGCATGGTCTTGGATCGGTTACCTACTTCAACAAGAAGGTCTTTGGCGAAGACAAGGTCGTTCAGCATCCCTATTGCAACTATCCGAACTACGTCGAAGGCCTTCTGGGCGCCAGGCTTTCCAACGAAGAGGCCGCAAAACAAGCGCCCTTGAGCGATAGAGGCAAGCAGCAGCTGCTGAGAGTATTGAATGGCGGACTGCATACGCTGAAGGTCCCGAAGGGGGAGCTACGCAACTACCTCGACACTCATTCCTACTTCGACTATCTGAAGGACACGCTGGGGGTGGATGACCCTGGTGTGCTGAGAATGGCGAGGCATTCCGGCCTGGACTGGGCAAGCACGGGAACGGACCTGATGAGCATCGGCACAGCCAAGAGCTGTGGTGCACTGGGGTTTGCGCCTGTGGCCGTCTACGATGAAGACAATCCCTACGTCTATCATTTTCCGGATGGCAATGCCGGCGTTGCGCGTGCGCTGGTGAAAAATTTGATCCCTGAAGTAGCCGAGGGGAGCAACGCTGAAGAGCTTGTCCTGGCCAGGTTCAACTACGCGGAGTTGGACAGATCCAGCCATGCCGTTCGCATCAGGCTGAACAGTACGGTGGTCCACGTAAAGCATGGCGCTGACCCCAAGAGCTCCAGTGACGTTTTCGTGCGCTACATCCATGACAACAAGTCGTATCAGGTGAACGCCAAGGGCGTCGTGATGGCCTGCTACAACGTGATGATTCCGCACATCGTTGCGGGTCTTCCCGCCAAGCAGGCCTCGGCGTTGAAGGTTCAGGTGAAGAGCCCCCTGCAATACACGACCGTCGGCCTGAAGAGCTGGAGAGCCATGAAGGAGCTGGGAATTGGCCTGGCCATGTCACCTGGCAACATGCATCAGGCCGTGCTGATGGACTTTCCGGTGACCATGGGCGGCTATGAGTACACCAAGACTCCCGACGATCCCTGTGTCATCCAGATGATCAGCTGTCCGTATGGAAACACCGTTGGCGCGCCAAGACTTGAGCAGTTTCGTGAAGCGCGCTACAGGATGTTGGCGCTGCAGTTCAGGGACTATGAACAGGAAATCAGGAGCCATCTCAGCGGCATGCTCCCCAAGGAGCTGTTTGATTTCGACCGAGACGTTGCGAGTATTTCCGTTAACCGCTGGGCCCACGGTTACACGACCGGCGGCCCGGGGAATTCAACACGCATCGGC
>DUDB01000079.1:2434-61825 GCA_012959525.1 Planctomycetota bacterium
ATTGCCAATGCCGACTCCGCCCCCGGTGCGGATGCGAAAACCGCAATGATGATGGGACATCGAGCCGTCAGCGAACTGGGGTAGCCTCGAAGCAGGAAGAGGTCCGAAGCGGGGCCAGAAAGCGGGGCCAGAAAGCGGGCGCTAGAACTCCTGCGGCGGCTCGGGCTTGTTGTCGAGGATGCCCTCGATGCTCTCCAGGATCCCGGCGTCCAATTTCTCGAGCACGTCCAGAGCCGCGAGGTTCTCGGTCAGCTGGGAGGCGCGCGAGGCACCCAGGATGACCGAGCTGACGCGTTCGTTGGTCAGGCACCAGGCGATGGCGAGTTGTGCCAGGGTGCATTCCAATTCGGCGGCAATGGCGGCCAGCTCCTGCGCCTTGGCCACGCGCTCCTGGCCCTCGGCGGACTCGAGCCCGTCGCGCAGGAACTTGTACTGCTCGAGAGCCATCCGTGAGTCGTCAGGGATGCCGGCCGAGTACTTGCCCGTCAGGATGCCCGAGGCCAGGGGCGACCAGATCGTGGTGCCCAATCCCGGCCCTTCGTACAGGCGCTTGTAGTCGCGCTCGACCTTGTCGCGCACGAACATGTTGTATTGGGGCTGCTCCATGGTGGGCGGGGTCAGGTTGAGGGCTCGAGCGTGGCCGTGGGCCTCGGTGATCTGGTCCGCGCTCCACTCGGACGTGCCCCAGTACAGCACCTTGCCCTGGGCTATCAGGTCGTGCATGGCACGCACCGTCTCTTCGATGGGGGTCTGCAGGTCCGGACGGTGGCAGTAGTACAGGTCGAGGTAGTCGACCTGCAACCGCTCGAGAGCCGCGTGGCAGGCATCGTGGACGTGCTTGCGGGAGAGCCCGCGCTGGGTCGGACCCTCGCCTCCCCAGTAGACCTTGGAGGAGACGCAGTAGGTGTCCCGGCCCCAGCCCAGCTGCTTGAGGGCGCGGCCCATGATGCGCTCGGATTCCCCCGCCGCGTACACCTCGGCGTTGTCGAAGAAGTTCACCCCGGCGTCGTAGGCCATGGCCATCATCTCGGCGGCACCGCCATCGTCCACCTGATTGTCGAAGGTGACCCAGGAACCAAAGGAGAGGGCGCTGAGCTGGAGGCCGGACTTGCCGAGGCGTCTGTATTGCATGGGGGAGAGGTGGGGAGAAGAAAGAAATGAGCGGGTCAGGATAACCGGGGCGGTGATGGTCCGCTTCCTGGGCGCCGAAACTCAGTGGCCCGCGCGCCGGTTGAGGGCGCGGGTCACCAGGGGTCCGACGATTCCGCCGGCTAGGAGGACCAGGACGATCAGGAGTCCCGCCCGGCCCACGCCCTTCCAACCCTTGGGGAAGGTCTCCATGAAGAGAACGATCGCTGCGCCCCCGAAGAGGACCAGGCCCAGGGCCAGCACCCAGCCCTCCCGAGCCAGGATCCGCAGGTCGCGCCGAGCCGTCTTGCCGTCCTCATCCAGGACCCAGCCGGGGGGCAGGGCCTCCCGGATTGCCCGCGGGCTCGGGGCGCGGCCCTCCCGGGAGAGGGAATCCAGATCCACCAGCTCTTCTATGGGGCGTCTCGACATGGGCCAGAAGTGTGCCCCACACGGGGCTGGAGGTCCACGCAGGGGGGGGCTCTCCGTCCCGGATACACCTGGGGGCGGTGCGGGTTGCGTCACCCCCGGGGAAGACCTACCGTTTCAGCCATGTATACGGAAACAGCAAGCGTCAGGGTGGAGGGTTTCGGCTTCCCCCTGGAAGACGTCCTACTGGCTCGCCCCGATTGGGCCGTGCTGGGCCTCGTTCTGGCCGTGGTCGGGGCTTTCCTGATTGCGAACGCGACGCTCTTCGAGCACCCGCGTCGCCTGGTGGCGCGCTACTTCGGGCGCAAGACAGGCCGGCTGCAGTCCGTGCGTGAGTACGTCTACAACCGCGTTCAGACGACTCTGGGCTTCGGCTTCTTGATGGCGGGCTTCGGCTTGCAGTTGGTCGGCCACTTCCAGGCGGCGGCTCCCGGCGAAGCGCCCTTCTCCATGGCGTGGGTCGGACTGGTCGTGCTTGTCGTGGTGGGCCTGCTCTTTGGCGGCTGGTGGTGGTCCCTGATCGCCTTCCGGCGCTACGTGCGCGAGTACTTCAACCAGGCCCCGCGCGACCTGGAGAGCGAGCCCGGGACGGCACGTGAACTGGGCGAGCTCTTCGGGATCGAGCCCGGCCGGGACGACACGGTCGAGGCCTACGTCGGCAAGCTGCACCGGGAAGCCGGACTGCGTCGCCCGGGCGAGATGCCTATGGATGACAGTGAACCCGAACTGATCTTCGAGACGGTCAGCGACTCGATCGCCGACGACCCCGACTGATCATCGTGCACGTCGAGCTGGGCCGAGTGGGCTAGCGCACCGGCAGAGCCAGCGGGGCAGTCAGAGAATCGCCGATGACGGACTGCAGTCGGTGGTGAACCTCGAGGATCATCCCCGGCTTCCAACCGCCGCTGGGGGCAGGTACGCGTACTTCGCCCAGGCTCACATAGGGGAAGACCGGGACCTCCGCGCCTCCCATTCCCTGGGTGACCCGCAGGGCTCCGGCTGCCACGTTGATAGCGGGTAGGCCGCCGTTGAACAGCAGGGCGAGCTCCTGGCTGGTCCCCAGATTGGCGAGAACTGCGGGGCGCGTCTCGGAAACGTAGAACAGTCGGCCCGACGTCAGATCCTCGGCACCTGGTATGCCGCCCATTGGAGGCCCGAACGGGCCGCAGTCCTCGGCGGGGAAACCCGGGAAGGACATGCCTGCACCGAAGAGGAGGGAGGCCGGGCTGGGCAGGTAGTCCTCGACAACGTCTGTGCTGCCTTCGAAGGCACTGAGTCTGTTGGGGACGGGGAGGGCAGCTGGTTTGGGGGCGAGAGTTACCTCATTCACTCCCACGGAGTTGGCCTGGTAGAAGGTCCCATCGTCTGCGACCTCGCAGGTCGTCCCGATACCGAAGTCCGGTAGGGCTGACGTGTTGAGCGTCGCTCCCGACATGGACGTGATCTTCAGATACTGGGTGGGTGCATTCATGAACGGCAACGTGGAGCCGTCCATGTTCAAGCTGAAGTGGGCCTGCATTCCCTGCCAGGGTGCGGATTGAAGGTGGGCGGCCGAAGAGGCCGCGGCACCCCTGACGAGCGTCTGCCTGACGCCGCCCTGGCTGTTGCCCGCCACGATGCAGTGGCTGAGGAACAGGGCGAAGTTGCCCCGGCTCGCCTGGGCTCCATAACCCACGTTACCCACCATGGCGCTGGCAGAAGCCGTGACCATTCCGGAGTGGGACTCGGAGGTGATGTTCAACCCATCGCCTTGGTTGTTCGAGAGCAGGCAGCGGTGGACGAGTGTGGAGGAGAGTGAGTCGACGTCGAATTGCAGGCCCGACCCGCGGTTGGCCGCCGCGTAGCAGCCGCGCACGATCACATCCACCTTCCAGGTGGGCTGAGTCTCGAAGTCGATGTCCACAAAAAAGCCCGAGAGGTCGTTCCCAACAAAGTCGCAGTCCTCGATCAGGATGTCGAAGGACCCTCCCGTACCCGTGGGCGCCACCGGAGCGGCGAGGGTCAGGTCGACCCCCTCGGCCCCATTGTCGCGGAATGTGCAATCCACGAGAGAGATGTCGATGATCTCGAATGCGGGTGCGATCAGCGGACCGGTGTCGAACCCCTCGTTCTTGTTGCCGGTGAAATCGCTACCAAAGACCTCCACGTTGAATACACCGATGATGGACAGTCCCTCCACGCGGCTGAGATTGATCTCACAGTCGACGACCTTGATCGTGGCCGGCGTGGCGTCTTCGGAGGAGCGCATTTTCACTCCTCGGCCACACTCATTCATCACGATCCCCCTGAGCTCCACGGGGCACGTATCGATGTGGACGCCGTTCTCCACGCCGCTTGCTCCCTCGATGGTCAAGCTGTCCACGACGATGGGGGTCATGGGGGCAACACCCTGAACGCAGCTCAGGACATCAGCGTTGGCCAGGCCCATGAATCGAGTCTCCTGACCCGGTGCGTTGCGTGCACTCAGGTTGAAGCTGGGCTCGAAGCCCCCAAAGAGATCCACCCCCTCGAAAGGGGTGAGGGAGACGTCGGGATAGTCGCCCTCAGCCAGCCAGACGTTTCCTCCTCCGTAGGCCAGGGCGGTCAGCATCGCCAGGAAAGGGTCGGCGAAGGCCGTGGCTGGCGTTTCGCCATCCTGATCGTTGGCCGCGGCTGGAGTGTTCACGTTGGCATAGATCACCTTGTCCGGCTTCATCCGGAGGGTGGGTCCAACGGGGAGGTATACCCCCGGCGAACTCTCTACACCGAGTCCAACGTGGTAGAGCTGGTTCTCGGTCAGACCGGTCACCAGGTGTTGCCCCACGGTGACGGTGACCGGTAGCGGCGCCTGGCTGAATAGCGTTGCCAGGTCGGTTCCAATGAACAAGGCAGCATTGGGCGGGGTCGTGCCGAGCTGATCCGCCTTCCAGCTGATGAGGGCTGAATCCTGTGATGGCGCTAACGCGGTCAAACCCAGAGATGGGTGCGATCCGCTACCTCCGAACGCTCCGGTCACCCCATCGCTACCACCACCTCCACCACCTCCACCCGGAGGTGCGGAAACGGTGCAAGCAGAAACGGCAAGAAGGCCGAGAGCGAGGAGGCGGGAAGCCACACCCATATCAGTTACATGCGACTCCGATCATGGGGCGGGTCAATGCCGTGCCTCCATTGGCTTGCGGGTCCCGGACAAGGCCCCGGGCCACGATGGTCATGCCTGCAAGGGCAGGGTCATTGGGCAGCTCGACGACCATGCCGCCTTCACCGGCACCCGCAACCCCCGAGGCCCCCCCCAAGGCGAAGGGTGAAATCGTGGTGAGCATGCGATGTATCCCGCCGGCTAAGAAGCGGGATCCACCAAAGAGCGAACCACCCAGGTCATAGCGGACACCCAAGACGATAAGGGCCACGGCGCCACCGCGAGCATTCTTGATCTTCAGGCCCAGGCCGGGGTTGCCCGTTCGCAGGCATCCGCCGGTGGCGATCAGCTTGGGAAGCAGACCGCCGGTTCCGCGGATGCCTGAGCCCGTTGTGGTGAGACATTCGCAATCAGCGAGATAGGCATTCTGGACTGTGTCTCCCGTGACGCTGACGTTGAAGTAGCGATCCGAGCTGTAGGGAATCGAGTACATCGGAGTGAAGATGAAATCCAGGGCTCCCTTCGGGACGACCACGGCGTAGTTGCCGGCGCTATCGGTGTTGTCGTCGGTGACGGGAACGGACAAGCCCGTAAGGCTGTCACGAACATCCAGGTCCACTCCAAAGAGGCCGCCTCCACCGGGGCCACCCTGTTCGACCTTTCCTGACAGAACGACTCCATCCTCCAGCTTGATGATGCCCAGGCTGGTATCGCTCGTTACGGTGAGCAGCGGAATGCGCTCGGTGACCAGGCAGTCCCCAAACTGAGGCCCGATTTCGATGTCATAAGTGCCTGCGGGCACCACGAAGTCGACGAACCCGTTGTTGTCCGTATTGTCGCTGGGCGTATAGAGCTTGTCGCCCGTGAGGCTGTCGTGGGTATCCAGGTCCGCGCCCTGGACGGCATCGAGATTGGTGTCACGGATCACGGCCGTGATGTTGAATCCGGGCGGAAGGGCGAAGGTGCCCATGTTCTTGTCCGCAAAAGCCATCTTGTCGAGCTTGAGCGGGGCCAGAACCTGGACGTTGGCATTGCTGGGATCAAAGCGCAGCTCAAAGCTGCCAATCGGACCTGTGACGGTGAAGTTGCCCGACGCGTCCGTTCTGTCCCCGGGGATATAGGCGGGCAATCCGTTGCGATCCAGAATGTCAATGTCGACGTTGTCTACCGCTGCGCCGAACTGGTTGGTCACGTGTCCGGATAGAACCACGCCGTCTCCCATGCTCACGTCGCCCATGTTCGTCGTTCCCGAAACGACGACGTTGTACACAGCTACGGTCACGTAGGTCTGTCCGGGGGGCGGAGGGGGGTTGAAGATGATCGTGAAGGTGCCCGGATCGATGGTCACCGAAAACGAACCGGTCGGGCCTGTACCATCATTGGAGAGGAGGACCTCATCGCCGGAGCTGTCGATTGCGTCGAGGTTGGCATCCGCGATGCCGGCTCCATTCCGATCCACCAGTCGGCCACTGAGGGTGTCGGCTTGTGTGCCTTCGACCAGGACGGGGAGCAGGAAGGTGAGGAGGAGCCCGATTGCTGGGGATTTCATGGTTCTGGCTGGATGTGGGGACGTAGCTCGGCGGTCGTACTTGAGGGTGAACGAGGCAATAACGTTGCCACCCCGGACAATAAATCTACTTCAATCTGAGGGGACGGGAGCAGGGGCCCCTAGGGGCCCACCTTTTTTAGAGCAAAACCTCCTTTCCGTGCATCAAATCCGATCTTCCCGGGAACCCGTTGTGGCGAAACAGGTTGATTTTACCGATCCTGACGGTTCATATTGCCGACAATCGAACCCTGTCAGAGTGTCTCCTGCGGGGCTTCACTAGAATCTGTTCGTGCTCAACCCCCAGGGGCCTTCCCGTGCCTCCACTGCAAGGCGTTTGCGGAATCCTGAAGAGTTAGGCACGGCACTTGCCATGATTCCGATCCGATCCGCCCCCTCAATTTGGCCGAGTCCTCCACCGAGTCGTTCCTCCCCATCCACGCGCACCCCTACGCAGCATCCAGTCGCGGGGTTGATGTGCACCGTGCCCCATCCCGATGATCGCCTACCTGCTCAAGAAGTTCCCCCGTCTCTCGGAGACGTTCGTGCTGAACGAAATCCTCCGGCAGGAGGGTCTGGGTGAGGATATACACATTTTCTCAAGGCGCGAGGTCGATGACGAGCCGCGTCACCCCCAGTTTTCGCAGCTCAAGGCCGAGGTCGAGCAGGTGCCTTCTGCTTCGGGCTCAGATCCCTGGCGGGAGCTGTTCCTGAATGAGGATCTGAATGGTGTGTCTCTCGATCACTTCGCAAGCGTTGTCCGTGACGTACTGCAGTACGACCATCCTCGCTTGCACAAGCTGATCACCGAAGCGCTCTACGTGCGCCGGCGATGCAGCGAACTCGGGATTGAGCACATCCACGTGCACTTCGCGACCGATTCCTCCTACGTGGCGATGCTCGTCCGTGAACTCGGAGGCCCGACCTACAGTATTACCGCCCACGCGAAGGACATCTATCGCTCAGCCGTACATGCGGGCCTCCTCTCCCGGATGATCGAGAGCTCGGCGTTCACGGTGACGGTCTGTGATGCGAACGTCGTCCACCTCGACAACATCCTTACGGAGCCGGCGGCCAAGAACGTGCGTCGTCTGTACAACGGCATCGACTTGGAGCTCTTCGAATGGGCCGACTCGGGCCGGGACGAAGAGCACGTGATCGGTGTGGGGCGCCTCGTGCCCAAGAAGGGTTTCGACGTGCTCTTGCGGGCTCTGGCCTTGATGCGTGATCAGGGGCGCAAGGTCAAGACGACGATCGTCGGGACGGGGACCGAGACGGAGGCCCTCGAAGCCCTGATCGCCGAGTTGGACCTGGGAGATCAGGTCACCCTGACCGGAGCACAGAACCAGGCCTTCGTGCAGGAGCTGATGGCTCGTGCGACAGTTCACTGTCTGCCCTGCGTCGTGGCTACCGATGGCAACAAGGACGCTCTTCCCACGGTCCTGCTGGAGTCGATCAGTGGCGGTTTACCGTGCATCTCCACGACGGTGTCGGGTATCCCTGAGATCCTCGATCAGGGCGAGGCCGGAATCATCGTGGAGCAAGGAGATGTCCAGGGGACGGCGGATGCCCTCGTGCGCCTGCTCGACGACCCTGACCTGCGCACACGGCTGGCCAAGCGCGGACGGGAGCACGCCGAGGAGTGTTTTGACGCACAGAAACAGGCCGTGAAGTTGCAGGGCTGGTTCAAAGAGGTCTGCGCTGGAGGTGTGGGCGCGTGAGAGTGGCACACGTATGCATGGACCGCGGTGTGGGCCCTTCGCGACGTAAAGGCGCAGCGGTTCATTTGCAGGCCATCCGGGATTCGATGCGCAAGCTTGGGGCCGAGGTCTTTGACGTGGACTCGCCGGATGCCGACGTAGTCGCCGCTCGCCTGCATGAACTGCACCGGATCGATCCCTTGGATCTGGTCTACGAGCGCTATTCACTGGGAGCCACAACGGTCTCCGAGTTCGCTGAGGGCATGGGCATCGCTCATGTCCTGGAGGTCAACGCGCCGCTCCAGGCCGAGGCTTCCCGCTATCGAGGATCTGAGGAGGGTGACGTAGCCTCCTCCCCCGAGCGGGCTGTACTCGGGAAGGCGAAGCTTGTTGTAGCCGTCTCCTCCAAGGTGGCGGAGTTTGCAATCGACTCGGGCGCACCCTCTGAAAACGTCGTCATCGAACCCAATGGTGTGGACCCCGAGATGTTCAATCCTGGCCGCGCACAAGAGCTGGGGGCTGAAGCGCCTGTTCCAGCGGGACGCTTCACCTTGGGCGTCCACGGTCGATTGCGGCCCTGGCACAACCTGGAGATGTTGGGCCGCGTGGCCGCGCGACTGCTCGACGAGGATTGCGATGTGCACGTCCTGACCATCGGCAAGGGGGACTACGCAGAGACACTGGGCGCCCTGCTCCCTGAAGAGCGCTTCACTCACCTGTCCTGGGTGCCGCACCCGGATGTGGGCCGCTACGTAGCCTGTTTCGATGCGCTCCCGCTGACCTATGCCCCTGCGGACGACTACTTCTCGCCCCTCAAGCTGCGCGAGGCCATGGCGTCTGGGGCCGTCCCGGTTGTGCCGGACGTGGGCGATCTGGCCCAGGACGTCGGTGAGGCTGGCATCATCTACGAGCCTGGATCCGAGTCTGAGCTGCAGGAAGCCCTACGGGGGTTGATCCAGGACCCGGGGCATTGCTCCCATCTCTCCGTACTCGCCCAGCGGCAGGCCGAGGGGAGCGACTGGCTCTCCATCGCCCGCCGGACTCTTGAGCGGGCGCTGGCGGTGACCCTGTGAAGGCCAAGAGGAAAGTCTCTGGCGCCATGCGCGTAGGGCGCGGGTTTCTGCCCCAGCTACGCGAGCACCGGGGCAAGCTGATCCTGGCCGGCCTGCTGGCTCTCATCTCATCAGGTCTGGAGATTCTGAGGCCCTGGCCCATCCAGTACATCTTTGACCATGCACTGGGCGCGGACGGCACCGAGACCCTCTCGGCCGAGACCATCATTCTCCTCGGCGGTTCCGTCGCCCTGTTCATCGCCGTCGTGCGTGCCCTGACGGATTACCTGATGACGTTGCAGATCACCGAGGCTGGGCACGGCGTGACGCGCAGCATCCGCTTGCGCATTTTTGGGCACCTCGCCGAGCTCTCACCCAAGTTCCACCGTGAGAACAAGTCCGGGGACCTCCTCGTTCGGCTCATGGGCGACGTTCCCATGCTGCGCACCATGCTGGTGGACTCCACCATGATGCTGACGACGCGAGCCATCCTTGTCCTCGGGACGGCCTGCGTCATGTTCGTCGTGGATCCGCTCTTGGCGGGCGTCATCGTCTGCCTGCTGCCCTTGCTGGCTCTGACGGTGAAGCTGATGGCTCGCGCGGTCACCATTGCCGTCCGCAAGCAGCGGCGCAAGGAGGGCGACATGGCGGACTTCCTGCATGAGGCCATCGAGTCCGCACCCATGCTGCAGGCTCTGGGGCAATCCAAGGAAACCGTGCGACGGTTCGCACGGACCAACAGGCGCAGCGCCCGCGCTGGTATGAAGGCGGCCAAGGCGGCTGCACGCCTGAGCGCAACCGTGGAGAGCTCTTTGGGCTTTGGTCTGGCGCTCACGCTCGTCATGGGGGCGTGGCGAGTCGAAGGCGGATTCCTCACTCTGGGAGAGCTGCTGGTTTTCCTCTCCTACGTGCGAAGTGTCTCCAAGCCCATCCGTTCAGGAGCCAAGCACTCGGTCAAGATCGCCAAGGGAACAGCCTGTGGGGAGCGCATCCTCGCTGTCCTTGAAGAGAAACAGGACGTACGCGACTCTGCCGGCACGGAGTCGCCCCCCAGCAAGCCCAGCGAATTGACCTTCGAGGGTGTCGGCTACAGCTATGACGAGTTTGCCGCCCTCGACGGGGTGAGCTTGAAGGTCAAGAAGGGCGAGCTGACGGCCCTGTTCGGCGCCAGCGGGGCGGGGAAGTCCACCCTGACCAGCCTCGCGCTGCGCCTCATGGACCCACATGAAGGTCAGGTCACGCTGGATGGGACCGATCTGCGGTCCTTTGACCTGGACCAACTGCGAAGCCGCTTCGCGCTCAGCACCCAGGGCACGGTTCTCTTTGGCGAATCCGTGCGCGAGAACCTCCTTCTGGGACGTCTCGATGCCACGGACGATGAGCTCATGGTCGCCCTGGAATCCGTGGGCGCCCTGGAACTCGTGGAGGCCCGTCCCGAGGGGCTGGATCTGATCTTGGGCGCTGCGGGCACAGGGTTCTCGGGCGGAGAGCGCAAGCGTCTCTGCCTGGCTCGGGCCATCCTGCGCCGGGCTCCCGTACTGGTCGTGGACGAGCCCTTCTCGGGTCTGGATCGCATAGCGGCCGATCGGGTGGCGGACACGCTGCGCCGGTACTCCGCAGACCACATCGTCTTGGCAGTCACCCATGAGATCGAACGCTTGCGCGAGTTCGATTGGATCTACTTCCTGGACGAAGGTCGTGTCGTTGCGAGCGGTGACCACTCCTCCCTGCTGGACAACGGCGACTACAGCGCATTGGTCAGTGGTGGTGCTGGGGGGGTTCAGTGACGGGCCTGAGGGAGTACGAGCGAGATCTCAGTGTCCCAGGCCTCTTGGGGGATGGCTCCATCCGGTTGCCCGAGAGCGATGAGATTCTGGAGTGGATCGGGCGCTGGTTGGTCAAGGAGGGCGCCCCGAGCCCTTGCTCCGCGTCCATCAGCCATGCGCGTTGGAAGCCGGGCGTGTCCTGCGTGGGGACTTGGCGAATCCGCTTCGACGACGACTCAGAGCGCATCGTGGTCCTCAAGAGCTACACGGGTGACAAGGCCCTTGAGAAAGCCGAACGCGGGGCGGCGGGGACGGAGCGCCACTTTGAAGACGACCGGATGCTGCCCTTCGCGCTCCTGCCCGAGCTGGGCGCGAGGCTCTGGACCTTTCCCGCGGACCGCTCCCTGGTGGGGGCGGCGCGCGTGATGGACGCTCAGCGCTCCGCGCGCCTGCTCGACCGACTTGGCGTCACCTCGCCCTGGACGACGAAGGGGAGCCTCAGCGTGAGCAAGCTGTTGCGGTACAAGCCCGAGCGTCGGGTCGTGACGCAGTTCTCAGCTCGCCTGCACCGGCCCGCTCCTAAGCCCCGCATGCGAGAGTTCATCCTGCGGGCTTTGACTCCGGAGGAGAGCGCTGTCTCGGCTCACGCGCGCGCCACCTTGCACGATGCCGGCGCACCCTCGTTTGTGCCAATGTTGCTCGGGCACGAGGCCACCTCGGGAATCCTCGTGGAGGAGTTCGTCGAAGGAGTGGCTCGCGACCCTGAGGACTTCTCGGCACCCGAGAAGGTGGGTGGGCTGCTTGCACAGCTCCATGGCCTACCCATTCTGGGGATGGTGGCTCCCGAATACCGACCCTCCAAGCCCAGCCGCCTCTTGGATGTGGACGCTTCTCTCCTCCGCATGCAGCCGGTAGCGGAACCCGAACCCTCCGGAGCCGTGTGCTGGATGCATGGCGACCTGCACCCGGATCAGATCATGGAAGGGCCCGCAGGCGAGAGCTACCTGATGGACATGGACGCGCTTGGGGTTGGGGATCCCGCCCATGACTTGGCGAGTTGGATTGCCGACGCGCTGGCCTGCGATCAGGCGAGTACCTTCGAGCAGGCATCAGAAGGTCTGCTGACGGGCTACCTTGAAGGGGGCGGACAGGTGCCCCGTCGGTCCGATCTCATGCGCCATACCGCGTCTGCCTTGCAGCGGCGCGCGACCGGGTGCCTGCGCCGTCTGGAGGCGAATGCCGTGGAGTTGGCTCGGACGCGCATGGAGCGAGCCTGGGAGTTGATGGGGAGCAGTGGGGGGCAAGCGTGAAGTGCCTGCTTGATCTGGCCCTGGAGTCCATCGAGAGGGAGGTCGGCGGCCAGGAGGCCGATCTCCAAGTAGAGCGCGTCGTCGTGCGCAAGGATGGATCCTTGATGCTCTTCGCCTCCTGTCGTGGGCAGGTGCGCTGGTTCCATTTCGAAGGTGGAAAGCTGACCGAGCGCTTTCCCGGGCAAGAGACGGCCCTGCCGCTCTTGGCGGCCATGAGCGAGGAGGAGTTCCAGGCGGTCCAGGTCTTGGCCTGGCGTCCGGGCAGACGCGTGGCGCTCCTCGACCCTACGGGACAGGAGACCACGATCCTCAAGGGGTTCCGCCGGAAGCGCGGACTCTCTGCTGCGATGGACCTGGAGCGGGTGAGCGCCGCTGGCTCGCGCTGTGAGACGCTGCGCTTCCCAGCATGCCTGGAATCGTATCCGGATAGGAATGCACTCCGGATGGGCTTCATGCCTGGGGGCCCCCTGGAGATTCGGACGGGATCCGCGGACCTGTTCTTCGGCATTGGTCGGGACCTGATGGTCATTCAGGAGCACGTGTCCTGCACGGGTTTGGATCATCACGGACCGAATGACGAGCTGACCAACCTGGAGGCGATAGCGGTGCGCACCCTGAGTGCCACGCCGGTACCGGACCCATCGTGGAAGGAGTTGCTGCAGAGCCTCAAGCAGGCCGTCTTGAACTTGCCTCCCGCACCGAAGGTCTTCGCCCACCGCGACCTCCACGACGGGCAGTTCCTGGTGAACGGCACCGACGTGGCCCTCATGGACTTCGACATGATTGCAGCGGCCGACCCCGTCTTGGACCTGGCCAATCTGTCGGCACACCTTCAACTACGTGTCCTGCAGAAGCAGGGAGGTCTTACGCAAGCGGATGCCGACACTTGCGACGCCGCTCTTTCAGAGGCGTTTGCAACTGCCCACGACTCTGAGGCGCAGCATCGCGTGCGGTTCTACCGTTCCGCTACGTTCCTGCGCTTGGCCTTTGTGTATGCCGTCCGTCCTCGGTGGCGGCACCTGTTCCCTGACCTGCTCCAGCACGCCCAGCACTGCTTTGATGAACTCCGTGAGGCTTAGGATGAGTTTTGCCCAGACCCTTGTTTCCGCGTACCTTGCCTGCTTGCTTGGAGCCAGCGCTTCAGCTCAGACGCCGACGGATCTGCGTGTAGGCCACTGGGTGCGTGCCAAGGGCACTCTCGATGTGGGCGGCGTGTTTCAGGCAGAGAAGGTCGAGGTGTTGGAGCCCACTTCGGAGCAGGCCCTTATCGGCGAGGCTCAATTTCTCTCGGATGGCCGCCTGTTGATGTTGGACCAGATCGTCCACCTGTCTGCCAAGACCAATGGGTTGCACAAGGTCGACCTCGGCAACCTGTCAGGGCGATTTAAGGTCACCGGGTACTACCGCGGCGTCAACAAGTTCTCCGCGCGCGCCATCGTGCCTTACCGCTCAAAGCTCGACCAGATTGAGGCGCGTATCGACTCGATTGATGAACGTGACGGCCGTCTTGCCCTGAGTCTCCTCAAGTATGAAGTGATACTGCCGCTATCGGGTGGCGTGAAGTCTGGCACGGCCCTGGATGAGGTGGAGCTCGCGCCCCTGCAGGAATTCGGCGAGGGCGTACGGGACCGTGACGATGACGATTACATCGGCGCTTCCCGGCAGCTTAGCCAGTATCTCCGCGTGGGTGCGCGGCTGACTCTCAAGAGCCAGTTCGAAGACGACCATGACCTCGACCGGACCGTGGCCAGAGACCGTCTGGATAGCGAGGCCTCCCTGAGACTGGAGGCGATCTATCAGCCGCCAGGCAACTTCTATGGGCTGCTTGGCTGGCGTCAAGTCAATGAATGGCGAGACGACCAGGAGGATGGGTACTCCGACTCGGGTTCGGGCAAGCTCGCTGAGGTGTACGGCTATTGGCGCGGGGTGGGATGCCAGGGTGTTGACGTGCAGGTGGGGCGGCAGGACTTCGATGAGCGTCGTGAGTGGCTCTACGACCAGAACCTCGACGGCGCGCGGCTCATCTACAAGCGTGGTGAGGTTCGAGCCGAATTCTCTGCGACCACGATCTTGAGCGGCGGCAATGCGCGCGAGGAGAACACGGACAACCTGATGGTTTATGGGACGTACGGACCTCCCGACCGCCAGCTCGGGGCCTACATGATCGGCAGACGCGATCCGCGAGGCACGGGGGACTATCCCTACCACTACGGTCTGCGGGCCTTGGGGGAGTGGCTGCCCGATAACAAGATCTGGGCGGAGGTGAGCGCAAGGACCGGCTATCGCGGGTTCGAGGATCTCCGCGGGTACGCCACCGACTTCGGGACCTCCTGGTTCCCGCCATTTGCGGAGGACTACTACTTTACGGCGGGGTACGCCCTGGGCTCCGGCGATTCCGATCCTACCGATGGCGTCGATCAGTCCTTCCGTCAGACGGGTCTGCAGGACAACAACGACAAGTTCGGCGGTGTGACCTCGTTCAGGTACTACGGCGAGCTGCTTGATCCGGAGCTCTCCAACCTGGGTGTCCTGACCCTAGGTGTGGGCCGTCGCTTCGGGAAACGCGACTCTCTGGACCTCGTCTTCCATAGCTACGTGCAGGATCAGGCGGCCGACTATCTGACCAACACCGATCTCAAGCGCAAGCCCGATGGCATCCACACGCAGCTGGGTTGGGAGCTCGACATCATCTACGGCAAGCGCGTCTTTGCCGATGCGGACCTGGAGGTGATTGGAGGCATGTTCAGCCCCGGCGATGCCTTCGCGGACCGCGATACGGCCTATCTGGCCAAGGTTCAGCTGAGGATTCGCCTATGAGATGCTCCGCGAATCGCCTCAGGTCTCTCGGCAGCCACCGCAGGTGGGCCCTTGCTCTGGTCGTCCTAGCGCTGGTCTCCGCATGCACGGGGCCCGCTGAGCCGTCCCCCTCGCGTCCCAACGTGCTTCTGATCTGCATGGATACGGTGCGTGCCGATCACGTCGGCTTCTACGGCTATGAAACCCGCGCGACAACTCCTGCGTTGGACGAGCTGGCCGCGACCTCCACGGTGTTCATGGACACGTCCGCCACGGCTGGCTGGACCAAGCCCTCGGTTCCCTCGTACCTGACGAGCACCTATCCCCTTCAGCATGGCACCTACCTCGGGGATTCCAAAGGCAGGCTCAGCACCGAGACCGATGCCCTGTCCGAGAAAGCCACCACCGTCGCCGAGATATTTTCGGACGCCGGCTATCAGACGGCTGCTTTTGTCAAGAACGCGCAGCTGCGCAAGGGGCTGGGCTTCGAGCAGGGTTTTGATTCCTACGATGATCAGCCCGGAGATGCGCGTGAGATTCGTTGGCGCGCTCAGGACTGGTTGACAGGTCGGGATGAGGAGCAGCCCTTCTTCCTGTACCTGCACTTTCTCGATGCTCATTGGCCCTACCCGGTTCCCCCCGAGTATGCCTTCAAGTTCGTGGCGAACGACAAGGCAGAACGGTTTCGCCGTAGCGACTGGCGGGACCTGCGCAAGGCGGTCAACCGCGGCGACGTGACCCTACTGGATGAAGAGGTCGGAGCCCTGGTTGCCCTCTATGACGGAGCTATCCGCTATATCGACGACCAACTCCAGCAGCTGCTGGCCAGCTTGGAGCACGAGGGGTTGGCCGAGGACACCATCGTCTGTGTGATCGCCGACCACGGTGAGGAGTTCATGGAGCACGGCAAGATCGGGCACGGCCACGGGCTGTACGAGAACCTCCTGCAGGTTCCTTGGATCCTTCATGTCCCCGGCAGGCCCGGCCAGGTTGTGGAAGCCCCCTGTAGCCTTGTGGATCTGATGCCCACGCTGGTCGGGGCCGCAGGCCTGTCGGCGGGAGATGCGGCCGTGGGCTTGGACCTCCTACGTGAAGCTCCCGCCGAGCGCCTGATCTTTGCCGAGCACCTCAACGAGAGCTACTACCAGCAGACGTTCAGGCGGCGGGACCAGAAGCACCTCGTGGAGTTCCGCCCAGGCACCGGGCTTAAGGCCAGTGTGCAGGATGGCGGGCTGGACACGAGCGTTCGCTGGAAGGTCGAGTTGACGATCGGAGCCGCGGACCGGGTCGCTACAAAGGTCGAGCCTGAGCTCACGGATGACCTGATGGAGGCGACGGAGATCAAGGCGCCCATCGAGAACCTGAAGGGCGAGCAATTCGATCTGTGCGGAGTCCCGGTTGTTATCGAGCGTTCGACCACATTCTATGGTGATGGCATGGTTGCCGGGTTGACCTCGGACCTGCGCGAAGGGCAGCTGGTCAAGGCCAAGGGGAGCATGAGCGATGCGGGAATTTTTGTTCCGGAGAAACTGAAGGTCTACGCCACGGATGCCGTGCCGGAAGCGGAAGTCCGCGGGCGGATATTGGCCTTTGAGCCGGGTGGGCGGTTGAACCTCGGTGGTATCTGGATCAGCGTCGATGGTCAAACCGACGTCCGATCCGACGAGGGCGAGGGCAAGCCGCGGCTCTCCAGGGAGCTCCTCGTGGATCTGTTCCTGGATTCGGATGACCTGGGCTCCGATGACCGGGTCACCCTGACCGCTGAATTGCTCAACCTGGGTTTGGATCCGGGCGAGCTGACCGGTCGGCTCCTCGCGGACGGGTGGGAGACCTTCTCGATAGAGCGTAGCTTTGTGCGCACGCTCTCCACGACTCGTTTCTGGGGGAGCGGGGATCGCGTTGAGGTGACACCCGAGCAATTGGAGGCGCTGCGTGCGATTGGTTATGCCGAGTAGGTTCGGCTCCAAGATCGGTCGATGCCCCTTGGGTGAGGCCCTGCCCAGAGAGGGAGGGAGAGCCTAGACCCATGGTCCGCTTCCGTTCACTCACCGTGCGTTTCGGCGTGCTCTACTTCGTTGTCCTCTTGGGCTTGGGGGTGATATGTGTGACCTTCCTGCTGAACCTGGGCTACGTGCGCAGCAACACCCGTCAGGTCATCGCAGAGGTCCGCAAGCAGGCCGTTCTCACGGGGCTCCGGTCCCGGAACCTGACGCTGGAGTACATCATCCAGGCCGATGGGGTGACGGACCTTGCACAGGCCCGGCGGGCGGAGGGCCTGTTGCAGACCAGCCTCGTGGAGCTTGAGGGACTTGGGATCGGGGAGGCGGAGATCTCCCGCGAGGGCCGCAGCGAGCCCGAAGGGCAGGCACTCACCGAGCTGGCCGCCACACTGCGGGACCTGAATAAGTGGTTTCAGGACGGAGATGAGGCCTCCGATGGCGCCGTGGCTCAGGAACTTCTTGCTGCGGCCAACGTCGCGCTGGCCGGCCTTCGGGATGAAACCCAACTGGAGGTTGACGGGGCAATCGTCGATCTGGACAAACGCACAGAGGCCATGCGAATGGTCATGTTCGCCACGGTTCTGGGGGCTGCGGCCTTCCTGGCCTTCGCACTGCACTACATGCACCGGCGTATCATTCGCCCCCTGAATTCGTTGCGTTACAGCGCGGAGCGCTTTGGGATGGGGGAGCTGTCCTATCGGATTCGCATGGACTCCACGGACGAGATCGGCAACTTTGCCACCACCCTCAACCAGATGGCGGACCGATTGCAGGACGCCCATGAGGATCTGGAGTCGCGTGTGCGCGAGAGAACCAGCGAGTTCCTACGCGCCGCAAGAATGGCCCACCTCGGCGTGCTGGCTTCCGGCATTGCCCATGAGATCAACACCCCGCTCGCGTCCATTCGATCCTGCGCCGAGGGGATGCACCGGCGCATGAAACTGGGCGAGTACTCCGAGGAGCTCTTCGCTGACTACACCGAGACGATCTGCCGTGAAGTAGAACGGTCGCGCGGAATCACCGGACGCATGCTGGCGCTTGCGAGGGAGGAGCCGACAACCTCCACCGTCAACTCCCTGGATATGGTCTTGGAGCAGGTCTCCTCCGCCCTCTCCCACCGGGCGAGCCGGAAGCGTGTTCGGCTGGTTCAGGAGCTCCCCGAAGAGGAGATCAACCTGCGCGTGGACGGGGGCGAGCTGGTGCAGATCATCGTCAATCTCGTGGCCAACGCCATTGACGCTTCTCCCCCGGATTCAGAGGTTCTCGTGCGTGCCGAGGTCACTCCAGAGCAGATGATCCTGACGGTTCAGGATCAGGGAGAGGGCATTCCTCCCGATCAGCTCGAGCACATCTTTGAACCTTTCTACACCACCAAGTCTCCAAACGAAGGGACGGGCCTGGGGTTGGCTCTGGTGAGCAAGCTGGTTGAGTCGCACCGCGGACGTGTCTCCGCGAAGAGCGCTCCCGGCGAAGGCAGCACATTTCGCGTCGTACTCCCCCTCGATTGGAGAAGGTCCCAATGAAGCCCCGTATTTTGTTTGTTGATGATGATGATACGTTCCGATCTGTTCTGCACCGGGAGCTGGTGAGCTTCGGGTACGACGTCACCAGTGTCGCGGATGCGGAGCTGGCGCTACAGCACTTGCACCACAATCGGGTTGAGACGGCACTTGTCGACCTGCGTCTGCCTGGCTTGGACGGCTTGGGGTTTCTCCAGACCATCAAGGAACGTGATCCCCACCTGCCCGTGATCCTCCTGACCGGCCACGGCTCCTTCCCCGATGCGGTAGCTGCCATGCGTGCGGGGGCGTTTGATTTTCTCACCAAGCCCGCCGCCCTTGAAGAGTTGGACATTGCTCTCAAGCGTGCCGTCGAACACGGGACCCTGCGCCGTCAGAACCGCCTGCTGCGCAAGCTGATCACGCGCAGGGTGGCACCGGAAATCCTGGGGGAGAGCGAGGCGATTCAGCAGTTGCGATCCTCCATCGAGAGGATTGGGCCCAGCGAGGCGCACGTCCTCATCCAGGGCGAGAGTGGGACGGGCAAGGAGCTGGTCGCCCGAGCCATCCATGCGGCCAGCTCTCGCAGAGAGTCCGCATTTGTGGTCGTGAACTGCCCAGCCATCCCCGCCGACCTGTTCGAGAGCGAGCTCTTTGGCCACACCAAGGGCGCTTTCACGGGCGCAGGACAAGAGCGCTTGGGATTGATAGCCCTGGCCGAGGGCGGGACCCTCTTCCTGGACGAGATAGGGGAGCTGCCCCTGCACCTCCAGCCCAGCCTTCTCAGAGCCGTACAGTTCGGCGAGTACAGGCCAGTGGGTGGAGACAAGAACGAGTACTCAGACGTCCGCATCCTTGCTGCCACCAACCGCGAGCTGCTGAACTCCATCACCCTGGGAGAGTTCCGCGAAGACCTCTATCACCGTATCGCTCCCCTGACCCTGGATGTGCCACCCTTGCGGGCGCGGGAAGACGATGCAGTGCTGATCGCCAAAGTTCTGCTCGATGCACACAACGGGACAGCCCATGCCGGGCAAACGAAGGTCTTGACTGAGGGGGCCCTTGAGAAGCTCAGGGACCACAGCTGGAGTGGGAATGTGCGTGAACTGGAGAATGCAATGGTGCGTCTGGCAACCCTGGTGGAGGGCGAGGAGATCGAGGCCAGCGACGTCGCGGCCCACGTGCTCTCGACCGCGCCGCGCATCGTGGAGGACCTGCCGTCCCTGAATCTCGAGGTCTTGGAGCGCATCGCGATAGTCCACGCCCTCCGTCGGCATGCAGGGCACCGGGGGCGTGCGGCCGCTGAGCTCGGCGTGGCGGTCAAGACCCTCTACAACCGGATCCTGCACCATGGGGTAACCGCTCCGGAGTGGGATGCTGTCGACAAGATGGCGCGCTAGGGAGCCGCCATTCCGGTCGTGTCACCCAGCCGCGCCGGGGAGCCAGGAGCGCGGGCACACTCGTCGGCCGCCTCTGAGGGGGAGCGTAGTAGCCCCTGGGGCTCTGGTGAGCGCCAGACTCCACTTGCAGGGTCCTTCGGGAATGGACTCGGCGGGGGGTTGGGTTTTCCAACCCTTGTGCAAGTTGCCTAAACGACGGCTCCCGCCCAAGATCAGGAGGTTACGGGACAGATAGGGATCCCCACGATCCGCCTCGGGAACGCCATCCATCTCAGCCAGGAACACTCACATGAAAAGCATCGCCATACTGCTCGCCCTTCCCCTCCTTACCGGCTGCCGCGTGCGTGCCCTTGCCTCCAGCGAATACGAGACTCTCCAGGACTGCGTCATTGAGTGCGTGGATGCGACATGGGGAGACGTTAAAGACATCAACATCTCCGGTGGACACAGCGGCGGAGGCAGCAACAGAGCGAAGGCCAGGAAGTGGAGCTACATGCTTCCCCTCTCTGAAGTGGAGATGGCCAATCGCGTGTCTAATCTACGCGACCTGCTAATGACCAAGCTCGAGGAGGCCGGGGCCCGCATCCACGGGCGCGGCGCGACCGGCAATCCCGATGACCTGACCGGCTTCGATCTCGACTACACCAGCGCGGGCGAAGAAGGGATGGTCTGGGCCAGGCGCGTAAGCCACGGCGATGAGTACAACTCCATCTTCATCGTCTTCCACGGGGTCAACACCAACTGAGACCCTCTTACGCTGCCGGGGTTTCCTGGGGGGCGCGCCAGGTCAGAAGGACCGAGAAGGCCGCCAGGAGTACGGCGGCGATCACCGCGCGCAGGCGGAACAGGTTGTAGGGGAGACTGCGACCGCGCTCAACCTCAGCCTGTACCTCCGCCCACGCCTTCGTGGTGTGCAAGAGTGCACGGGCCGATGCCGTCTCCGCGTCGTAGGGGCTGATCCCGCTCTGCGGGTAGTAATGGGACTTGTCGCTCAGGTAGGCGTCGAGTGCCCCGAGGCTATCGGTCCCATGGCCGCCAAATCGTGCAGAAGGCCCGTCCTCTTTTAGAGCAGGGGCCTTCTCCGGTTGGGCTCACGGAGCCTTACGTCTCTCGGGGCTAGAAATCGTTTCGATCGAATATCCAGCGCGAGTTGGGTATCTCAGTTCCACTGCTATTCACCGAGAACAGCTCAACCCACCTGACCTGGGATACCTGCATGCCGGGGTTGTTCTTGAACCGGTAGCTGTACGAAGCCGGGAGTGTGGGGTCGATAGGGTCCACGTCCAGATCCACAATATCCATGTAAAGGGTCTGACCCAACGTGTTCTTGAACTCAACAAACTCAGCCGCGATCTGAGCGGGCTTGTCCACCACGCCTCGCAGGCGCAACTCGTTCTTGATGGGACGCACGCGTAGGCGATCCAGGCTCACGTAGATGTCATTGCCCGGCTTGACGAACTCAGTCTCAACATCCTGAATGAACATGAACTTGTCACCGACCGTGTGCCCGATCACCGTCAAGGTTCCGGCCGGAGTGACATTAGCCATCGCGATAAACTCATCCGCCGTCAAGGGGGCGTTAGCAGCACCGATAATGTTGCTATTGAAGCGGGGGTCTTGGTTCATCACGCACACCATGTCGCCAAAGCCCATGGTAAGGAAACCAGAGGAAGTCTTGCCAGCCAGAATGTTGCCTGCCGTATCCACGGCCATGGGGCCTGCACGCACGTTCTCGGCCAGCTCAATGACGATTTCACTATCAGGTATGTGGTAGATCACGCCTGCAGAATCCTGATACAAGTGACCAGCACACTTGAACGTACCGCCACTCATGACGGGGTAAGTTCCAATCAGTGGATCGGCTAGGCCTAAGATCCCCGCGCATTCTGCACTGACAGCTTGGGCGTGGGCCATGATGGCATCGAGGGCCGTCTGATCGGTGGCCGCCGCTAGCAGGTTGTTGAAGAGCGGGCGCCCCGCACCTGGGAAGGTCGCATCCGTGGCCGAGCCACCCATTGCAGCGTTGGCATCTAGGAGACGACTGAGGGATGCCGCCGTGATGCCCGTGTTGCCGGGGACACCACTGTTGGTACCAGAGATAGAGACGATCTGCCCATCGATGGTGGCTGGGATGGTCACAGTGATACCAGCACAGTCTATGCTTGTCTCGGCCACGTTTAGGCCGTACGTGGGGGCTTCAGTTCCAAATTCAATCGGTGCTGCAGGACTGAAGATCGTCAGGACGGTGCCGTCTAGCAGCGTGGCTTGGGAGCCTTGACAAACCCCAAGAGAGGGCAGGGCAAGAAGACAGACGGGGAGAAGGGCTTTGGGGGAGAAGAGTTTCATAGGATTCAAAAATAGAGAGGAGGCCAGGCGCAGCCCGGTCAGAGTGCCGAGCTGCGTGGCCAGCGAATGCCCCTTCTTGAAGTCAGGACGTTGGGATGGGGGCTACGGCGCGCATTTGAGTTGTCATCACCTCACCCCCTACAGGTGTGCTAGTGGGGCATCGTGACCGTGGCGTATAGGTATTATCTACACTCACAGGGTCATTCCTACCGGTCCTTCCGCGATTGCGCCATGGGTCTCAAGCGTCCCGGGCCCACTTTGCTCTCGATTCGGGACCAGATGCGCGTGGAGTGCAGTCTAGGCGGGAAAGGTGATCCCTATTCGAGACCAGGAATTCGCCAGGTGGAATGACCATGCACTGAGTGTTTCGTCTGGCATCCACAGGCATGCATCGTTCTTAGGTATGGATGCGTGAATAGCAGACAGTGCCGCCGACCTACGATGCCAGCAGGCCGGCTCTGATGGCATGGGAGCGCGAGTGGCGAGCACCCTCGTGCTCTGAACAACACAGGATGCGTTCGCTCGAGTCCGACACGGGCCAGCAGGTCTGTACCACGGGGTCCATGCGGGCGTCTCCCGCTCTCTGCGTTTCTGCTCATGCCGTCCGGCCAGACAAGGCCCCACACGCGGGCGTTCCCGCAGGCTGACGCCCAGCTGGACCCTAGCTACCAGAGAGGCTCAGTACGGGTGAGGCCAAGGCGGTGATTACACGATCTCACATGGGTACAAGTCGTTGCCTTGTGAGACATGTCCCAGATGCGCCACGATTGACCTCCTTTTGAGAATCTGGCACGACCCTGAGTAGTCGCAAGCGCCAATTCTCATTCTAGTGCATGGAGGCGTTCGCACTCACAAGTGTCAACCAAGACGGAAACTATTACTTGACCTCTCGCGGCGAAATGGACTTTGCCCTTAACGTCGAGACGGACTGCTCCCGGATCTGCCCGGTCGCAATCCTGCCTTCTACCCTCCTCAACAAAATGAAACTCTCCTCCCGACTAGTTCCTGTTCCGACGGTATCCCGGATCGTGTTCCTCTCCCTCTCGGCATTGTGCATCGCCATGCCCTTCGGGATCTACACTGGACCCCCTGACGGGGACCCCTCGGCTTGGACGGCGCTTGTACTCGGCTACGAGCCTCATGACGGGCCAGACCACATGAACGAAGGGGCCTTTGACGGGGGCAACACGGGTACAAGAGATGATGCCTTTGAGGACAACTCTGTTCCTGACGCGGGTGAGGGTGGGGGTGTCTTCAATATGCCCACGGGGGGCAAACCCAGCCCCCTCTTTGGGGCGAGCGAGTTCGAGCAGCAGTTGTTGCGCTTCGAGGAGTTTGGCGCACAGCCTATGCCCAGCACCTTTCCCGATCCGGGAGTGACCCTGCCGATTCCGGTGGACGCCCAATCCACCCCCGATGGCACCGCCCTGGACTACTTCCTGGCTCAGTCCGTCTTCCCCCAGCCTCAGGCCTTCTCCAACCAGGCGACGACCAACCCCTGGAAGAGCCTGATTGAAACCTATCTGGGCCAAACCTTGGCCACGGCCGTGGGAGAGGGGCGTCCGCCCGGCGAGGGCTGGTCTCACCAACGCTACGCTGAACTCGCACCCACCTCTTCCTTCCAGACTGCCACGACGGGGGCACGCACCAATGGCGGGCTTCGAGATTCCCTGCAGAAGCATGGCTACAGCCAAGGGGAATTTGCTCCCGGCTTCTTGTACCACAACCCCGCCGGGCTTCCGGGCAAGGAGGGCACCACGGAGGGCATCGACGTGCGCTTCCACCCCGACATGCCGATTCAAACGCCTCAGACTTTGTGGACCTTCGATGGAACTCTCCCCCCCAAACTCCTGATGGCGCGCATAGGCAACCCCATTCACTTTAGGCACTGGAACGGACTGCCCATCGATATCGCTTCCAACCGCGGTTTTGGTTGTCACACTCTTACAACCCACGAGCACAACGGGCACACCGGCGCAGAGAGCGACGGCTATACCAACGCTTTCTTCTTCCCCGGTCAGTTCTACGACTACAACTGGCCCATGATCATCGCCGGGCATGACACGCTCAACACGTCCGCCCTTGATTCTCGCGCGGGCTACCCCGATGGCGTTGGCGGCATCGTGAACGTTCCCGGTGACTACCGCGAAGTCATGAGCACGCACTGGTTCCACGACCACATGCTCGATTTCACCGCCCAGAACGTCTACAAGGGTTCTGCGGCCATGATGAACTACTACAGTTCGATGGACCGTGGTAACGAGGTCATCAATGATGGTGTCAACATGCGCTTTCCCAGTGGATCCGCACTGGACTGGGGCAACCGTGACTATGACGTGAACCTCGCGATGTCATGCAAGGCTTGGTTCCAAGACGGACAGCTTTGGTACAACCCCTTCCAGACTGACGGCTTTCTGGGCGATATTGTTCTAACGAACTGGCTTTACAGTCCTTACATGGATGTGCGTGCCCGCAAGTACCGCTTCCGGTTGTTGAATGCCTCGGTGGCGCGCTACTTCAAGTTTGCCTTGGTCGTTGAGTTGCCCGCTGGTCAGGGTAGCTTGCCAGGCCCAGCCGACTCGCTGGTTTCTTACGACCCCGTGCCTTTCCACATGATTGCCAACGATGGCAACATCATGGCCCATGCGATTCCCTTCGATGGGACGGGCGGTACCAGCGTGGGAGAATTGCCCACGATGGGTATCGGCGAGCGCTACGACATTATCGTGGATTTCTCCCAGTATCAGCCGGGCGATAAAATCTACATGGTCAACCTCATGGAGCACCAAACTGGTCGCAAGCCTAACCGCGCTGTGAAACTGGGAAACGTCCTGAACGGATCTTATGCCCCCGCTACGGTGGACGACGATGCCGATGGTGTTCCGGATCGGTGGATCAATGGCGACCCGACCGTCCTCCCCTTCTTGGAATTGCGTGTGCAAGCCATGGCTCCCGGTCAGTCGGACCAGAGCATGAACCCTGCGGATTATGAGCCTGGCAAGAAGATCATGGTCCCCCAACCCACGTTCAGCGCGGCTGAACTAGCCAACGCGCGCGTGCGTGAATTCAAATTCGGCCGCTCCTCGGGGACCGATGAGATGCCTTGGACCATCAAGACCAATGATGGCGCTTTCAATATGGACCCACGCCGTATCACGGCCGCGCCCAATATTGGCGACGTGGAAATATGGAAACTTGAGACTGGAGGCGGTTGGAGCCACCCGGTTCACATTCACTTTGAGGAGGGCAAGATCCTCAGCCGCGACGATGAGCCGCCGCCCATTTGGGAGAGGTTTGGACGCAAGGACATTTACCGCATTGGAAATGAGGTAGACAGCAGTAGGGAGATCAGCATCGCCCTGCGATTCCGGGACTTCAATGGCACCTACATGGAGCACTGCCACAACACGACGCACGAGGACACAGCCATGCTCAAACGGTGGGACCTTGAGTTCCCTGGACAAGTCAAGCTGATGCCTTCGCCCTTGCCCAGTTGGGACTTCGTGGACTATGTAGACACCTTTGCCTTGCCCCACTTCCGCGTGGGTGAGGACGGTGTGGGTAATGGTGGCGGTGGCGGCTACGGCGGTGGCGGTTCACCGCCCGTGGCCTTGCCCGACCAGGCTGCGACGACCCCACCTAGCGCTGTCTTCATCAATGTGGTCGCAAACGACCTCGATCCCGACGGCGATCTTGATCCGGAGAGTGTTGTGATCGGCATTCCGCCGACCATGGGGGCGGCGATAGTGGTCGGCGGAGGCTGGGTGCGCTATACACCCAATGCCACGGCCACGGGTACGGATACCTTCCAGTATTCGGTTTCGGACCTCTTGGGGAATACCTCTCTGCCCGCGCTGGTGAGCGTATCGCTCGGAGGCTCGGGCGGGAACACGCCTCCCGTAGCCGTTCCCGACCAGGCTAGTACTTCCGCCCCTAACCCGGTGGACATACGCGTGACCGACAATGACTTTGATGCGGATGGCGACCTTGATGTGGAGAGTGTTGCCTTGGTGAGTCAGCCCACCCAGGGCACGGCCTCCGTTACCGGTGGTGGTTGGGTACGTTACGTCCCCAACAATGGTGCCAGTGGCACAGACTCCTTCCTCTACACGGTGTCGGACTTGGCGGGCAATGTGTCCAACCAGGCGAGCGTTGTCGTTAGCATCGGTGGTGGTGGCGGTGGCGGTGGATCACCCCCGCAGGCCAATGCCGACCAAGCAGGGACGAATGTGCCCAATGCCGTGGACGTGCGTGTCACCGACAATGACTTCGATGTCGACGGTGACTTGGATGTGGAGAGTGTTGTCATCGACACCCAGCCCAGTCAGGGTACGGCCACGGCGAGCGGCAACGGCTGGGTGCGTTACACGCCCAACAGTGGTGCCAGTGGCACGGACTCATTCATCTATACGGTGTCCGATTTGGCGGGCAATGTGTCCAACAAGGCCACCGTGACCATCGCCCTCAGTGGGGGTGGAAATGGATCTCCCCCCCAAGCAAATCCCGATCAGGGGGCGACGACCGCCTCCAATTGGGTGGACGTGAGGGTCACGGACAACGACTCTGATCCCGATGGCGACCTCGATATTGAGAGCGTGACTCTCACCTCGACACCCGCGCAGGGAACATCTGTTGTGCTGGGCGGCGGCTGGGTGCGTTACAGTGCCAACGCTTCTGCGGCAGGAAGCGATAGCTTCGGCTATTTAGTCTCCGACTTCGCAGGCAACGTGTCCAACGCGACTTCGGTGACGATCAACATCAATGGTGGTGGCGGCGGCAACGGCGGCAACAACCCGCCTTCAGCCATCTTCGATCAAGCCATAACCCCTGGAGATCAGTTTGTGGACTTCAGTCTCACGAGCAATGATGTAGACCCTGATGGGGACCTGGACCCTTCCAGCGTCGTTATTATGAGTTCGCCCATGCAGGGCACGGTGGTCCTCTTGGGCAATGGTGTCGTGCGCTTCACGCCCTTTGTCAACCTGTCCAGCTCTGATTCCTTTACCTATAGGGTCTATGACCTCGCGGGTAATGTGTCCAACAGCGCCTCGGTTCAAGTAACCATCAACGGCACCAAGGGCACTCCCCCAGTAGGCTTGTTTGATCAGGCCGAAGTCAAGGTGGGGGGATTCGTGGACGTCGAGTTGGCTGGTAACGATTACGATATCGATGGTGATCTAGATGTTGAGAGCATTGAGCTGACCCGCCAGACCCTCAAGGGAAGCGTGGTAATCCTCGGCGGTGGCTGGGTGCGTTACACGCCCTCGGTTGCGGGCCGCACTTCGGATAGCTTCACCTATGTGATCTATGACCTCGCTGGAAACATGTCCAGCGAGACCACCTGCTCCATTTCCATCGGCAAGGACTGAGCAGATGATTCTGTCTAATGACTCCGGTTCTCGGGGCGGCAAGCGAGCCCCTGTGGCTTTGACTCTAGCCCTGTGCTTGGGGCTCAGCGTGTCCGTGCAGGGCGCGGAGCCGAGCCAGGACCCCCCTGCGGCAGCACCCTCTGACCGCAGGGGAGGAGAAGTCTGGGGCAAGGGCTACTTCCCCAATGTCCTCTTGACCACATCGAAAGGACGCGAGGTGCGTTTCTTCGATGATCTGATCAAGGACAGGGTGGTTGTGATCAACTTTATCTACACCACCTGTGCCGATGCCTGTCCCATGGAAACTGCGCGCCTGTCCGAGGTGGCGGAGATCCTAGGTGAGCGCATGGGTGCGGACATCTTCTTCTATTCGATCACCATCGACCCGGAGTACGACACGCCCGAGCGGCTTGAAGATTACAAGCAGCGCTTTCAAGCTGGACCAGGTTGGGAATTCCTCACAGGAGCGCCAGAGGACATTCAGCTGCTACGTGAAAAGCTAGGCCTCTATGTAGAGGAGGACGGCAAGTCGGATACCGACCACAATCTCGACTTACTCATGGGCAATCAGCGCACGGGTCAGTGGATGAAGAAATCGCCTTTTGACAATGCCTACCTGCTAGCCAATCAGATTGGCACGAGCCTGTCGGACTTCCACTCGAAGGTGCGCGGAGCCAAAATCAAATCCTATGAGGACGCTCCCATCAGCCTTCCGGCCCTGCCGCGGGGCCAATCTCTGTTTCGCACGCGCTGCGAGGTTTGCCACAACTTGGGTGAGTTGGCTAAACGGCAGGTCGTTGGTCCCGACCTGATGGGTGTCACCGAACGGCGCGATCATAATTGGCTCATGCGCTGGATCATGGAGCCTGACAAAATGTTGGCCGAGGGCGACCCTATCTCCCTTGGCCTCTTTGCGGCCTACAACAAAGTCCCCATGCCCAACCTGCGCATCAGTGCCGAGGAGGCGGAACTCCTGATCGACTTCATAGAAGTCGAGGGTCGGCGCATGGCCAAGGTTGGGCGCGTGGAAGCCCTGGCCGAGCGCCATGAGGAAAAGGTCCCCGAGTGCTGCCAGAAGGACGAGAACGTCCTAATCGATGGTGCCGAGATGGCTGTGGACAGCGGAGAGGAGGACTCGAAGCGGCCTTCCGAAGCTCCCGGCAGCGCCTCAGGTGGCTCTCGCCATGGCCCCCGGCCCTGGCGCATAGCCTCGCTTTTCATGGGCGGCGTGTTCGGCCTTCTGGCCCTGCGCCGCCGCGACTAGGGCTTTTTCTCTCCCTAGTTGGGCGGCACAAGCACTAACGGGGGTACGTCGCATCTGGCCCTCACCCTCTGCGGCCTCTTGGGCGGCTTCTTGAGACACGGCTCCAACCCAGCCCGCGCTCCCCGATCCCGCTTTCCCCTAGGCGGGCCAGCGTGGAACACGGGGGTTGGGGGCACGCGGCAGGAAAGCCGCGGCCCAAGCACTCGGCAGCCGGGATCAGGACATGCGAACGGCCACAGTCAGGTTTGAGCAGAATCGGGCCACCTTCTCCGTCCCTCCAAGGGGCAGGCCCTTGCGTCGCGCCTCTTCTAGGCCGGGCTGACGGCGCACCTTCTTGATGGCCTCGAAGAGTGCCTCGGGAGTCACGTCGTCCGGGCGGATCATGCAGCACAAGTCAAGCCGCGCGAGCTGGGTTGCGCGAATAGTCTGCTCCATCCTGTAGAGGGCTCGCGGGACCAGAATGGACCGCTGAGCGAAGGCCAGGATGTCGGTGCAGGTGTTGTAGCCTGCCGTGCTCAAAGTGACCTCGGCCTGCTCAAGCAGGTGCCGGGTAGACGGGAGAAATTCATGCAGCACAACAGGCAGTCCTTGGGCTCGACGCTCAAGCTCCACTTGAAGATCACGATCGGCGAAGGGGCCCGAGACGATTTCAGCCCTAAGACCGAGTTCTGCACCAAAGCGCTTCATCATCTCCAAGAACGGGAAGAGCAGTGTCTCCGTTCCGCCGTCACCTCCGCCGATGGTGACGAAGATCATGGGCTTGTCGTCTGGCGCATCGGGTTGGATCCTCTGGTCGCTCTCTGCACTACTGATGAAATCAACAAACTCCACACGCGCTTCAACGCTCTCAGGGAGCCCGTATTCACTCAGCGAGTCGTACATGTCCTTGCTGCCGTAGACCAACACGTGTTCGTAGTGACTCTCGATCACGTCGTAGGTGAGGTTCTCGCTCCACGATTGCCTTACCGTGGCCGGGTCATCAATGATGTCTCGTAGACCAAGGACGCACGTGCATTCTCCGCTTGTGCGGAGCCAGTCCAGCGTGGGCAGTAGCTCACCCTTGCTGCCGGCTGGTGAGTGATCCACGAGCAGCACATTGGGCTGATAGTCCCGGGCCGTGTGCAGGATGAGGTTGGTGCGCAGGGCCTGGATGTCCGGCGATGGAATCTGGAGTGAGCGCGCCTGATAGGACTCCGCCCCGGTCTTCTGAATCGAGGGGAGCTTGACGTAGTCTGCACCCGGGGGCATCGAGTAGCGGTGCACCATGGGGGAGCCCGTGACGAGCAGGACTGAGATGTCCGGGAACTCGGCACAGAGTTTGCGGATGATGGCCATGCATCGGCGCAGGTGCCCCAGACCGAAAGTGTCGTGGGAGTAGACCAACAGTCGGGTGCCCAGTCCGAACGGTCTCCACTGCACGTCTTCGCTTGTTTTCTTGCTGTGGCCGGTGAACGGCTCCCCAGAAACGGGGGCCAGACTCAGGACGGCGCCCGGCGCTGACTTACCGTCTACGGGCAGGGATTCGATCGTGACCCACACCGCACGCTCCTGTTTGACATTGTCGGTGACGCGAATCTGGAGGCCTTCAATCGGTTCTCCAGCCCGAGCCTTGGCCAGCGCGTCCTTCAGATCATCTGTATCGACGTCCAGGACCGTGAAGATGTTGCGGCCATACACCTTGTAGACGGGCCAGCCCACGAGGTCTGCAGCGCTCTGGTTGGTAAACGTGATCTCATTGTTGCCGTCAATCAAAAACAGCGCACCGCCAATGTGAGTCAGGACACCCCCCAGTGATCGTGCGTGTTCGCGCTCTCTTTGAAGCTTGGCGTGGCTGGCAAACGCCGTGGCGATGGCGGCCCGCACCTGGGCATCTGTGAAGGGCTTGACCAGGTAGCCCCCGGCGCCGATCTCCTGAGTGCGCATGATGGTCTCCTCGTCGGCGTAGGCCGTGATGAAGATGATCGCGCACTCCAGTTTCTCAGCAAGCTGGAGTGCCGTGTCGACCCCATCACCTCCCCCGGCCAGGTGGATGTCCATCAGGACAAGTTCCGGTGCTTCTTTCTCACCCAGCTCAAGTGCCGTTGGTGTGTCCTCCGCGGTGCCCACAAGTTGGTGGCCCAGACCCTCCACGATCCCAGCCAGGTGCATCTGGACCATCACCTCGTCCTCGACGATCATCACACGGCGCTTACTCACTAGAAGGCCCCTCCCTCAGGGTTGCCTGGGTTGGGGGTGAACTCGATCAGGGTGGTCGTGCCCTCGTCGCTGGTCACACGCACCTCGCCTTTTAGTTTCTTGGCAAAGGCCCCGATCAGGGTGGAGCCCAATGAGTTCGAGCGACCAGCATCCTCTTGGGCGTAGCCGCAGCCATCATCCGCAACCAGTAGGGTGCAGGCACCCTTGGAGTCCTTCGTTGTCTGAATCCGGATTGTCCCTGGCTCACCCTCCGGGAATGCGTACTTCAGTGAATTGGTGACGAGTTCGTTGGCAATCAGGCCCACCGAGAGAGCCTCATCAATGTCCAGACCCAGGTCCTGGATGTCGAATTGCACATCGACGTTGTGGCTTCTCCCGAACGTGTGCAGGAGATGCTGGATGAGGACGCTGAGGTACCCGTGCAGGTCGATGTGTGCCAGTTCGGCGGAGAGATACAGATGCTCGTGTATCAACGCGATCGTGCGCACCCTGTTCTGGCTCACCTCCAGCCTGGCGGCGATCTCAGGGTCTCCCTCTTGGGCTTGGATTGCGAGCAGGCTGGAGATGACCTGCATGTTGTTCTTTACCCGGTGATGGACTTCACGCAGCAGGAGTTCTTTCTCGGCCAGCGAGTCCCGTATGCCTTGCTGGATGCGCTTCTGTTCGGTGAGGTCTTGGGCCACGCAGACCACACCTTGCTCCGCTTCGCCCTCGAGGCCCAGCTCGGCTCCGGAAACGGTGACCGGGAAGGTGCTACCGTCCTTGCGAGTACAGTCATGTTCGATGCCGGGAGCTGGCGAATCAGGCGAGTGGGGCTCCGCGAAGAGGCTCTCCATGAGGTTGGGCTCGCCCTCCTCAGGCTGCCCACAGAGCAGCTCGAAGGACTGACCAAGCAGCTCGTCCCTGGTGTAACCCGTCATCAGGCAGGCGGCGCGATTGACGCGCACGATTTGATTCTGAGCATCAAAGACAAAGAGGCCCGATGCCATGGAATCCAGAACCGTCTCCATGCTCGTCATCGATACGGTGGTTGAGGCCAGGTCGCTGGCCATGCGATTGAAAGCCTGGCTCAGTACGCCGAGCTCGTCGTCGTGCTGGATGGCGATGCGCGTGTCGAGATGCCCCCCCCCGATCTTGATGGCGGCGTCCTGCAGGCGCTGCAACGGCGTGTGGATCGAACGCCAGAGCAACCAGCCCAGAAGGACCGCGGCCACCATGCCGAGGGCGCTCACCCCAAGCGCGAGCCGCGGCGTCCATTCTGCCCGCTTGAGAATCTCTCGCAGTTGGTCCCCGAGCTCCTCTTCAGCCTCCCAGAGATAGGTCGTCAAGCGTGGCGCGATCTCCGTCTCCAGGAATGGTGAGAACTTCTCTTGGATGTACGGCCGGATGAGGTGTTGATCCTCAGGCCTTCCCACGAGGGTGATCAACCTGGCGAGATGCTCGTTCAGCGCATCATACCCGGCGCTCAGTTGGCGCAGATGCGCTCGAAAGCCCGGATTCTCACCAGCTGGCGCTCCGCTCTCCGCGTCAGGGGAGCGTCCGAGCATCTTCCCGTACTGGGCCGTGGCCGTGATCAGCTCATCCATCGCCGCGTTCAGTGCGGCCTCGGGAACCGTCTCGCTACCGGCCGTTCTGCTGGCGAGTGCAAAAGCCGCCGATCGGCAGGCCTGCAATTGGACGAGCATGCGCCCGCCTTCCTCCACTCGCGCAAGCGTACTCTGCGGACCGGTCTCCAATCGGAACCCGGTCACGATCCGAAGGTCGTGAATGAACAAGCTGAGGGTGGTGTCCCCACCCATCTCCTTGCTTGTGACCATGCCCTTGACCTTGTCGCTGCTCTTGACGTCCTGCGTGTAGAGCTTTCTTGCGATCCACTCACCTTCCCTGACCTTGCACTTGACCTCTACCCGTTGCCCCACAGCCAGGGCTTCGAACGAGATCGGCTCCAGCTCTTCGTCTCCGTTGGCCGTGTCTTCGGGGATGGACACGTCGATCCCATACATGCGTAGGGTCTGTGCCTCTGGGTCCAGCGCTTGGATGGGACCGCGAAGTCGGGGATCCAGAGCGGGTTGGGGCTGAATGTCCTTGGCCAGGAAATGTCCAGCGGGATCCCAACGGCCCTCAATCTCGAGGCCGGTGGTCTCCATGTTGTGGGTGGCGAGGTCGTAGGTGCTCCCCGTACGCATCTGCCGAAAATCCTCGCGCGTTGTGGCGTGGATGAGATAGGAGGCCAGCCCGACGAACAGGATCAGGGAGGCCAGCGTGCAGAACGCGAGAACTAGCCGAAGGCGAAGGGTCCAACGGATCATGAACGCTGCTGGGGAGAGTGGTGCCGGTGAAGCAAGGGAGTGATGCTGAGCGACGTACGGCGAGGCCCCTGTCACCCGCCAGTATACGGGCGCGGCCTACATGCACGGTGGGCGTCGGGAGTTCCTTCGACGGGCTGAGGGCTTGGCCACTGCCTTGAAGGTAAATAGTACCACTCAAGCTCCGTTCAGGAATGCGGTTCCTGCACAGACCAAAGCGTGAAACCTCGACCACATACCGTCGTCCATTGACCGTGGCGGCTCCCTCTGCATGGTCTGAAACTCTCGAGGCGCTCTATCCTCCGGCCTGCTGGCTGTGCGCCGATGGGCTGGAGTCCGGTTGGTTCTGCAGCAACCACTCCCTTCCCCAGGGGGCGCCCGCTCCGTGCTGCCGGGTGTGTGCTTTGGAGTTGCCCACCGGCCTCCGAGGCGGAAGCACCTGTGGCCCATGTCGCCGGGAACCGCCGGCTTGGGAGCAACTCGTCAGCCTGGGGGACTATCACCGGGAGCGTGGCTTGCGTGCAGGAATCCTGGCACTCAAGCACGGTGGACGCAGAGACCTGTGCCTGCCGCTGGGCCGAGCCCTGGCCCGGCGCCTGGAAGAGTGCGTGCACGTCTCAGGTGTCGACCTGTTCGTACCGGTGCCCCTTCATCCTCTGCGCCATCTGCAGCGAGGGCATGACCAGGCCCTGGGCCTGGCGCGCAGCGTGGCGGCCGTGCTGGATCGGCCCGTGCGGCGCAGTCTGCGCCGCCTGCGGCCTACACCCGCTCAGGGGACGGCGTGCAGCGAGTCCCTGTGGGCCGCATTGCTCGGGCGAGGGCGCAGGGGCCACTCACGCGCGGCCAACGTGAGCGGGGCCTTTGCCCTGGAGGAGCGCGAAGCGCGCCACGTGACGGGTCGGCGGGTTTGGCTTGTGGATGACGTCGTCACCTCTGGGCACACCGTGCGCGAGTGCTCCGTGCTGCTGAAGCGGGCCGGCGCGGACTCGGTGGGCGTGTTGTGTCTGGCTCGGGCCTCGCTGTCGGGCCACGCTTAACCTACCCTGACTCCATGCGGGCTCTGCTCATTGAACCCTTCGGAGGCATCGCCGGAGACATGCTCCTGGCCGCCCTGCTGGATCTGAAAGACGAACGATTTGGATTGGGGGATCTGGATCAGCTGGCCCAGGCGCTGTTGCCTGGGCAGGTGAGATTCGAATTGGAGCCTACCCGTCGCCGCGGGCTGCGCGGATTGCACCTGCGTGTGTATGCAGAGGGGGCGAGCCCACCCTCCCGCCACCTGTCCGACCTGCTCACATTGCTGGATGGTGTGCAACTCTCAGAGCGCGTGCGTGGCGAGAGCGTGGCGGTGCTGAACCGTCTGGCCCAGGCTGAGGCCGGCGTGCATGGAATCGACCTGGAGCAGGTGCACTTCCACGAGGTCGGGGCGGTGGACACCCTGATCGACGTGGTGGGGGCGAACCTGGCACTTGAGCGACTTGGGGTCGAGCGCGTCTTCTCCTCTGCTCCCTTGGTGGGGGCGGGTAGCGTGACCTGCGCCCACGGGGAGCTGCCCGTACCCGCGCCTGCCGTGGCCGAGTTGTTGTGTGGACGTGAGATGCGGCGCCCTTCCCCGGGGGCTTCTGACGGCGAGCGCACAACGCCTACGGGCGCAGCCCTCTTGACCCACTGGACGGAGGACTTTGAGCTCCCCGAGCGGTTCTGGAATCAGCGCACGGGAGTGGGAGCCGGCACCAGAGACAGCGAGCAGGGCATCGCCAATCTGCTGCGCGTCGAGCTCGGCGCACTGAGCGCATCCGATTCCGCGACCGAACCCGCGCGGCGGGAGGCCTGGTGCATGGAGGTCAACATCGATGACCTCTCGCCCGAGGAGGTGGGCCACGCTCTGGGTCAGATTCGCGAGGCGGGCGCCCTGGAAGCCTGGAGCGTGGCGGCGCACATGAAGAAGGATCGGCCCGGCGCGGTGCTGTGCGCTCTGGCCCGTTCCGAGCAACGCTCGGCTCTGGAGGCGGCCGTCTTCCGCTGGACATCCAGCCTGGGCGTACGCTGGACCCGTCTGGAACGCACAGAGTGCGGCCGCGAGCAGCGGCGGGTCGACGTGGCGGGGAGCAGCGTGCGTGTCACTCTCCGACAGCGACCCCCGGCCCTGGAAGGCGCGCCCTTCGGTGAATCCGACCTGTTCCCAGAACACGACGACGTCGTGCAGGCGGCCGAGGCTGCGGGGCTGACCTTGCGCGAGGCGCGCGCACGCGCGATCGAAGCCCTCTTGCAGAGCCTCTAGCGGGAGGGTCGCGGGGACGGCGCGCCCTAGAGTTGCTCGACGAAGCGGTTGTCTGCGTCCACCAGGATCTGACGCGGCTCGGGGGGGGTGTCCCCGTATTCGAAGGCCATGACGATCACCTCGTCACCTTCATGGACCAGGTGGGCCGCGGCACCATTGATGCACAGAACGCCCGAACCGGGCTCACCATTCAGGGCGTAGGTCTCCAGTCGCGCCCCATTGGTGTTGTCCACGATCAGCACCTTTTCATAGGCGACGATGCCGACCCTCTCGAGCAACTCGGAGTCGATCGTCACGGACCCGACGTAGGAGAGATTGGCCTCGGTGACCGTGGCCTTGTGGATCTTGGCTCGCAGGAATTGACGCATGGGGGCAACAGGATAAGCGCCTGAGCGCTCATGATCTACCGCCCCCGCTCATGCCAGGCGCGGATGCCGTTCTCCAGGCGCTTCAGACCTTCGACCATGGTGGCCTCGGGCACTGCGCAGCCGACCCTCAGGTGTCCGGGTGCTCCGAAGTGCTCACCGGCCACTACATCCACGTCGAACTCCTCGGCTAGGAGGGCCTGCAGCCCCAGGGTGTCCTGCACACGCTCGACGCGCGGGAAGGCCATGATCCCGAAGGGGGGGACGGTGCTTAGTACTGAGGGGGAATCACGCAGCCAGTCCAGGAAGTGAGGCCGGGATTCGGCCTCCACCCGGCGTACGGGAGCGAGAAGTTCGGGTAGCCGCTCGAGAGCGGCCAGGCTCGCGTGGAGGCTCGCGGTGGGGGGGTCCCCGTAGGAGAGCAGTGCCTGGTCCTGCAGGAAGACGCGCTGGTCGGCCAGATCTTCTCCAAGGATGAGCCAGCCCGTGCGCAGGGCTCCCAGCCCGTAGGCCTTGGTCAGGCTGCTGATGGAAACGGCGCGGGGCACGATGGTCGCCGCATGGACTCGCTGGTCCGGCTGGGCGAAGTCCATATACACCTCGTTGCAGACCAGCACGCCTCCGGTGGGTTCGATGGCGAGGGCCAGCGCCTTCAAGATATCAGGGTCCAGTACCGTCCCCGATGGGTTGTGGGGGTTGGTCAGGAACAGATGCAGGGGGTGGCGGCTGCGGCGGGCCTGGTCGGCCAGAGCTTGGGGGTCCGGCACCCAGCCCGAATCCAGAGTGCGCTGCAGACTGAACGTTCGCGCCCCCGATCGCCGCAGGAGCGCTGGCAGGGCCTGGTAGGCGGGAGCTTCTACGGCTGCTAGTTGCCCCGCCCGCAGCCAGTGGCGTGCGCACAGATCCATGGCTCCGTGGGCTCCGAGGGTGGTGAGGACGCGCTCGGGGGCCACCCCGAAGAGTTGGCCCACCCGCCGCTCGAGGGTGGGGAGGACCTCAGCTGTGGGATAGCCGCTGATCTGCTCGGCGTGGAGAGACAGCCAGCTGGATTCGGGCAGGGGCATGCCCGATTGCGCCAGAGAATAGGCCGAGCCGTGGGACTGGGTGCGAACCCAATCACCGTAGGGGAATAGTAGAGAAAGGGGATCGGAGGGCATGGGAAGCGGGGGCGTAGAGTATGAGGTTGGATTCAAGCCCCCGGGCTCGCTAGGATTCGGGCTGGAAACCTGGCCGCAGGGGGGGAACTCTTCTGTCCAGGATCGTCACCATTTTTTGAGGGGGAGGCAAGTACTGCCATGGAAGCACAAACCACACTGGCTGAAATCAACGACACGACCCGCATCACCTCCAACCGAATAGGGAGAATTTCAACGGCCGTTTTCACCTTGGGGCTGGGATTGGCGGCTGCAGCCATGGCTGCGCCTCAGGAACCCGAGATCGCCGCGGGCAGTTACGTGCGGGCCAGGGATGGCGCCGTCGTGCGCAACTTCCGGGACGAGAAGGGCAAAGCTGTGCACGACCTTGATGCCGGCAGCCTGCTGATGGTGCATTCGGAGAACAGTAACTACTACGAGGTCTCATCGCCTGTGGGTTTCCCGGTGTGGGTCTTCGGGAAGTACCTGACCGAGACGGGAACCGAAGGCGTTCTGAAGGCCAATGGCAATGGCGTGCGCATGCGTCCCTTGCCGGATAGCAGTCTGGACAGCTTTCCCTTGACCACCCGATTGAACCGGGGTGATTTGGTGCAGTTCATCAAGCGTGCCGACTCGAGCCGCTCCTTCGATGCCGATTGGATTCAGGTCTGGTCCGTGCCGCAGGCCCACGGTTGGATCAGCACTACGGAAGTGGATGCGGTCAACGACCAGGCGGTTGCCGGTCGGGAGTGGACGGACTCTCTGCGTGGACTTGTGGACGTGCCCGTCAAGTGGGTCGCCCCAGCCGTGGTTGCAAAACCGGACGAAGAGGCCTCGACCGAGCAGGTCCCCGCCGACTCAGGCAAGATTCCCGAGGAGGCGTACCGCTCCTTGGCCTATGGCAAGACCTTGCTGAAGGGAGCCATGAAGAAGGGTTCGGCTGCGGTCGAGACGGACTTCGATTCATCCATCCGCGCGTTCGACACCGTCCTAGGGATGGTGCCCGAAACCTCCATCGTGGCCGCCGAGGCCCAATCGAAGTTGATGGAAGCCAAGGCGTACCAGACTTCTGCTGCCACGCGCGCATCCTTGGCTACCGTCGAAAAGCGACAAGAAGAGATGGTGGCCGAGTGGGCCGAGGCGAAGCGCCGAGAGGAGCTCAGGAGCACGGAGCTTATGGGGCGCTTCATGGGACGCGGGTGGGTCAGGATGACCGGCCGCGGCGATGATGCGCGCTACTTCCTGTACTGGGACGGCACTGTTCAGGAAATCAGTTGTGAGAGCGGTCGCTACAATCTCGATCTGTTCGTGGGGTATGAGCTCGGAGTGCGTGGGATGGTCATGCGCGCCGCCAGCATGGCCACGGACGACATGCCCGCCGAGGTTTCGCTTCTGGACGTCTCTCGCCTAGAAGTGATCTCCGGGTCTTCGACCAAGTAGTGCCCGCCTTCCTCCGCACCCTGCTGCAGACGTTGGCTTCTGGCTGGCGCAGTCTGCTGGGTGGGGGGGGCGGCACTTGCCTGTGCGACACCTGCAAGTGGGATTACGGGGATGCCTGTCGCAGGCCTGAGAGGCCCAATGCGAGGGTCTGTCCCGACTACAAGCGGCGCTGAATGGGCCCAGCTAGACCCGTCCTTCGCACTCGCTGAGCACCTGCCTCTTCAACTCGCTCAGGTTCCCAGCCTCGATGGCCCCCTGGATGCGCCCCATCAGTTGATGGAAGAAGTGCAGATTGTGGAGCGTGACGAGCATCCCGCCCAGCATCTCATTCGCGCGGCAGAGGTGGCTGAGTACTCCGATCGAGAACCCTTCGAGGGCTGGACTTATGCAGTCCGGATCTAGGGCCTCGTCGCAGTTCTTCCAGCGGCCGTTCCTGAGGTTGATGCGCCCCCTCGACGTGAACGCCTGAGCATTGCGACCGTGACGGGTCGGTGTGACGCAATCGAACAAGTCCACACCACGCTCCACCGCGTCGAAAAAATCACGTGGGGTGCCGACGCCCATCAGGTACCGCGGCTTGTCCTTGGGTAGGAGTGGGGCTGCTGCCGCCACGGCGTCGCCCATGGCTTCGCGCCCCTCGCCGACGCTCACGCCGCCAATGGCGTAGCCCACCAGGTCATGCTCCGAGACGGCTTCGACCGAGGCTTTGCGCAGATCCTCGAATACACCACCTTGGACGATTCCGAACAGGGCCTGGCCGCGGTCCGTGCCTCCGTTCTCGCGCCAGCGCTTGACGCACCGGGCCAGCCAACGGTGTGTGCGGTCATTCGCCGTCTGCACCAGAGCACGGTCGTGGGGGTCCTTGGGGCAGTGGTCAAACGCCATGATCACGTCGGCACCCAGGTCCCGCTGGATGTCCATGACCCGCTCCGGGGTGAAGCGAACGGCGTCCCCGTCCACAATGGACCTGAAGGTCACCCCGTCGTCGTCGATGGTCGAGATGTCGGCCATCGAGAAGACCTGATATCCACCGGAGTCCGTGAGGATCGGACCGTCCCAGTTCATGAAGCGGTGCAGACCTCCCAACTGGCGCACCGTCTCCTCGCCGGGACGCAGGTGCAGGTGCAGCGTATTGGCCAGGATCATGCGCGCTCCGGCCTGGGCCAGGTCTCGAGGGTGAACGCCCTTGACCGTGCCGCGTGTGCCCACGGGCATGAATGCCGGCGTCGAGACCCCCCCGTGGGGGGTGGTGAACGTCCCTCGGCGGGCGTGGGACTCGGGGCAGGTCCCGTGGACCTCGAACGAAAAACCGTCCATGGCCTAGAGGCTCTGCACCACAGTTCCGGCGAAGTAGTGGCGGAGAATGCGCACGCTCGACCAATCGCGCTGGGCGAGGAGATGGGTCCCCGTCTGGCATAGGCCCGCGCCGTGGCCATGTCCCGCTCCGTAGACGGCCCATCCGCCTCCGGGCTGGATGGTCTCTCCCGGGTGGGGCCAGGTGCCCTCGATGCGGCCACTGCGCAAGAGGCTCGGTCCGAGCAGGCCGCGGAGGCGTAGGAAAGAAACCCGGACCTGGCCGGAATCGCCCGCGACCTGGACCTCGCTCCAGCGCCAAGGCTGCTCCTGAATCGGCTCAATGGAGATGATCCGCTCTCCGATCCCGAGGGTGCGGGCCAACTCTCCCAACTGCTTGGGGGTGAAGGTGATCTTCCACTTGCGCTGCTGGGCCCCCGCATCCGCCTCGTCGCAGGGGCAGTCGATGCCGTCTGAACCCGCCCCCGTTTCCGAGAACACCGTCTCGATGTCGCTCGTTCTTCCGCCGCACGAAGCGTGGTAGCGGACGTCCTCGAGGCGGCCGTGGCGGGTGAGCACCCGTCCCCGGGTCTTCTCCACCGCCGTCCTCACGGCCCCGACCATGCGCCGGCGCGAAGACTCCGAGCGCACATCGTCCACGGCATTGGCAGGTAGGCCGCAGTAGGCCTGATCCGCCACGGAATCTGACAGGGCCACGCGTCTGGAACCGGGCGCAGGGGGCAGGGCTCCACGCATGGCCAGGGTGTACAGGGCGTAGGTGCGTGCCGCGATGGCCTGAGCCTCCAGTTCGGCAGGCTGGGCGGACCACAGGGGCAATTCGCCCGCGACCACTCCCTCTACGTAGGTTTCAAGGTCCAGGCGGTTGATGAGCCGCAGCCCGCCTTGGGGGTGGGGGAGGACTTCAAACCGTCCGCCGTACCGCTTGCCGTCCCAGGAGACCTCATTTCCGGAGCCACCGGCCTGCAGAACCAGGCGCGGGTGCAGGCGTCCGTCCGCTTCCAACCCTTCACCAAGGCGCCGGACCGTCAGGGTGCGCGAACCGTTCTTGAGGATGAGTCGGTCCTGGCCTTCAGCGGCCTCGATTCGGACGGCGATCTCGATGGGGCTACTCAGGTCCGATGGTCGCGGTGGCAGGGGCCGACCCGGGACCGTGACCTCGCTCGGGGTGGGAGCGACGACCCCGGTGGATTGTCTACTGGATGTCTGACAGGCGGCCAGCAAGACCACGACCGTCCAGAGTAGCCGTCGGGCCGGGTCCTTCCTCATGCGTCGAAGAGCGTGCCCGGTCTGCCCTCGGGTTCAAGCCCGAGAGCGTCAAATCCCCGAGCCGTCAAGACGCGGCCCCGGGCTGTCTTCTCAAGCAGTCCATGCCGTAGGAGGTGTGGCTCAAAGACCCCCTCCAGCGTGTCTTCCTTCTCGTCGACAACGGCGGCGATGGTCTTGATGGCCACGGGCCCACCGCTGCGCTCAGCCAGGCAGCGTAGGATGCGCCGGTCCATGGCCTCCAGCCCCGCATCGTCGATGCCGAGGTTCTCCAGGGTGGCGCGCGCCAACTCCACGCCGACTTGGGTGTGTCCGGCCACCGAGGCTTCGTCGCGGCAGCGGCGCAGTAGGCGGTTGGCGACGCGCGGTGTCCCGCGAGAGCGTGAGGCCAGATGCGTGGCGGCCTCAACCGTCAGGTCCATTTCAAGCAGTACGGCCGAGCGGCTCAGGATGCGCACCAGGTCTTCGGTGGGGTAGGGGTCGAGCCGTTCGAATAAGCCGAAGCGCGCGCGGAATGGAGCGGTCAGGAGTCCCTCGCGGGTGGTCGCTCCCACGAGTGTGAAGGGCGGCAGAGTGAGAGGATGGATCCGAGCGTCCGCTCCCTCTCCGATGATGAGGTCCACGGCGAAATCTTCCATGGCCGTGTAGAGGTACTCCTCGACCTTCGTAGGCACCCGATGGATCTCATCGATGAAGAGCACGTCGCCGGGGCGCAGGTGGATCAATAGCCCCACGAGATCCTTGGGCGTCTCCAGGGTCGGGCCGATCGTGCGATGCAGGTGTGAGCCCATCTCCTCGGCCAGGACCCGGGCGAGGGAGGTCTTGCCCAACCCGGGGGGGCCCGAGAAGAGGACGTGGTCCGGGGCGTGCTTTCGCTTCTGAGCCGCCTGTACGGCCACCCGCAGGTCGCGCACAATGCGCTCTTGGCCTATGAACTCCCCCAGGCTGGCGGGGCGTAGGCTGGTTTCGGCCCGGGTTTCGTCGATCTGGACCTCTGCGGCGCCCCCATCCAGAGGCCTTTCCAGTGCTGCCGGGTTGAATACGGACTCTTCAGGCATGGGGCCCAGGATAGCCCTCGAGGGGGGCGGAATCCCGGATCGGGCCGGGATTCCATGCGGGCAAAGAGATCCGGAGAATCGGGTGTCCTCGACCCGGTAGGGGGGGTAATTCGACTGACAGGCCGGGCGTAATCGCGACCTGCGTGTGCGAATTTGCACATTCGGGTGGGCGATGCTGCACATCTGGCTCCCCTCAATCCCCGGAACATGGCTCCAAGTTGGGTGCAATCCGGCGTTCGGAAGGGTCAAATGTGTGCTCCTCTCCCCCCCCAGAACCCCCCTCCAGGCGGAATAGGCTCCATATCATCCTTAAGATCTCTCCACGGCACGGCGTGTGCTGCTTGAGGCCTGGAAGAAATTCCTTCCGCCTCCCTAGGGCCAATCGATGGTGCTCTGAGGTATCCTCAACGCGCCCGACTGGACCCCGGGCCTGGTTCTCTCCCCCTTCGTTCTCCGACACTGTTCTCTCCTCTTCGACCCGAGTGCTCTCATGCGATTGAATCGGCTGCAAGCTGCCTTGCTCAGCACCCTGACTGTCCTCCTCCCGGCCTGCGGTGGCATCTCCTCCAAGGCGAGTTCAGATACTGGATCCCAGTCACTGCTGCGCCTGCTGGACGTCTCCAACGGTTTTGGTCAGCTGATTCCACACACGGTCCAGAAGCTGGACTCTGCCGGTAACCCGACCCAACAGGTGGTGTCGATCCTGAACCAGCAGGACATCATCGACCACGTCAACGCGGCGAACCCGATCCTGCCGGTGCCTCAGTTCAACGCGGCACCCGTGCTGCCGAGCGGCGCGGTGGGAAACCACTTTCTTCTGGCGCGCTTCACCCGCGACCTGGACCTGAATACCATCTTCGATCCCTCACCCGGTTCTATGGCCACAGCTGGGCTGACGGGAGCCGTCAGCGTCGTGGCAATCGACCCGGTTACAGGCACGGCTTTGCCGGTGCAGGGACGCGCGTTCGTCAATGGCCAGCCCCTCGGGGACACCCTTGAAGGTGATCCCCCCCGCCGCCCCATGGAGACCTGGGTGGCCGTTGATGAGTTCGGCACCACGACGGCCGTGGATCCTGCGGGACAGGGCTTTCCGGGTACGGACGGCTTCTTCGTCGGATCGCAGCAGTTGGTGAGCAGCTCGAGCTTCGTGTTCGTTCCGGATACGGACTCGAACCTGGCCACCTACGAGACCTTCCCCCTCGGCTACCAGATCCGCTTGCGGTTTACCACTGCCGTGCGCGCCGTCAACGGCAAAGGGCTTAGCCAGCAGGTCTTGGCCTGCTCGACTGTGGGGGCCGACGATCTCTCCCCCGAGGTCGTGCGCACTCCTCCTCCGCTCCAGGAGCCTCTGATTACCCCCGGCGGCGGTGATACGGACGTGGATCCGTTGACCACCATTCGCGTGGAGTTCACCGAGCCCGTCCAGCCGTACAGCGTGGGCGTGATTCAAGGTACGGCGCCCGCAAACCTGTCTTCGGCACTGAAAGTGGAGTTCGGTCCTTCCTCGACGCGCACGGACATGCCCTTCACCGTGCAGCCCCTGAGCCCATTCGACCTGTCGATCTACGACCTCTACCCCGCCTTCAACTTCCCCGGTGCGGGCCCCACCTTCGGGTCCTGCGGTACCTTCTCGCGGGTGGACATCACGATCAACCCGGGTCAGGTCGCGGACCTTGCGAATAACCCCGACCCCGCTGACCCGGCGAACTTTATTCCCAACTACAACATCCTGGGCGGGACGACCTACTTCGTGACCGGCGAGGGTCCGGGCATGGTCAACGCTCCGGTGACACCGGATGCGATCTATCTGTCGCGCAGTGGCGCGCTGCCTGGCATCTCCGTTGTGGACCTGAACGGGTTTGGGCAGGGAACGGGTAACCCGTCCTTCATCGAAGGCCAGCCCATCGAGGGCAACACCAACTTCCCGTACAACGCCAACGTGCGTTTCCAGACGGGTCTGCGCCCGCCCTTGTCCGTGGGTACCTGTACCTTGGACGGCGGTTCGGCCGGCGCCTTCTTCTTGGCGCGGGACACATCCCTGAACGATCAGGTGGTGGCTCCCCCTCTGGTGTCGGACGTCACCGACATGATGCTCGGTCATCCGCTCGACGGAACTTTCAACAACGCCAAGTACCCCTTTGGGTGTCTGGCCGGCAACGGTGGTTCGGTCTGTACCCTTGATGGTCTGAAGGTCATCAACGCAAACATAGGTGGGGGTGGCAACACCCTGACTCCTCTTGGCGCGGGTGGTTTCCAGATCGGCGGCTTGATGGCGGGCTACGGCAACCTCGTTTCGTTTGCTCCGCACCCGAACCCTCCGCCCCTGTCCTTCCCGCCCCTGTGCGTGGCCCCCTACCTGCTGGGGCAGGAGCCGACCTCGATCGACCACGACCCCGCCGGGCCAGACCCCAAGACCAACCTGCTGGTCCCCGGTGACCCCTTTGGCGATCCCTTGTCCAACCCACCGGTACCGCCGTCGGGTCTGCTGACTCCCGAGCAGAACTGCTTCTTCCTCGGGCCAAGCCAAGGCCAGATCAAGGTGGAGAACTGCTTGGCGTACATGATTCGCCAACAGGTGGGTCACTTCCTGTACGTGCTCGACCGTCAAGCCGGCGAGATCACGGTCTTTAACTCCAACCGCATGACCGTGGTGGAGCGCATCGGGATGAACGATCCCACCGAGTTCGCGATGAGTCCGAACTTGGACCTCTTGGCGGTGACCAACCAGAACTCGAATACCGTCTCCTTTATCGATATCGACCCCTCTTCGGCGACTTTCCACCAGATCGTGAAGACGACGGTGGTGGGCAAAGGGCCGCGCGGGATCGCCTGGCAGCCGGGGAACGAGGATATTCTTGTCTGCTGCGAAGCCGACGACACCCTCTCGATCATTTCCGCCTTCTCCCTGATCGAGCGCACCCGAGTCAGCGCCCAGCTCAACAAGCCCTTCGACGTCGTGGCCATGCCACGGCAGGCTGGTGCGGGCAATGGCTACCTGCGAAACGTCTACTTCGCCTACATCCTGAACCGCAACGGAAACGTGGCTCTGTTCGAGTCTGGTCCCAACGGCGTGAACGGCTGGGGTTATGACGACGTGATTGGAATTGCTCCCTTCACCTTCAACAGTCCCAAGAAGCTCCAGCTCGATCCCATCAACCTCTTCATGGCGGTCTGGATCGCTCACGAGGGGCCGATCGACATTGTCACCGGCAATCCGGGAGCGCCCAACGTGGGCGCCCTGTCTCAGCTCTGGGTTGAATCGGCCGTATCGGGCCAGATCTTCTTGACCTCAGGCAACGTGGGCCAGACCGGTCTGCGAGACATGTCATTTGGTGTGAACATCTCCATTGGCGAGAGCGCTCAGGGTCTCTCGGGTATCCCGGTGGACATTGCCTTCGACAACATGCGCAACCTCGGTGGCATGCCCAATGTGATCACCCCCTTCAGTGCGGGGACCTCATTGCCGGGTAATGGCAAGGGAATGGTCCGGGTCAACGGTCCAGTGATCAACAACAACGAACCCGCCTACATGTTCGCAGCGGTTCCCAACGTCACGGGTGGCTTCGGGGTGGTGGATGTGTTCGATCTGGCCAAGGCCGGTGTCTTGCGCAAGGACATCAACGCCTTCCAAGCCGGAGTCCAGTCCATCCAGGTTCCAAACGTCAGCGGCGTGATGGACTACTGGAGGCAGTAGAAACCTGACGTGCGGGGCTGACCCGCGAGACGGCTCTTCCGCCTAGCGGGAAGCGCTACCCACTCACGCCCGCGAGGCTCTGCCGCGTGGGCGTGATGCATTGAGGGCGTTCCCTGGGGGCCTTCTCGGCCCTATGCTCACTCCCATGTCCGATCCTCAAGCGGTCCAGTCCATGTTCTCCCGCATCGCGGGCAGCTATGACCTGCTCAATCGGGTCCTGTCATGCGGGATCGATCGGCGCTGGAGAAAGCGCGTCGTCGCGCGAGCGGGACAGGTGCAAGGGTGCGCGGTATTGGACGTTTGCACGGGAACGGGGGATCTGGCCGTGGCTTTTGCCCAAGCCGGAGCAAGGGTGGTGGGCGTGGACTTCACTCGACCGATGTTGCTGCGGGCGCCGAGTAAAGTGCGCTCCGACGACCTCCGAGCGCAGTTTGCTCAAGGGGATGCGCTCTGTATCCCAGCAATGGAGGGCAGCGTGGATTTTGCCTGCGTCGCCTTCGGGATCCGAAACGTGGCCGACCGCCACCTCGGCTTGCGTGAGATGGGGCGTGTGGTACGACCCGGAGGGCAGGTGTTGGTGCTGGAATTCTCCACGCCACCTCGCGGCCTCTTCGCCTGGGCCTACCGTCTGTACTTCACCCGTATCCTGCCCACTCTTGGTCGCTGGATTTCTCGGGACGGAGATGCCTACGCGTACCTGCCGCGAACGGTCATGGCCTGGCCGCAACCCGAGGCCTTTCAGGCGGAGATGGAAGCGGAGGGGCTGGTGGACTGCGGCTTCGAGCGCCTGACCGGCGGGATCGCCTGCTTGCACTTTGGAACGGTCTCGGGAGAACGCAATGAAGGGGTTGGGCCGTGAGCGAACACGACGACGAGTACGAAGAGGAGTACGAAGAGGAGTACGAAGAGGAGTACGAAGAGGAGTACGAAGAGGACGATTCGGCGGAGGACCCCGCAGAGGGCGGATCGGAGTCAGTGCCCGGTGTCCAGCGCACCTTGGCCCTGGGCTATCTGGCCTGTGCTCCCCTGCTGGCAGCCTATGAATGGTCCCTGGCCACCTCCGCGGAGACCACACGCAGCACCGCCGAGATGTGCCTGTTCCGCTTCCTCCTGCCCCTGGGCGAAGATGCTCATGTGGCGAGGCGTTGGATACTTGCAGGGCTTCTGCTCGTCTGCATCCAACAGGTGGCGGGTCACAGCCGGGGGCTGGGCATACGCCTCCTGAAGGTGGTGGGTGAGGGGGGTGTTTGGGCGCTCCTCCTGGCACCCACGCTGATCCTGTGCACACACCTCCTGGGTGGGCTGGCCCCCCCGGACGGTTTTAGTGTGGGGCCGGGCCAGGCTCCGGGCCTCCAGCGGGCGGCGTTCATCCTGGGCGCTGCGGCTCACGAGGAGCTCTTCTTCCGGGTCATCCTCTACAGCGGTCTCTATCTGATGGCACGTGTCCTCATGAGCTTCTTCGGTGCCGGGCTCACCAGCGCGCGTCTGGTGGGAGAGGCCGCAGGGCTCGTGGGCTCGGCGGCCATCTTCGCTGCGTTGCATCTGACGGTATTCACGACCTGGCTCGGGCGCGGGGGAGAGGCCTTCGAGCCCTTCGTGTTCTTGTGGCGGCTGCTGGCGGGCATGGCCCTGGCCGGACTCCTGCGCTGGCGTGGACCAGGGGTGGCCGCCTGGACCCACGCCCTGTTCAACCTGGGGCTGCTCCTGGGCGCGGGCCCGGAGAGGGTATTCTGAACCGCGGTCGAGCCGGGCTTCATGGGATCTGCTAGTCTGCGTCCATCGGGTCATGGGGCGCTTTTTTATTGGCATCACAGGGGCGAGCGGACACGCCTACAGCACCGCACTCGTGCGTGAACTGGTGCGTGCGGGCCACGACGTGGACCTGTCCGTCACCGACGCGGGTGCCAAGGTCATGGCGCACGAGCTGGGCATCGATCCCGGACCCGGCGGACAGGGCCTGGCGGGTTGCCTGGGGGAATGGCTGGGGGCGGAGACCGCATCCTCCGTGCGCGCCTTCCCTTCGGCGGCCGTGGAGTCCCCCGCGGCTTCGGGAACCGCCCTGACCCAGGCCGTCATCCTCGCTCCCTGCTCCATGGGCACCCTCGCCCGTGTGACCCACGGCTTCTCATCCAATCTGGTGGAGCGCGCCGCCGACGTGGCCCTGAAGGAGGGCCGTCCTCTTCTGGTCATGCCTCGAGAAACCCCGCTCTCTGAGGTACACCTGGCCAACATGCTTCAGCTGGCTCGCATGGGCGCTTCAATCCTTCCCTGCATGCCGGGCTTCTACCAGCACCCCAAGACCCTGGAGGATCTGGTGCAGTTCGTGGTGGCCAAGGCGCTCGATCGTCTTGGGGTTGAGCACGGGCTCGGCGCTCGATGGGGAGAGAGCGAACCCCATGAGGAGATGGGTACCGAACCTCCGGGAGGTCCGTGCTGAAACCCGTGGCCCAGTACCTGTCCCTGGTGGCGTTCTCCCACTCGATCTTCGCTCTGCCGTTCGCGCTTCAAGGCGCCTGGTTGGCCGCAGACGGAATGCCCGAGTGGGTTGATCTGTGCTGGATCGTCCTGGCCGCGGTGAGCGCGCGGACGGCTGCCATGGCCTTCAACCGGCTCGTGGACCGGCATTTGGATGCTCGCAATCCTCGCACCCAGGAGCGCGAGCTGCCGGCCGGGCGCCTGAGTGTGGGGTCCGTGCGCGCACTCGTGGTCGCGGCTTCAGCCCTGTTCATGGCTGCGGCCTGGGCGCTCAATCCCCTGGCTGGCAAGTTGTCTCCTGCGGTGCTCGCGGTCCTCCTGGGCTACAGCTACTTCAAGCGGTTTAGTGCGTTGGCGCATCTTGTGCTGGGTCTGGCCCTGGCGTTGGCCCCACTAGGGGCCTGGATCGCTGTTCGGGGCACTCTGGAAGGCGACCTCGCTCCCATCCTGTGGCTGGCGGCTGCCGTTTGGACCTGGGTGGCCGGGTTTGACGTGATCTACTCCTGTCAGGACGTGACCTTTGACAAGGATCACGGTCTGCACTCCATACCGGCGCGCTGGGGTGTGGCTCGTGCACTGTGGATCTCCCGTGTCCTGCACGGGATCACCGTGGTTTGCCTGATGCGCTTTTGCATCAGCGCGGAACTGGGCCCCATCTACTGGGCCTTCGTCGCCCTGGCCGCTGGGCTCCTCGCCTACGAGCAGTGGATCGTTCGCGCCGACGACCTGTCCCGGGTCGACCGTGCATTCTTCACTCTCAACGGTTGGGTGGGGGTGGCGCTGTTCATCGGACTCGTGCTCGACATGGGCTTGGACTGGGGCATGGGGGAGTCGGCCTGATGGCGAAGGCACGCAAGAGCGCGGGTTCGAAGGCCAAGGACCCCCATCCCGAACAGGCCCTTGCGGAGCTCGGACGGCGGCTCGCGGACCCGCTGTTCGCCGTGTGCCTGAAGGGTGAGGAGCGCTACTTCCGGGATCAGGGTATCCGCCTCGTCCTGGAGAAGGCCAAGGCGCGCGGGGACGAGATCTGCCGCCACGACGGGTCCGATCCCGAATACTCCCAGGCCACTCTGCTAGACGATCTGACTTCGGGTGCGCTCTTCGCCGGAGCCCGCACGGTGCTGGTGGAAAATGCCGACAAGCTCATCAAGAAGGGCGCGCGGTCCTTCTCCCAGGGACTCGTGGACGCCCTCAAGGCTCGCATCGCGGCGCTGACTTCCGGGCAGGTCGAGGGCTGCCTGATCCTGAGTGCGAGCAACCTGCGCGCGGACCACTTGCTGGTTAAGGCCATCCAAGCTTCGGATGGGGCCGTTGTCGGTTGCCGCAGGCTCTATGACTCGCCGCCGCCCTGGGACCCCGATCCGCGCAAGGCTGAGCTTGTGCAGTGGACGGCAGACCGGGCGCGCCGGGCCAGTATCCCCCTAGGCGTGGAGGAGGCCGTCTACCTGGCCGCTGCCCTGGGCAACGACCTGGCGGGAATCGCTGGCAAGCTGGAACAGCTGCGGGAGCGGGGGAGCGAGGGCATCGTCGAGCTGGTGAGCTGGGAGTCGGGGGGCTCCCCCTGGGACCTGGCGGACAGACTGATGGACGGGGACGGGGCGCGGGCCAGTGTGGGGGTAGAGGCCCTCTTTGCGGGGGGATTCCAGGGCAAGGACGGCAAGCGCACCGTGGACCGTTCTGCTCTCGTCGCCCTGATGACCGGCACGCTCACGAAGGGCTTGATGGAGTTGACCCGCGCCGGACGCTTCGTCGCCCAGGGACAGTCGCCCCAGGCGGCCCTGGCTGCTGCGGGGGTGCGTGGGGCTCCTGCGACCGTGAAACGCAAGGCCGAGCGATTGGCTTCTCGCAGCCCGGACCAGTGGCAGGGAATGCTGGAGGATGCCGAGGAGTTGGAGCGCCGCTCGCGCAGCGGGGCGCGGGTGGATGTCAATGATTTTGCTCTGGTCGGACTGCGCTGGGCGCGACGCAGGTCCTGAGCAGTTCGCTACACTGGCTTCATGCCGCAGCAGACTCCTCCCGCCCGGATCGCGCTTCTCCCGGAGGTTGTCCGCAACCAGATAGCCGCGGGCGAGGTGATTGAACGCCCGGCCTCGGTGGTCAAGGAGTTGGTCGAGAATGCCCTGGATGCGGGAGCCAGCGAAGTGCGTGTGGATCTGGAGGAGGGTGGCGTCAAGCTCGTGCGGGTCATTGACAACGGCTGCGGCATGGGAGCCGAAGATCTGGCCATGGCCTTCCACGCCCACGCGACGAGCAAGCTACAGACGCCCGAGGACCTGGATCACATCGCCAGCCTGGGGTTCCGCGGTGAGGCCCTGGCTTCCATGGGGTCGGTTGCCCGCTGCACGATCCTCTCCCGCCCTCAAGAACAATCCACGGGCGCCACGGTTCAAAACGTGGGGGGCAAGCTGTCTGAGGTGCGCGAGGCGGGCGGGGCCGTGGGCACCAGCACGGAGGTGCGTGACCTGTTCTTCAACACTCCCGCCCGGCGTCGTTTTCTCAAGCGAACTTCAACCGAACTCTCACGCTGCCTGGATGTCATCCAGCGCGCCGCCCTGGCTCACGTGGGCGTGGGCTTCGTGGTGACCCACGGCGGCAAGCGCGTCTTCGATGTAGAGGCGGACATGGATCTGCTGGCCCGTATTCGGCGGACCTTCGGGGCAGAGTTGGCGGAGAGTCTGGTGCCCGTGGAAGCTGCCGACGGCATGACGCATCTTCTGGGGTACGTCGCGCCCCCGCGCTTCAGCCGCCGGGATACGGCGCGCCAGATGTGGTTCCTCAACGGCCGGGCCATGCGTGACAAGGTGTTGACGCGTGTCCTGCGTGACTCCTACCGCGGCTTCTTAGAGGAGGGGCGTCAACCCGTCGCCTTCCTGCAGCTCTCGATCGAGCCTGCCCAGGTCGACGTCAACGTACACCCCGCCAAGACGGAAGTGCGCCTGCGTGATTCGCGTCGGCTGTTTGGGTTCCTGGTACACCATCTGCGGGAGGCGGTGCGCCAGACCGACATGTCCACCCCCGGCGAGTCCATGCTGCTGAGCATGCAGCGTCGCGAGAACCGTGAAGACCCTGCCCAGGCGGCCCTGCCCAACCCCGGCCCCTTGGCCGCGGGATTGCAGGCCGCACCCCAGCCCGGCTTCGAGGTGCATGAAGTGGCCGGGCGGACCCTCTCCGACGTGATTCCCTCCCAAGCGCCTGCCACCCCTTTGGACCTGGAAGAAGGCCGCAAGCAGTGGACGGAAGGGGATGACCTGCGGGGGCCATTCCTGCAGATCGCGCGTACTTATCTCGTGCGCGCCCTGCCCGATGGTTTCGAGATCATTGACCAGCACGCGTTGCACGAGCGGACGACCTTCGAGGAGTTGCGCCAAGACGTGCGCGAGAACAAGGTGGAGGTGCAGAAGTACTTGGTGCCGGAGCTTGTGGAGCTGTCCCGCGCGGACGTGGAACTGCTCTCGGGTCACATGGAGTCCCTGACGCCTGTAGGGCTCGAACTGGCGGTCTTCGGACCCAGTACTGTCGCCGTTCACGGTCTACCGGCGCGCCTGCGCAATCCGGACGTTGAGGGTGTGGTTCGCGACCTCGTGGACGTTCTCGGTCGCACCGGCAAGGCTCCCGGAGCGGAGGACGTGATCGAAGAGGTCCTGCACAGCAGCGCCTGCCGCTCGTCCGTCATGGCCGGAGACTCCCTGACCGAGGACGAAATTCGCAGCTTGTTGCTGCGCGCCAGCGCGTTGGAGACGGATCAGACCTGTCCCCACTCGCGGCCCACCAAGGTACGCTTCAAGCTGCCCGACTTGGAACGCGCCTTCCACCGGCGCTAGGTCGCGAGCGGGCTCAGCGTTTGGAGCTGCCCGGAATGAATGTGGCCGGCGAGACATCGGGCGGGTTCAATCGGCCGTCGCGCTTGAGGTAGATTGTCGTGCCTGAACGAGTTTGGAAGGTCCAGGGCGAGGTCCTCGGGTCGACCTCGCGTACCTCCAATTGGGCTGGAACACGGGCCGTGTCGCCGAGATCCTGGTAGCGTGGAACCAGAATCAGGAGTGCGCTCTCCAGCACGATTGCTCCGCTCACGGCCTCGCTTAGCATGGCCATGCGGACCTCGCTCGTTGCCGGGTCGAGGCCTAGCAAGGCCCGCTGCACGTTGCCCTTCGCCCGTGCGAGGCGCGTCTCGTAGAGGCGGAAGTCGGGACTCTGGATGTCGAGCCACTTGAGCCCGCGGGCCTGCTGGGCCAGCTGCGCTGAAGGCAGGACGAGAGGATCGGTCCCCTCGAAACGGACCTCGTGCTGGTTGGCGGACAGCGGCTCGGGTTGCTCGGCGTGGAGGTCTCGTTGCTCTAGGCTGATCAGGCGGATGCGCTCGGGCTGGCTGAGCGTGATGAAGTGGCTGGACAGCGCGCACCAGCGGTCGAGGGAGCGCCGATCCTCTTCGAAATCCAGGCCCACCATGGGCTGTGCATCTCCTTCTTCCACCAGGAAGTCCCCGCGCGGGCCACGCACCGAGCGGCGGTCCTCTCGCGCGAAGCTGGCGTCGAGGAATGGACCACGGGGATGCTGGAGGAAGCGGATCGTGGCTTGGATCTCGTTGAACTTGCCCGGCTGTCGGATCTGGGCCTCGAAGGACAGGTCGAAGGACTTGATGGCGGGCTTGCGATCGCCGCTGGTGAACTTATGCCAGAGGGCCTGGGCTTCCGGTCGGGTTCCGTCCGGGATACGGCCCGGTGCGATGGGCTTGCCATCGACAGCAACCAGGGCCGGCGGGTCCTGGCTCTCCTCATCCTGGGCCTGTCCCCGAGCCGCGAAGAGTGCCAGGAGCAACAGGGTGCTGTGAGCGTAGGCTGGATTCATGTGAGGATAGGGTTTGCGGTCGTGTGGGGAATCGAGCGTCATCCTCATCCTAGTCCATGGTTCGCGCCCTAGAATGCCCCCGTGTCCGAAACCGATCCCCTAGACCGACAGCCCCTCTGGTGCCTGGTGGGCCCCACGGCCAGTGGCAAGACCGCCCTGGCCCTGGACCTGTGTGAGGAGCTTGGGGCGGAGGTGCTCTCCCTGGATTCCATGCTCGTCTACCGCGGACTCGACGTTGGGACGGCCAAACCCTCGAAGGCGGAGCAGGCCCGGGTGCCGCACCACCTGATGGACCTGGTCTGTCCCAGCGAGCCCTACGACGTGCAGCGCTACCTGGGCGCGGCCCGGGAGGTCTTATCTGACATCCAGGGCCGCGGAGCCCGTGGACTGTTCGTGGGCGGTACCGGGTTCTACCTGGCCGCTCTGCTGCGTGGCCTCTTCGAGGGCCCACCGGCGGATCATGACCTGCGTCTCAAGCTTGAGGGGGAGAGGGACGCCGTGGGTGCTGAGGCGTTCCACCAGCGCTTGGCCCATGTGGATCCCGAAGCCGCACATCGCCTTCACCCCAACGACATGCGCCGGGTGGTTCGCGCCATGGAAGTCCTGGAGCAGACGGGTCGCACCCTCACCAGTTGGCAGGACGATTGGAATGCCGAACCGGGCCTGCGTCAGAAGCAGGCACGGCTCGTGGGCCTGTCCGTGGAGCGCGACGTCTTGGAGGAGCGCATCCGGGCGCGGGCGGCGATCATGCTCGATCAGGGCTGGCGCGAGGAGGCTGTCGCTGTGCGAGACGGACCGGGTTTCGGCTCCAGCGCCGGGGCGGCCCTGGGCTACGAGGAGGTGCTCGCCTGGGATGCGGGAGAGCTCACACGGCAGGAGGCTCTGGAGAGAATCGCCGTGCGTACCCGTCAGTTCGCCCGGCGGCAGCGCACCTGGTACCAGAAGTTTGACATCACCTGGATCCCAGCTGACGCACCCGACTTGCTAGACCAGACGCGGATGGTCATCGGGCGCTGACACCGGACACCTCGCAAGCCCAATCAGTTCGGCCCAATCAGTTCGGCCCAATCAGTTCGGCCCAATCAGTTTCCGGCGTAACCGAGGCCCGCCATGGCGTCATCCTCTGGGCAGTCGAAGGAGGCGAGGCGGCTGGCGCGGACGAGGATCCCTTCCAAGGGGGGCGAGAGCCAGTTCTGCACGAAGCTGCCGCTGATGACGCCGACCGTGTTACCGAACGTTTGCTCGACCCCACTCATGAACTCGTCGAGGCCGTCTTCTCCTCCCTCAGTTCCATCGTCGAAAATGCCCACGATGGAGTCCACCGGGAGGGGGAAGTAGACCGCGCCGGCGGCCAAGGGAATCAGGCCAAGAACCAAGCCTTCCACGTGGATGAAGTTGACCGGGTTGGGCAACAGGCTGTTGAGCGGGCGCTCGTCATAGGTGCCCGTCGCCTCGGCGTGGTTGGGGTTCCCCGGGTTGTGGTTGAACAGGTGGCGCCGCAGGGTCAGGTTGATCGAGGCCTTGCGTTCCCATGCGAAATCCCGGTAGCTGCCATCACGGCTCGAGTCATAGCCCAGGAAGGCGCGCGTGATGCGCGGCACGGTGGAGCTGGCGTTCCAGTGGTCGTTGATGTCCGGGGAGGACTGGCAGCCGACGCTCAGGCAGAGAGCCAGACACAGGCCGGAGATCTTGGAAGACGCTTTTAGGGACTCGTTCATGCTCACAGTTTCCGCTCTCCGTGGATTTGGTGCTCGGGCCGCCGTATCCGGGCAGAGGGTGCTTGGAGGGTGCTAGGGGGGATAGGGGAGGGGGTGGGTCAGAACCGGGGTCCGGACCGACGACGATTATGGGTCCAGGATGGACGCGCGTCCAGTACTGGCCCAGAATTGACGCCCCTGGGCGCGGTCCGTGGCTGGCCTACCCTCACCTCGAGGCGGGGTAACCAGCCCCCTGGTGCCTCGCCCTCATTCCCGTGCCCTTCCCCTCCCCCTCTCCCTCCACTCCCGGTTGCGGGCGCCGCCTGGGCCTCTTCGGGGGTTCCTTCGACCCGATCCACAAGGGGCACCTGGCCGCGGCCCGGGCCGCTCAGGAGGCTTTCGGTCTGGACCGCGTGGTCTTTGTCCCCGCAGCCCGCCCGCCCCACAAGCCGGACCTGGAGCTGGCCCCGGAGGCGGACCGACTGGAGATGGTTCGGTTGGCCGTCGCGAGCGAGCCCTCCTGGAGCGTGTGCGATCTGGAGTTCGACCGTCCCGGGCCCTCGTACACCATGGACACGGTTGAGCAGCTGCGGGCCCGTGCGGGGGAGGATGAGGAGGCGTCCATCTGGCTTCTGATCGGGGCGGACAACTTGCCCGGGCTTGTGGGCTGGCACCGGGTGGAGGAGCTCTTGGAGGCCGTACGGCCCATCGTTATCCGGCGTGCGGGAGAGGATCACGAGTTGCCGCCCGAGCTGGAGCAGGGGTTGTCGACAGGGGTGCTGGAGAGGCTCCGGGAGGGCGTGCTCTCTCTGCCGCCGGCTCCCGGTCGTTCGACGGATCTGCGTGCCGCGTTGCGCGCTGGCGACAGGGCTCCAGAGGATCTCCCTGAAGCCGTGGGCGAGTACATTCGCCAGCGTGGTCTGTACGGGGGTCTCTAGGTGCGCGCCTCGTGAGTTGTGCGTCCTGGACGGCACTGCTCGTGACCTTGGTGGCGACGCCGATTCTGGCGCGGGCGGCCTTGGCTTGGGGCTTTGTGGACAGCCGTGAGTCCGGCCTTGCACAGCGCAAGCCCAGAGAGAGCCCCGTCCCTCCGGTGGGCGGAATTGCCGTGCTCCTGGGGTTGGTGGGGGCCTTCCTCTGCGGCGAGGAAAACCTGCCCTGGGTTGCCTTGCTGGCGGCGTTTGCCTTGGGGCTCGCGGATGACCTGCGCCCTGGAGGGTTGAGCCCTCTTGTGAAACTCGCAGGTCAGTGCGCGGTGGGGGGCGTTCTGGGCTGGAGCCTTGGAGACGGAGCGTGGAACATGGCCGCATGGTCCGTGGTGGGAGTGGTGGCCATGAATGCGGCCAACACCTTTGACTGCTCGGACGGGGCCTGCGGCACCTTGGGAGTCGTGGGACTGGCGGGTCGCAGTGTCGCGGCGCCGGCTCTGCTTGGTTTTCTGCCCTGGAACGTGTTCGTTAGGCGGGGCCCGGAGCGTGTACCCATCGCCTACCTGGGTGACTCGGGGAGTCATCTCGTGGGGGTGCTTCTGGCGAGCTGCCCAGAGGCCTGGGGGATTCTGCTCCTACCCCTACTGGATCTGGGGCGCTTGAGCGTGGTGCGTATCCGGCAGGGACGGCGGCCCTGGGACGGAGACCGGCTGCACTTGGCCCATGGGTTGGAGCGCAGGGGCCTGGGCAACCTGGGGGTACCGGCTCTGTTGTTGGCCATGCTCCTAGGGCTCCGGCTTGTTCTGTCTTGGGCCGGCCCGATCCTCGATTGAACGGCTCTCCGGCTCCTGCGCCAAGGGCGCGGCGCCTGCTCGTCCGCTAGCGGGCAGCCGAGTGAAATCGAGGGAGCCGCTTTTACAATCAAGGGGTAGAGACGGTCGCGATGGGGAGACGCCAGTCCACTCTCCCCGACCCATGAGGCTTCAATCACGACGGCTACCCTCCCGCTCACTCCCTTTCCACGGCGATCCTCCCGCCCCCCCTTGCCCCCGTCCCACCCCCTCCCGATAATCCTCCGCCCCTTCCCTGGCGAAGGCATTCCCTGGCACTCCCGTGGCGTACCCTCTCACCGCAATCATCTCCGACCTGCACGGGAACACACCCGCGTTGGATACCGCCCTGGCAGACGCCAAGGACCGCGGCGTCGAGCGGTATGTTTGCCTGGGTGACGTCATCGGTTACGGAGCCGATCCATGCGGGGCTCTGGACCGGGTCATGGAGCTCTGTGTTCCTGTCCGCGAGGAGGGCCTGTGCCTTCAGGGCAACCATGAGTACGCGCTCTGCTACAGCGCCGAGGACTTCAACCCGAAGGCGAGAGCGGCGATCGATTGGACCCACGCGGCGATCTCCAGCGCACCGGACAGCGCCTCGGATTACTGGGATTTCCTGGGAGAGCTTGAACCCTCCGCCATCGATGAGGCGGCCATGTTTGCGCATGGGTCCCCACGCGATCCCGTGCGCGAGTACCTTCTGCCCCGGGATGCTCGCGATGAGAAGAAGATGCAGGCCAACTTCGAAGCGATGCGCAGACCCGTGTGCTTCGTGGGGCACAGTCACGTGCCCGCGGTCTACTACAAGGACGGCACCCTGTTCCGGCCCAAGGGCATCGATGGGCCCTACGCTCTGGGGGACCTGGACTCCAATCCCTGCATCGTGAACGTGGGCTCGGTGGGCCAACCTCGTGACGGGGATGCGCGGCTTTCCTACGTGCTCTTCGACGGGTCGAACATCACTTTCATCCGGCTCGAATACGACTGGCAGGCTGCGGCCGAGGCCATTCGAAGCGTGCCTGAACTTCCCGAATTTCTGGCCGACCGTCTGGAGGCCGGCCGCTGACCTGAGCCTCCTCGTGGAAAAGCGTCTACCCCTCTTCTTCCTGCTCTCGTTCCTCATCCTTGTGATGTGGCCGACGCCTCCCGAGCCCAAGGTTGCGCCGCGCATTCCGATGGTTCTGACACCGGATTTCCCACCCGGTATGGGGCCGGCCATTGAAGGCGTTTCGCCTGCCACCCAAACGCGGCCTGACAAGGAGGCCGAGCCCTGGCGTGAGACCCTTAGGCTCGGCACCCCGGGAGAGCCCGGCTACTACCTGGCGACCTTTGACAGCCGCGGGGGCGTCCTCAGCGGTCTGCGCCTGGGCGGGTTCTACACCGAGAACGGCCTCGATCCGCAGGAGAAAGAGAACCCTCTGAACTGGGTCCAACTCCTCTCGGAAGTGAACACACCCTCGGGCGTCCAGTCTTCGCTCGGGCTCCATTCCACCTCGGCCAGCGAGGAGATGGTGGGCTTTCCGCTCGATCAGGTGCACTGGCAGCACGAGGTGCTGGAGGAGTTTGGACGAACCGTTGGCGTGCAATTCAGCCACGACACGGGGCGCGGCCTGAGCCTGACCAAGACCCTGCGGGTGAACCCCAACTCCTATGACCTGACCTTGGACATCGAGCTGCGCAATAGCGTCCCCGAGTGGGCGGGCAGGCAACCGCGGCTCATCTTCACACCGGCTCTGGGCATGCCCGCCAGTGCCGACGATTCCTACTATGAGGAGCCCAGAGCGGGCGTCAGCTGGGAACAGGGCGACGAGTTGGAGGTCGAGCGCCAAGAGCTCTCGATCGGAGAGCAGGATGGCGAGTCCTTTCCGCCCACCCGGGACATCCTCTGGGCGGGAATGGACAGCAAGTTCTTCGCCGTGCTGGCCCGGCCTGATGATGCCACCCGTGGCGTGGTCACCGGAGCCGGTTGGCGCACCCTGTACGATCTGAACTGGGTGGCCGAGCACCCCATGGATCCCCTCAAGTCGATTGAGGACAACAAGGAGAACGATCCCGTCAAGGGGTGGCGTCACGTGACCTGCGACCTCGACCTGACGGCCCCTCTTCCGGGTCCCCAGGGCGTCTCCCGCATGACCTTCGAGATCTACGCGGGTCCCAAGAGCAGCGGCCTTCTCGAGGACCACGATCCTGCCCTCCTGAGTCTGGTGGCAGGCGATCTGGGCTTCTTCTCCGGTATCGCCTCGACCCTGCTGGCCATCCTGGGATTCTTCCACGGCATCGTGGGCAACTGGGGCTGGTCGATCATCTGCCTGACCCTCACCGTGCGTTTGGCCCTGTTCCCCTTCAATCGTCGCTCCCAGACGTCCATGGCGCGCCACGCGAAGAAGATGAAGCGCGTGCAGCCCATGCTCAACGAGCTCAAGGAGAAGTACAAGGACAACCCCCAGAAGCAACGCTCCGAGCAGGCGCGCATCATGCAGGAGGAGGGCGCCTTCCCGCCCCTCGGTGGCTGTCTGCCGATCTTCGTGCAGATCCCCATCTTCTTCGGTCTCTTCAAGGCCCTGCGGGTCAGCTTCGACCTGCGTCAGGCCCCTTTCATCGGCTGGGTGAAGGACCTCTCCGAACCCGACCGGCTGATGCGCCTGGATTGGGATCTGCCCCTGCTCGGCACGGTCGAGTACCTCAACATCCTGCCGCCCATGATGGTGTTCCTGTGGATCCTGCAGCAGAAGGTGATGCCCAAGCCCACCGACGAGCAGGCTCTCAAGATGCAGAAGATGATGATGTGGATGCCCATCGTCTTCGGGTTCTTCCTCTACAACTATCAGTCAGGCCTGTCCCA
>DUDB01000080.1:0-186129 GCA_012959525.1 Planctomycetota bacterium
AGAAGGGCCAGCAAGAGAAGTACGCGCATCGTCATACAGGGTACCAAGAACCCCTCAATTGTCCGGTTCCAGACAACAAGCGTACTCCAGGGGCACCCTCCGTTCAGTTTCGGGCGGCCATGCGTTTGATCAGGCGCCCGACGTAGCCCCGGAACTTGTCGGGGATGGCGGAGGACTCCAGGGGCAGGTCCCCAAGTGCCTTGGAGATGGCCGGATCGTTCAGACCAAGAGCATCGAGGGTGCCCAGGGCGAGGACGGCGTCCCAGATCCCGGTCCGGGTCATGTCGGCGCACTCCAGTAGCGTCTCCACGGCGTCTTCGCGCTCGTCGGCCTCACCGAACCGGATGAGTAACTCGGCAGAGGCGATGCGGACGGCGTTTGCAGGATCGTCCAATAGCTTGCCGAGTTCCGAGCGCTTGGGGTGCTCGGGGTCGGGACCCAGAATGCCCACGCCGAGGGCAGCCCAGTAACGCACGGCGCTGTCCGGGTCATCAAGAGAGTCCTGCATCCACTTGCGGTGAGGTTGCAGCTCAGGCGCTTCCGTGTTCGTGTTCCAACTGCTGGCTCGTTCGGCCATGGCCAGGATACGGCCGATGTCATAGCGCTCGTCTTTCGCGCCCCAGGTCCGGGGGGCGCTCTCCCCCGCCCGCGCGTGCAACTCGCATTCGGGCAGGAATCCCAGGTCGCGGATGGCCATAGCTTGTTCCCGTTGGGCGTCCTGCAGGCGCTCACGCACGGCACGGTAGTTTGAGTCGTGCGCCAGGTTGTTCACCTCGTCCGGATCGTTCTGCAGATCGTAGAGTTCCAAGGGCGGCTTGGTTTCCCAGAAGTAGGTCTGAGGGGGTTGTAGCTTGCCCCGGTCGTAGAGCTCCTTCCAAATGCGCGTTGTCGGCGTCTGGAACATGTAGTCCAGATACTGGCCGTAGATGCGGTGGGGCATGTAGTTGCGGATGAAGATGAAGCGGCCATCGGTGACCGAGCGCACCAGGTCGTAGCGCTCGTCCATGCGCCCGCGGTAGCCGTGCATGAAGGCGGGAGCCGGCGTTGCCTGCTTGCCCGCGATGGCTGCACCCTGCATGTAATCGGGGATACTCAGCCCGGCCAGGCTGAGCACGGTGGGGGCCAGGTCCACGAAGCTGACCAGCCTGTTGCTGACACCCCCGGCCTCGTATCCCTCCGGAGCCAAATGGGCCCAGCGCTCGGGGAAGTGCACGAGCATGGGCACGTGCAGCCCCGAGTTGTAGGGCCAGCGCTTGGAGCGTGGCATGCCTGAGCCGTGATCGCTGAAGTAGAAGACGATCGTGTCGTCGGCCAGGCCGTCGGCTTCGAGCTGGGCCAGGACGCCTCCCACCTGGGCGTCCATCTCGCTGATTTTGTCGTGGTACTGGGCCCAGTCCTGTCGCACCTCGGGCGTGTCCGGGTGATAGGCAGGAAGCGGCACCGTCTTCGGGTCGTGAACGGCTTCGTGCGGGCGCGTGCGGATGCGGCTCTCGTGGCTGATCGTGAAGTTGAACACGGAGAAGAAGGGCTGCCCTTCCGCACGCTGGCGCCAATGTCCCTTGCCCCCGGAGAAGTCCCAGATCTTGCCGGGCTTGTGGAAGTTGTAGTCCTCCTTGGAGCGATTGCTGCAGTAGTAGCCGGCCTCGCGCAGCCGCTGGGGAAAGAGGCGCATGCCCTCGGGCAGGTTTATCTTGGAGCGCATATTCAGGGCGCCCAGGCTGGGAGCGTGCACCCCCGTGATCAAGGTCGTGCGCGCCGGCGCGCAGACCGGAGCATTGGACCAGGCGCGAGCGTAGCGCAGGCTGCGCGCGCTCAGACGGTCCAGATTGGGCGTCGTGGCGTACTCGTCCCCGTAACAACCCAAGTGTGGCCCGTTGTCCTCACTGGTGATCCACAGGATGTTGGGCCGTGCCTCCGATTCCTGGGCCTGGATCGAACCCAGAATCACGACAAACACCGCTGCGGTGCCTGTGAGGAACCGCAGCGGCGTTTGGTTGAGCACGATTGTCCGCAGTGCTTACAGGTAGACGCGCAGGCCGATCATGATGCTGTCGAAATCGTCTCCGCTTTCGTAGGAGAGGCCCAAGCCCACCCTGTCGGTGAGACTGTAGATGCCACCAGCAGTGATGAGGGTGTCATCCGCGCCGTCAATCTCAAGCAACTCCACCCCTATGCCCAGTTCCACCGTGTCCGATGCCTGCACGCGAAACCCACCGGCAAGGGCGTAACCATTCTCGCTTCCGGTTCCGCTCCCAAGGCCGGGGATCGTCAAGTCCACTTCCATATCGGCGTAGGCGGCTGAGGCGTATACGTCCAAACCAGATCCTGCATCCATGTGCGTCCCGAGGCCAATTCTCAGGACCGACAGGTCGAGTGAGGCCGGGGAGGGTACGTCCATCGAGTAGTTCGTGTTGCTGGCGAAGACGTAGCTTGAATCTCCGATCGGGAACGAGCCGCCAAAGCGGACGTCGTCAGAGTCCACTCCATCAAAGTCCCCTTGGCCTAGTCCGAGCTCGACGAATCGGTAACTGAACGAAGACTCACCGCCTTGGTGGGACAGCGAATGTGGGATGGCCGGTGAAGTCGCGGGCGTGGACACAAGCAGGGCGAGGGCGAGGAGAGACATGTTGCTCCTTTGAGTGTGGGGGGGGCTTCATGCACCACCTGTCGGTACATGCGTGGAATCTGGCAGGGATTCTATGTCCAAAAGGCCAAAGAGATCCAGAACCTACCCCATGACCGTCCAGTTCTGCCCCCCCGTCAGTGATCAACTCTGCTGGACGTTCACGTCCTGGGTTGGGTAGGGGATGGAGATGCCCTTTTCGTCGAAGGTGAGTTTCACCTTCTCGGTGATGTCCGAGAGCGCGCTCCAGTAGTCGTCCGTCTTCACCCAGGGGCGTACCTTCAGGTTGACGCTACTGTCGGCCAGTTCGGCCACGGCCACGCTGGGCTCCGGGTCTTTCAGCACCCGGTCGTCTGCGTTCAGGATCTCCATCAGGGTCGTCTTGGCCAACTGCAGGTCATCTCCGTATCCGATTCCGAACACCATGTCGATGCGACGTGTGGCACGCGTCGAGTAGTTGGTGATCGTGCCGCCGAAGATTGCGCTGTTGGGCACAATGATCTCGCGGTTGTCGCCCGTGCGCATGACCGTTGTGAAGATAGTGATTTTCTCAACCGTTCCGGCGACGCCGCCGGCCTCCACGTAATTCCCTGTCGTGAAGGGCCGGAAGAGAATCAAAAGCACACCCGATGCGAAGTTGCCGAGCGAGTCCTGTAGGGCAAATCCCAGCGCCAAACCCGCCGCGCCGATCAAGGCCACCATGGACGAGGTGTCGATGCCCAGCTGTCGTACGGCGGCAACCACCACAAAGAGCATCATCAGCCCGTGGGCGATCGACCCCAGGAAGTTGACCAGGATGGCATCCAGCTTGGCGCGCGCCATGAGGGTGCGCAGGCCCTGCGCTGCGGCTGCGACGATTCGCTTGCCGATCAAGAAGATCAGCAGGGCAATCAGCAGATTCGCGCCCCACTCGATGACGTTGGCCTGCAACAAGTCCAGGTAGTGCGCGACGAGGCCCTCTTCGGCCTGTGTCCCAGACCCTTGTGCAGCCAGGGACTCCTCGACGCCCAACTCCTTGAAGAACTCACCGTCCTCCGAATCTTGCGCGATCAAACCAAGTGCGATGGATGTCCACATGGCCGCAGCCTAGCGTGCGGCCCGGCCCGGTTCACCTTCCGTCTGTAGCGGTGCGCGCCGGGTCTTCAAGCGCGGCCTCCATGCTGAACCGGAACGCCGTGCCGCCCCCCTCACGGGTCTCGTGGGTCACGCTGGCGGACATCAGACGGGCCAGACCGCGCACGATGGCGAGGCCCAGGCCCACACCACCCTCGTGGGCGATGAACGGCTCAAAGGGACGGCCCTCTAGCTCGTCGGCAAGTCCTTGGCCTGTGTCTTCAACGCTCAGCACCAGGCGCGTGCGATTCCAATCGCTCGTGGGCAGAAGGGAGGCGCGCAGGGTGACCGTTCCCTCGGCTGTGTGACGCACCGCGTTTTCGACGAGGTGTGTGAGCACCTGCCCCAAGCGGTTGGCGTCACATTGGATATGGGTTTCGCCGTGATTCCCCAGGTCCACCTTCAGGACGATGCCCTTCTCTTCCGCGAGCGCACGGTAGGGCTGGATGGCGCGGAGCAGCAGATCCCCGATTCCGACGGACGTGGTCCGCAGACCCCATTCGCCTGCCTCCAGCTGGTGCAGATCCATGACGCGCGTGAGAGTCTCCATGATCTTGCTGCTGGAGGAGATGACAGTGCTGAGGTCGACGCCCTTCTCGTCGAGCAGGACCGTATCCAGAAGCTGGCTCAGGTCCGTGCCCATCTGGTCCGCCAACTGGACGAGGAAGCGGGCTCTGGACTTGGAAGCCTGCTCGGCCGCGGCCTGGGCCTTGGTCAGCGCCAGGTTCATGGTCTCCAGTGACGAGGCATAGGCGCTCTGCTCGACCTGCGCGCGCTCCAGGTGCGCGATCAGGTGCTGCTCCCGGCGTGATGCGTTCCACTTTTCCGTAAGAGCAGAGGCCATCTGCCGGATCTCCACCGGATCGAAGGGCTTCTTCAGGATCAGCAGGCGGTCCGTGCACCCCAAAGCGGCAACCGTCTGATCCCAACTGTAGTCGGAGTAGGCGGTGCAGATGACCACTTGCAGGTGCGCGTCGACCTCCCATAGTCGGCGTACGGTCTCCACGCCGTCCCAGCCATCGCGCATACGGTTGTCCACGAAGGCCAGGGCGAAGGGCTCCTCATCGTGGCAGGCCTGGGTGACCATTGTCAGGCCTTCCTCGCCACTGTAGGCCGAGCTCAACTCGAAGGCTCCATAGTCCTTGGTGGGGGCCTCTTCGCCGCCGAAAAAACCGGCGCGCGCCACGGCGAGGTCCCGAGAGGGGCCAAGTTCGCTGCGCGCTGGGGTCAGGAGCTTCACAACATCTCCATGAATCGCGGGCGAGTCATCGATGATCAGGATCCGTCGGTTGGACTCGTGAGCCGGATTGGATTCAAATCGCCCGCTCATGCCACGTCCTCCCGGCGCGCGATCTGGGACACGGCAGGGCTGGTGGGCAGCTCCAGGGTGAACGTCGCACCCAGCCCTTCTCCCGCACTGCTCGCCCAAAGGGCTCCGCCCATTTCCCGGGCCGCGATGGCGGCCGTATGCAGCCCGTAGCCGTGCCCGTCTTCCTTGGTCGTGAATCCAAGATCGAACACCTTGCCCATGCAATCGGGGGTGATGCCTACGCCCGTGTCTTCAACCTCGATCAGGACCCGTGCCGGACTGGTGCGGTGTACCCGCAGGGTCAGGCGGTTCACATTCGAGGGGCTTGAGGTCATGGACTGGCGGGCGTTCTGAACGAGGTTGACCAGGATCTCAATCAGGTTGTTCTTGTCCGTCTCAATGCTGTCGGCTTCATCGAACTCACGTACCACCTCGAGGCTCGCATCGGTACCCAGTCCGTGGTTCGTGATTCGCAGCGCCTCCTCCAGCCGGTCACCCAACCGCACTTCCTCAGCACGGTCGATCAGATCCGCGCGCCCCTGCTGGCAACGGATGAGATCGCAGATGTGTTCGATACCCTCGCTCAGGATCTGGACCTCTACCGCCAGGCCGCGCCGCTCGTCACCCAACTGGATGGAGAGGGCGTTCAGGAGCGGGCGTAGGTGTTGCCCGCGTGTGTCCTGTGCGACGAACGCCGCCAGGTCGTCCTTGTGTCCTTCCAGGGCTTCGGCGATCCCACTCAGATCTCCCAGGCTCAGATCATCGATCTGCTTGGAGACCACGGATGCAGAGATATTCACGCTGTTCAGCACGTTTCCCATGTTGTGCAGCACACCACCGAGCTCGCGCGAGTCGGAGGTCTGCGGGGAAGAGGTTTGGGTTCCGAAGCCGTACTCTCTTCGCGAAAGCAGGAAGGCACACAACGCCCACGCCAGGGAGCCCAGACCTATCGACCAGTACAGGGAACGGTCTAGTACTGGCTGGGCGAGCTTCTCCAGGCTCATTGTGCTGCGGGCTGATAGCAGAAGTTGCGGTCGGCCTGCCACGTCTCCAAAGGCTTGGTAGGCCACCAATGTTCCTGACTTGTCGCGCCGCACGATGTGCGATTCGTGAGATAGCAAGGGCAGGGTCTGGTCGGCGTCCGGGGGGAGAATGGTCCGGGTGCCGAGATCCCAGAGCCTGCAATCCAGGCCCGTGTTGCGGGCGAAGGCCGTGGCCCATTCAGAGCCGAGCAGACGGGCCAGCATCAAACTTCTCGGTTGTCCGCCCGTGTCAGCCAGGTCCAAGGACAGGAGGCTGAGCAGGAGAGGATCCCCCGACGGCGTTCGCCACAGCCCTGCCAGCTTGGCCCCGTCTACGACGGGCAGATCTGCGGGCATCTCAAGATTACCGCGCTGAACGTGTACCTCCGGTGTGCCTCGCTCGGAGAAGCTGACGACCCACAATGCGTCCACGTTTTCAGGGCGCTCTGAGAAAGGCCCTCCCCGCATCTTCAGGGACTGGGCGAGAGAGGTGAGTTGTCCCACTTCACCCTGCAGAGCCGTGCTCATCTGCATGGCCTCCCGGCGAACGGTATCGCTCTCAACGCGAGCCACGTGCGAGTGGACGGCTTCGCTCTGCTCGTGGTGCGTCCAGAGGACGGCGAGGGCGAGTCCTCCCGCGAGGAGGGTCAGGGTGAGAGGACGGTCAGGCATGGGTCGGGTTTTCCCTCTCCTGAATCGACCTCCTAGTCCGGCCCTCTTGACCCAATCCTGGCCCCACAGCCTCTAGCCTTGTGGCCGCGCGTGACGTCCCCCCAAACCCCCTCTCAGGGCCCCTGCGGTGCCCCCCGGGGGTCTCACTTCGGGACGGGCAGGACGCATTGCGTGGCGCCGATCCCTAGGTTCTTCTACTTGGCTCTAGGCGCTGCAGCGCGCCAGATAAGCGGCCGCATCGAATGCGTCGACCTGGATCAGGTCCAGCTGGGCGTCGAACGCGTCCTGAACCTGGCCGCGCTCCTCTGCTGAGAGGATGCCCTTCTCCACGGCCAGCTCGAGCAGTCCGTCCTTCGAGCGGGGCAGCTCGCCCGCCCGTTGGGCCGCCTTGATCTTGCCCCGCAGGGTCGCCGTGGCCTGCAGGAGATCGTAGCCGCGGTCCAGGGAGCCCAGGCCGGGCTCGTCACGCGGGGGTAGGTAGATGCCTCGTGTCATGCGCGTGCGAAGGTCCGCATCGGAGATGACTGCGCGGGCCACTTCACTGCAGCGCCGATCGCTTGGGCCGCGCAGTGTCCGACCAAGCGGCAGGACAACGACCCGCCCAATTCGACCGAGAAGGCGGTTGGGCAAGTTGTCCAGCACGCCACTGAGAGCGTCTTGGATGTTCTGCTCGGCGGTCTCCATGGCCCAGGACATGAGCGGCGCGTCACTTGAACGCGCACCCTCGTCCTGGAAGCGCTTGAGCGTTGCCGAGCCGAGATACAGCCAGGCCAGGGCATCCGCCAGCCGTCCGGTGATCATCTCCTTGCGCTTGAGTGTGCCACCCAAGGAGCCCATGGCCAGCTCGGCGGTGAACTCAAAGCCCGCCGCCAGACGCGTCATGCGCGAGAAGTGCTTGGCTGCCGGTCCGGGGCGCGGCGAGGGAGCCAGCAGATTCCCGGTCAGACCCATGAGGATCGAGCGGGTCATGTTGGTGGTGATGAGTCCCACGTGCTTGAAGAGAGCACCGTCAAAAGCCTTCAGGTCATTGGTGCGCGCAGCTTCCATTTCGGTGAAGGCGTGGGGGTGGCAACGGATGGCACCTTGACCAAAAATGATCATGGTGCGCGTCAGGATGTTGGCGCCCTCGACGGTGATTCCGATTGGTATGCCCTGGTAAGCGGCTGCAAGAACGTTGCGCGGGCCGCGCGAAATTCCAGCGCCGCCCTGTATGTCCATGCCGTCGTTGACTACGTCCCGCATGCCCTCGGTCATGTAGGCCTTGACGATGGCGGACAGCACGGAGGGCTTCTGGCCGGCCGCTACCGAAGCTGCGGTCAGGCGACGGGCCCCATCCATCCAGTACGTGTTGCCAAAGATGCGCGCCAAGGGCTCTTCAATACCCTCGAACTTGCTGATGGGCATGCCGAACTGCTCGCGCAATAGGGTGTAGGCGCTCACTGCACGGGTCGTACCCATGGCCCCGGCCGCAGCCAGGCCCGGGAGGGAGATGGAGCGGCCCGCGGAGAGGCAATCCATCAACATACGCCAGCCCTGTCCCGCCATGGCCTTGCCGCCAATGATGGCATTCAGGGGCACGAACACGTCCTCTCCCTGGGTGGGGCCGTTGAGGAACTTGACGCCCAGGGGGTCGTGTCGATCGCCAACGTGGACGCCGGGCAGAGCCGTGTCCACCAAGGCACATGTGATGCCCCGTTCGGTCTCGTCACCCAATAGGTGCTCGGGGTCTTTCAGCTTGAACGCCAGTCCGAGAAGGGTCGAGATGGGAGCGAGCGTGATGTAGCGCTTGTTCCAGTTGAGCCGGATACCCAGGGTTTCCTTGCCCATCCACGTGTCGTGGCAGACCACCCCAGAGCTGGTCATCGCGCCCGCATCCGAGCCTGCGCCGGATTCAGTCAGGGCGAACGCCGGAACCTCCAGGCCCTTGGCGAGACGCGGCAGGTAGTGGTCTTTTTGTGCTTCCGTGCCATAGTGGGCGAGCAACTCGGCGGGGCCCAGAGAGTTGGGGACCATGACCGTGACGGCAAGGGTGATGTTGTGGCTCGAGACCTTGGTCACGATGGCAGAGTTAGCTTCGGCCGAGAATCCAAGCCCTCCGTATTCCTCGGGAATGATGATGCCCATGAAGCCCTTGGCCTTCAGGTACTCCCATGCTTCTGCACTCAGGTCACCTTCCGCGTCCACCTGCCCACCGTCCACAAGCCTGCAGAGGTGTTCGACTTCGTTGTCCAGGAAGGCCTGTTCGCGTGCGCTCAATCCGGGGCCTTGAAAGGCGAGGAGCTTCTTCCAGTCCGGCCGACCCGTGAACAGATCCGCATCCCACCAAACCGTTCCTGCTTCGAGAGCTGTGCGCTCCGTCTCGCTCATGACGGGGAACATGGGCTTCATCAGCTTGAGCAGGTGCTTTGTGACCAGCAAGCGACGCACGGGTGGGAAGCCGGCAATGACGACGAATACGGCGGCGATGCTGGTGATCACCCAGAAGAGGATGGACGGATCTTCCGGTCCTCGCTGCCAGTTCCAGAGCACGTAGGCTAGCGGGACACACCAAGCCCAGAAGGCACGCCCCATGAAGAGCAGCGTCAAGGCGAGCAGGAGCGGCAGAATGACTGTCAGGATCATGACGGGTGGCGGCGGCCGATAAAGAGAGCGGGATAGGTCAGGATTGGCACTAGCAACGCTTCAAACAATAGCCTGAATCGAGGGGCAAAGTGGGCACAGAATCGTGGTTGGGGGGGCCTATGCCAGCCCAAACTGCCGTCGGACCCACTGAGGACGGCTGTAGTCCCAATTGCGTTCGCTCATGCCGGCCATGAACCCCGGCAGCGTTCGCTCAAGGCACGCTCGGACTTCGCCCTTCAGCCCAAGGCGCTCAGAGTACAGATCCAAAGCGGCTCGTTCATGGGGGAGCCAGTTACCAGCCCGGACCCTCGCGCACGCCTCCGCAGCGTTCCAGCTGTGCCCCTTGGAGAGATGCACGATCAGGTGCAAGAGATCCAGGTAGGGCAGGAAACAGCGTTCGCTCGCGCCCCAATCGAAGTAGGCCACCACCTTCCCGTTGGATCGAACCTGCAGGTGTTTGGGACGCAGGTCCGCGTGGTAGAGGACCAGTGGAACGCGTTGGCCGACGAGACTGGCGCGAGCATCTTCGTGCATGGCCTGCAACGCGTCTGCCGTCCCATCGTGGCCGCACAAGCTGCGGGCCAATTGAAATCGCGGGCTGACGAGTTCTGCGAAGCGTGCTTCATCCATCAGCGCATCGGGCTCCACTACTAACTCGGAGAAATCCAGAGCCACGTCCATCAAGAGGTTCTTCTCAACGGAGGCCCCGCCCGTCAGCTGCGGTGCCGCTAGCCCGCTGAGCCTGCGTTCACAGTGCAAGAACAGACCTTCGATGCGTTCGGCTATCAGGGGCTCGGGAATCGGCAGCTTGGGGTGTTCCGTGCGGATGTGCCGCAAGAAGTCTGCATCGTTGCGCAGCATTCGCTCGGTGGACGGATTCGTGGGAATGTGCAGGATCCAGTATCCGGGCGGCGCGCCTTCGAGGTCAGAGAGAGCATGTGGCTCGGCGCCGTGGGGGCGGGTCTGCACCAAGCAGTTGTTGCTGCGGGTCGAGACGACGTGCTCCACCTGCGGGGTGGGTTCATCGAGACGCTCGGCGATGGCGGCCAGGATACGATCCAGACGCTGGGTGCCGGCCTCCCCGCGGGATCCGTGGATGGCGAAGGAGGGCGTCAGCCAGGGAAACAGGCCCGCTCTGGCCGCCAGGGTCTTGAGGCGGTTCTTGCGCTCCATGGGGCCTATCGTCAGTCGGGGCAGCTCAGCGTCGAGGGCCACCACGTGGCTGAAGTCCCGTGAGTGGGGGTAGAGCGCATAGGAGCGCAGGGCCACTCCATCCGTCTGCAGGGCAGAGCGCGTTCCGGCCCAGGTGCGCTCACCGGATCGGGGGAACAGGGCCGCATTCATCCAGCCGAGGGCGCCGGCTTTTTCGTGTTGGCCGCGCATGCCCGTGGAGCGCTTGTACGCCAGCCGATTGTTCGCGCTGACCCACAGTTCGCCTTGGCAAACACGCCATAGCTCCTCCACGCCGTGTCCCCAGCCCAGCGTGGGGTGGGGGAGGCCCTCTTCTTGCACGACGAGATCGAAGCTGTCATCGGCGAAGGGCAGCCGAGGGTCGGTACCTGCCAGGAGGCTCTGACCCGGGTGGTCCAAGGACGCGTCACGCAAATTGGCGAAGGACAGCCGGAGTGCGCAGGTATCCACGCGCAGCACCTTGAATCCCAGGTGCCCGAGGGCGGCGGGGGTGCCGGAGCAGGCATCGCCGATGAACAGGGCCCGTCCGCCGCTGGCTTCGAGCAGAGGGGCGAAGGCGCCGCGTCCGGCGTCCAACAAGAGAGCAAAGGCGTCTGCGCTCTCATTGGTCAGCTCAAGGAGCAGCTTCTCAAGGACCTGCTTGAAGCCCTCGCCGTCGCGCGCACGCTGCAGGGCCTGGGTGATGGCGGCAGCCAGATCCGGGGGGGTAGGTCGGGGAACGGGCATGGGATTGAGACCTCCAGCCTAGCGCGATTCCCGTGCGTTCCGCACAGCCTCCATCCAACCCATTCCGAATCGCTCATCGGGTTCCAGGTAGTGGCCCTCAGCCCACTCATTCAGGGATGCCACGAAAACCAAGCCAGAATCAGCCTGTTGCTCGAAAGCGAGGGCCTGCTCTAGGGCGTGCTGGAACAGCTCTGGATTTTCGCCGGTAACGACCGGGGACCAAGGGTATTTGCCCGGGATCTCCTGGCCGAAGTCCGCTGCGCGCGGGGATGCGTCCCAACCGGGGGCCACCGAGGGCATGTAGGGCAGACCTGAGCGTTCGCCGAATGCCGGCCATTGCTCGGCACGGCGGGCGGTGCACTCACCGTAGTCCTGCAAGGACGGCCCCTTCCACTCGGGCAGCAGGACGTAGTGCGTCACGCTGTCGAACCCGACCTCGCGCACGTGCCCGATCACCTCCTCGGACGGATCAATCGCAGCGAGGTGCAGGTCGGGGTAGCCGTTTCCGGATAGCCATGCGCGCGCCTTGGAGATGGCCTCTTGGGCGTTGTCGAGCCCCATTTCGCGCAGGAAGAAGGTGGAATCAAAAATCGAGAAGTAGGCGCGGCCTTCGTGAAGCATGTAGTTGGATCGCGAGAAGTAATGCTCAGCCAGGTGGGCGATCAGTGCGCCAAAGTCCTCGACGTCGCTGGGGACGCGCCGCGTCTCGTCAATGACCGGCAGGTCCTTGCGCCGTACGGGCAGAACTCTGCGCGGCATGCGGTTGGCCCACATCAGAGCGAAGGGCGCTCGGGAACCGCTGGGGCTGGCCAGGAAGCCCAGGTCCAGGGCGTCCTCGAAGACGCGTTTGCCCCGGCACCAGAAGAACCCGTGCACGAAGGCGTCGACGCCGTGGTCCAGCGCCAGTCGAACCCGCCGCTCGACTTCCGTGGGGTCGCGGTCATCGTAGGTGCCCCACAGGGGCAGGCGCGGCTGAGAGTGTCCCTCGAAACGCGGCCTGCAGCCTTGCACCAACTCCCACTCGGTGAATCCCGGGTGGAAGGACACATCCCGCTCGGGGATCGGGTGCCAGCCCGGGTAGACGTAGGCGCAGACGCGGGGTGTGCGGGGCTCCTTGGGCATCGTGCCGATCCTACGGGCGTGCCCCTGTGGCGGTGGGCATTCCCTTCAAAACGACCGACATTGAAGCAGCCCGCATGGGTTGGATGCGGGCTGCGATCTTCATTGTCGTGACCGACAACTACAAGTTGAGGTGACGCCCCGCGTCACTCAGGGGGAGGTCAGGTGCCGCCTTCCTCGGTCAGCTCGACGGGTTTGTAGCCGCCCTTCGAACGGAAGTAGAGGGCAATGAGGCCAAAGACCACGAGCAGGATCAGGGGGAAGCGGACGGCGTACTTGAGCACGTCGCGACCAGCGGAACCCTTGCTCGTATCGTAGGCCTCCTGGGCCGGACCCTGTTCCGCAGCTGGGAGCGCGGCGAAGTACGCGTTGGCCTTCTCCGGGTCGATCTTCTCGTGCTCCATCCAGAAGAGGCTGCCGGGCGCCGTGGCCTCTTCGGCGAGGGCCGGTTGCTCCGCAACGGTATTGTCGTGGATCGAGCGATCGAAGGCGACGCCCAGGATGGGGCCGCCGACGATCCCGGCCGACAGCAAGCCGATGGCGGAGACGGTATTGAGGGTCAGCGCACCCCCCTTGGGGTAGCGTTCCGAGACGAAGCCCAGCACACAGGGCCAGTAGTAGGTCTGCCCCAGGGCGTAGAGTACGAAGGCGATGAAAATCGCCGTGCCAGCCGCGCTTGATAGCCAGTAGAGCCCGATGGCGGAGAAGACACCGCTCAGGCAGAGAAGGCCGGGTGGGCTGAAGAACTTCAGGACGCTTCCCGCGTACACACGCAGGATGAGCATGATGGCGGCAGAGAAGACCAAAGCGAAAGCGGGGTTGATGTTCCAGTCGTTCTCAAGTACGGGAGTCATCAACTCCTTGATGAAGCCATCGGTCCCGAGTTCTGCGGTCGCGACCGGGATCATCAGGAGACACATCAGGAAGAACAACGGCTTGCCGAGGCCGCGCACCATCACCCCGTACACTGCGCCCACCGCCAGACCGGCCATCACGCTCGTCTTGAACCAGTCCTCAGGGAGGATCTTGCCGCTCAGGGTGTAGTACTGGTTGCCCACTTCGTAGATGACCAGGACCGAGGCGAGGGCCGCGCCCAAGAAGCCGACCTGGCGTAGCATCTCCATGTACGACACCCCGGCCTGCACACGCTCGTCCACGGGGAACTTGCACGGCAGATACATGAAGCCGTAGGCGATCACAGGCAGAATGACCCAAAGCGCGTGGAAGTTCCACGAGAGTCCGCCCTCCACGAGGGCGTCCGAGCCGATGATGATCAGCGTTCCACCCACCAGGCCAGCGGGCCAGGCGGCGTGGAGGATGGTCAGCCACTTGGTCTTCTCCTTGGGGTAGACCGCGGCGCAAACGGGGTTGATGACGGCCTCGACGATGCCGTGCCCGAGACCTGCGCACAGGGCGAAGGCGTATAGGGTCCCATAGCTGTCGGCGAAGAAGGTACCGACCCCCGCAAGCCCTTGGAGCAGGAACGCGCCGATCATGGGCGCCTTGTACCCGGTCCTGTCCACGACCAGGCTGAAGCCGATCATCGTCAGGGCGATGGGCCACAGGGCGGCGCCGAAGATCTGGCCGACCTGTTGCTGCGTCAGGTCGAGTTCGGCGCCGTAGGTGCCCTGCATGGCGACGCGGAACGCGAAGCCGAAGCCTGCTGCTGCAAGGGAGAGGAAGCTGGCCCAGAAGAGGATCTTCTTCTCGTGGGCGGATAGATCGCTACCAGTCACGACACCGTTCATGGATTTCCTTCGGAGGGAGGGGTCTGGGGGGAGCACTTTGGGGAGGAGGGGGCCTCCCCGGCGGGGTTATCTAAACGAATCCCCACGTTCTACGCACTCTTCCTCCCCGGTGAGCGGCCCGCAGGTCCCGTGGGGGCGTGCGAGCAGGCCCTAGAAGGACTCCACGAGCCAGGGCACCACGAGACCCGCGACTTCGTCGAGGCGGTCGGTGAAGCAATGATCCGCCCCCTCGACAGGGGCCAGCAGAGCCCTGTGGGGGCAGGCCTGGGCGCAGCGCACCGAATCCTCGAAGGGCACCAACTCGTCCTCGGTGCCGTGAACCAGGAGCCAGGGGGCCTCCACCTGGCTGGCCTGGGGCAGAGTGGTCTGGATCTCGCGCGCATCCTCAAGGAAAGACTCGCTGAGCTGCGCGTGCTCACGATCGAGCATGCAGTCCTCTCCAGGGGTGAGGTGTCCGAAGTGGCGCTGCATGAATCCGTGCACCTCCGTCATGCCTGCCAGGGAAACCAGTGCGCCGATGCGCTCGTCGGCGGCCGCGCGCATGACGCCCACCGCGCCTCCCATACTGTGGCCCATGTAGGCCACGCTCCATCCTTCCAGTGCATCGATCACCGCACCCAGGTCGGCGATCTCCTTGGAAATGCAGCTGTCCACGAATTGTCCCTCGGAGTCCCCGTTGCCCGAGAAGGAGAAGCGAAGCGAAGCGAGGCCTGCGGCGGACAGTGCATCACAAAGATGGGTCAGGTAGGGCCGGTCGTGGTGTGAGGTGACGCCGTGGCCGATGACAACCACCTTGCGATCGGCAGCCTGTGCGTCCTCTTGCCCAGGCGTGAACACGTGGTCCAGGCGCTCGCCCGATTCGTTGTGAATCTCCAGGGAAGTCATTTGTCTTGGGTGGGGTCACTGTCGTTTCCGGACGGCTCCGGGAGCCCCATCATCCGTGCGATGTTGCCCGCCAGGATCCTGTTGCCTTCCTGCGTCACGTGGCAGCTGTCCACGTAGATCGTCTGGGGCACCTCCTTGAAGGTGTCGCAGGCATCCAGGGCCTCCACGCCCGCCTCGCGCAGCTCGCGGAGAGCTTCGCGCAGGAGCGGGTAGCCGCGGACCACGGCCGGATGGAGTCCCTCCTCATCGATCCCGACGCGCCGCTCCTCTTCGGTCATGACCTTGGACCCCTCGTCGTGCAGGGTCGGCTGCAACACGTGCACGTAGCGGATCCCGCGCGCCTCGCACAGCTGGTGCATGGCCAGCGACGAGCGCTTCCAGCAGGCGACTGCCTCAAGCACCGCGTCGCGGCCCGCCGTGCTGGCCGTGTAGCCCACCGCGCCGGCGCCCTTCAGGCGCTGCGTGCGGGAATCGATCAGTTCCGCTTGTGCCCGCGCCCACTTGTCCTGGTAGCGGGCCACGCGCGAGAGGGCCAGGGTTCCAGTCAGCGCGCTCGCGCAATCCCCCCGCTCAAGGAGGCGGTTGCCCAACTCCCACACCTTCTGCTGGGCCTGATGGACTCGCAGGAGACCGTCCAATTCGGCGCCATCGATTTCCTGGCCCGCGAGAAGCGAACCCCATTGCCCCCGAGAGGGAAAGCTGGGCTCCACCCCCGAGCCCAGATTACCGCTGCTGATGCGCAGCTCGTTCAGGCCGTCCAGGTTGAGGACCAGGTCCGGGTGGCAACCCTGGGAGAGAAGGTAGGCCAACTGGGTCAGTTGTTGGGGTTGCTTGTAGCCCGGCACCGAGAGGCCGAAGACGCGCACCTCTCGGCCTCCCGTGGCGCCTGAATTCTCCAGGGACTTCAGGAGGATCCCCAGCCCCTTGCCCTGGAAACCCGCCGCCACCGACCCGCCCTGGGACACAACCACGTACGCGTCCTTCTGCCCCGAGCGGAAGCGCTCCACGATCTTCGCCGTGCGCACGGCCACCGTTCGGTGCACGTAGCCCGAATAGGGCTGCAGTTCGTACTGGGGGCCGTGGCTCTTGCCCGGTGCGTTCGCCTCGGCCATCACTCCGGCCGTCAGGCCGCTCACCGCTTCCATGGTGCTCCTGATGGCCCTCTCCGCCGCGGCCCTCTCGTAGCCACGTCCTTCCATATTCAGCCACAGCCGCGTGGCACCTTCCGCCAGGGCCATTGCGCCAAGTAGCGAGATCAGACCCAGGAGCAAACGGCGCCGCATGGGATTAGGATACGCCTCCACCCGGGCGAGTTCACGCCGAACCCGCTATCCTCCTCAGCCCGTCATGCCGCGCACCAAACGACAGAAGTGGGCCTCCAACCTGGGCCTGGAGAGGGTCCTTGAGCCCTCTGTGAGGGACGCCGTCCACGGGCCCAGCGACCATCGAGGCCAGTGGCACGCAAACGTGTTCGGTAACGCGCATCCGATCACCTTGGAGCTGGGTTGCGGCAAGGGCGAGTACACCGTCGAGCTTGCGCGGCGGCATCCCGAGCGCAACTTCATCGGTGTGGACATCAAGGGGCACCGCTACTGGCATGGAGCCCATGCCGCTGCCCAGGCCGGCTTGACCAACGCCGCCTTCCTGCGCGCGAAGATCGAGTTCATCGAGAACCACCTAGCCCCTGGCGAGGCGCACGAGATCTGGCTGCCCTTCTCGGATCCCCAGCCCGGCGACGAGCGCGGCACCAAGCGCCTCACCGGCGCGCCTTTTCTAGAGCGCTACCGGCGACTCCTCGGCTCAGGGGGCATCGTGCACGTGAAGACGGACAGCCGCTTCCTGCACGAGCAGACCCTGCTGAGTGCCGCAGCCTGTGGGGTGCAGGTCACCCACGAGATCGAGGACCTGTATGCCTCCTCTGGTACGGATTGCGAACCGGCACTGAAGGAGTGGCTGGCCATCCAGACGCGTTACGAAGAGCGTTGGCTGGGCCGCGGCTGCACGATCTCCTACCTGCAGTTGAAGCTCTAAATGCAGTGCCGCCGGGGCGGATTCAGGCCGAGGGCTAAGGTAGTTCGCGGATACGAATGTTGCGAAATGCGACGGCTGCACCTTCCGCTTCGAGGGCCAGGTAGCCCGTCGCCGGCTTGCATTCGTTTCCTCCGCTGACCTCCTCGCCGTTGACCCACAGTCGCACCTCGCCGTTGATAGCGCGGATGTAGTAGTGGTTCCACTCATTGTGCTTTCGCACGAGGCGCTGGGTGGGGAAGCAGCGCGAGCTCTTTGGATTGCCGACGGTGTAGGTTGTGTTGCCTGCCGTGTAGTCGATCATCGGAGTGAACGCCGTCATGGATGACGGGCCGACGGGGAAGACGTCGCCGTGGCTCGTAAACCAGTTTGAATGCTCTCCGTTGCGGCTCTTCTCCCAGTTCTCCTCGTAGCCGAGGTCGAGTACCTGAACCTCGATGCCCTGCCGTGGCAGCGAGCCCGGCGGCAGGTCGGTGAACGCGGACTCGGGGCACCACAGGAAGACACCCGAGTTGCCGCCGTGCGTTTCATGCTTCCACTCGAGGACCATCTCGAAGTTCGTGTATTGCTTCTGCGTGCGTGCGCCGCCAACGGGTGTGCCGCTGCATTGGATGACTCCGTCCACCTCCTTCCAGGTGTTCTCATCACCATTCACGTTGACGAAGTCCGCGAGCGTGAGCTCGCTCCAGCCCTCACCCGTGATGTGCGCAACGGGCAGGTCAGCGCGCGGAGAGACCGCAAGAGCGAGGAGCGGTAGGGCGACTAGGGGCAGGTGGCGCATGATATTCATGCTCGCCAGCCTAATCGCCAGCCAGTACGACAGGAAGTGCGCGTCGTTCCAGACCGAGGGCTACCAGCGCGTCGGCTCGTAGTCCTTCAGGAACTGACCCCAGCAGTGCACGCCGGTGTTGAATCCGGTGATGATGGGGTCGAGGACCCGCGCGGCTCCGTCCACGGAGTCCAGGGGCGGTGCGAAGCGTTGCGAGTGTTCTTTTTCGACGGCCTGCTCGAAGGGGTCTTCGTCCGTGACCCAGCCGGTGTCCACGCTGTTCATGTGGATGCCGCTCTTGAAGTAGTCCGCCGCCGAGGTGCGGGTCATCATGTTGAGCGCGGCCTTGGCCATGTTGGTGTGGGGATGGCGCGTGGTCTTGAAGGTGCGATAGAACTGGCCCTCCATGGCGGAGACGTTGACCACGTGCTTGTCAGTGCTCTCGATCCTGGCCATCAGGGGCTTGAGCTTCGCCGTCAGGACGAAGGGCGCCACGGAGTTCACCAACTGCACCTCGATCAACTCCACGGTGGGGACCTCGTTCAGCTCCATGCGCCAGGAGTTCTTGCGCCGCAGGTCGAGTTGCTGACCCTCGCCGTCCAGCATGCTCTCGGGGAAGAACTTCGCCTGATCCGCTTCACCAAGGAGGTCGAGCTGGCTCATGCCTGCCGCACGGGTCAGACCCTGGAGTTCTGTTGAAGTACTCCCTGTTTGAAGTGTGGCGTTCGGTGCCGCACTCTCCTCCCCGGTCGGGAGTTGAGTCGCCCCCCCCGTCACCTGGGGGGCCGCCTTCAGGTCGTGGATCAGGTTCTCGTGCTTGTGCACCAGCGCCCGCGCCTCAGGGGGCAGATCTTCATAGATCTCCGACTCCATCAGATGTGCGCTGTAGGCCGGTGGCCGACGCACGGTCTGGCAGGCGTTGTGGATCAGAAAGTCCAAGCGCTCGAAGTCCTCGTTCACGTGAGCCGCGAAGGCCTCGACGCTGGGCGTGTGGCGCAGGTCCAGGCCGTAGATGTGCAGGCGCTCCCGCCATTCTGCGGAGTCGGGCTCGGCGGCGAAGCGTCTGGCCGAATCGCACGGGAAGCGGGTCGTGGCGATCAGGCTCGCTCCTGCGCGCAGGAGCATGAGGGACGCCTCGTAGCCGATCTTCACCCGCGATCCGGTGACGAGGGCCACGCGCCCCGAGAGGTCCGCCGTCTGATGGCGCTTGGCCCAGTTGAGCTCGGCGCACTCCGGACACATGGCGTCGTAGTGGGGGTGCAGGTCCTGGTAGTCCTCCTTGCAGATGTAGCAGCGCGCCGGCTCCTCCAGTCGCCTTGCCGCCTGCTCGCCTTCTTTCGGTTGCCAGGCCTGCTTCTCCAGCAGGTCCCGGTCCCGCTCGCTGATGTCGAGGCTGGGGGGCGCCACCGGATAACGCAGGGAGCGCTTGAGTGCGCGATTGCTCGTGGCGTTCAGGGCGGCATCGTCCACGCTGCGCACCTGTTCACGCGCTCTCTTGCGGCGCGCGTTGCTGAAGACGCGCCGTGCCTTGCGGTCGGGAAGGGCGATCAACCCGGCGGACATCCGCAACCGATTGAGCACCTCCTCGTCCAGGGCCGCCAGTTGGCGTGGATCCTGGGCCAGGGACTCCAGCCACTTCAGGAGCTGCTCCCGCTGTTCTGCGGAGGGTGCACCACCATCGGGAGAGTCTTGATCGGGTTCCATGGTCAGGTCGGGGGAATGGCCCCGGCGGGGGATTCTACCCCTTCCATCCCGAGTCATCTTCCCCCGGCCATCTTCCCCGAGGACTCTTCTGAGAGGCAGTACAGGTGTCGCTCGCCCCGCAGGATAAGGTCGCGCCCCACCAGCGCGGCCGAGGCGCTGAAGGAGTCGTCGAGCCGATTCACGGCGAGCACCTCGGGGTTGCCATCGGTGTGGCTCAGTACCAGCGTGGCACCATCACGGTCGGTGATGTAGACGCGCCCCGCCGCCGCGACCGGACTGGAGTAGATGTTGTACATGCCCTCCAAGCGGAAAGGCCCGGCGGGTTCGGAGCCGGTCTGCACGTGCACCCTTGAGAGCACGCCCTGGTAGTGACTCAGGTAATAGACCCAGTGACCGTGGAGTAGGGGGGAGGGCACGTAGGGTGTCCCACGCTTGCGTGTCCAGGCCACGTGCTCGCCGCCGGTCAGGTCTCCGCTCGCTCCCTCAAGACCGATGGCGATCAGGGACTTCTTCTCGTAGCTGCTACCCAGAATGACCATGCCATGGCCGACCACGGGGGAGGCGACGACATTGTTGGAGAGGCCGCCGCACTCCCAGATTTGCTTGCCCGTCTTCAGGTCGTACCCGCGGGCACGGTTTGTGCCGCTCACGATCACTTGAGTCGTCTCGCCCACCTGCGCGATTGCTGGCGAGGCCCAGGACGTGACCTCATCGCGCTCTGCCCGCCAGAGCTCTTCGCCGTTCGATCGATTGAGGGCCACAACAAACGATGCGCCCTCGTGGTCCCAGTTGACGACCAGGGTCCCACCGTGGAGCACAGGGGAAGATCCCTCCCCGTGCCCGTGCTTGACCTGCATCTGTCCAAGGTCCCGCGACCAGAGAAGCTTGCCGTCATGGGTGTAGCCGAAGAGGCCGTTGGAGCCGAAGTGCGCCACGAACACCTCGCCGTCCACCACGGGTGAGCTGGAGGCCAGGGTGCCGGAGACGTGAGCGCCCGCATGGGGAAGGACCTCGCGTGCCGTCTGTTGCCAGAGGACTTCTCCCGATTCGCGATCCAGGCACAGGGCCACGAAGCGCTGCTTGCGCGTGAGGGGCGCGTTGTCGTGAGCTCCCGGCGCATCATCGGGAACGGGTGGCAGCTCCTCGCCCACGGGGATGGCCGCGGTCACGAAGATGCGCTGGCCCCAGACCACCGGTGAGCCGTGACCCGCCCCGGGCAGGGCCGTCTTCCAGCGCACGTTCTTGTCCTCGCTCCACGAGAGCGGCGGGTCCGCGCTGGGGGCCGAACCATTACCCAGGGGACCGCGCCAGCCCGGCCAGTTGACGGTTTGCTCGCTCGCCACCCCGTTCTGGGTGAAGCCCGTGAGCGGAACCAGCGCCATGAGAAGGGAACACCACATACCTGCGCTACGATACCACGGCGGCGTAGCGTACTCTCCCCGCCATGACCAGGCCTCTGCCCCAACCCAGTGCCCCCCTGGACCTCGACGCCGCCCGCATGGAGCGTCTGACGGAGCAGGCCAACCGATTCGTCATCGATCACCTGACAATCCTCGGTGAGCAGCCTTCCTGGGACACGGAGGGGGGGGAGCGTCTTGGTCAAGAGCTGACGCGCCCCCTACCCGAAGCGGGTCGTCCCTTCGAGGAGACCCTGGACGACATGGGTCGCGCCATCGCCAAGTCCTACAACACCGCGTCGGGTAGCTACATGGCCTACATCCCCGGCGGCGGCTTGTATCCTGCCGCGTTGGCGGACTACGTCGCCTCGGCCACCAATCGCTACGTGGGCATGCATGACGCCGCGCCGGCGTTGGTGGCCATCGAGCTCATGGCCATCGATTGGTTGCGGGAGTTCGTCGGCTACCCGGAGGGAGCCGAGGGACTGCTCACAACCGGAGGCACCCTCTCGACTCTGGTGGCGCTGGTGACCGCGCGCACGGTGCGCCTGGGGGACGACATGGCAGGTGCCACCTACTACACCTCGGAGCAGGCCCACAGCTGCATCGCCAAGACGGCGCGCCTGGTGGGGCTGCCCAGCGCGGGCCTGCGGCTCATCCCGACCGACGAGCGTCTGCGCATGGATCCCGCCGCGCTGGCCGAGCAGGTCGCCGCCGATCGCGTCGAGGGCCTGCGACCCTTCCTGGTCGCGGCGACTGCGGGCACGACCAACACGGGGGCCGTGGATCCCGTTCCGGCCATCGCGGACCTCTGCGAGAGCGAGGGGCTGTGGCTGCACGTGGACGGAGCCTACGGGGGCTTCTTTCGCGGTGTCCCCGGGGGCCACGAACTCCTCCCCGGGCTGGAGCGTGCGGACAGCCTCGTTCTCGATCCTCACAAGAGCCTGTTCCTTCCCTATGGCACTGGCTGCCTTCTGGTGCGGGAGCCCGGCCAGCTGCAGCAGGTCCACGGTTCCTCGGCGGACTACCTGCAGGATCTGACTCCGACGGCTCACAACTTCGCTGAGATGTCTCCGGAGTTGACCCGCGAAGCGCGTGGCCTGCGGGTTTGGGCAGCCATTGACTTCTACGGGGCCGAGGCCTTGCGCGATGCTCTTCGCGAGAAGCTCGAGCTTGCACAATGGCTGCATGACGAACTGTCAACCCTTGAGGGGATTGAGATGTGCGACAGCCCTCAACTCTCCGTCGTGTCCTTTCGGTTTCGGGCTCCGGATGGGGACAGCGATGCGTTCAACGAAGCGTTGCTCCACAAGATCAATGCGCGTCGGCGGATCTTCCTGTCCTCCACCAGAATCAACGGTCAGTTCACTCTCCGAGTCTGCCTCCTACATTTCCGAACGAGCGGTCATGAAGTGAAGGTAGCGCTCACGGAGATTCAAGCAGCTGCAGCCACCTGACATGTACAGCATCCGTGGGCACTCAGCGACCGTGCGCGGATGGCAAACAGAAAAGCGCACCCCGCCAGGTGGCGAGGTGCGCTTTTGAAATCTGCAGTTGCTCTGTTACTTGAAGGTGATGGAAACAGCTTCCGAGAAACCAGTGGGCATGCCACCCATGTTGCGGTGCCAGTACTGGAAGTTCCAGGTTTGGCCAGCGAGGATCGTCGCACCACCTGAGCTGGGGATGCCGAAGCTCGGACCACCGGTGAGGGTGGAGGAAATATCCGTAACGAACATGCCCATCATGTCGGTCATGCCCGTGTCCTTGGTGTAGCGGCCGATGGCCGCGCCGGCGAGGCAGAGGTTGCCACTGGCACCGAAGAGCGCGCCATCAATAATGCTGTTGCCCGAACCAATCAGGAGGTAAGTGAACTGGTTCATCGGAGCACCCATCATCATCAAGTTGACCGGGCCGCCGAGGTCGCATCCCGAGGGAGTCAGGGTCGCCGCGTTGAGCGTACTCCCATCAGCCACGGTGCAGAACTTGTTCCAGCAGGGAGGAGCCAGATCGTACTCATAGGCCGATCCCGCGTTCATGATGACGTCGTCGTCGTACACCGAGCCGACCACCAGGCCAGCTCCGCTGACGTCGATGCTGGATCCGTACAGGTCGCTCATCGCGGCGTCCGAAGCAAGAATCTTGTACTCCTGCAACTGAGTGGCGAAGTCAAACACGTAGACGGAGCCGGCGTTCATCGTGGCGTCGTCGTCGAAGGGGGCGCCCATGGCGACCCGACCACCGTCAAAGCTCACGGAGTATCCGAACTCATCGTTGGCGTCTCCATCAGTGGCCGTGAACTTGCCCATCTGCATGTTCATTCCCAGGTGGAACAGGTAGACGGCACCCGTGTCCATGTCGCCCGTTGATAGGCGGTCGTGCTTATGAGAGGAGATGATGGCGTTGCTGCCCTCAAGGTCCACCATCCAACCGAAACGGTCCCCAGTCATCATGTCCATGGGCTCAAACTTGTGGGTTTGCGCCCCGGTCGTCGCGTCGAAGACATAGGCTGCACCGTGGTCACCATGAAGGTCCGCACCGACGAGCACACTGTTGCCCGAGATGGAGACCGACCAGCCCATCATGTCGCCCGCAGATCCATCGGAGGCAGTCAGAGAGTGCAGCTGCGTCGACGTGGCGACGTCAAAGACAAAGGCCTCGCCAGAGTCGACACCCATGGGGTCACGGGTATAGGCGCCAACGGCCGCGATGCCGTTGTCGATGTCCACGCCAATACCGAAGTGGCCCATCATGACCATCGTGTTGGGAACAAGGCGTCCGACTTCGAGGCCGGTGGTCAGGTCATAGACGTATACCGCGCCCACCATGTTCATGCCCATCACATCGTGATGGGGGGAGCCCACCAAGAGAGTGTCTCCTTCGATGGCCAGGTCGAATCCAAACTTGTCGCCAGAACCGCCATCGGCGGGCTGCAAGATGTAGAGCTCCATGCCCATAGTCCTGTCGTAGACATAGACGGCGCCCGTATCGACTCCGTTGACCACGGCATTGCGAGCACTGACTACGACGTAATTGCCCTCGACGACTACGGAATGGCCAAAGGCATCGCCCATTCCGGCGTTGGAAGCAACGTATTTACGAGTCTGCGTCTGGCCCGTTGCGAGACCGGTGACCAAAGCGCCGGCGGCACAGAGTGAGAGAAAGCGGTTGTGTTTCATTGCTAGAGGAGGGCTTGGAGGTTTGCGAATAACGCCAGCGAATCTTGGCGCGAGAATGCATGTAAGCAGAATGTCAGGGCCGCTTCCTGGACGGCTCCTGATGCAGTAAGGGGGCCGAGTGAAGTGCCAGTTTGCTAAGTATATCTCCGCACCTGAAAACAGGGCTGTTTTTTAGCTGACCCGTAAGAAACGCCATGTACGCGGCCTTTTGGCCGTTCTGTCGGTGTCTGGGTGGGCTCTTGGCCTACGCTTGTCCCTCTTTGATGTTGCGGATCGTCCGTGCCGGGGGAAATCACGTCGAGCCCCTCCACGCCATCCTGCCTTGTGTACCCAACCCTCTTCTGGGCACGATTATTCTCAGGGGTAGGGTCCGGGAGGGCCTCCACCGGAGGAGACCATCTAATGGTCTAGGGAGGCCGGATCGAGGCGAGACCTGGACCGGCACGGGCCGGGACGGCGGAGGCGTTCGGGCTGAGGTGCCACCATGACCCTCCACAAGGATGCACTCTTTACGCCAAGTCCAGTCCGGGGTCATCCAAAGGGGGCCTCAGGGAACCTTGTTGGTCGACATCTCCCACCCAAGTATCTAACTTGCCCAGCATGGGGTCCACGGTTCGCTGCTTTCTCGGTTGGGATGGCCCCGCTGTGGACCTGGCGGCTGAGTGGCTGACGCGGGAGTGCGGTGCTGACCTTGGCGGCACCGTCGTCGCGCTCCCGGGTTCCCGAGCTGGCCGCCTGCTGGTTGAGCGCCTGGGGCAGGCCCAGCCGCCTGATTGGCAGCCGCCGACCATTGTGACGACCGGACAGCTGACCGACGAGTTCCTGCACCTGGATCGTCCCAGCGCTGCGCGCCTGGTGCGCACCCTCTCTTGGGAGCAGGCCCTGCGCCAACTCAGTGACTCGGAGCTGGGAGCCCTGGCATCCAGGCCTCCGGAGGTCCACGAGGGTGCCGCCTGGCGACGGCTGGCCAGCGAGGTGCGCGGTGTCTTCGCAACCCTCTCCGCGGAGGGGTTGGACTTTGCCACCGTAAGCGGGGAGGCGATGGGCTCCCGGAGTCGTGGCGAGCAAAGACGCTGGGAAGCTCTCTCCAGGGCGCAGACCCTGGCTGAGGACTATCTGGCCAAGGCCGAGCTGTGCGACCCGCACCGTGGCCGTCTTGCGGCTCTCCAGCGGGGAGACCTGATCGATCCGGAGAGACCGGTTGTCCTGGTGGGGGTGGTGGATGCCATTGGGCTCGTGCGGCAGTTGGTTGAGGCGTTGGGCCAGGCTGGCGGGGTTGTTCACGCCCTGATCTTCGCGCCCGAAGAATGTAGTGAGGCCTTCGATGCGATGGGTTGCTTGGAACCCGATGCCTGGTTGGGGCGGGCTTGGACCCCGCCCCTCGATGCTTGGCATGTCGCCCTGGGCCCAGATGATCAGTCTCAGCAGGCCATTCGCTCCATTGGCCTCTGGGAGGGCAAGTACACGGCCGAGCAGATCACCATCGGAGTTGCGGACCGTGAAGTGGCACCGTTTCTTGAACGCGCGTTTCAGGAGCAGGACGTCTTCGCCCGCGATGCCGAGGGCACCGGGCTGGGCAGTACGCCCCCGGCGCGACTGCTCTCAGGCATTGCCAGCTTTCTGGGTCGAGGCCGATTCGCCGACCTGGCCGGACTCGTGCGGCATCCTGATCTGGAGACCTACCTGTGTGCCGGTCTGGATCTAGATGGCTACGCGGCGGGGCAGTTGTTCGATGAGTACCACAACGATCACCTTCCGGGATCCCAGCCGCGTCCCTGGTTACGGGCTCTGAGTGGTTCCAAGGTCCGGCGTAGCGAATTGGCCCAGCAACTGGGTGAGGCCGTACAGGAGTGGCTCGCCCCGTTGGGGGGGCGTCCCCGTTCATTGAGCGAGTGGGCTGGCCCGGTGCGCGACGTGTTGGGGGCGGTCTATGGAGAGCGCGAGTTCGACTCGAGCCATCCCGAACATCGCCTGCTGCGGGCAGGGCTCAGGGGGTTGGCCGAGGGACTTGAACACATCGCTGAGTTGCCCAATGCGGCCAACCCTGAAGTGGGTGCTGCGGAGGCGCTGGAAATCTTGCTGGGTGAAATCGCGGCCGAGCGGGTTCCGCCCCGTGCCGCAGCTCCAGAAGAAGCCGCCGTCGAGTTGCTTGGCTGGCTCGAGCTCGCCATGGACGAGGCCCCGGCCCTGGTGGTGACGGGCTTCAACGAGGGCTTCATGCCCGAGGCGGTGCAGGGTGATGGGTGGCTGCCAGATGGGCTGCGCCAGGAGTTGGGACTGCCTGCCGACAAGGGGAGGCTGGCTCGCGATCTTTACACCCTCGAATGGCTTACGAACAGTCGCGAGGAATTCGTGCTGATCTCGGGACGTCGCACCCTGGACGGCGACCCCTTGCGCCCCAGCCGGCTGGCCTTCCATGGCAGCCCAGAGCAGGCGCTTGAAGGTGTACGTCACTTCCTACCCCAAGAAGATGCTGAAGTCCTGGATGCAGTGACGCCTCTGGGCCGTGCAAAGCTGAAGATGCCTCCGGTGCTAACTCCTCCCGGTGACTGGAGTGCTTCAGCCATCAGTGACTATCTAGCCTCCCCTTACATTTTCTGTCTCAGGAAGCTGGCTGGTCTCCAGACGCTGGATGATCGGGATCAGGAAATGGGGCCGATGCTGTTCGGCATCATCGGGCACGAAGTACTGAATCAGTTCGGCCAGAGTGATCTGACCGCTAGTACGGATCCCAAGGCCATCGCAAGCCTCTTGAACGCGGCCCTGGAATCCGAGTGTTCCAGGCGCTTTGGGAGTGCAGCCTTACCGGCGGTGCAGTTACAGAGCCGGCAGCTTGCCTATCGGTTGGATCTCTTTGCCCAGCGGCAGGCTGCAAGGGCCGCAGAGGGTTGGCGTATCGAACACGTCGAGTGGGCACCCTCCGGCTCCGTGACCCTGGACGTGGATGGGCAGGATGCCACCTTTGTGGGCCGCATCGACCGGATCGACCGCCATGAGGACGGGCGCTGGGCCATCCTGGACTACAAGTTCGGGGAGAAGGCCAAGTACCCGAAGACGGAACATCTGCGCAGGGGGGAGTGGGTGAACGTTCAGCTGCCCCTCTATGCCCTCTTGGCGCGGGAGGTGATAGGGGACGTCCACCCGGAGTTGGGCTACTTCAATCTGGCGGCTACCGAGAGCGACTCCGGCGTCCAGCTTGCCAAGGAGTTTGATGGGGCGGCTCTCGATGCAGCCCTGGATGCGGCACGCCAGGTGGTCCGGGAGGTCCGTGAACAGCTATCCCGTGATGAGCCTGATTTCGATCTAGGCCAACCCAAGATCTTCGACCCGATCCTGGCGGAGCTATGCGGACAGGGGTTGCTCACTCTTGACGGCGAGGAGGAAGAAGAGTGAGCGAGCACGAGAAGCGCTGTCACCGGATCTTCCTGGCCTCCGCCGGAACGGGGAAGACCTACCGCCTGAGCGGCAGGTTCCTGGATCTACTCTTGGCGGGAGCCAAGCCGCGCTCGATCCTCGCCACCACCTTCACTCGCAAGGCTGCCGGGGAGATTCTTGATCGCGTGCTGAAACGCCTGGTGGAGGCTGTTGACGATGGCAAGCAGCGCAAGGAGTTGGCGAGCTGTCGCGACTTTGGCTCCAGCTTCGAATCCGAGGGCGCTCTAAACCTGCTCGCCAATCTCGTGCGCCGGCTGGATCGGTTCGAAGTACGCACGCTGGATTCGTTTTTCATTCATCTGGGCCGGCTCTTTGCATTGGACCTGGACCTGGCACCCCAGTGGTCGGTGGCCCAGGGTCCGGAGGCGGACGAGGTCACAGCCGAAGCACTGGCCGCCCTGCTGGAGGAGCTTGACGGCCCGGATGACGAGGCTCAGTTCGCCGAGCTCCTGCGGGAGATCACCGCCAGCAAGGGCGCGGGCCGATCGGTGCACCGGGCACTGATCCAGCTGGTCGAGCGCGGTCGGGACGTGTTCCTTGATAGCTCGCCCGAGGCCTGGAACTGCGTGCACCCCGGACCTGCAGTGGAGCCCGAGCTGTTGGCGGAGACGCGGGCCACCATCGAGTCTCTCCCGGTTCCCAAGAAAAAAGACGGGGAGGAGGTCCAGAATTGGAAGAAGGCGCGAGAGAACATCCTGGATCTGCTGGATCAGGAGGATTGGAAGGGTCTGCTGGGCCTTGGGCTGGTTGGGAAAGTCCTGCATGGAGAGCCCAAGTTCTCCAGCCGCGACATCGAACTTCCTTGGGTGGACGCCATCGGTGTGCTCCTGCGACAGATTGGCCACGTACTGCACAGCAGTCTTGTCGTGCGCAATGAACGCATCGTTGAGTTGCTTACGCGCTACGAGAAACTTCTGCAGGACGTCAAACGGGACCGCGGCCTGTACGAGTTCGCAGACATCCCCCGCGCTCTAGCCCCCCGTGAACCCGGAACCCCCGGGCCAATAGCCGGCCGGGACCTGGATCTGGCCTATCGTCTGGACGCCACCTTGGACCATCTCCTCTTGGATGAGTTCCAGGACACCGCCCCCGTCCAGTGGCGCGTCCTCTCCGAGATGGCCGAGAACATCTGTGCCGACGGTAGTGGCGAACAGAGTTTCTTCTGTGTGGGCGACGTGAAGCAGTCCATCTACGGCTGGCGTTCAGCGGAGCCGCGCCTGTTGGAAGGCCTCAGCAAGCACCTGAACGTGAAAGGTGAGGCGCTGAAGAAGAACTACCGCTCATCGGGGGTGATCCTCGACACGGTCAATCAGGTATTCCAGTCACTCTCGTCCTCGTCTGTGTTCGAGGAAAAAGGGAAGCAGGCTCACCTGCAGGCCGCCCAGCAATTCGAGCGCACATTTGAAGAGCACGAAGCTGGCGCAGATCTACCGGGAGCGGCAGAGCTGCGCCAGGCACGTCCCGCTGTAGGGGATGAAAAGGACTGGATGCCCGTGATCGAGCTGGCGGCGGAGCGTGTTGTGGCCTTGGCCAGGGAGTGTCCCGAGGCGACCATCGGCGTGCTGCTGCGCGCCAACAAAGTCATCCCGCGCCTGATCGCAAAACTCCAGATGGAGGGTCTTCCCGTGAGTGGGGAGGGCGGCAATCCACTCACCGACTCGGCGGCCGTCTTGCACCTGCTGTCCTTGCTGCACCTTGCGGATCACCCATCCGACACCATGGCCGCCTTCCACCTGTCGTCTTCACCCTTGCCGGCCGTGTTGGGTTGCGCCGATGTGATGGAGGATCGGATGGCCCTGTCCCGATCGGTGCGAGAGAAGCTCGCCGAGTGTGGGTTGGGACAATTGTGCGCGGACCTTGAACCGGCAGTGCGTGAGCATTCCGCCTACAGTGAGTGGGACCGCCGCCGGTACCGCCAGCTTTGCGATGTGGCTTTCGCCTGGGCCGAGCACCCGGGCTTGCGAGCCGATCGCTTTGTGGATCTCGTGCGTGCCCACAAGGTGGAGGTTCCCGCCGCCGCGCGCATCAAGGTCATGACCGTGCACGCTTCCAAGGGCCTGGAGTTCGATGCGGTCATCCTCCCCGAGCTCGATGGAAGCCTGGCGACGAACCGCTGGACCTTCCTGGTGAATCGTCCCGACCCGCGCGGCATGTTGATGACCGCCACCATCAACCCCAGCAAGGATGTGGCTGCACTCGACCCGTCTCTCAGCCAGCTCTATCTGGATCAGTCCATGCGCGAGGTGCGGGAGGCCCTGTGTGTGCTCTACGTGGGCATGACCCGCGCCAAACATCGCTTGGAGATGTTGGTACGTGATCGCAAGGGAAAGGACGGGGGAACCAGCCCGGCCGGGATTCTCCGCACCATGCTGGGCACCGATGGCGCCGATGGAACGGTGCTCTGGCGCCACGGGGATTCCACGGACTCTTGGTTACCTGAGGAACAGAACGAGCCAGCCCCCGCGAACGCCCCAGAGAAACCTCTGCTGGGTCTCGCCGTCACCGCAGGGCCTCGGCGCCTGCCTCGCCGGTCTCCCTCCTCGGAAGAGGGTGGTTGGGTCCAGAGTGGCGCGACGCTCTTGGCGCCTCCCTCAAACACCGGTACCCGCTTTGGTCTGGTGGTGCACCGCTACCTGCAGGAGTACGAATGGCCCGCCGAGGCGGAGCTGGACGAGGACGCGCTCCTGGCCCTGGGCCTTTCCATTGAGCCGGACGAGGCCCTGTGCCGAGACGCGCTCGCCTATGTGAAGCGGGCTCTTGATACTTCGGACATCCGGGCTGCCTTGGGCAGGCCGGATGGTGGTAGCGGTGGCGGAGAGTGGGAGGTCTGGTGCGAACGGGACTACTGTCTCGTTCTTCCCGGCGATTCTGGACCGGTCACCTGGTGCGGCTCCTTTGACCGGGTCATCGTGCAGCGCAAGGATGGTGCGTACGTGTCCGCGATCATCCAGGACTACAAGACGGACCGTGTGGACGACGACAACCTCGAAGAACGGGTTGCCCATTACACCCCGCAACTGCTTGCCTACAGGCAAGCCCTGGCTTCGATGACGGGCCTCGCACAGGAAGCGATAGGGGCGCAGTTGCTATTCCTGGGTTCGGGCATCGTGAGCGAGGTAGGCCCTTCCGACTGATACCCATTGCTTGCGGGTTCGACCGGATTGCGTATGTCGGATTCCCCATGTCCGTGGATAGCATTGGAGCCATGGCCTGGCAGGCAAGTACACGATGGCTTTGGAGCTCCTCACTGGTTGTGCTGGGTGCGGGACCCGTTCTGGGGCAGGCGCAATGGAGTCAATTTCGCGGGCCGGGAGGTCTTGGCGTCGCGCCCGATGACCAGACATTGCCCGCGAAGCTGGACAAGGCCGAGAACCTGACCTGGTCCTGCGAGATTCCGCCGGGCCACTCATCACCCTGCATCTGGGGGGATCGCATCTTCATCACGGGTGCCACCGACCGTGAGGTGCAGACGCTCTGCATCGATCGCAACAGTGGCAAGGTGCTCTGGTCGCGCTCGGCCATGACGGACATGTTCGAGGGTCGGCACAGCATCAACAGCTCGGCCACCCCTTCGCCCACGACAGACGGGGAGCACGTATTTGTGTACTTCGGTTCCTGTGGACTCATCTGCTACGACCTTGACGGCAAGGAGTGCTGGCTGAGGCGCATGCGGATTCCGGAGAACATGTACGGCACTGCGGCATCACCGATCCTGGCAGGAGGGCGGCTCGTGTTCTTACGCGACAATGCAACCGGCTCGTTTCTGGAGGTTATCGAGCCCGCTACCGGTGAGACGATCTGGCGCAAGGAGAGGGAGGGGTTCACCGCGAGCTGGTCTACTCCCCTCATCTGGAACAACGGCGGGGTGGACGAGATCGTGTGCTACGGCGTGGGTTGGGTTACCGCCTATGCGCTTGAGGACGGGGACGAACGCTGGTCCCTCCCGGGATTGACCGATGAACCGTGCATCACTCCAATCACGGGTGATGGTCTGGTCTATATCACCTCCTACAACATGCGCACTAACCCGGAGGTCATCGGCCTCCCGGATTACGCTGTGCTGCTTGAGCAATACGACGAGGACGGAGACGGCTCCCTGAGCTATGAGGAGGCGCGCCCGAACGCGAGCATCCTCTCGCGTTTCGACGCCGACGGTGAGGGTGACCACCCCCTTCCCGGTTTCTTCCGCTTCCTGGATCGCGACCGGGATGGGCAGGTGACGAGTGAGGAGTGGGGCCGCATGTACGAGTTCCTGAACCAATTCCAGTTCGCCAATGGCCTGCTCGCCATCCGCCCCGGGAATGAGGACCGCGACACCCAGATCGTCTGGCAGCATCGACGCGGTGTCCCGGAGTGTCCCTCCCCACTTCTCTATGGTGGACGCCTGTTCATGGTCAAGAACGGTGGCATTCTCTCGTGCCTCGACGCCAAGACGGGAGCCTTGCATTTCCAGGAGCGGTTGGATGCAGGCGGACCGTACTACGCGTCTCCCGTGGCTGGAGACGGAAAGGTCTACATGGCATCGGCACGCGGGGTCGTGACGACCCTGGAAGCCGGCAAAGAGCTCAAGGTGCTCTCGAGCACAGATCTTGAAGAGCGAATCATGGCTTCCCCGGCCCTGCTTGGTGGCACGGTGTTCATCCGCACAGAGACTCACATGTATGCCTTTCACGTCAATTCGTAGATCAAACTCCCCGTCCTTACTTGGTTGAATTCAATACCTAGGAAATGAACATGACTCTTCGCTATGCCCTTGGCTTCGGCACCATGCTCGTTCTTTCTGGCCTTCCTTTGGAGGCGCAGGAGGATTCCCTCGCACGTTCGCCCGAGGCAGTCAGCTTCCCCGTGTCGGATCCGGCGAGCCAGGGGATTTCTGCCGAGGCACTCGCTGCTCTGGTGGACGAGGTCAACGACTATCTGGAGCGCGACCTCATCGTTGGCGGGGAGTTGATGGTGATCAAGAACCGTCACACGGTGTTGCACGAGTACTTTGGCGAATCCGATCGCGAGAGTGAGACGGCCTGGGGGCCGGGGACTGTCTGCAATATCCGCTCCATGACCAAGCCCATCACGGCTACGGCCGCGCAGCTGCTTGTGGATCGCGGGAAGCTCGACCTGGATGCGCCGGTGGCCCAGTATCTTCCGGGCTTCAAGACGGAGGAATCAGGAGCGATCACTGTGCGCCAGCTGATAACGCATCGCGCGGGCCTGCCTCTCACGATTCTCACCTCTATAGATGAGTTTGAGAGTCTGGTTGATATGGGCAACGCGATGGGGGAGCGCGGCCCGGAGTTCGAACCGGGGAGTCGCTTCTGGTACTCGGACATCGGCACCGACACCTTGGGGGCTGTGGTTGAAGTGGCGGCCGGCATGAGACTTGACCGGTTCGTGACGGAGGAGCTTCTGGTCCCGCTCGGCATGCAGAGTTCCTTCTACTTCATCGACGACGAGGACCCGAGGCGTTCTCGAATCGCCAGCCTGTATGCGGGAGGCATGGGGAAATGGAAGCGCTTCCTGGATCCTGACGAGGGCTCGTTCTATCCCTTCGCCTGGGGATCCCAGTCGGTGTATTCGACCCCGGAGGACTACGGCAGGTTCCTCGCCATGTGGATGGACGGTGGAAGGGTGGGCGACAAGCAGCTGCTCTCTGAGGCCGCTATTGAACGCACCCTGACGCCCGTCAGCGAGATGACGATGATGGGTAGCACCGCTCGTTTCCCAACTTCATTCACCGGGCTGGAGGTGTTCTACGGGCAGATGTCCGTCCTGCACGTGCCGAAGACCGCCGTGGGCAAGGGGCCAGCGACAATCCTCGGGCACTCGGGCTCGGATGGAACGATTGCCTGGGCCTGGCCCAAGCGCGACCTCATGGTCCTCTATTTCACCCAGTCCCGTGGTGGGGGTACGGCCCTGCGGTTGGAGGAGACCTTGGATCGCAATCTGATAGCACCTCAGATCCATGCCAGCGCCGTCGTGCCGGACGAACTCCAACCATTTCTCGGCACCTATGTCGCAGATTGGGGAACTCACATGAAGGAGGAATTCCAAGTGGAGTACCGGGCGGGCAAGTTCATCCTCGACGTGCCGAGCCAGATGCGGTTTGAGCTCGCGCGCCGAGAGGGTGAGGAGAAGTGGTCCTTTGCAATCGCGCCCACCCTTTCCGTTTGGTTTGAGCGTGATGGGGAAGGTGAGGTGGACTGCCTGCGCATTCACCAGGGCCCGCTGACCTTCGAGGCCCCCCGCAAGGGGACGCCCCATGAGAAGGAGTACTACGAGTCGATCCGTGCGGATGCCAAGACCCTTGCGAAGTACTTTGGCACCTACGATGACCCGGACGAGGATGATCACGCCGTGGTTCGCATTGACGGTGACTATCTGGCGGTGGACACGACAGCGGCCGTATTTCACCTGTGGAAGGTGCCCATCAATGACACCTGGCAGGTGCGCGAGCAGCCCATGATCTCAGTTTCCTTTCAGGAAGAGGACGGGAAGGTGGTCTCCCTCACGCGTCACATGCCGGGCGGTAAGACCCTGGTCTGCAAGCGCATCGAGTAGCGCCGCAGGGCTCAGTTCCAGCTCAGCTCGCCACGTATAGCGAAGTGGTCGCTGTAGCCCTCTTCCCAGGTGCCCCTGAATTTTCGGAATCGTGCGGGCCGCTGGGCGTTCTTCTCCGTGTCGCGCAGGAAGTCGGGCGCGTGGGCCCTTACCGAACCCTCGACGTAGTCGAGCCCCTGGCCATCCAAGAGGCCCGGGCTGACGATGATCTGATCGAAGACGTTCCAGGTCCAGTCGTTCCAATAGTAGTACGTGCCGTGGTCGCTCTCAGCGAAGAGTGACCAGGTGGGGTTGTAGAGGCGCGGAGTGGTCTGCTTGTCATTCTGGGTGAGCAGGTTGTTCGGGTGCGCGACCGTGCGGCGTTCGCGCACAGCACCCAGGACCTCGTGTACCGAAGCATCAAAGGGATCGTCGTTGAAATCTCCCATGATGAGCACCTCCGCTTCGCGACCGTCCTGAGCCGCGGTACGCATGCGCTCATCTACCAGGGCACGTACGACCGTCGCCGCCATCTCCCGTCGCGGCGCTGAAACTTCTCGGCCCCCGTAGCGTGAGGGCCAGTGGTTGACCAAGACGGTCAGAGGGCGGGATTGGATCTGAAGTTGGACTTCAAGAACTCCACGTGTCGGCCGCACACCTTCACCCAGGTCGATGGGGTGCAGGACCGGCTCGCCCGTGATGCCCAAGGGGCTCGCGACCAAGAGGGCGAGATCGATGCCGCGCAGGTCGGGAGAGTCCAGGTGTGCGATCTGATAGCCCCGAGCGGCGATGGCTGCGTGGCTCACCAGATCCTCCAAGGTCCGTCGGTTCTCCACTTCGCACACCCCGAGGACGTCCACGTCCAGGGCGTCGATGGCCTCGGCGAGGTGACGAACCTTCAAGGCGTAGCGTTCCTGGGTCCACTCATTTGCGGGCAGGTACTCATCATCGCCTTCGTTGTCCGGATCATCCTCGGCGTCGAAGAGATTCTCCAGGTTCCAAAACGCGAAAGGCACGGATCCACTATCCGCTGACGGGCTGTTCGGGGGGGGTGGGCAGCAAGCCACCAACCCCAGGGCGATCAGGAGACCAACCCTGGGAGAGCGTACAGTGCGCCCGAAGCGGCTCAGAAGTGGGAAAATTTGACCCAAGATGAATGTGGGGTGCGGAGACAAGGATGCACCAAGAGCCCATGGTGGCATGGTTAGGGGCCCAATAACAGCCCCTGAGGCCCTGCCGCTGTTGGCCCCTGACAGCGTCCGCGGCAGGGGACCATGGTTCCAAAGCCGTAAATTTCAAACAGGATAGGATTGTCTTCCGTAGGTCATTTGACCGATAAACGCCCCCGTAATGTCTGCTCTCACCCACGTCCGACTCCTGATTCTCGCTTGTCTGCCGGCGCTCCTGGTGCCCCGCGGCGTGGAGATGGGTTGGTGCCTGTGCCCGGCGATCGCTCCGGAGCATGGCTCGCCCTGCTGCCTGATGGAGCAAGACGAAGGCGATGTGGATGACACGGGCCTGGCCGGCAAGAGTTGTGACGAGAGCGACTGCCCCTCTTGCCACGATGTGGACATACCGGATTTTGAGGAGTTCCTGGATACGAATCCGGCTCCCCAGACCCACAACGCGGCGCCCCTGTTCGCGAGCCTCTTCAAGGATGAGGTCGTTCGGACTTTGGAGCGAACGAATGAACGCTGCGTGAGGCCGCCCCCGTTGGGGGTGACGCCATCGGGCCTGCTGCCCGGCACGGCACCCATGCGCAACTGACTCGGCTGGTCGGCTTTTTTTCCGACGGGTGAATCCCGTCAGTCGTTCCAGTTTCCCCTCCGCTCTTCATGCGGAACCATGCCATGCCGAGTCACTCATGGGCCAGGTTTCTACCAAGGCCCGAATTCCAAATCCTGATGCCTGCCGTTCTTCTGGCGGCCTGCGCTGCACCGGCAGCGCTGAACAGCCAGCCCGGCGATATCGTCAAGAGTGTCGATCAGCGAGACCTCTCTCACATTGATGTGGGGGAAGTGATTGAGATTGCACGCCTTGAAGCGATAGAGCTGCCCCTGCCCAGCGCCGAAGATCTGGCTGACCCTGCTCAGAAAGGTTACTGGCAGGCCTGTGCCTACACCTGGAACCCAGCGGTGCGTGCGTCCCGCCGCGGACTTGAGAGCGCAGTCGCCTTGGCGGAGTCTGCTGGTGCTCCGAGCCCGATGTCCTTTCAAGCGATGCTCAATCAGGCCTCAGGTGGGAGCGGCCTCTTGGTTGGCCAGTCCTCGGTTGAGTTGACCCGCCTCTTGGGCATGGGCCCTTCCGCGGCCGAGCGCGAATTGGCAACGACCGAGGTGCTTGAGGCCACGGTTGGCTTGGAGCTGGCACTCTGGAATGCTGGATTCGCTGTGGAGAGGTCCCGGGTAACCCTGGCCGCTGTCCGTGCCCGATACTCTGCCCTCGATAAGCTAAATCGGGACCTGCGAGAGGATCGCGTCCGCCTCAAGATCCTGAACGACCATGGACGCCTGCCCGCAGCAGCGTGGGAGGGAGTCGAGGCGCGTACGGCAGCGCTGGACGCGGCAGTTTCTCGCCTGCATGTTCTCGAAAAGACAGCCGAGTCAATGCTCTCGCGGGCGAGCGGCCTTCCAATGGGGCACCCCTCGCTTGCCGTCCCCGCCTGGAATCAGATCCCACACGAAAATCTGGACGCCGGCTCGTGGCCACAGAACGAGGAGCTTCTTGCTCGGCATCCACTGCTGCGGGTGAGGCGTATTTCCTTGTCCATCGCCGAGGCGCAGCTGCGCGAGGTTGCATCCAAGGCCTGGCCTTCCATTCGGCTCGGAGTCGAGACTGGACTGAACCCTGCCACCCTGCCGTTTGCAGGACTCTTGAGCTTGCAGTGGCCATTCCCCTCAAGTTGGCGGGGCAAGCTTGAAGCGGCGGAGGCCCGGCGTGCTCGCCAGTTGGAACGAATCGAGGAGTCCTATCTCGATCAGATTGCACGAGTAGATCAGGCCCATGCGACCTACGAAAATGCGCTGATCAAGCATCATCTCTACTCCCCTTCGATGGAGTGGGGCGCTGAGGCCATGTGGCGCGCCTCTCGTGCACGACTTCATGAGGGTCTTGAGCCCATGTCCGAATGGTTTGACTTTTTCGATAAGCGCCTTGGCTCCGTCCACTTAGTCATGGATGCCTGGGAGTATGAACAACTCTCTCGAATCGGACTACAGAAAGAACTGGGGCCCGGAAGCTCCAACAGCAGGCCTGTGCAACCCTCTGAACCCGTAAGTGAGGTGACCCTGTGGACTCAGTAAAGTCAGACATTGATCTTGAGGCTTTGGCGCGACCGAGGTCAGGCATCAACCCTCCCAAGCGAAGTGCGCTCCGCTGGTTGGTTCCAGCACTATTACTGCTGGGTTTTGCTGGCGTCTTGGCCACGACCCTGCAGGACTACTTTGCGCCCGTGGTCGAAGTGAGCATCATCCGCCCCCAGTCCTCCGTTGGCGGTGAAGCTGGCGCAGTCTCAGTTGGGCAGGTTGTGCTGCAGGCTGCGGGTTGGGTCGAGCCCGATCCGTTCCCCATTCAGGTTCCGACGCTCGCGCCCGGTACGGTCAGACAAATGCTCGTGGAGGAGTCGGACAAAGTCAGCGCGGGGGACCCCGTCGCCCGACTGGTGGATGAAGATGCACGGATCGCCCAGGACGAGGCGGAGGCCGTGCTGGAGGTGCGCCAAGCCGAGCTGGTGGAGTCCGGAATCATCATCGGTCGCGAGCGACTGGAGGAGGGTATTGAGACCAAGTTGGCCGTGGCGACGAGTGAGGCCACCCTCAACGGGGCCAAAGCCGCTGCGGAGATACAGGCTGCCGCCGAAGTCGAAGGCTCTGAACAGTTGAAGTTGGCGGAATCCACGCTGCGTGTGCAATTCGACCTGGAGATTGCCGGTGCCACGAGCCCTTGGCAGGTGGAGAACGCCCAGTCCGGCGTCCTGCAGGCCCGCGCCAAACTGGACGGCCTGAAAGCTCAAACCGCTTTGGCCCAGGCCAGCATGGCTGCGGCGCAGGCTGTGAATGATCGAGCCGCGTCGGACGTGCGCCTGTTGTTCAAGGATCGTTTGGATCTGGCCCGGACCCGATCTAAGCGTGCAACCGCTGAAGTGCAGACTGCTCGAGCCCGCCTGCAGGAAGCCAGTCTGCGGTTGGAGCGGATGATCGTCCGTGCTCCTGTGGACGGAGTGGTCCTGGCCCGGCTTGCTGTGCCGGGGATGACCCTGAACGGCGGGTCGGTTTGCACTCTCTACGATCCCAATTCACTCCGCGTGCGGGTGGACGTTCCCCAGGCAGATGTGTCCGGGCTCCAGATCGGCCAGCGGGTCGAGATCCTCTCGGAGTCGCGCAAGGGCCAGCCTTATCAGGGGGAGGTTCTACGCGTGGTTCAAAGGGCGGACATACAAAAGGTCACCTTGCAGGTGCACGTGCGCGTGAACGACGAGGACGAACTGCTGCGGCCCGAGATGCTCGTCCAGGCTCGTTTCTTTGGGACGGGCGACGCTCTTGATCCTTCCTTGTCCCCTGAGGCCTCGAATCTCGTTCTCATCCCCACCCGCGTGCTGGTGGGAGAGACGGCCTGGGTTGTGGATGGGACCACAGGCTTGGCTGCGAAGCGCACCCTCACCCTGGGCAACGTACGAGGCGACCATACGGAGGTTCTCTCCGGACTGAATATCAGTGACAAGGTGGTGGACCAAGGGCATCAACAACTCGCGGAAGGGGATCGAATCGTGATCCGGAAGAAATCAACACAATGAGCTTTGCCAATTTGACGAACGTGACACGGCGCTACACCAAGGGCGGGCATGCGGTTACCCCTCTAGAGCGGGTAGATCTGTCAATCGAGGCCGGTGAGTTCTTCGTACTGCTGGGCCCGTCGGGCAGCGGCAAGACGACCCTCTTGAACCTCCTCGCCGGTATCGACGAGGCCGACGAGGGTCGGATTGAGGTGGCTGGCACGGACCTGACCAAGGCGTCGTCCCGTGCGCTTGCCCGCTGGCGCTCGGATCACATTGGCTATGTCTTCCAGCAGGCCAACCTCGTTCCCGTGCTGACGGCCTACGAGAACGTGGACTTGCCTCTCTGGCTCCTGCCTCTCTCGAGGTCGGAGCGTCATCAGCGAGTCAGTCTAGCCTTGGAGGCCGTGGGTCTAAGCGACCGGGCGGACCACCGTCCTGGCCAACTTTCCGGCGGCCAAGAGCAGCGCGTGGCCATCGCCCGCGCCCTGGTGACGGACCCCGATTTGATCTTGGCCGATGAGCCCACGGGGAACCTGGACGCCGAGTCCGCGGCTGGCATCCTTCACCTCTTGCAGCGACTCAATTCGGAGCGCGGCAAGACGATCGTGATGGTCACGCACGACCCACGAGCGGCCGACCACGGCACACGTGTGATGCACCTTGACAAGGGCCAACTGCACGCGATGCCGTCAGATGAATCGGAGGCCAGCAGGGCATGAAACTCACCAAACTCATCTGGCGGAACCTGTTCCGCCGCCCCGGCCGCACCTTCCTGTCGGTGTGTGGGATTGCCTGTGCTATGACCCTGCTCATGCTCGTGGAGAGCCTGAGCATGGGCATGAGTGAGGCCCTCTCCGGCGACGAATCAGCGCGTACGCTGATCGTCTATCGCAAGAACCGCTACTGCCCGCAGACCTCGTTCCTACCCGAGTGGTACACCACTCGCATCGCCGATGTGCCAGGTGTTGAATCTGTACTCCCGGTGAAGGTCTACCTGAGTAACTGCCGCGCAAGCCTGGATCTTGTGGCTTTCCAAGGCGCGCCGGTGGACACCTTGCTCAAGGCTCGTTCCATTAAGTTGACCGACGGCAACATAGAGCAATTCCGAACCGAGCACGATGCTGCCCTGGTGGGGTCGGACTTCGCCTCACGCAAGGGTTTGAGTGTGGGCGACACCTTCCGCTTTGGTGACATCGACGTGAAAGTACGTGGCATCTTCGAATCCGAGGCAGCCATCGAGGAGGGGCTGATCTTGACGCACCTGGAATTTCTCCAGCGCGCAGGCCCGGTCAACCGACTGGGGACTGTCACCCAGTTCGAGGTCAAGTTGACGGATGCTTCGAAGGCCCGTGAAATTTCCCGCGAGATAGACAGCTTGTTTGCAACTGCCGAGGAGCCGACGGACACCCGGGCCCAGGTGGCATTTCTTGAGCGGGCGACTCGTGACCTGCGAGAGATCCTCGGTATCGGACGCCTATTGGGATTGGCCTGCGTGATCGTCGTCCTGGCCCTGGTAGCCAACACGATTTTCATGTCGGTACAGGAAAGAGTGCGGGAGTTCGGCGTCTTTCGGACGCTCGGTTTCCGTGAGGAGCACCTTGCCTGGGTCGTTCTGGCGGAGAGCCTCGCCCTGAGTTTCTTGGGTGGTCTGCTTGGCCTGGGGGTATCCCTGGCGATCCTGAAGGGGATGCATCTGTCCATTGGGACGGAGGGCGTCGCCGTGAACTTCGCCTCCTCGCCGGCACTCTTCGCGCGTGGTCTGGTCATCGCCCTCGCGACCGGCGCCGTGGCTGGCCTGGCACCCGCCATTCGGTCGGCGCGTGCGCCCATCGTGGCTTCCCTAAGGAGTGCAACGTGAGAGGCCTACCCCTCGACTACGCCATCCGGAATCTGATGCGTCATCCAATGCGGACTATCTTGACCGCGGGGGCCAGTGCATTGGTAACGGCACTCTTGGTGGCCACGACGTCTTTTGTGCGCGGTCTGGACGGGACCTTCTCTGGAGCCGCCCAGCCCGACACGGCCATTCTCCTGTCGACCGTGTCCCAGCGTGACGTGGTGCGCTCGTCGGTCTCCGCCGGGCTCGGCGAACTCGTGAGCGCCTCGGTACCTGGAGTTGAGGTCACCTCCGGTGAGATCCACATGGGAACCAGCGTGCGCCTGGGGGCCGAGGACGGGCCCATCTACCCTGGGTTCGTGCGTGGTGTCTCCGATGAGGCTTACTCCATTCATGAGGCCGTGACCGTGACGTCGGGTCGGATTCCGCGCACGGGCGAGATCCTTGTGGGGCGTTTGGCCGCCAGCCAGATGGGCGTCGACCCTTCGGCGCTGCCGCTGGGCGAGGTACTCTGGATCGAGAGCACCCCCTTTGAAATCGTGGGCACTTTTTCTGCGCCAGGAACCACCCTCGAGGCGGAACTGTGGACGCCGGTGGCGCCATTGCGTGGCATTGTCCAACGCGAGGATGACTCGGTCCTGTTCGTACGAATGGCATCCAGTGACTTCGCCGATCTCAATCTCTTCACGGCCCGCAGGCTCGATTTGGAGCTCGTGATGATCCCGACCGCCGTCTATTACCGCGAGTTGACCGACTACTTCGGGCCGATTCGTAACATGGCCTGGGCTCTGGCGGTGATCATCGCCGGAGCCGCCCTGTTCGGTGGCGCCAACACCATGGGCGCTGCAGTCCAGGACCGAATGCGCGAGCTCGCGACCCTGCGGGCGGTGGGCTATTCGGGTTGGCATCTGGCCAAGTCCCTGGCCCAGGAGTCGGTGCTCCTGGCCTGTGCGGGCGGCCTGGCAGGCCTGCTGGTGGCCCGCTTCGCTTTGGATGGCACCTCCGTTGGCTTGGCCATGAGCGCCTTCGCCCTTGAACTCGATGCCGTCAGCATCCTCGTCGGTTTTGCCGGGGCGTTCCTGCTGGGCATCCTGGGCGTGGCCCCTGCTGCATTCCGTGCCTCGAGGATCTCAGTGGCCTTGGCTCTCAAGGACACTTGATCCAGACCTCCAAACACTCCTTCCGTGCTACTGTCTCCACCCGGTACTTCGACCCCTTTTCCATGACCATGCGCCATCCCTACTTCGCCCTTCTTGCCTTCTCGACCCTCGCGCTCTCCGGCTGCGGATCTTCGGAAGCTGTTCAGCCCGAAGCATGGCCCGTCCTCTCTGAGCGTTTCCACAGTGCCACCGAGCCTGGTCAGGCGCAGAGCGTTGGGTCCTTGCGCGTTGGCGCAGGATCCGGAGCGGACGTTGTGGTTCTGGGACGGGTGCGCGATATCTCCGAACGTTCGGCTTTCACCCTGGCGGACATGGCCCTGATGAGTTGTGCCGCGATGGATGAGCCCGACCACTGCTCCACGCCCTGGGATTACTGCTGCGAGGATCCAGCGGCGCTCAAGTTGGGCACCCTAGTGGTGGAGTTCACGGAGAACGGAACCCCGGTCAAGGAGACGGCCAAAGGATTCCACGGATTGGACCATCTCTCCGAGGTGGTCGTCACGGGCAAGCTCACCATCGATGACGTGGGGAACATGAGCGTGGCTGCGAACACGGTCTACGTCCGCTCAGAGTGAGAACCTCCGGCGAGGTGAACCCAGCCAGCCCCGCGCCTCTACTCAAGGCGCCCCTGGCTCGAGGTTTAGCCCTCGCCGTCCTCACCTGTGCCCTCTTGACGGGTGCTCGCAGCGCGATGGGATCGGGTCTGGCGACAGAGCCCAAGGTCCGTCCCAACATCTTGTTCTTGTTCGCGGACGACCAGCGCCCCGACACGATTGCTGCCTTGGGCAACGAGTTCATTGAGACCCCGAGCCTCGACAGGTTGGTGGCCGAGGGTACGAGTTTCTTGAACAACCACTGCATGGGTTCCACCAGCGGGGCCGTTTGTCTGCCCTCGAGGGCAATGGTGATGAGCGGTCGTAGCCTGCATCGGGTCAAGACTGATCTGGCGGGTGTAACGACCCTGGGGGAGGCACTGGGCAGGGGGGGGTACCGAACTTTTGGTACGGGCAAGTGGCACAACGGATCGGGGTCTTTTGCGCGCAGCTTTGATGAGGGCAAGTCCGTCTTCTTCGGGGGGATGTCCGATCACAACAGGGTGCCGCTGCAGGACCTGAAGGCTGACGGCTCGGGCTTCTCCGAAAAACGGACCGGTCAAGGGCACTCCACCGACATCTTCGCAGACGCGGCAGTGGATTTTCTCGAGGGTTACGGTGCATCTGAGCGCGATCAACCCTTCTTTGCATACGTGGCTTTCACCGCGCCCCATGATCCACGCGATCCTCCGGTGCGCTGGCGCGAGCATTACGCTGCGGCTCTCCCGCCTCTGCCAGCCAACTTTCTGCCCCAGCACCCCTGGGCCTTCGATGTGGGCACCTTGGTTATTAGGGACGAAGTCCTCGCCGGTTGGCCAAGGGATCCGAAGATCGTCGGAGAGCAGTTAGGAGAGTACTACGGCCTGATCTCCCACGTGGACCAGCAGGTGGGTCGCATCCTCGACACCCTCGATCGTTTAGAGCTGGATGAGAACACCCTTGTGATCTACTCCGCTGACCACGGCCTTGCCGTGGGCAGCCACGGACTACTTGGCAAGCAGAATCTCTACGAGCATTCGATGGGTTGTCCTCTCATCCTGCGGGGCCCGGGCATTCCAGTGGGAGAGGTGCGAGAGGCTTTGACCTACCTCTTCGACATCTACCCCACCCTGTGCGAGGTCGCGGCTGTGCCGGTGAATGAAACGGTCGAGGGTCGGAGCTTCTTGGCGTTCACCAAGGGTGTGGGGCCACCTACTCGGGAGTCGCTGTTCACGGTCTACCAGCGCAGCCAGCTCGCTGTGCGCGATGGGCGCTGGAAGCTGATCCGCTTCCCCAAGATTGACGTGACCCTGCTCTTCGACCTCGAGGCCGATCCCCTTGAGACCCACGACCTGGCTGCCGAACCGGAGCATGTTTCAACCCTGAATCGCATGCAGGCCCTGCTTCAGGCTCACCAAACGGAGTTTGCGGACAAGACCCTGTGGACCGCCCAGGAGTTGGGCCCCAAACAGGTGGACTTATCCGGTCGCACTCGTAAGCCTGATAGGCACCAGCCCAAATGGATCAAGAAGAAGTACTTCTAGATCCTCGACCATGCTTACCGAACTCACCATCCGCGACCTGGCTCTGATCGAGAGCGCGTCCCTCTCCTTCCAAGGAGCCTTGAACGTCATTACCGGAGAGACCGGGGCGGGCAAGAGTTTGCTCATCGATGCGCTCGAACTGCTGCTCGGACGCCGTGCGCGTTCGGGCCTGATTCGGGCCGGCGCAGAACGTGCGAGGGTTGAAGGCCGCTTTGTCGTGCAGGGCTTGGGGCGCGTGGGCTACGGAGCTCAGGTGGAAAAGTGGCTTGCGAGTCAACTGCCAGAGGTCTTGGATGAATGGCGCGAGGAGCGCGAGTTTCAGGGGAAGGATGGCGATGCCGAGCAGGATCTGGAGTTGATCCTGACCCGCACCCTCTCAAAGGATGGACGCAGCAGCGCGCATGTAAATCATCGACCCGTGACCCAGAAGGTGCTGCGCGAATTGGCCTCGCAGTTGGTGGAGATTCATGGACAGAACGATCACCAACGCCTGTTTGAGGCGGCCGAGCAGCGCGCCTTGTTGGACACATTCGGTGGATTGGAAGACGCCTTGGCTGGCTACAGAGAGCGCCGTGCGTCCTGGTTGGAAGAGGCGCAGCGCCTGGAGGAGTTCGAGTCGCAAGAGGCTGAGCGGTTGGAGCGCCTCGACCTGTTGCGTTTTCAGATCAGCGAACTCAGTGACCTCGCCCCTCAAACGGGAGAGGTCCTCGGTCTGCAAGATGAACGGGAGTTGCTGCGGCACGCGGGCGAATTGTCCACAGAGTTGGGTGGGATTCTGGGGAGCCTGTCGGAGCATGACGGGGCGGCCTTGGATCGCGTGCGCCAGGCGGAGCGGCAGTTGAGCCAGTGGGGCGCACGCGTTCCTGGGCTAGATGACGCGGTGGCGAGCCTGCGGGAAGTGAGTGCCCACTTGGAGGATGCCGTAGCGAATCTGGTCTCCTTCGCCGATGGAGTCGAGGCCAATCCTCCGCGTCTGGAGGTGGTAGAGGAGCGTCTGAGCAACCTGGAGAGGCTGATGCGCAAGTTCCGGACGGATGGAGACGGGCTGGCCCAAAAACACGCTGACCTCAGCCAAGAGTTGGATGCCCTCGAGTCGGCTCAACAAGACCGCGATCAATTGACTGACGAGGTGGCTCGCAGGCGGGCCGGGGTCGAGGAGGCGGCTGCGCGGCTGAGCCAAGGGCGGGCCGATCTTGTTCCGCGTCTTCGAGAGGCGGTGCACGGCGGGCTGGAAGAGTTGGGTCTGGCCAACGCGCAGTTCGACGCTGCTCTTCTACCGCGGGCGGATGAAGTCGATAATGGCGCGCCGAGCCTCTCGGTGGACCGCAAGCGCTTTGGCGAGCATGGTGCCGAGGACGTCGAGTTCCTGTTGGCTGCCAACCCCGGCGAGCCCTCGAGCCCTTTGCGGGAGGTGGCCTCGGGCGGTGAAGCTGCGCGCATCATGCTGGCGTTGAGGGGAGCGCTGGCCGTCAAGCAATCCACGCCTACCCTGATCTTCGACGAAGTGGACGCCGGCGTAGGGGGGCGGCTCGGTCCTCAGGTGGCCGCGCACCTCCAGGGGCTGGGAGCCGTACACCAGATCTTGTGTGTCACCCACCTGGCGCCCATTGCCGCCCGGGCCGCGCATCACCTGCGCGTAGCCAAGAGCGTCGAGGATGGCCGTACACGCACCCGGGTTCAGGCCCTTGCGGGAGACGATCGCATGGCCGAGGTGGCCGACATGATCAGTGGCGGCCGGGATCAGGCCACGGCTCTGGCGGAAGCTCGCCGTCTGCTTGCGGCGCAATAGGCGCGCGTTTCGGCCCCACTTTCTGAGCCCAATCCACGGGTTTCCGCCTCCAGGGGTTTCACCTTGGCAGAGGACGCTATTCTCTTGGGCCGTTCCGCTCTCCCCTGACTCATGTCCCTGCAGCAAGCCCTCCGATTCGAACCCCAGGCCTTTCAACGCGTCTGGGGTGGCGAGCGTCTCCAACACCGATTGCGTGGGGAGCTTGCGTGGCCTTCCCAAACGGGGGAGGCCTGGCTGCTATGCGATCGGCCTGAGCAGGCTTCCGCAGTAGCTGAGGGACCTCTGTCGGGGCGGACGCTGGACGGGCTGATGTTGTCAGAGGAAGCAGCGTTGCTGGGCGAGTCTGCCCCTTCCGTCACCGGCAGCTTTCCCCTCATCGTCAAGTGGCTCGATACAGCGGAGTTGCTTTCCTTGCAGGTTCATCCCGGTGAGAGTTTGGCCAAGCGCCTGGGAGCCGAACCCAAGGACGAGTGCTGGTACATCTGTGATGCTGAGCCGGGGAGTGTCCTGTATCTGGGTCTGCGTGAAGGCGTGGATGCCGCCGCCTTTGCAGATGCGAGTGCGAACGGCGCTGTGCTTGAACTCTTGCAGAGCTTCACCCCACGGCCCGGAGATTTCTTCCACGTGCCTGCGGGAACTCTGCACTCGGTCGGCGCGGGATTGACCTTGGTGGAGATTCAGCAGAACTCGGATAGCACCTATCGCGTTCACGACTGGGACCGGGCGGGTCTGGACGGCAAGTGTCGTCAGTTGCACCGTGAGGAGGCCCTGCAGGCCATCATCTTTGGCCGCAAGGTGCAGGGCGCCATTCGAACGCGCGCAGATGATGAGGCCGCAGTGAACCCCATGTCTACACTGCTTGATGTGGGCCCGTTCCAGGTGCAGAAACTGCAGGTCCTTGAGGACTACCGGGACAATACCCAGGGACGTGCGTGGGTCTACGTTGTTCTCGCAGGCAGCGGTGCCCTGCGCGTGGGCAAGAACGAGGCCTGTCACATGAGAGCCGGCGATGCCTGGCTCATTCCTGCGGACTGCGAGAATTATTCGATCACCGAATCCGATGGGGATTTGGAATTGCTGCGCGTCGAGGCACGTGCCTGAATCAGGAGAAACTCAGAGTGCGTGGACGAAGAGATGGATCGCGACGATCCTCACGAAGAAGTTCCGGAGGCCGTGGGGCGGGTTCTAGCCGCGCGGGCGGTGGTGCCCGTGGTGCCCGTGGTGGGCGAGGGCGAGGAGCCCGAGGTGGTGGGCCGCGCAAGGTCAGCGCGCGTCGGCCCGCGGCCAGCAGCTCCTCTGCGCGGGACTCGGCATCGGCCGACCCTCTGGTGCGTCTCAACAAGTACCTGGCCGACCATGGCATAGCCTCGCGCCGAGCCTGTGACCTCCTGATCGAGCAGGGCAAGGTCACCATCGACGGCATGCCCGTGTCCGAGTTGGGCACAAAGGTCAACCCCTTCGAGCAGACCGTGGAGGTGGATGGAACGCCGTTGCGTCCGGAAGGTGCCTCGCGTCGCTATTACCTACTGCACAAGCCTGCAGGAGTGGTCTGCACCAATGAACGCAGTGAGAACCGTCCGCGGGCCATCGATCTGATTACCGACCGGGACAAAGGCCGTATCTACACGGTAGGCCGCTTGGACGAGGAGAGCACGGGTCTCATCCTGCTCACCAATGACGGTGAGTTTGCACAGCGCGTAGCCCATCCGCGCTACGGAGTGCCCAAGACCTATCGGGTCACTCTGCACGGACGCATCCATGACGAAGCCGTCCAGAAGGTCCGTGACGGCGTGTACCTCTCTGATGGCCGAACGGGCGGGGCACGAATTCTGATCCGCCGACGATCCGCTTCTTCCTCCGTACTGCTCGTGACCCTACGCGAAGGTCGCAACCGTGAAGTACGCAGGGTCTTTGCGGACGTAGGATTCAAGGTCGTGGGCTTGGCGAGGGTGGACATCGGTCCTCTGAGCGCCCGTGGGTTGCGTGCTGGAAAATGGCGCCCGCTCTCGCGCGAAGAGGTGGAGGCGCTGCTCGACCTTGCTGACGAAGAGCAGGCACTTGAGCCTTTGGACACTCCGCGCCAACGACAGGTTTCACGCTTGGAATCAGCCGAGGAGTTGGAAGAGGAGTGGACCCCTGGAGGGCCATCGCGCGGTGGATCACCCCGGGGTCATCGTCCCCGGACGGAACCGAAGGGCGAGGACGAGCCTCGTCGCGGTGATGGTGATGGTGATGGTGATGGTGGTGGTGGTGGCGGTGGGTCCCGCAGGAGCAGCAGCCCACGTCGCAGCTCGCGCCGCGGCTCGGGGGGACCCAGGCGACGGGGTGGGGGCGGACCTCGGGGTCGAGGAGGGCCTCGACGCGGCTCTTCCAGGCGCGGTGGTGCATCTAGTGATCGCGGTCGTAGGGGACGCTGAGCTTGAATCGCACCCAGACCAAGCCCGCAAGCAAGGGCTCCTTGTGCGGAGCCTCGATCACGGAGCACCGACTGCGAAATGGTTTGCGGGTTCTGATTGCCGAAAGGCACCTGGACCCGGTGGTGGCCGCGATGATTTTCTATCGCGTCGGCTCATGCCACGAGAAACCCGAGGAAGCGGGCCTGTCCCACTTTCTCGAGCACATGATGTTCAAAGGCACCGCGCAGCTCGGCAAGGGCGAGGTCGACCGCATCACGACTTGCCTCGGCGGCTCCAACAACGCCTTCACCACCCCGGACCACACGGCTTACTGGTTTGAGCTAGCGTCCGATCGTTGGGAGGGTGCGCTGGAGATCGAAGCGGATCGCATGCAAGGCCTGCTGTTGGATCCAGTTGAGTTCGAAGCCGAGAAGGCGGTTGTGCTGGAGGAGCTGGCCATGGGTCTGGATGATCCTTGGAGGCGCCTGTCCCGTGCCGTGCAGGAGATCCTCTTCGGGCGCCACCCTTACGCGCGACCGGTGATTGGGTACACGGACATTCTTCAGCGCGTCGGCCCCGCGGAGATGCGCGAGTACTACTCCCGCTTCTATCAACCCGCCAACGCCACCGTCGTACTCTGCGGCGATCTGAGCCCCAGCTCCGCCTTGAAGCAGGTGCGCAAGCACCTGGGTGGTTTGCAGGGCAGCTTTGATCCCGGTGCCGCGCCCTATAGACCCACGCCACCCGAGCCCGACGGCGAGCGCCGCGTGCAACTGTCCTGGGACGATCCGACGACTCGCATGGTCATGGCCTGGCCCACAGTTCCGGTCGGAACGGACGTGGACTTTGCATTCGACGTGTTGACCACCATTCTCACTGCGGGTCGGCTCTCGCGCATGTACCGTTCGCTGGTGATCGAGAAAGGCCTCGCCACTTCGATCAGCACCAGTAATGACACTCGCTCTGAAGGCGGGGCGTTCTGGCTATATGCTGAAGCCGCACCGGGAGTGACTCCCGCGGACCTAGAGAGCGCCATCGACGCCGAGCTCGGCCAGCTGCATGAGCAGCTGGTGAGCCCAAGCGAAATGAAGCGCGCCAAGGCCCTCCTTGTCGCCGGAGCGGCCGCGGAAGGAGAGACCGTCAGTGATCTGGCGGAGCACATCGGCGGCTATGCCATGGATGCGGAGTGGACACTGACTCTGGAGCTCTCCGAGCGGCGCAAGAAGGTCACAGCCAAGGCCCTGCAGGCTGCCGTGCGCGAGTATCTCGTGCCCAGGCGCCGGGTGGTGGGATGGAGCCTTCCTGGTGATTCGGGGCAGGAGAGCAAAGCGTGAGTGCCTTCACGGATCTGGTAGCGGCCAGGGGGCAGGTCCCAGTAGTGACCCTCCCCCGAGCACGGTTCGAGCTCGATTGTGGCGCGCGCCTCGTGGTTTCGGCTCGCCCTGGCGCTCCCATCACTGCGGTGCGTATCCACGTGCGAGGCGGCCGCAGTCAGGATGAGCTCGGCAAGGAGGGCACCGCATTCTTGACGGGGACCCTCGCCGATCAGGGAACGGATTTGCACGACGAGATGGGTCTGGCCACGCTGCTTGAGCCTGCGGGTGGCGGTATTCGCGGGGACGCCGCGGGTCTCTCGGGCGCGATCCAAGGCGACTCGTGGGGGTTGCTGCTCGACAGCATGGCGGAGGTCGTCCTGGGTGCGGCCTATCCAGCCGGGCCAGTCAAGCGTCAGCAGCAACGCATCCTCGCGCGCATGGAAGCTCAGGTCGCAGACCCCCACGCGCAAGCTGCGCGCCGATTCAGAACACTGGTCTACGGCAAGAACTGGCTGGGCCAACCCGTGTCCGGAACTGTGGAGAGCCTGTCCTCAATCACCCCGGCCGATCTGCGCCGCCATCGAAAGCGGCACTGGCGCCCCGAGCGGGCGATGATTGCAGTGTGCGGCGACCTGGATCCCGAGAAGGTGCGAAGGAAGTTGAACCGCCTACTACGCTCCTGGAAAAAGGGCCGACCGTTCGAGACCAAACCCCTTCGGTTTCCCAAACGTGGCGTGCGCGTGGACGCGTTCCGTCGCCAGCGCGAGCAGGTGCACGTGTACCTCGGCCACTTGGGCATCAAGCGCGCCGATCCGGACTACGCTGCCTTGACTGTGATGGATCACGTGTTGGGCACGGGTCCCGGATTCACCAACCGCATTACCCGCCGGCTACGGGATGAGTTGGGGTTGGCTTACTCTGTGCAGGCCGACATTCACTCCAGCGCGGGCACTCATCCGGGGATCTTCCAGGCCTACATCGGCACCTCGCCCCAGCACCTACCGACTGCGGTGCAGGGCTTCCTGCGTGAGATCCATCGCATTCGGGATGAAGTGGTGGGGGAGGAGGAGTTGAGAGTTGCCCGTGATTTTGTCGTGGGCTCCTTCGCTCTGGGCTTCGAACGGGCCAGTCGACGCGCGGCTTTCCTCGTGGCCTCTGAGCTGCATTCGCTGCCTGACGACGTGCTCGAGACCCTCCCCAAGGAGATTGCGGCCGTGACGGCTGAGGACGTTCAACGCGTCGCCAATCAGCACCTGCATCCGGACAAGTGCTGCCTGTCGGTTGCGGGCCCGGTCCGCAAGCAGGACCTTCGCCCGCTGCTCTAGGCCGTTCTGTTGGAACCCTGTTTCTCACGGAATAAGTGAAACCGGTGTGCAGGGGAGGCGTCTATTTGGGGTGTATCCCCAGGGGTGGCCGGGGGCCCGGAGGTGGGTGCAATCTGTTGAGGGGCCCCGTGTGCACAGTTGAGTCTCTACTGAGTCTCTACTGAGCCTCTACTGAGCCTCTACTGAGCCTCTACTGAGCCTCTACTGAGCCTCTACAAACGAAAAGGGAGGCCGCCGCAGCGTCCTCCCTCTCCGTCTCTCTTCTGGCGATACTTCTTCTCTAGTAGCTCTCCGGTCCTCACACCGGGGGCAACACTTCGTCCTCCACGACGGGAGGTCCGCCACCTTTCTTGTCGTCCACCGGAATGGGGACAGGCACGTGCGCGCTGGCCAATGCCTCGTAGTCCTGCAGTCCGGAATGGGCGGCAATCAAGGCCGCTGGCAAGAGGCCCGTTACGGGCCGCTCGTGTTTCAGTTCTCCTCGCTCACTCGTCCAACCCAGGGAGAAGTTCTGGGCACTCTGGATCCAAAGGGATCCCGCGTCGGCTCGGCGGACGCTGGCGACTTCCAGGGCACCGGTGTTGCGCCAGGTGTCCGATGCCAGGGCGATGACGTCGAACAGAAGGGCATCGGCAGCGCCGCGCGGGAAGGGGTAGACCAAGGACTCGCCGGGTTCGACCCGTGCGGCGCCCGTGGCACCCAGGTCCTCATCTCCAACCACCAGAACCTGGGGCAGGGGGGAGAGGTTGTGAATGGCGAAGTGGTTCTCGTTTACCTGGATCAGCATCTCCACTTGGGCCTGCTCGAGAGCCTCGGGCAGGTCGAAGGGGGTGGGGAGTTGGCTGAAGAGGGCGGCGCAGAGGGCGGTGGTGAACATGTCTCACTCCTGCCAGCGGGTCGTTGCCCGTTGACCCCCCCGTTATCGGAATCGGCGTGGGTGCAGCTTGAGCCTCCAGTGCCAAGAAACGGAAAAACCTTCCACCTTGCCCCTCAGGGGGGACTATTCGCGGCCCATGGCCCGGAAAGCAGCCCAATCCTGGGGGCCGTGACCCAATGAGCGCAGGTGCTTGCGCGCTTCCTGAGCGGCTCCTGCAGGGGCGACCCCTGTTTCCAGGCTCTCGTGGTAGGCCAGGGCAAATGTCTGGGCCGCAGAGTCCGAAATGGGCCAGAGGGTCACTAGGAGGTTGCGAGTTCCCGCTTCCAGGAAAGCCCGTGCTACCCCGTGGGACCCTTCGGCGTCGATCGTCCGGCCCCCAGCGGTCTCGCAAGCAGCCAATACAACGAGCGGCAGCCGTGGGGCCGCACTCAAGACCTGTTCAGGGCACAGGACCTCTCCCCCAGAGAGCAGCAGTCCCACCGGTGCAAGGCGACCCTCCGCGCAACCGGGGGCGGGCACCAGATGCGTTGCCAGGTGAAGGGGACGTCCGCTCTCCATGGCAGCCTCAAGGGCGGGACGCACAAAGGCTGTGCCGGTCAGGAGGTTGGCGTCGGGGTGCATGCGCCCAAGCTGAGCGAGCTCCCGCGCCGCACCGGGTAGGAGAGCTACCCGCTCCTCGCTCCCCAGAGGGCTGCCCATCAGGTTCCAGGGAGTGTCCACCGCGAGGGGCGCCGCTGCCTCGCCCAATGGCAAGCCCGGGAGAACCAGAGGGGTTAACAGATCGTCGAGCCAGGACCCATCCACTCCGAGCAGGCTCATGGGCAGAGCCTCGAGAGGCCCGTGCAAGAGGAAGAGCGCGCGCGCACCGACCCCAGCGGATTTGAGGTGGTCGCGCAGCTCCACCGGCAACAAGGCTGCGCCGATCTCCTGCCCCAAGACCTCCGCCCGCGGCAGGTCGCCAGCGACGACGGCCTCGCGCAGTCTGCGCACGGCTCCCTCAAGGCTGCGCCGGCCCAGAGGGCGCGAGCTGGCCCCGGCCCGTCCGCTGGCGTCCACCCAGACCACCACCGTGGAGTCGGCTCCCACCGCAAACGTCACAAGCCCCAGATCGAAGCGCGCGGCCCAGCTGAGCAACTCTTCGGACGTGATCCGTGTGTCGACGGGTCGCAGCCGACGGGATTGGTTGTCCTCGATGACCCGTGCGGCGCTGAGCGGGTCTCCCAGCTCGGCGTGCGCCCGGGCCAGCAGGGTCAGGGTGTGGATGCCCACCCACTCGCCGACAATGCTGCCCGCCTGATCTTGCACCCGTCCCGCCTTCCGCCGGCCTTCGTCCAAGGCGCTTTCCAGATAGGGCAGAGCCTGAGCCGGTTGCCCCGAAGCGAGCCAGCTCTCTCCCATGAGGGAGGCCGCTTCCACCTGACCTTGAGGGGACCAGCGGGCGCGCTGATCTGAATCCGCGAGCAGGGCGCGCACCCGGTCGGGTGCGCCTTCGGCCATGGCCAGAGCCGCTCTGGCCAGAGCATTGAACTCGCCGGCTTCGGAGCCAAGCCCTTGAACCTCACGACGTGCCGAGACCAGGTCGCCGGTGCGCAGGTAGGTCACTGCGAGCATTCCTCGCCACTGGGCTTGGTCTCCGGCGAGCTTGGGTGCATGGCTCGTTAGGAAGGCCAGCGCGGCTTCCGCGCGGTCATCGGCCAGGAGCCGTGCGGCGTGCTCCCGAGCAAGGGGCCAACTGTCGATGGGGGAGGTGAGGCTGGCCCAGGTAGCCAGATGTTCGTCCACCTCCCGCAGGTTGCCCGCATCCTTGGCTAGATCTACCAGGCCGGAGAGGGCGCGCTCCTGGTACTCGAAACGCCCGACGTCCTGGGCCAGACGCAGGCAATCTTCGAAGACCTCGCGCGCCCGTCCGTGCTCTGCGCGCGCCCGGGCCAGACGGCCGCGCAGCCAGAGTGGCTCGAGCCGCGGGGTGACCTGTCCGGCGCGTTCGAAGAGCCACAGACTGCTGTCGATGTGGCCCGATACAAGGCCGGGCAACTCCTGTCGGCGTGCGTCAGTCAGATCGAGGGCCTGTTCGAATTCATGGAGCTCGACGCGCGCCAGGAGCGCGTAACTCTGGGCGGCCGGCACCACGTCCTCACGTCTCTCGGCCTCGGTGGCCAAGTTCTCCAGCGCCGTACACAGGGACCGGACCTCTTGGCGCCAGTCGGGATTCGGCCCAAGATTCTCCTGACTCGACTGCTCGTAATTCGCGCGGAGGGTCTGGAAGGTCTTCCGAAGCGTCAAGAATGTCCGTTCGGCTTCCAACCCGCGGGCTCGCTGACCCGGCGTGAGCCGTAAGTAGTACCGGGCCACAGCCAGGGTGTCGCAGCGAGAAAAGTCCACACACAAGCTCTCGGCCTGCTGCAGCAACTGCCTGGCGACATCTTCTTCAGCCCCTTCTCCGGCACGCAATGCAGAGAGCGTGCGGACGAATGCGGTCAATTCTCCTTGTGCCGGGTTCGCTTGTTGAGCAAAGCCTGAAGGGGTCCACGCAAGTAGGCCCACGGCCGCCAGGAAGGGCACGGTGCCAACGGCCGTTCTGCGTCTGTGCAGGGCTCGCTGCGGCCAGCCCAGTGCTCCCTGGTGGGGTTGGGTGGACAACCGCTGCGTGGACACGGGAAGCTAGCGTCCCGGGTTGGAGCCCAGGTACGAATCGCGTTCGCTGCTGGGAGGCAGGCGGCGAGCTGCCGCACGAGCATCGGTCCAATATCCCGCCTCGTGAAGGGACCGGACGCGCTCACGCACGTCCTGCTCCTCAGTGAGGGCTTGCAGGAACGAGTCATTGTGGCGCACTTCGAAATCCCGCTCGCCCAGGGGCTGCTCCAAACCGTTAACCGTGGCGTGGGCTTCCCAGGTGTAGTGACCCACGGGCAGTATCTGACCGAGCGCCAGCTCAGGTCCGTCACCGTTGAGCTGAGTCACCCGGCTGCCCTCGGCGAAGGCACCACCCCCATGGGCTCGCAAGATGATCGTGTAGCTCTGTGCCTCGGCAACCGGGTTCACTTCGAAGAGGAGGTCCTGGTTCTCGGACGCGAGCAGCACCGGGCCGCGGGGGAAGAGGAGGCTGCCCTCGGCACTGCCGCGCAGGAGTGGGTAGGTGGGCAGATCGTACGGGGCATCCCCTCCCTGGAAGAGCATCAAGCCACCCACGAGGGCCGTCAGGGCCGCGGCAATGGGGGCCAGACGACGAAGGATGCGGATGGGCGCCGGACGGTGCCCGCCCTGCGGCATCCCCCATGACGCGGGCCGGGTCGGAAGGTCCTCGCCGGTGTCGGCCGCAGCTTGGTGGCGCACAGCCGGGGACCAGTCCAAGGGAACCGGGGGGGAAGACTCCAAGGAAATCAGGAGATCGGCGCACTCCTTGCACTCGGTCAAGTGACAGAGGACCTCATCTTGGCTCTGCGGATCGAGCGGAACGTAGCCAGGGCCCTTGGCGAAGTCGTAGAGGGTCCCCGCGGAGGGGCAACCGCCCGTGCTGGGGGTCTGGCCATCGAGCCAATCATCCGCTGCACGAAGCATCTCCAACCGCGCGCCGTGGACGGGGTGCGCCGTGATGTTGGCGAGGCCTGCCTCGGGGAGTTCATCCCAATGGGTGAGCAATTCGATGACGTTGGGATCGTCCGGCCCGTCGGGCAGACTTCCTCTTCCTTGGTTCAGAGAGTCCATAGCTGACCTCGTTTCCGCAGCCCAGCCGTCATGGGGGGCAGATTTCTTCCCAATCCTGGGAAAAGGGCTATCGGGGCGGCTGTGAGGGGCCTTCACTCGGTGACCCCCTCATATGCGTATTGGTTCAAGAGCACCCTGCGCATGCTCACCACGGCTTTTCGCAGGCGGTACTTCGTCTGCTCCAGGGAGATTCCAAGGCTGCGGGAAATGGAGCCCATGGTCTGTGTATCCACGAACCGGAGGTTCAAGAGCTCCTGCTCTTCTGGATCGAGCTGGCCCATGGCGGAGCGCACCATGTCCCCGATTTCACCGGTACCGGCGCGCTCATCGGGGCCTGGAGTTTCGTCCACCCGGTCGGGAATCTCGTCCCCCCCGCGTGCCGGGCCCGGGCGGCTACGCGCGCCCTGGCGGCGCTTGAGGTCGACGCAGCGGCACCAGGCCACGCGGTACAACCAAGTCCCAAAGGAGCCCTTGTCGGGGTCGAAGGTGCCACGGTCCAGCCGTTCAAGGGCATAGACCACCAAGTCCTGGTAGAGGTCCTCCCGTCCGTTGGGATCCGATTCGAAGTGGCCGATGCAGTGGTAGAACAGTGAACGGTAGCGCTCGAGAAATACCTTTACGGCCTCCTCTTCGCGGTCGCGTAGCCCTTTTACGATTAGATGCTCTTCCACTGTCAGCTTCCCCCCGGGACCGACTGTGGTGCCGATTCCCTAGGACTGGGATAGGGATTTGGGAGAGGGGATGCAACTCGGTGGTTTGGGCCGAGTCTTCCCCGAGGTGAGGGATGGAAGGTCGGCTAGGCCGGTCCGTGGGTTGCAATCCTCCTCGCAGGCTGCTTAAGACCTCGTTCATTGGCCTTGGGGGCATGAACCGCGGCCCGGATACGATTCTGCGGCACTGTTCAACGAGGCAGAATCTGACCCCCAATAGGGGCGAACTTAAGCCAAATTTACACCCATCCCACCTGTCTTCGCGTCCCGGCGCGCGGTAATGTGTTGCCCCGAATTTGGCGCTCAGAGCGGACCCGGAAACAGGCCCGAGACAGGCCCGAGACAGGCTCCGAGACAGGCTCCGAGACAGGCTCCGAGACAGGTCAGGAGGGCAGGCTGGAGCGGTCCCGGCCTCGCCGCTTGCCGTTGCCAACACACCCCCCGAATACCATGCGCGACGTTGTCATTGCCAGTGCCTGCCGGACACCAATCGGTAGCTTCCAGGGAAGCCTGGCTGGGTTTACGGCTCCTCAGTTGGGTGCCCTGGCTGCTGGCGAAGCTCTGCGGCGGGCTGGCGTCGAGGCCGACGTCGTTCAGGAAGTCATTTTCGGCAACGTGCTGACCGCAGGCGCGGGGCAGAACCCGGCTCGGCAGGTAGCGCGCGCGGCGGGCATTCCCGATCAGGTGGGCTCCCTCACGATCAACAAGGTCTGCGGTTCCGGTCTCAAGGCCGTCATGCTCGCAGCCCAGGCCATACGCGCTGGTGATGCGGACTGTGTTCTGGCGGGCGGAATGGAGAGCATGTCCGGAGCACCTTACTTGATGCCCGCGGCCCGTACCGGTGCGCGGCTGGGGCACGCTGAGTTGATCGACTCCATGGTCCACGACGGGCTGTGGGACGTGTACAACGACTTCCACATGGGGATCACGGGCGAGCTCGTGGCGGACAAGTATGAGATCACGCGCGAGGAGCAGGACGCCTTTGCCGCGGCCAGTCACAATCGAGCCGAGGCAGCGACCGAGGCCGGACGGTTCGATGCGGAGCGCTTTGCCGTTGACGTTCCGCAGCGCAAGGGCGATCCGGTCGCATTTAACAGCGATGAGTCCATTCGGTCGGGCATGACCGCTGACAAGCTCTCTGGTCTGCGTGCCGCCTTCAAGAAAGACGGCAGCGTCACCGCCGGGAACGCTTCTTCCATCAATGATGGTGCAGCGGCCCTGCTCGTGATGAGCGCCGATCGCGCGCAAGCTCTCGGCGTGACACCCTTGGCCACGATTCGAGCCTACTCTACCGGCGGCTGCGCACCCGAGTGGGTGATGATGGCACCGCAGGAGTCCATTCAAGGCTGCTCTTCGAAGGACGGGAAGGCACCAGGCGACTACGACCTGCACGAGATCAACGAGGCCTTCTCGGTCGCGGCTATCGCCCTACAACGCCAACTGGACCTCGATCCAGAGCGGATCAACGTGAATGGCGGCGCAGTAGCCCTTGGACATCCCATCGGAGCTTCGGGGGCGCGCATCCTCGTGACCCTCTTGCACGCCATGCAACAGCGCGATGCGCAAACCGGCATGGCTTCCCTCTGTCTCGGCGGTGGCAACGCAGTCTCCATGGCTGTTGAGCGCGGCTGATCCTCTGCACATGTCTGAACTTCACTTTCCAAAGGTCGCCGTGATCGGCGCGGGCACCATGGGCAATGGCATTGCCCAAGTATTCGCCGCTGGCGGAGCACAGGTGCTACTCGTGGATACAAATGCCGAGGCGCTTGCTGGTGGCCAGGCGACCATAGAGAAGAACCTGGGACGCATGGTCTCCAAGGAACGTATCACCCGGGAAGCTGCGGATGCGTCACTGGGACGATTGCAGGGCGCGACCGAGTTGACGGCCATCACCGATCAGACCCTGATCGTGGAGGCCATCGTCGAGCGAGAGGACGTCAAGGCGGCGGTGTTTGCCGAGTTGGACTCGATCACAGTCCCCGAGGCCATTCTGGCCTCGAACACCTCATCCATCTCGATCACCAAGATCGCTTCCGCCACCAAGCGCCCCGAGCAGGTCATCGGGATGCACTTCATGAATCCCGTGCCCTTGATGAAGCTCGTGGAGGTTATCCGAGGGCAGGCCACAAGTGATGACGTCACGCGCAGGGTGATGGAGAGCTCCGCTGCCCTGGGCAAGACCCCCGTGGAGGTCAACGACTCTCCGGGCTTCGTCTCCAACCGCATATTGATGCCCATGATCAATGAGGCCGTCTTCTGCCTGATGGAGGGCGTGGCGGATTGCGAGGGGATCGATACGGTCATGAAGTTGGGCATGGCGCACCCCATGGGGCCACTGACCTTGGCAGACCTCATCGGCCTCGACGTCTGCCTAGACATCATGGACGTCCTGCACGAGGGCTTCGGGGACAGCAAGTACCGTCCGTGCCCATTGCTAAAGAGCATGGTCGCCGATGGACATCTGGGCCGGAAGACAGGCAAGGGATTCTACGACTACGCATAGGCTTGCACCCCCATCCACTGATCCAACATGGAATTCGAACTTAAAGAAGACCACCGCATCATGCGCGACATGGCGCGTGAATTTGCCGCCAATGAACTGGCGCCGCGAGCCACCCGTCATGACCGTGAAGAGCGCATCGACCCGGACCTGTTCGGGATGATTGGCGAGATGGGCTTCTTTGGCCTGAGCATTCCCGAGCAGTACGGGGGGTTCGACGCGGGCGCCTTGAGTCTGGCCATTGTCCTTGAAGAGCTCAACCACGCTTGTGCTTCGACGGGGGTGACCGTCTCGGTTCACGCCAGCTTGGTCTGTACGCCCCTCGTCAAGTTCGGGACCGAGGAGCAAAAGGCCTACTGGCTGCCCAAGCTCGCTACGGGCGAGGTGATTGGCGCCTACTCATTGACCGAGGCCGGAGCAGGATCCGATGCTGCGGCCTTGAGTAGCACTGCGGTGCGAGACGGCGATGAGTGGGTGCTGAACGGCACCAAGCTGTTCGTCACTACAGGCGAGCAAGCGGGACTCGTGATCGGGTACTTCCGCACGGATCCCGAAGCGCCCAAGGCACGCGGGATCAGCGCCTTTCTGGTCGACGCCAAGACGCCCGGCTACAAGGTCGGCAAGAAAGAGAAGAAGACAGGCCTGCGCGGCTCGTCGACGACGGAGTTGATTTTTGAGAATTGTCGTGTCCCCGCAGATGCCCTGCTGGGTGAGGTTGATCGGGGCTTTCAGATCGCCATGGACACTCTCGATGGGGGCCGCATTGGCATTGCCGCCCAGTCCCTTGGGATCGGGCGCGCCTGCTTGGAGGCGTCTTTGAAGTACTCCCGGGAGCGCGAGCAGTTTGGCAAGCCCATCGGGCGCTTCCAGGCCGTGCAGTGGAAACTGGCGGACATGGCCACGCGCCTCGACGCTGCCCGCCTCCTGACTCACCGCGCGGCATGGCTGCGCGACCGAGGTGAGCCCTGCGGAATGCAGGCGGCCCAAGCAAAGCTCGCCGCTTCGACCACCGCCAACTTCTGCGCAGACGAATGCCTCCAGATTCACGGCGGCGCGGGCTACACCGACGACTTCCACGTGGAACGCCTGTTCCGTGATGCGCGCATCACGGAAATCTACGAGGGCGCCACCGACATCCAACGACTAGTGATCGCCCGCCACCTCCTCAAGTAGCACAGCTCTCCGAACTTCTCTTTCAAATCGCACCGCCGAGGTAAAGCCATGAGCACAAGTTCCGACCGCGATATCCTCAACATTGACGAAGCCGCCGAGCTCCTTGGCGTGAGCGTCAAGACCTTCAACAAAGTCCTGCACGCCGAGGCGCTTCCTGCGCGCAAGATCGGCCGCGAATGGAAATTCTCGCGACGCGCCCTGATCGAGTGGGTGGGTTCGGGAACCTCGACCGAATTCTACCGCGACAATGGGGACGGCCCCTCGGCCTCCGGCCGGGAGAAGCATGAAACCGCAGCCCGCCGCTCCGCGGGCTGGCAAATCGAACTCGACTGACGCGGCGCCCCACTCACCCCTCAAACCTCATGAACGCACTGCCCGGAATCCAGCACGCCTTCGACCTCACAGAGGACGAGCGCAGCATTCAGGAAATGGTGGCGGACTTCGCCCAGAACGAAGTGGCTCCCATTGCCGCCGAGATCGACGAGAACCATCGTTTCCCCACAGAGTTGTGGGACAAGATCGTCGAGATCGGGCTGCCGGGCATTCCCTTCCCCGAGGAGTTGGGCGGATCGGAATCAAGCACCCTGGCCTACGTTCTGGCCGTAGAGGAGCTCTCCAAGGTGTGCGGCTCAACGGGCCTGACCTTTGCGGCTCACGTGAGCCTCGGGACCTACCCCATCTTTCGTTGGGGAGGATCCGATCTGGCAGGCGAGTACGTCCCACGCCTGATTTCGGGTGAATACATGGGCGCCTACGCATTGACCGAGCCGGGCGCCGGTTCCGATTCGGGCGGCACCCAGACCACGGCCGTGCTGGATGGGGATGAGTACGTCCTCAATGGGAGGAAGTGCTTCACCACGAACGCCAACCACGCCGGTGTGTTCATTTGCACCGCCGTGACGGACAGGTCCCTTGGAGCCAAGGGCATCAGTGCCTTTGTCGTACCCCGTAACGTGGACGGGTTCAGCCTCGAGAAGGGCGAGGCCAAGCTCGGTATGCGGGGTTCGGATTGGGCCAGCCTGGTATTCGAGGATGCGCGCATTCCCGCCGACCACCTTCTGGGATCCAAGGAGGATGGCTTCAAGACATTCATGAAGACCCTCGATGGGGGCCGCATCTCCATTGGCGCCCTCGCCCTTGGGATTGCCGAAGGCGCCTATCAAGAGTCCTTGCGCTACGCGACCGAGCGGGAGGCCTTCGGCAAGACCCTCGCCGACCAACAGGCCGTACAGTTCAAGCTGGCGGATATGGCGACCCAGATCGAGGCCGCCCGCCATCTCGTCTACCACGCTGCGCGACTGAAGGATGCGGGCCTGTCTTTCTCCAAGCAGGGTGCCATGGCGAAGTTGATGAGCTCAGAGGTTGCCATGAAGGTGACCTATGACGCGATCCAGATTCACGGCGGCTATGGCTACACGCGCGAGTACCCCGTGGAGCGCATGTGGCGCGATGCCAAGCTCTGCACCATAGGCGAAGGAACGAGTGAGATTCAGCGTCTGGTAATCTCTCGCCTGATCCTGCGGGATGCTACGCGCGTAGGCTAAGGTCGACCCCATGACGGCCCCCTCCGATTCCACTCCCTGGACAAAGGAGAGTGTGATGGTGGGAGAGTGGCGCGTGACGGCCCTCTCCGATGGGTTCTTGCGCCTGGATGGTGGAGCCATGTGGGGGGTTGTTCCCGCCACCATCTGGCGGGCCATGACACCTGCGGCGGAGGACAACACGATTCGATTGGCCCTGCGCCCGTTCCTTCTCGAACGGGGGACCCAAAAAGTCGTCGTCGAAGGGGGTGTGGGGGATCGTTGGTCGGACAAGTTGCGCGGGATCTACCACATCGATCGGAGTACAAGTCTCAGGGAGACGGTGATCGCTTGCGGGGTCGACCCCGACCAGATCACCGAGGTCGTGGCTTCTCACTGCCACTGGGATCACATAGGCGGCCTGGTGGAAGAGACGGACGGGGTGCCCGCTCCGCTGTTCCCCAATGCACGCCACTTCATGCCACAGGTGGAATTCGAGATGGCCAAGGACCCTGACCCGATTCGGCGGGGATCTTATCGACCTGAAGATGCCCTCCCTCTGGAAGCGGCAGGCCTTGTCGAGGCCTTTGATGCACGTGACGTCGCAAGCCTGGAGCTCTTCGACGGCTTGCACGTGCGCCATGTCGGCGGCCACTCGGACGGGGTTTGCCTGGTCACGGTCAACGAGATGGCCAGTGGCGAAACGGCCGCCTTCTGGGCGGACATCGTTCCGACGACCCATCACATTCAACCCCCCTACATCATGGCCTACGACGTGAATGCAGGCGTCTCCTATGAGCAGCGCTCAGCGCTACTTGAGGAGGCGGCGCGCGAAGGGTGGATTGGGATGTTCTATCACGATGCCGACCGTGCGTTCGCCCGGATCGTCCGAGAGGGTCGGCGGTTTGGGTTGGGGGATGTGGAGTTGATCGGGGGCAGTTGAGCACCTGGATTGGGGACCGCAGCTCTCCTCGATGGGGATCGCTCACTTCCCCGCGGCCTCAAAAAAAAACTCCACCGCGTTCTTCCCACCTCTCCTTCCTCCCGGGTAAACACTCCTCTCCACTTTTCACCCACCCTCCACTCCAATGCTCCTGCCCCTGCTCCTCACCGCCCTCGCGACCCCTCAAGACGCCGAAACCAAACCTGTCTGGACAGGAGCCGTGACCGCAGGCATCAGTGTGACCGAGGGGAATACCGACATCAAGAAGGCCTCCGCCACGGCTGATGTGAAGAAGGAGCTCGCCGCTTCGCGCTACACCTACGGCCTCTCCTGGAACTTCTCACAGGAATCGGATCTCATCACCCAACGCAAGTCGTTCGGGAAGGCCCAGTACGACCGCTTCTTTACGGAGAAGACCTACTGGCTGGCCCAGTCCAGTGCGGAAGCTGACGCGCAGGCGGGGGTCGATCTACGGACAACCCTTGGCGCGGGTGCTGGACGTCAGCTCCTCTCTTCAGAGAATTGGGACGCATCCGCTGAGTTGGGGCTGACCTGGTTCAATCAGGAAGAGGCCGGAGCTGAAGCCCAGAGCTACATGGCCGGTCGATTGGCCTACAACCTGGGCTGGAAGCCCAACGATCGCTGGGAGTTCTTGCAGAGCGCCGAGGTCTACCCCAGCGTGGAAGACTCGAACGACGTGTATTCAAAGCTCGACACGCGAGCGAAGGCCACCATCGGGGACAACATGTTCGCCCAGGTGCAGTGGGTCATGGACTGGGACAATACTCCTGCTTCGGGTGCCGAGAGAGTGGACAGCCTCTACCTGTTGACCATCGGCTGGAAATTCTAGAGAGCACTCCGGTCAGTTCAGCTCAGCCGGCATCTGGAAGACCACCGTTTCCAGCTTGCCAGGCATTTCGTGGCACTCACCGACGCCCATTTCTGTCAGGCGGTTCAGCACCAGCTTCACCAAGGACTCGGGTGCAGAGGCGCCCGCGGTGACGCCGACCTTTCTGACGCCTTCGACCCATTCGTTTTGAATTTGGTCGGGATGGTCGACGAGATAGGAGGGCACGCCGTGACGCTCTCCTAGCTCGCGCAGGCGATTGGAGTTGGATGAGTTGGCAGAACCCACCACGAGCAGCAACTGCACGTCGGGGAGCAGTCCCTTGACGGCGTTCTGCCGATTCTGTGTGGCGTAGCAGATGTCCGTCACGTCGGGGCCCTGGATGGCGGGAAAGCGCTGGGTGAGGGCTTCGATGGCGTCGCGGGTGTCGTCGACTGAGAGCGTCGTCTGGGTGACGTAGGCCAGTCTTGCCGGATCGGCTACCTCAAGGGCCTCGACCTCCGCCACCGTGGAGAGGATGTGGACCTTGCCGGGGATGCGGCCCTGGGTGCCCTCCATCTCCGGGTGCCCCGGGTGGCCGATCAAGATCACCTCGCGGCCATTGTTGGCGTAGTGGATGGCCTGGTTGTGGACCTTGGTCACCAGGGGGCACGTGGCGTCGATGATCTTTAGGCCTCTCTCACGGCCCTCGCGCACGATGGCATCGGAGACCCCATGGGCGCTGAAGATGGTGACCCCACCGCTGGGGATTTCTTCAAGGGAGCGGACGAAGATGGTTCCCCGTGACTCCAGGTCCTCCAGCACGTGCTTGTTGTGAACGATTTCGTGCAGCACGTACACCGGGGTGCCGTATCTCTCCAGGGCCCGCTTGACGATCTCTATGGCGCGGTCGACACCCGCACAGAAGCCGCGAGGGTTGGCGAGGTGCGCGTCCATTCCTAGTGGGTCGCTTCCTGGGCGTGGTTGCGGTTCCAGTTGGGGATCTCGACCGTCACCGGACTGCTGCCATCGGGGACGGCTTGGCAGGCGAGACGCGAACCCAGCTCAAGGCCCGGAGCGTTGTCGAGCATGTCTTCCTCATCTTCTGTTGGCTCCGGGCAAGATCCTTCCCCCTCGCGAACGATGATGTGGCAGGTCGAGCAGGCGCACACACCGCCGCAGGCATGATCGACGTCGATACCGCTGGCCAACGCGATGTCGAGAATGGACCCCGGGAGGCCTTCACCTGAGGCGGGCAGCTGTTCAGGCTGGATCTCCAACGTCACGTTCATGGGCAGAAACGTGAGGCGGTAGGGCCTCTCTGGCAACTTCGAGGCTGTGCCCGTTTGGTAGGGGTTCGTTCCAGACATCGGTCCGCCTCAAGTTCACAGGCCGGCGCCGAAACCCGATCCCGTATCGGTCTCTGCGTCAGGCCCTGCTTCGGGAGTCGCTTCAGGTTCGGGTTGCGGTTCTGGGACCGCGGGGGTCTCAGGCGCGGAATCTGCGACCGAGGGCTCCGATTCCATGATGCCAAGACCGAACCCCGCAGTGGGGGACTCGCTGGGTCCAGGCGCCTGCTCTGAGGCCGCATCCATCGGGGGCTCCGTCTCTGGACTGCTGGCTTGTGGCTTGGGTTTCTTCGCCGGTGGAGTCTTCTTCTCGCCGGGCTTGCGCTTGGGGTGCACGGAGCGAGGGTTATCTGCCTCGGCGATCTCGTAGGATGCCTGGGCGCATAGGGAAGACCAGCGTCGGCCGTCCTCGGGCCCCACCAGCGTTACAGCCGTCCCGTACCGACCCGCCCGTCCGGTGCGCCCGATGCGGTGGGTGTAATCAGCGATGTCGCGCGGTACGCCGAAGTTGACCACGTGCGTGACGTGCAACACGTCCAGCCCCCGGGATGCGACGTCGGTGGCGAGCAGGACCTTCACCTCGCCCGTTCGGAACGCCGTCATGACCCGAAAGCGCGAGGCCTGATCGTAGCCACCGTGAAGTGCCTTTACGGAGAAGCGCTCGCGCTCAAGACGGCGCAGCAGGCGGTCCACGTCGGTTCGCCTCTCGCAGAACACCAGGAACACATCCTCCTCCGCACTGGAGTTGATCATCATCGACAGTCCGCGTACGCGGTTCTCGTCGGTGACCTTCAGGTGGTACTGGGTGATGTTGTCCACCGTCGCCATGCCAGAGGCTGTAGCGACTTCGATAGGGTCCTTGGTGTAGGTCCGTGCCAGCTTCAGAAGCGGTGGCGGGAAGGTCGCCGAGAAGAGCAAGGTCTGACGCTCTTCATTGCAGGCGGCGAGGATCTTCGCAATGTCGTCAATGAAGCCGATCTCCAACATCTTGTCGGCTTCGTCGAGCACGGCGAATTCGGTCCAAGGAAAGCTCAAGAAGCCCTGGTTCATCAGGTCCAGCACCCGGCCGGGCGTCCCGACAACAACCTGCGCTCCATTTTGCAGGGCGAGCACCTGAGGCCGCATGGGCTCACCGCCCACGATCAACGCCGTCTTGATGCCGCGCGCCGCACCGAGCTCCTTGAGTACCTCGTGTACCTGCTCGGACAGTTCTCGCGTGGGAGAGAGAACCAGCCCAAGCACCGTCGTGCGACCGGCGTCCACCCTGGCGATCATGGGGGCACCAAAAGCGAGAGTCTTGCCTGTCCCCGTCTCGGCCTTGGCGATGGCGTCCTTGCCATCAAGCACTGGACCGATCGTCAGGGCCTGGATGGGCGTTGGCTTGACGATACCCATTCCGGCGATGGCTGCCTGGACTTCTGCTCCCAGGTCCCACTCGGCAAAGGTCTCGATGGGAGGCACGTCCAGCACGGGGTGCAGGGGTTCGGCGTTGCCTGAGCTGCGGCGGGGCTTACTCGCGCTACCGCCACGGCGGGGGCCGCCTCGGTTGCTGCCTTGCGGCCGACGCGGGCCTCGGCTGTCTCGACTGGTTTGATTCAACTGTTTGTGTTCGGAGTGGTCAGAGGATGTCTGCGCGGGGCGAATGTCCCAGCGGCGCAGACTTGAAGGGCGAGTAGGATAGTGACTCGGCGCCGCTAAGGGGACCGGGGGGGCCCCAAAGGCTCGCAATCTGGTCTTCTGTCCCTCATTAGGGCGCCCAGCGTCCCAAGCAGGAGCGCCGCGGCCCAGAACCACGCCCCATAGGCCTCGGCCAGGTCGGCGCCACGGTCACCCAGCACCGCATCCCCGCTCAGCCCGACCAGGAACGTGACCCCCACCAGGGCTGTCCAGCTCAGGCGCCGCAGGCCTGGCGCGAGCGAGCCCTGGGCTAGGGCCCAGGTCAGGAAGGTGAGGGCCAGGGGCAAGAGGACGTAGTGCTGTTTCCAGCTACGCTCGGAGAGGATCAGCATGGACATTGCCACCATGGCCGCCTCGCCGAGGACGAATGATCCGCGGCGCTCCATCTGAGGGCGAATGGAGCGCCAGAGTAGGATGAGGACCAGGACACAGCCGACACGGTGGACCCACCGGAAGACCTCTGGCGAGAGGGTCAGCAGGTGGATGGACGTATCGCTGGGGTGGATGGGAGGGCGAGCGACGATCGCGACGCAGTCCGTCAACCAGCGCGCGCCAACCCCCAGCATGGATTGGTTGATCTGCTCGGTCTGAACGATGGTGAGGGGCGTGCCCGCGAGGTAAGGCCCAACCATCTGCTGCCACCACGCACGGGTGAGCTCCAGGTTGGCCTCCCAACCCAGCCAAAGCGCGGGGATGACCCATGTGCATAGGCATACGCCCAGACCAACACCCACGATACCGCGCACGCTCCCCTTGCGGGCCAGGTACAACAGCCCCAGGAGCGGTGTCACCTTAAGGACCGCCGCTACCCCGAACAGCAGGCCCGACCGCAAGTCCCGGCCTCTTTCCCAGGCGCTGAAAGCGGCCAGTACCACAGCGCCCACCAGAAGGTTCACGTTGCCGTGCTGCACGTCCGAGTGCAGGACGCGCACGCTCAATAGCAACACCACCCATGCTGCCCAGGGTGGGAAGCGACTGGCGCTTCCGGCGGCAAGTTCGAAGGCGCGCAGGACGATCCACCAGGCCAAACCGATCTTGAACACGGCCCAGGCGAGCGGCCCCAGGCGGGGTCCCAGGGCTCGGAAGGGGCTGAGCAGGAGTAGGCTAAAGGGCAGGGTCGGGTAGCCCTCGGCTGTGGGCTCGTCCCCAAATACCCCCCCCCGTCCGTAGAGGGGCTGGCCCGTTTCCAACCTCACAAAATCCTTTTCCCATCTCAGCAGTGCGCATTGACCCTTGCTCGCGCGGTGGTTGGCACCGATGGCCGTGGCGATGGAGAGCAGGACGGCCACCCACAGGAGGCGCTTGTGGCTGGGAGTGGCCATGGCCAGAAGTTACGCTGCGCACGTGGACATCGTTACCTGGAACGTGAATTCCCTGCGCGCTCGCTTACCCCGGGTGCTGCCTTGGCTGGAATCCGAGCAACCCGACGTCGTCTGCTTTCAAGAGACCAAGGTGGTGGATGAGCTCTTCCCGCGCGAGCCATTCGAGGACCTGGGGTATCAGGTCGTGACCCATGGGCAGAAGACCTACAACGGTGTGGCCATTCTCTCCAAGGTTGGGATCGAGGATGTCTTCACGGGATTTCCCGACGATGAGCCGGGAGCGGAGGCGCGGGTTTTGGGTGCCATCGTAGGTGGGGAGGTGATGCTTCTGAACCTGTACGTGGTCAACGGCCGTGAGGTGGGAGATCCCAAGTACGCCTACAAGCTCAAGTGGCTTGAACAGCTCCACGACCTGGTGGACGAACGCTACGACATGAGCGAGAAGGTCGTCCTGACCGGGGACTTCAACATCACCTTCGACGACCGCGACGTCCACGATCCTGAGGCCTGGCGCGACAAGGTGCTGTGTTCGGAGCCCGAGCGTGACGCTCTGGCAAGGATCATGGGCTGTGGCCTCTCTGATGCCTTCCGCAAGCACAACCAGGACGCGGGCCAGTACACGTGGTGGGATTTTCGCAGTCGTGGTTGGCAGCGCAAGGCGGGCATGCGCATCGACCATTTCCTCATGTCCGACCCCGCCCTGGATGCGTGTACCGCGGTGCACGTGGCACTCGAGGCCCGCGATGGCCCCAAGCCCTCCGATCACGCCCCGGTGGTGGCCCGCTTGGCATAGCCAAGGGCCGTGGCCCGCCTTCCATAAGGGGGAAGAGAACTCTTGGCCGGCAGATGCGTCAAACCCTGGCCTTCCGTAGCGCTCTCGTAGGTCGGTTACATCAAGGCGCCCGTTTCTCTCTGAGCGGGGTACTCTTTATCGGATCTTGAGCCGGGTTTCACATTCTGCTGCTGCGGCTCGCTCGAATTCAGGCGCTGCTTAGACCCACTTCCCATGTTGAGACGCAATTTCCTGCTCCCTGTCGCGCTGCTATGGGTGGCGTCAGACTTGGGAGCGCAAACGCAGTCCTTCAAGTACGTCGCATCCGATGCGGGGCCGGCTGAGGCGTTCGGGCATGCGTTGGACGTCGAGGGGTCGTACGCGGTAGTTGGGGCGCGCAATGCCGTTGTCAATGGAGCGGATACGGGGGCGGCTTACGTCTTCGACTCGGTGACAGGGCAGGAGCTCTACAAGATCGTCGCCGCCGATGGAGCTTCGAACGACAAGTTCGGTTTTAGTGTCTCCATCGAGAACGGCTTTGTTCTCATCGGGTCTCCGCACCACAGCATTGGTGGCGTTTCCATGGTGGGCTGCGTCTATGTCTACGACCTGTCCAATGGCGTTGAAGTGGGTCGACTTGTACCGGGAACCCTGGACGTGAAGGGGCATTTCGGGATTGGGGTGTCCGCGGAAGGCAACCTCGCAGCTGTGGGAGGTCACACGCGGGATGGAGCGGCTGTCGACAGTGGAGAGGCCTTCGTCTTCGATTGGACGACTGGCGTTCAATTGCATTCGCTTGTACCGACGGACGCCACCGCCAATGATCGGTTGGGATGGACCGTCGCCATAGACAACGGCCTCGTCTTGGTGGGCGCGAACTACGATGACGCTCTCGGTCCGGATGCCGGCTCTGCCTATATATTTGATGCTGCAACCGGGGCCCAGCTTCACAAGCTCGTGGGTAATGACACGTCAGCAGGCGACCTGTTCGGCTGGAAGCTGGACATGGAAGGGGGACTGGCTGTCGTGAGCGCCCACAAGCGGGACTTCTTGGGCGCAATCGATGCCGGCGCCATCTACGTGTTCGATGTGGCCTCGGGAAACCAGCTGGCCAAGTACCGGGCACCAGATGGCATGAGCGGAGACGAGTTCGGGTATGGCCTAGACCTCGGCGGAACGCGGGTCGCAGTTGGCTCTGCTTTCAGCAATCCGCTCGGACCGAATTCAGGGGCGGTCTACGTTCTTGACGTGGCAACCGGTGCCCTTGAATCGAAGATCGTGGCAGGCGACGGCGCTGCGGGCGACCGATTCGGGGGCAGCGTTCGCCTCCTCAATGATCTCCTGCTGGTCGGAGCGGTCGATGATGATGACGTCGCCACCGACTCTGGTTCCGCCTACCAATACGACTTATTGGGATGTACCAGCCTCTACTGCACCGTTGGTGGTGGAAGCCCCAACAACGTGGCTGGTATCGGTGCGTCAGGTTGCGACCTCACGAACCCCATCGCTCTCGATCTGAGCGGCGGCCCACCGGGCCAGTTCACGTACCTATTGATAGGGTCGGGAGCTTCCATTGTCTCGAATCCCGCGGGAGCCCTCGGAGACCTGTGCGTTACGGGTGGGATCTTGAGCCGCTACCGCTTGGACTTGGGTGCAATATCGGCGGCGGGAACGTTCAGTACCGACATCTCCAACTCAGCGTCAGGGGGGCCGGGCTTCGGGATCCCCTCTTCGGGCGGTGCTTCCATCCAGTCTGGTGAGACGTGGAATTTCCAATACTGGCATCGCAACCCCGCCGGCGCTCCTTCGGGGTTCAGCGAGGCCGTGTCAGTCACCTTCAAATAGAGCCCGCTCTCGCTTGACGGGGGTTCGATCCCGGTCGGGGTGGGGCCCTAGCTCTTGAGCTTCTTGAACCCCTGCAATACTGGTTGCCAAGCCAGTACTTCAAGTAGGCAAGCACACTCCCCCTGCCCCACAAGGGGAACGGTCAGTTCACGCCGTCCTTGTAGCCTGGCACGCCCGGGGCAGCATCCCAGACATCCGGCCAGCCATCACTGTCGGCATCGACTCGATAGGGGGCCAGCTGCTGGTAGGCGGCGTCGATATTCGTGCCTGCGAACGACCGGATCACGTTGCCGGCCACGGTCACAGGTCCTTGGATCTGCAGTGGAGTCTGGAACAACCACTCGGCGTTGAAGCGTTCCATTCCGGTGTCCATTCCCGCGACCACGAAGTTCGGGGAGATCACTCCGTCGCCATCAAGGTCGCTGGGCAGGCTCTCGACGTCGTAGAGCACCAGATTGCTGAGGAATCTCAGCAGCCTTTCCCTGTCCCTTGCCGACGCGCTCTGGAAGGCGATTTTCGAGCTGGACCCTTCGCCATCATGGCGCAGGATCGCGTGCTCGATCGTCAAGGACTGGCCATCGTGGCCCCACGGGAAGCCGCTTCCGACTCCCCAGAGGAACGGCGTGCGCCAGAGCGTGTTCTCGACCCCCCCGAAATCGGTCTCCTTGAATCCGTCACCCATGTCGTGGTGCTTGAAGTCGGAGAATATGCCCTCAACAGCGAAGCCTGAACGGTTAGGGGCGAAATCCAGACCGACCTTGGTGTAGAGCGGATTCAGTGCTCCCTCAAGGCGCTCGGTGGTCTTGTTCCAAGTCACGTTCAAGTCGAAGAGGCGACGATCGCCATCAAATGTCGCGTCCTGCGGCTTGAGGTCCCAACGCGGTTGATGGCACGTCGTGCACTTCATGCGCTCCATGAGCGTCACGCCCCTTATGAAATCCTTCTTGGAACCGGCGAATGCGGGCCTGGGGATGTTGAGCATGAACCACTCGGCGAGATCTAGATCCCCTTCACTAATCTCATTCATGTAGAGGTCGCCATCCGGATCGGTACGGCTGAACCCCATTGCGTCCATCGCTGATCCGTCGTCTGGCGCCCTGTGGGTTGCCGGGAACTGAATGGCTCCCGAGGTCGTGGGCAGGCTGACTCCATCCCCGTTCGGGTCATTGGTGGTGGAAGGGTCGAAGGCCTGCAACCCGCTGTGGGCATTCGCCGGATCCCAATAAAACGCACGGTTGGTGGGGTTGAGCGCGCTGCGTCCCGGACCCTGTCCCCAGCCCCAGACGACCATGTGGAAGTTGAAGCCAACGGTTGCGACCCCATCGACTTCGCTGGCCCCGGAGACGGGACTGCCAGTGGCATCAACAAACCAGACGCGGAAAATGTTGTTGAGGCTCGGGACTCCGGTGGCACCACCCGAGAGGGCCAGCGACCCGAATTTTACATTCGGTCCGCCCGGGTAAGTCTCAACGTTGAGGGCCGGGGCAGACGTCGCTTCCGCGACGTCAATCCAGCCATCGCCGTTGGTGTCGCATGCGGAGAGGATCTGGGCCCGGGTTTGCAGGGCGAGCATTTCGACCAGCCCAGCCCCGAAGTAGTGGGGCGAGTTGCGGGAGAACCCTCCGTCCTTGTGAAAGCTGACCCCGCCTCCCGGATTGCCCTGGGGCAGATTGTGGCACCCCGAGCAGCTCAGCTGGTTGTTGGCTGTGATCTTCGCCGTTGTGCCGTCCGGCATGGGGCCGCCGAGATTTCCAATGGTTGAGAAAACCCCGTCACGGGTGCGGAATTCGCGGAAGTTGAGGTTGCGACCCAACTGGTAGGCGAGGAAAGGGTCGCGCTGGATGAGCGCGCCCGTGGCCCCTTGAGCCGTCGGATCGGAATCATGAATGGCGCGAACGCGCTTGTTCTTGATCGACCGACCGCTTGCATCCACTCCCGGAGCACCAGATCCGACCAGGGCCGGCCGCTCGTTGTATTGGGCAGCTGCGGGCGCTGCCAGCAAGAGGCAAAGGGCCATCGGCGCTACTGCCAATAGGGACACTTTAAGGGCCGTGATTTTTCCGAGTGGTTCTGATGATTTTCGTTGGGACATGGTGGCAGGCTGGACTTGTGGGCTGATTGACAATCAGCGCCGTAGAGGGGGTCGGCTAGCTCGGGGGATGGGGAACCTCAAGCCGAAATTCAACCCTAAGTGCCCGTGGGGGGAAGGGGGAGGTGGAAAGGCTACGTCCCGATATGGGACCCTCTGAGCTATAGAAAAAGGTGGAATCGCTGACAAATTTCGTTGCCAGGCACACCACTCACCTTCGCAGAAGCACGGCCTGGACTTGGGCCAGGTTGCGGGCATCTCGCCAGCGGCCACGCAGCTTGCAGCTGTGGATCAGGTTGCCCACTTGGCGCAGGAACATCTGCGTGTCGCTCGCATCGCACAGATACTCCTCGGAGTAGGGCAACTCGTGGGCCGCCAAGTAGCCGGCGCAGTGGTGTTTGTCCAGCAACTTCCCACCACCGAAAGGATCGAGAATGTAGCGCCTTCCGGCTTCGTGGACGGCGAGTAGCACGTGGCCGGGCAAGGGCAGGAGCCCGGTCTGCAAGCCTGCCCTGCGGGCCGTAAAGGCGTAGATCGCGCACAGGGTCAATGGCATGCCGGTGCGCCTCTCGATGGCGTCGGACAGAAAGATGTTGGAGGGGTGGTGATAGTCTCCACCGGATCCCGCGAAACCCATGTCGCTCGCGAGGAGCTGCACGAGGGCCGCCACCCGGGGTTTTCCGGGAGTCAGAACGCGGACGCGCGTGCGCAACTTGTTGCCCATCATGTCCAGGACCCGCTGGTGGGGGCGCGTGTCGGTCCTGGGGCTCGCATGCCGGTCGAGCAGGAACAGGGCCTTCTCAAGGTCGTGCTCCGAGCGGGAGGCATAGCGGATCAAGCGGCGCACATGGCTGCGGCGGGCGTCATCCAGGAGAATCTGGCGTGCGCGACCCCGAACCCGAGCGCGCGCACTGCGTGCCGCTCGTTTGAGGGCGGGATGGGCGGCTCTGCCCTGTCGTTCCAGCTCGCCTCGTACCTCGGCCTGCACCACGGGGCTGTCGTCCTCTAGGAGACTGATGAGCGCCTCAGTGTGGGCCTTGGAGCCCGGCGGGCTGATTCTGGCCAGCCTGGGGGTCTCTTGGATGGGGGAGGGCATGGGAGGCAGCCTCCAGTATGGCACGCGAAGAACGGCTTCGGCAAAACCTCTCCGGCATCGAGACCCCCATGCGAACTCAAGACCCCCACAAGGACTGCCCGCACGCCTTGAAGGTGAAACGGGGGGGCACTACCCTGGTTGGCCCAAATCTTAAGGATGCGGGAGCGTGGCACGGCCGTTGGCGTCGCGTCTCGAGCGGGCCAAGAGCTCGCTCCAACCCGGTCGCACAAGTCTCCTCCGCATCAGGCGAGGAAGCTCGCGACACCTGAGATCTGCAGGGACTACCCATGGGCACACCCACCACCACAGCTTCGAACACGGCCGCACGCGGCGTGGTGATCACCCACGCCCTGCGTACGCCCATCGGGCGCTACCTGGGCTCCTTTGCCGACCTCTCCGCGGCGGACCTGGGAACCTCCCTGGTGACCGACCTGCTCGCGCGTTCCACCGTCGACCCCGAGCGTGTAGGGGAGGTCTTCATGGGTAACGGCCGTCAGGCGGGAGGCGGCCCGAACGTGGCCCGTCAGATCGCCGTGCGGGCGGGCATCCCTGAGACCACCACCGCGACTACGGTTAACATGGCCTGCGGCAGTGGCTTAAAAGCCATCCAATTCGGCTCGGACTCGATTCGCCTGGGCCGCGCCGATGTGGTTGTGGCGGGTGGTGTGGAGAGCATGAGCGGCCTGCCTTACTTCCTCCCCAAGATGCGGCGTGGTTATCGCTTGGGCCACAGCAAGGTCGTCGACTCGATGTATCAGGACGGCTTTCATTGCCCCCTGGCGGACATGCTCATGGGCGCGACCGCCGAGAAGTTGGCCGGGCAGTACTCGATCACGCGCGAGCAGCAGGACGCCTTCGCCCTGGACAGCCAGCGCAAGGCCGGTGCGGCCGCTGAGGCCGGACGCTTCGACGCGGAGTTGAGCCCCGTAGAGGTCGTGGGTCGCAAGGAGACCGTCACCATCAGCGCGGATGAGCACATGCGACCCGACACGGACATGGCGCGGCTCGGGAAGCTGCCGGCCGTTTTTGCGGACGAGGGCACGGTCACCCCGGGCAATGCCTCGGGCATCACTGACGGTGCTGCTGCGGTGCTGCTCATGGGTGAGGACACGGCCCGCGAGATGGGCCTCGAGCCCCTGGCCCGGGTGGGCGCGATCGCCGCGGGCGGCGTGGATCCCACCATCATGGGCCTCGGCCCGGTCCCGGCCTTCGAACAACTGCAGCGCCAAAACGACCTGGCCCTGGACGCCTACGACCTGATCGAGCTGAACGAGGCCTTCGCTGCCCAGGTCCTGGCCTGCCAGAGCGAGATGGGCTTCGATTCGGAGAAGCTCAACGTCAACGGCGGGGCCATTGCCCTGGGGCACCCCATCGGGGCCACGGGGGCCCGCATCGTCGTCACGCTGCTGCACGAACTGGCCCGTCGTGGGGGAACCCACGGCCTCGCAAGCCTGTGTATTTCAGGGGGCATGGGGCTGGCCGCCGCCTTCCACCGCGAGGGCACAACGAACACACCGGGCTGACGCCCTTCACCTCCACTCCGGACGCGCATTCAGCTCCGGACCAACCACTAGAACGCACCCATGGAAATCAAGAAAGTCGGAGTCGTCGGATGTGGCCTAATGGGCCACGGAATCGTTCAGGTCGCCGCCCAGGGAGGCTGCGACGTTGTCGCTTTTGAGATGGACGAAGGTGCCCTGGCGAAAGGCATCGCGCGCATCGAGAAGAGCCTCGCGAAGCTCGCGTCCAAGAACGTCGAGAAGGGCAAGATGAGCGAGGACGAGGCCCAGGCCTGGGTGGCCGAGACGCGCGGGCGGATCACCTCCAGCACCGAGAAGGCCAGCCTCGCCGACTGTGACCTGGTTGTGGAAGCCATCGTCGAGAACCTGGACGCCAAGAAGGGGCTCTTCAGTGAGCTGGGCGGCACCTGCAAGCCCGAGACCATTTTTGCCTCCAACACCTCCTCGTTCCCCATCGGCGAGATGGCGACCGCCTCGGGCCGTCCCGAGCGCTTCGTCGGCCTGCACTTCTTCAACCCCGTCCAACTCATGCGTCTGGTCGAGGTCGTGCGCACCGACGAAACCGATGCGGATGTCTATGACGCCGCACGCGCCTTCGGGAGTGCCTGCGGAAAGACCCCCGTCTCCTGTAAAGACACCCCGGGTTTCGTGGTCAACCGACTGCTTGTGCCCTACATGGTGCAGGCCATCGAGATGCTCGACCGCGGGGATGCCAGCAAGGAGGACATCGACGCGGCCATGCAGTTCGGCTGCGGCCACCCGATGGGCCCCCTGACCCTGACCGACTACGTGGGGCTCGACACGACCCTCTCCATCCTCGAGGGCTGGACCGAGCGCTATCCCGATGAGCCCGCCTTCTCGGTGCCCGCGAGCCTGCGCAGCAAGGTGGCCGAGGGCAAGCTGGGCCGCAAGACGGGCGAGGGGTACTACGCCTGGGAAGGGGACAAGAAGTCATGAGATCATCCCACGTCCTCTCCGGCCTCGGCACTCTCGTGCTCGCGGCAGGGGCATTCTGTACTCAGGATCCTGAGCCGGCGGCAGCGGAAGTCCGCTACGCCTTGGCCGTGCCCGAGGTCTATATCGCGGGTGAGAGCTTCGACGTCGAGCTGAGCATTCAGGTGGCGGGGGCTGCAACGCAGATTCCGGCATGGGCTCTGTCGCCCGCGGCGTTTTCGGTGAAGGGCACGGCTCTGGGGAGTCGCAAGGGCAAGGCAAGCCTGCCACTGGCTGCGGAGCAAGGAGTTACGACCAGCCTCAACATCGGGCCCGCTCTGGCGACGGCCAAGCTAGCGGACGATACGGAGCTGGTACTGAACCTGAATCTGGGAGAGGGCCAGGAGGTTCGCGTTCCCATTCTACGAGGTGCGCCGCAAGGGCTGGACTTCATGACCATGCCCGCAGAACAGCTCTCCGGCTATCAGGTCGTGCTGCTCACGCTGCACGGTCCCCTGCGCGCCGAGATGTGGCCTGATGTGGCACCCAATCACGTGCGTAACTTCCTCGATCTGGTCTACACCGGCTTCTACGACGACAACCAGTTTCACCGGGTCGTGCCCGGTTTTATGGTCCAGGCAGGCAGCGCTCGGCCCGAGCGCCCCGCGCCCCGAACCCTGAAGAACGAGTTCAATGCCAGGCGCCACCTGCCCGGCGTGCTCTCCATGGCGCGTTTTGGCGTCGACAGCAAGGACAAGAACGGGAAGACCATCCCCGCCTTTGACTCGGCCAGCAGCGAGTTCTTCGTCATGCACGCCGTGTATCCCAGCCTCGACGGTAAGTACACGGGTTTTGGCCAGGTGCTGACGGGCATGCCCGCAGTGGAAGCGGTGGTGGATAGCGTCAAGGCGGTGTTCGACCGCCGCAACCCTGCAACTCACAGGCCGCGTACGCGGCAGATCATTCGGCGAGCCATCGTCATAACCGCCCCAGAGGGCACTTCTGATAACTCTGACTCCTAAGAAATACCCATACCGATGCCTAAGACGACTGCCAACGTGACCGTGAAGATCGAGACCGAAGCCGGTGATATGACCGCCGAGTTTTTCACCGACCTGGCTCCGGGCCACGTGGAGAACTTCGTGAAGCTGGCCCGCGAGGGTTTCTATGACGGCACCCGCTTCCACCGCGTCATCCCCGGATTCATGATCCAGGGTGGCTGCCCCAACACCAAGGACGGGGGCTCGGGCCCTCCCGGCACCGGCGGTCCGGGCTATCAGATCGACGCCGAATTCAATGACGTGCACCACGAGCGCGGCGTGCTCTCCATGGCGCGCTCACAGGATCCCAACTCGGCGGGCAGCCAGTTCTTCGTCTGTCACGGCGAGGCCGGCTTCCTGGACAACCAGTACACCGCGTTCGGTCGCTTGACCGAAGGGCTCGAGGCATTGGATGCCATTGCCGGCGGGGCTTGCACCCCGGGTGGTGAGGGATCTGCGCCCGTCGAGCCTGTCCAGGTCGTGCGCATGACCGTCGTCGAGAACGACTGAGTTTTTCTCCCTTATCCACCCCCCATCCAGGACCTACCCGTGACATTCGAGAACATCCTCCTCGACAAGGACGGCGCCGTCGCTCGCGTGACGATCAACCGGCCCGACAAGATGAACGCTCTCAACCATCAGACTCTGTCTGAGTTGGGTGAGGCATTTGACGACGTCAAGGGGGATACGGACATCCGTGCGCTCGTGATCACGGGCACAGGGGACAAGGCCTTTGTGGCTGGCGCCGACATCGGCGAGCTGCTCGAGGTGGCGGGGCAGTCCGAAGAGGCGGCCAAGCTGGCCGGGTTCGGTCAGTCCGTCTTCCGCAAGCTCGACGAGTTGGGCAAGCCCTCGGTGGCCATGGTCAACGGCTTCGCTCTGGGTGGCGGTTGTGAGCTGGCTCTGGCCTGCACCTTGCGTACGGCCTCCAACACCGCACGCCTGGGATTGCCCGAGGTGAGCCTGGGCATCATCCCCGGCTATGGCGGCAGTCAGCGTCTGTCGCGCATCGCCGGCCCTGGCGTGGCGAGGGAGTGGATTCTGACCGGCGACATGGTCTCGGCTGAAGAGGCTCACCGTGTCGGCGTGATCAACCGCATCTTCGCGCCCGAGGATCTGGAGGAAGGCACGGCCAAGCTGGTCAAGTCCATGCTCAGCAAGGGCCCGCTGGCCATCGAATTAGGGATGCAGGCCATCCTGAGGGGCTGGGACATGACCCAGTCCGAAGGGGAGCAGATGGAGACCGAATTCTTCGGCAAGGCATCGGTTACAGAAGACATGGCCGAGGGCATGGCCGCGTTCCTCGAAAAGCGAAAGGCGTCGTTCCAAGGCAAGTAGGCCGTTCACTCAACCGCCAGGAAACAACCAATCATGAGTCAAGAAGTCGTCATCGTCGGTGGAGCGCGCACACCCATGGCCGAGTACGTGGGCACACCCGGCTACGGAGCGTTCAAGGATCTGTCCGCCATCGATCTTGGCGTGCATGCATCCATGGCCGCCCTGGAGCGTTCGAAGGTGGATCCGACCAGCGTCGATCACGTGGTCATGGGCAATGCCCTCCAGACCTCCACGGATGCCATCTACGGTGCCCGGCACGTGGGACTGCGGTCAGGGGTTCCCGAGCACGCTCCGGCGCTTACCGTCAACCGACTCTGTGGCTCGGGCATCCAGTCCATCGTCAGCGCGGCCCAACTGATCCAGCTTGGTGAGGCGACGACCGTGCTCGCCGGCGGCATCGAGAACATGAGTCAGGCCCCCTTCGTGCTGTACGGCGCGCGGCGCGGCTTTCCATTCGGCAAGGCCCCCGAGATGCAGGACCTCCTGTTCGCCAGCCTGTACGACCCCTACGCCGACACCTACATGGCTCAGACCGCCGAGCGCGTGGCCAAGCGCCTGGACATCGGTCGCGAAGCCCAGGATGAATACGCCTTCCGCAGCCACGAGCTGGGGGCCAAGGCCGTCAGCGAGGGGCTCTTCGCCGAAGAGATCGCCCCGGTGACACTCAAGACCCGCAAGGGCGAGCGCGTGATCGACACCGACGACCACATTAAGCCCGAGACCACCATCGAGGCTCTCAGTGGCCTGCGCGCCGCCTTCGGGAAGGAAGGCACCGTGACCGCAGGCAATGCCAGCGGCATCGTGGACGGTGCGGCGTCTGTCGTGGTGACCACCGACGCGCGCGCCAAGGCCGATGGCTTGGACGTGATGGCGACCATCCGTGGCTGGAGCTACGTGGGCGTCGATCCCAAGGAGATGGGCATCGGCCCGGTGCCCGCCATCCGTACGCTCTTGGAGAGAGCCTCCTTGAGCACGGACGACGTGGACTACTTCGAGATCAACGAGGCCTTCAGCGCCCAGTACCTGGGCTGCGAGAAAGAGCTGGGCCTCGATCGCGATCGGTGCAACGTGAACGGCGGTGCCATCAGCCTTGGGCATCCGCTGGGTGCCACGGGAACGCGCCTGATCTTGACCCTGTGCTACCAGTTGCGTCGTAGCGGCAAGCGCTACGGCGTGGGTTCGGCCTGTATCGGTGGCGGTCAGGGCATCGCCATGTTGATTGAGAATACGGCGGGCTAGAGCAAGCATGAACCCGTTGATTCACACAGCGGCCGATGGCCGCAAGGTCGTGCGTTTGACTCCTGGCAAGCGCGCGCTCTTCTTGACCAAGGACCTGGCTCGCATCGGCGCACAACTGCGTGGCGAGGTAGAGCTGGGCATGGAGGACGTGGATCTGGCGGAACTGCTGGATGACATCAACACCGACACCATGACCCCGGCTTGGGTCTGCTTCAGGCATCGGCCCGAGGACATCGCCCTTGATGCCTACGCGGGCCTGATCGATGAGCAAGGACAGCGGGTGTTCGAGTCTCGCTCGCTCTTGGATGGTGGCTTTGAGGTGATCGTCTCCGGGCAGCGCAAGGGAACGGGATCGAGTCGCGAGACGGCGCCCCAGGCCGAGCGCTGGTCGGGCGTGTATCTCGTTATCGCCTCCTCCTTCGCGCCCATCCATGGCCGTAACAACGTGAACCTCGGACAGCTGATGGGCGATCACGACCAGTTGCGACGCCTTCAGGCTGGAGAGGAAATCCCCTTGGAGGAGTTCACCTCGCGGCTCGACCCGATTAGCGCCGCCATCGTCGAGGCTGGAGGGCTCTTCCCGTTTGCCGCCCTCTACGCCAGTGGAGAGGTGTCGGTGCCGGCGCTGGAGACACCTCTGCGGCCCATGAACATGTGCGAGAAGATCATCGCGGCCAAGGTCGTTACGGGTCCCGATGGCGAGGGTGCTGCACCCTGCGTGGAGCCTGGAAACGTCTGCCTCGTCAAAGTGGACGGAGGCTACAGCCACGAATTCACTACCGCGCAGGTCCACCACTTCCTGAGCCAGGAATACGGCGAGGACTACACCGTCCAGAACCCTGCGAAGTTCGCCGTCTTTGAGGACCATCTCTTGTACGCCGATGGCGTCGAGCGCATGGCGCCGTTCAGCGACAAGATTCAGGCTCTGCGTGACCTGCAGAGAGAGTTCCAACGCCACACAGGGGTTCGGGACTACTCTGCTCAGGACGGCATCTCGCCGGGCATCTGTCATCAGGTGGCTCGTGAGTTGTTCGTGGACCCGGGTGACTTCATTCAGGCCACGGACTCCCACACCTGCATGGGTGGTGGTAGCAACGCCTTGGCTTACGGGGTGGGATCCACTGAGTATGCGGGCCTAGTCTCGTCGGGCTTCACCATTGTGCGCGTGCCGGAGTCCATTAGGTTTGAGCTTGTGGGGGAGTTGAATCCCGGCATGACGGCCAAGGACCTGATGCTTCACATTCTCGACACCTACGCTAAGCGCGAAGAGACCCTCGATCGTGTCATGGAGTTTGGGGGGCCTGGGCTCGCGTCACTCTCGATGGATGAGCGAGCTACGCTGTGCAACATGGCAACCGAGTGTTCTGCGCGCTCAGGAATTTGCGAAGGGGACGACCTTACTGCCGAGTGGATTGCTGCACGACGCGAAGGTGTAACCCCAGACGCGTTCCGCGCCCGCTTTGTGGCCCCGGACGAGGGAGCCGAGTACTCAGGCGGCGTGCATCAGATCGATCTGTCGACCCTGGTGCCCATGGTGGCCGAGCCTGGCGACCCTACCTATGGTCGGGCCATCGATGAATTGGAAGGCGTGCCCATCGACATCGCCTACGGCGGTTCGTGCACGGCGGGCAAAGAGCATGACATGGACTTCTACGCTCTCGTCTTGTCGGAGGCCCTCGATGCGGGCCGCCAGGTCTCGCCTGCGACGCAAATGCTGATACAATTCGGTTCAGAGGCCGTGGCTGAATACGCCAAGCGCAAGGGATACCTAGAGGTGTTCGAGCGCGCCGGTGTCCAGGTCATCGACCCCGGCTGCGGCGCATGCATCGGTTGCGGACCGGGCGTATCCGAGAACCGAGAGCAGGTCACCATCAGCGCCATCAATAGAAATTTCAACGGGCGTAGTGGCCCCGGACGACTGTACCTGGGCTCGCCGCTGACCGTGGCTGCCAGTGCAGTTGAGGGCCGCATCGTGGCCTACACTCCCGGCATGTTCCGTACTCCGACGAGCGTCTAGAGCGCTTACGCACCTGATCCCACTCATGAATCAACACGAAATCGCAATCATCGGCGGAGACGGTATCGGCCCAGAAGTTACCCACGAGGCCCTGCGAGTGACCGATGCCGCCGCCGACATCTTCGGCTTCGGCGTGCGCAAGACCGAGTACCCCTTCGGTAGCCAGCACTTCCTCGACACGGGCGAGATGTTCCCGGACGCTGCCTTCGAAGAGGTTAAGCAACAGGGCGCGATCTTCCTCGGGGCCATCGGGGACCCGCGCATGGAGCCGGGTAAGGTCGAGTACGGGATTATTGCGAAGTGTCGATTTGATCTAGATCTGTACATCAACCTTCGACCCATCAAGTTGCTCCACACCGATCTATGCCCCCTCAAGAATAAGGGCCCTGAGGACGTGGACATGGTGATCGTTCGCGAGAACACCGAGGGTGCGTACACGGGCATGCATGGTTTTGCTCACAAGGGGCAACCCCATGAGGTTTCCACTCAGACCATGGTCTATACCCGCATGGGTGTGGAGCGAGCCGTTCGCTACGCGTTCGAGACGGCCCGTTCTCGCAACAGGCGCAAGACGGTCACCTTGATTGACAAGGCTAACGCCGTTCGTGCCCACGACCTGTGGACGCGTGTGTTCGCCGAGGTGGCGAGCGAGTATCCCGACATCTCCACCGAGCACGCGTATATCGACGCGGCTTGTATGTGGATGGTCAAGAACCCCGAGTGGTTCGACGTGGCGGTGACTCCCAATCTGTTCGGGGACATTATTACCGACCTAGGGGCCATGGTGCAGGGCGGCATGGGCATCGCGGCCTCGGGCAACATCCACCCCGGGCGAGTGAGCCTCTTTGAGCCGATCCACGGTTCCGCGCCCAAGTACGCAGGCCAGGGTGTGGCGTCTCCCGTGGCCGCGATCCTGGCGGCCGGGATGATGCTCGGCTACCTTGGGGAACTCGATGCGGAGAAGGCTATCGAGGCTGCCGTCTCAAACCTCCTGCGCTCGGGCCGCCTGAAGGGCGTGGGGACCGCAATGCACGCCACGGGTGAAGTAGGCGACATGGTCGTCGCGGAGCTCAAGGCGCTGACCGTCAAGTCCTGACGCCTAGCGCAGCTCGAGCGCGTACCGCCAGGGATCTCCAAGAAAGACCAGCTTGGCGCTCTCGTCGGCGAGCCTAACGAGCCGGGTTCCCCACAGCACTTCCACGGCCTTCTCGCCCAAGGCGGTCCCGGTCACGGGACAGAACCCGGTCGTGTCGTTAGCCGCCTCTCGGCCGGCTTGAAAATAGGCTTCGTTCAAGGTCTCCAAGTATGGTCCGGGAGTCTTGTTCAGTTTGGAGACGCAGCTGCTGCAGCAGAGTAGCACGAGCTGCATCCCGTGCAGGTGGTTGATCGTCGGGCCCATTGCCCCGAGGAGTTCCTTGCTCACCACGCAACTGGCCGTGGGGTAGGCCTCTGCCTGGGATCGGATAGCTTCCTGACGAAGAACGTCCCAGTAGGTACGCGGGTCGCTCAGGAAGATCTGCCGGGCCGACTCATTGGCGAGCAGGACGAGGTGGTCCTCGTAGAACTCGATCACGAGCGTGCCGAAGCTCAGTCCCTCCCCGCTCACCACGCAGGTGTTCATGGGGTAGAAGGGCAGCTGCTCTATCAACTGGGCGCTGCGCTCCTCATTGAGGGCGCGGTCGTTCACCAGGGTGCTGATTCCGAAACCGGCGATGACCAGAACGGTTGCGGCGGCGATCAGCGTGCGGCTGTTGGGGGCCCTGACCATGCCTGCAAGGGTAGCGGAAACCAGCGGGAAACGAAAAAATGAGGCCTCTAGGGCCCGCCGAGTGGGCCAGAGCGGGCTACCTGCTTCTCCCGTGACCCGCCCCGCAGGGCCTCGCAGGCGGCATCCAACCGAAGGGCCGTTTGCTCGGCCGCGTGGGATTGCGCGAGTTCGCGACGTCCTGCTCGCAGATCGGAGCTGCGCCACCTGCTGACTTGGGTGGCCGCGCGGGTCAGGGCGGCGCACAGACTCGCATGGTCCGCGTAGAGATCTTCCTCGGGCAGGTGTTCCGGGTAAGCGAGGCGGTTCGGGGCCAGGGGTGAGCAGCCGCAGGCGAGCCCCTCGAGCAGCGCGATGCCATAGAACTCATGGCGTGCTGTGGACACAACCAGATCACACTCGCCGAGAGCGCGCGCGTACTCGGCCTGATCGGACTTGAAGCCTGACCACAGCAAGGTACTCCCGAGCCTCTCCAGTCTCTCGGCCATCCCATCCGGCGTGCGTTCGAACGATTCACCCAGCATGACGACTTCGATCTGGGCACCCGCCTCCCGTACCTCAAGTACGGCGTTGAGAAACCCCACCGGGTCCTTGTCGTGCTCCCAACGATGGTTGAATGCCAACCGTAGCGGAGAGTTCGGAGGGGGCCCGGCTCCCAGGGGCAGGGCATCCAGGTCGATACCCGGGTAGATGACCTGTGCGTTTGCCATGACCTCATCGAACTCCTTGCGTGGGGCAGGGTTCGGGAGTCGCTGAAGCAGGTCTTTCGCGGCGGCGTGGAAGTCCTGGCGGTGGAAGCGTGAGTTGAAGGCTATGGCATCCGCCGCAAGGCATGAGAGGACGTTCGTGAAGCCGTAGTGGTTGCGGTCGGGATCGGGATCCTGATCCGGGTAGGTGAGCTGATTCTCGTGCAGATACAGCAGGACGGGCGTGGACCTGAGGTGGGGGGGCAGGAAGCCCCGCAGGCGCGGGAGGTCCACGTAGTCCGAGGCGACGATCACGTCCGGCGTCTGCTCGCTCTGGCCCACGCGCTGCGCCAGGGTGAAGGCGGCGGCCTCCATGCGCCACTGCCAGTGACGGGCGGGAAGGCCCAGAATCTCGACCTTGTGACCGCTCAGGCGTCGCCATGTTTCGAGGAACCGGGCGTGGCTCCCCCCCAGCCACGGTTCGATGGCGAGCACATTCAGGGGCGCGAGAGTCATGCGGGCACGGTAGCCTGTGGGGCCCGGTCCGGGTTCGCCAGCCCGCCCGTTTTCGATGTCCTGGGGCTCCCCTGCCCGCATTTCAGGCCATACTCACCCTTGTCCCATGACTGATTCACCCCTCCTCATTACTGGCGCCGCGGGCTTCATCGGTGCCCGGCTCGTTCAGGCCTGCAACGAGCAGGGGGTCGACCTGATCAGCGTCGATGACCCGTCGATGATGGGCACGCGCGAGGAGCATACGGGCCTGGATTTCGGCCGCGTCCTGCACCGGGACGAGCTGCTCGCCATCCTGGAATCGGAGCGCCCGCAGGTTCGCGGTATCGTGCACCTGGGCGCCTGCACGGACACGACCGAGATGGACGTGGAGTTCCTGACGCGCGTGAACCTCGACTACAGCCGCGCCTTGTGGCAATTCTGCACGGTCACCCGGGTGCCGCTGGTCTACGCCAGCTCCGCGGCGACCTATGGCGATGGCGCTCAGGGCTACGACGATGACGAGGGCGCGATGGCCAGTCTCAAGCCTCTCAATCCGTACGGGCAGTCGAAACTCGACTTTGACCTGTGGGCTCTTCAGCAGGAGTCCTTGAAGGTTGCTCCCCCGCACTGGTCGGGCTTCAAGTTCTTCAACGTCTACGGCTTTGGCGAGCGACACAAAGAGCGCATGGCCAGCGTTGTCCTGCAGGCCTTCGATCAGATCCGCGAGTCCGGGCGTGTGCGTCTGTTCCAGAGCCACCATCCCGACTACGAGGACGGCGGGCAGATGCGCGACTTCATCTACGTCGAGGACGTGGTGCGCGTGCTGCTGTTCGCCCTGACCCACCCCATCGAGCGCGGGATCTACAACCTGGGCACGGGCACGGCGCGCTCCTTCAAGGAGTTGGCCGAGGCCACCTTCAAGGCCCTCGAGGCTCCCGTGCAGATCGACTACGTCCCCACCCCCGAGGACCTGCGCGAGCGCTACCAGTACTTCACCGAGGCGCGCATGGACCGATTGCGGTCCGCGGGCTTCGACGCGCCCTTCACCTCCCTGGAGGAGGGCGTGGGCCACTACGTCGCCCGGCTCCAGTCCCGGCAGGAGGCCTGAGGGTCATGGGCCACTCCAAGCGCTTCAGTGTGCTGCGCGATCCGGTGCACGGGGACGTGTACCTGACCCACGAGGAGCTGCGTGTGCTCGACACGCCCGAGATGCAGCGCCTGCGCGGGATCAAGCAGCTGGGCACCGCGTACCTGGTCTACCCCGGCGCCGTGCACACGCGCTTCGACCACTCCATCGGCACCGTGCACGTGGCCCAGAAGATGATCGAGGCCATCCGCCTCTCCTTCGACCTGGACCCGGCCGGCAGCCTCTCCATCAGTGAGGAGGAGGCGCGCGTGATTCGCATCGCGGCGCTCCTACACGACGTGGCCCACATTCCCCACGGCCACAGCATCGAGGACCAGGACGGCCTGTTCGAACGCCACGACACTCCCTACCGCTTCCAGCGTCTGTTCGATCCGGCGCGCCCCCTGGGCAAGGTGCTGCGGGAGCTCGGTGTGTACGAAGACGTCTTCAGCATCCTCACCGAGCCGGGTACGGAGGGCCGACGGGAGGTGCCCGCCTACTGGTCGCAGTTGATCGGCGGCACCATCGCCGCCGACATCCTCGACTACCTGGCGCGCGACGCCTACTTCACGGGCCTGCGGCTTGAGGTCGACCCGCGCGTCACGAGCTACTTCAAGATCGACCGCGCCAGCGGCAACCTCTACATCGACCTGGCCAAGCACGCGTTGTTGCGCGAGGACATCCTGAGCGAGATCGTGCGCATGCTTGAGGCGCGCTACTACTTCTCCGAGCGTGTCTACTACCACCACGCCAAGGTCTGCGCGGGTGCCCTGGTGGCGAGAGCGGTGGAAGAGTTGGTTGGCGCCGAGGCCCTGCGCGAGGAGGATCTTCAGGACCAGACCGACGCCTCGGTGCTGGACGTGCTCGACCGCACCGCGCGGGATGCGGGCCGCGAGTGTGCCGAGCGGGTCCTGGACCTGACGGACCGTGTCCGCACCCGTCGGCTCTACAAGCGCGCTTGCGTTTTCCCCCGTTATGGAAATGAATCGGCTCAGGACAGCCTGATCGAGCGCTTCTTCTCACCGGGCGCGCGGGCCACGCGCACACAGACCGAAGCGCGCATCACCGATCTCGTGCGCTCCGCCACCGGCCGCGACGTGCGCGTGATCATCTACTGTCCGGCGCGGCGCATGCAGCTCAAGGAGGCCCGCATCCACGTGCGCTGGCCGGGAGTCAAAGGTGTGCAGCCCCTGTCCGGATTCACCGACCGCGTGCCGCGCCTGTCGGACCTGGAGGAGAGCTACCGCAACCTGTGGAAGTTCTACGTCTTCACCGACGCCGAGGATCCAGCGCTCCTGGCCAAGGTGCAGGAGATCGCCCGCGGCGAATTCCAAGACGCCCACGACGGCTACGAGGTCGGCGGCGCCAGCTGATTGGGTGGGCCGCCTGCGGAAGAATCCTCAAGACAGGGGCTTGGAGGCCGCCGGTGAGGGGCCTACCTGGCGGGGCTTGGCGAGGGCCATGACAGTTCCCAGTCGCGCCTTTTCTGCTTCCTGCCCCGCCTGACCATTAGGTGTCCAATCCATGATCGTTGCCTGCCTGCCCCTCGTATTGACGGCTCCATTGAGCCTCTGCCAAGAAGAAACAACCCAGAACACCGAAAGTGCACGGATGCAAGTCGACGTGCGCGTGGCGCCTGAACGCATGGTGGAGGCTCCCATTCGGATCGAACGCCCGCAGGAAGGCAGGTGTGGTCGGTTCAGGTGCTGCTGACCTGCTGGCGGGCGTCCAGAAACGCCCCGAGGCGCTCCAGGGCGCGGCGGATGTTCTCCACCGAGAGGGCGCAGGAGAGGCGCACGTGGTCGTCCATGCCGAAGACCTCTCCGGGCACGATGGCCAGGGCCTGCTCCTCGAGCAGGTCGGCGCAAAAGCCCTGGGCCCCGCGCTCGTCCAGGTAGGGCAGGACCGAGGGGAAGGCGTAGAACGCGCCCCGCGGTAGGGGGGTGTCCAGACCCATGTCGCGCAGACCCTCCACCATGACCTGGCGGCGTTCGTCAAAGGCGCGCACCATCTGCTCGACCTCCGGCGGCTCCTCACTCAGCGCGGCCAGGAACGCTTCTTGGGAGATGGCGTTGGGGCTGCCGGACAGCTGGCTCTGCATGCGCGCCACCACCGCGACCAACTCCGCGGGGCCGAACAGGAAGCCGATGCGGTAGCCGGTCATGGCGTAGGCCTTGCTGGCCCCGTCCACGATCAGAGTGCGGGCGCGTAGCTCGGGCGAGAGAGTCGCCGGGCTCACGTGCACCGCGTCGCCGAATACCAGCCGGCCATAGATTTCATCCGAGAGGATCCACAGGTCACGCTCCAGAGCCAGGTCGCCCAGGCGGCGTAGCTCTTTCGCGTGCCAGACGTAGCCCGACGGGTTGCACGGGGTGTTGAGCAGGATGCCCCTGGTGCGTTCGGTGCAGGCCTGTTCGATGGCCTCCAGGTTGGGACCCATGTCGGCACGCGGGCCCACGTGCAGCGGGACACCGCCCGCGAAGCGGATCTCCTCGTCATAGCTGGACCAGGCGGGCAGAGGCATGAGGACCTCGTCGCCCTCCTCAAGGAGCGCCAGGAAGGCGTGGGAGAGGGCGTGTTTGCCGCTGTGGGTGATGACCACCTCTTCTGGGGCCACCTCGATGGAGCGTGTGGCGGACAGGTGGCGGGCCACGGTCTCACGCAGGTCGGGTCGACCGGCGGGAGGGGTGTAGCGCACGTTTCCGCCGCCGACCGCGGCCACAGCAGCGGCCTGCACGGCCGCGGGGGCATCGAAATCCGGCTCACCACAGGCCATGTTGATGACGTCCACACCTGAGCGGATGAGCTCCTTGGCCCGGGCGTCGAGGGCCAGGGTGGCCGATCCAGCGAGGTTGGAGGCGCGAGGATTGGGCTGCATGGGGCGCAGTGTACGGCCCGGGCTAGCCCCAAGCTGCCCCAAAGCCGGGTCCGAACCAATCCTGCCCTGGCAGGAAGAGCCACCCCGCCCGGTCGTCCCATCTGCCCAAGCCACCCTCTAGCACCTTTTTCCAGGGCTCTCCCTGTCGCCCACGGGTCCAATCTCCCAACCTCCCCGCAGACGTTCACGCCTCTCCCGTTTCCGCACGACATGTTCTTCAAGCGCCGCTGGTTCAAGATCCTGGCCATTCTGCTGGGGCTGTTCGCCTTTGTCGGGTACTTCGCCTTCTCGACCTTTCTGTTCCCGCCCCACGAGGACGACTGGGAGTTCGACGTCTCGGCCCTGGTGCCCCGGGACGTGGATTTCTTCGTGGCGAAGTCGGGGCTCGAGGACGACTTCGGCGATTTCCCCAAGCTCGCCGTGGCGAATCGCCTTCAGCGCACCGAGGCCTGGATGGAGCTCGACTCCTCGCCAGCCTACGGGGCTTGGCTCGAGGACAATGGCATCGAGCAGCTACTGGCTCAGCTGGACGATGCTCTCGAGCAGATTCCCCTCGGTTACTCGCCGCTGGACGTTTTTGGTGGCTCAGACCTGGCTCTCGCAGGACGCTTCAAGGGGCAGTCCATCGAACAAGCGGACTGGGCCGTCTACGGCCGACTGAACTGGATGGGCAAGGCGGCGCTGGGTGCGCTGAATTACCCGGGTCTGATCGGGCTCGATGGGTTGGGCCTGGTGGTGACCGAAGAGGAGGGCATTCTGCACCTCGCCGGCGGCCAGCTTAGTCAGGACCTGTACGTCGCGCGTGTCTTGGACGTGGGTGTGCTGGGCAGTGAGGCGAATCTCGTGCGCGCAGCGGTCGAGCTCGAGCGGGCGAGTGGTGAGAATTCGCTCTACCTTTCCGCCGACTACGGCGACCGCATTGAGACTGTCCGCAGTCGGTCCACGAAGGGCAACGAGCTGGAGGTCCTACTGGACCTGCGCGCCCTCCTGGACAATCTGGGGCACAAGGGCGCCTTGCCCGACACGGCCTCGGAGCGCTTCCTCACGGCCTTCCTGGGACGGGTGTTCCAGGTCCCCGCCTGCAGGAAGGTGATGGGCGTGGTCGGTTTCGACGATGGGGTCAACGTGGACTTGCACGGTTCTTTCTCCTCTGAGGAGATCACGGCCGCCCAGCGGCGCATCTACGGGCGTGACGGCGGCTTCGGCCACGATAAGGTGTTACAGAAGATCGCCATCGTCGCCCCCGAGGATGTGGCCCTGTTTGCCTACCTGGAGGGCCCCATCGCGACCCTCTTGGAGGAGGTTCTGGCCTCGGTGGATCCCGCCATGAAGAGCAATCTGGCGGACGCTTTTCGCTCAACAGGCCGCTTTTCCGATCTCGACGCGGTCCGCAACCACCTGGCGGTATCGCTGCACAACCGCCTAGCCCTCGTCGTGCGAGAGAATGACTACCCGCTCGAGGAGAAGTTGAACCCGGCGACCGGCCGCATGGAATACGTGGGGCCGCCCAATGACGGCCAGCCCGTGTTCGCCGTGGCTCTCGTCACCTGGTACTCCGATGAGGACAAGCTGATCGAGCTGCGCGAGTTGATCGGTCAGTCGCCAGCCTACTTTGGCCTGGAAGGGCGCGACGGAGGACTCGGCTACTACCAGCGCAAGGTTGGCAACTACGATGCGCGCGAGTTCTGGTCACGATTTGTTCCGGGTACGGGGGTCATAGCGACCATGAATACCCACGATCAGTTCATCGTCTCGAACGTGCACGAAATGTTGCGGGACATCTACAAGACCACCACCATTGGTGGTCCGGATTATCCGCGACTCTCTCGTCGGCCCGACTTCATCGAGCTTCTGAGCGATACGGTGCCTAGCGCCAACATGCTGGTCTGGATTGACCCTCATCGTGCTCGCAAGACCCTGGAGGCTCAGGCCGAAAACGGGGCGCGGGAGCACGCAGCGACCGGCATCGATTGGGGCAGCAAGCGGGCCGAGGAAGAAAACAAGCTGATCCCTAAACTGTTTCCTGGCCGGAGGCGCGGCCAGTTGACACGCGATCAACGTGACAAGCTCAATGCCGCCGTGGACCCGATCCTGACGAAGTATCGCACGGACTTCATCAAGCAGCGTATTCCAGATTTGGTGCGCGAGAAGCAGCGCCAGATTGCATACAGCATGAGCTGCACTGCGTTTCTGGCTCTCATCCGGCTCGAGCCGCGTTCATTCAGCTTCTCCATGCGCACGGTGATCCCACTTCCCGAGTAGGGCTTAGTACTGAATAGAGAGGTGGTGCCCGGAACTGGAATCGAACCAGCACCCGATTGCTCGGACAAGATCCTTAGTCTTGCGCGTCTACCAATTCCGCCACCCGGGCACCGAGGGTCTCTTGTACTGCGCTGCGTTGCGCATTGGAATTTGAACTCCTCTGGCAGCCCCCTCGCGGTGCGGCCGTGGGTGATCGGCCCGGATTGCACTGCGGAGGGGGCGGCGGAGCTGGTTGCCCCGCCGAAGAGTGCGCAGAGCATAGCAGCCCCCCCGGGGTCTTCAAGCGCACCAGGGAAGGAGAGCCCAGAGGGTGGTTCCACATTCGGACTCCATACCCGATCATGGGTCCACCCGGCCCTCAGCGCCGCCGGGCCACCGCAACCCCCTGCCCCCTCCCAGCCCCATGCGCCCACCCCGCGGCAATGCCCTGATCGGTCAGTCCGGCGGCCCCACGGCCGTCATCAACCAGAGCCTCGTTGGCCTGGTGGAAGAGTGCCTCGCCAGCGAGGAAATCCAAAACGTCTACGGAGCCCTGAACGGAATCGAGGGGGTCATGGACGAGAGGCTCGTGAACCTGGGCCTAGAGGAGCCACGCGTTCTCCAGCGGGTGGCCGAGACTCCCTGCGCCGCCCTTGGATCCGTGCGCCACAAGCCCACCCTGGAAGACTGCGAGCGTCTGCTGGAGGTCATGAAGGCTCACGATGTGCGCTACTTCTTCTACATCGGAGGCAACGACTCAGCCGAGACGGCTCACCTCCTCAATCAGGTGGCGGTGGATTCGGGCTACGACTTGCGGCTGTTCCACGTGCCCAAGACCATCGACAACGACCTGCGTGAGACGGACCATTGCCCGGGCTACGGTTCAGCGGCCAAGTTCGTGGCCCAGGCCTTTGCTGGAGACAACGAGGACAACCGTAGCCTGGGTGGCGTGAAGATCGACGTGATCATGGGTCGCAACGCGGGATGGTTGACGGCCGCTTCGGCCCTGGCTCGCTGCGGAGATGGCGAGGGTCCGCACCTGATCTACTTGCCCGAAGTCGAATTCGAGTGGGATGCGTTCCTCGGGGACGTCAGCGATGTGATGGAGCGATACGGCCGCTGCGTGATCGCCGCTTCCGAAGGTATCCACGACTCAAGTGGCGTGCTGATTTCCAAGCCCGCGGAAGTTGACGCGTTCGGAAACGCCCAACTCTCGGGGAGCGGATCTCTGGGCGACATCTTGCGCGAACGGGTCAAGGCGGGGCTTGGTAAGGGCACGCGCGTGCGCGCGGACACCTTCGGCTACCTGCAGCGCTCGTTTTTCGGATGCGTCTCCGAACAGGACGCCACCGAGGCCCGTGCCGTGGGTCATGCCGCAGTGCGCACCGCCGTGTGCGGGGAGCGTCCCCACGGATCGGCCATTATCGAGCGCTGTGATGAGGACGGCTCCTACCGCCCAGCCTACTCCTGCGTGGATCTGGAGCTTGTGGCTCGCCATACGAAGGACCTGCCCGCAGAGTTCCTGGATGGCACCCATGACGTGAGCGAGGCGTTCCTGGCCTACGTGCGACCCCTTGTGGGCCCTCTGCCGGTTGCGGGTCGACTGGCGCGTTACCCCGTCCCCAGGCGCCTGTAGGGTCTTCACGAGGAGGGGGGCCGATGTGAGAACGGATCCGGACCCAAGTGCCCACTTGAGCAAAGAGGTCCGCCACTCGTTTACTGGCACGGGTCGCCTCACTATTATGTCTGCGCCGAAAGTCGCTCCCAGTGAGTGCAGGTCCCATGAGCGACATCCAGATTGAAATCTCCGACCCCGAAGAGGGTGGGGCTGAGGCCGGCCAGACGCCCTACGGGAACCTGTGGGTGCCCCTTGTGGTGGTACCCGCCGCCATTGTGATCGTGATCGTCGTGGTCTTTGCCCTCTTTGGTTCACTCACCGGAGAAGAGAAGAGCCTGTCCGAGAACCTGAGCATGGTCATGGCCGGGGGCAAGAACGAGCGTGATCAGGCTCTCTTCGGGCTTATGCGGCAGGTCTCTGAGAACCAGCGCGCCACCAACGACGGTGAGGAGTTGCCCTGGCCCATGACCGCGGATTTTCCGCAGCGCGTACGGGAGGCTGCGGATCAGGTTGATGCGGAGGACCACGAGGTGCGCTTGGCCCTAGGCGTTCTGCTGGCTGGTCTCGATCCCAGCGGAGTGGACATGTTGGTGGAGATGCTGGCCCTGGGAGACGCTCAGGACCCTGGCGGCGCCCTGCGCTTCAAGGCCATCCACAACTTGGGTCTGGTGGGGGATGGCCGTGCCACGGAGTCCGTCGCCGCCTTCCTGAAAGCTCCGGACGAGGGCCTGCGCATCGTGGCCGCTGGCGCCTTGGCCAATCTCTCCGGGGATGGGGCGCGCGAGGCCCTCCGCGAGGCCCTAGGAGACCCCTCCCTGGACGTGCGTGGAACGGCCGCCATGGCCCTCACCCTTCTGGACCCCCCGGACCCCACAGCAGCGCCGATCTTGACGGATCTGACCCAAGTGGCGGTCTATGAGGCCGTACGGAGGGAGTCGCCCGCCAAATACACCCGCTCCAGGGACGTCTCCAGCTTCCGGATCCAAGCCCTGGGGGCTCTTGCACGCCTGGGCCGGGAGGCCGACTGGGCTCACATTGAGACCCTGCGGGGAGACTCCGACGCCAATGTGGTGGATGCTGTACTGCGTCTCCTCAACCAGCGCTCCGCCGATGAGACTCAGGGCTCCGGTGGGGGCCCGAAATGATCTTCTCAAGGCCCGGGAGAGGGGGCGAAAGCCCTTGCGCTACCCGCCCTGCTTGGCCATCCTCTGCCCCGTCTGGGCCCACTACCTCAAGTGCTGTCCGGGGCTGAACACCGAGCCCGACCCCACCGACTACTGCCCCTCCTAACCCCTCCTCCCCACACGAGAGAACTCTGTCCTCCACCGCCACGCGCGGACCCGGGGCGGAGACACCAAGCGACTCCCTAGCTGAGGATGCCGTGACCGACTCGAACGAAGAAAAGGACCAAGAGAAGCTGCCCCAGAGCGATGCGGCGCCCCTCGTGCGCTCACCCTTGCGAGGTGAGCCCACACGGCGTGGTGTGCTACTGGCCGCTTGGGGTGCGTTCACCGCTGGCTCCCTCGCCATGCTTGGGGCTTGGGGGCGCTTCATGTTTCCAAACGTTCTCTACGAGCCGCCCCAGGAGTTCAAAGCAGGATTCCCGAACGAGTACGCAGTGGACGCGGTGGATACGCGCTACAAGGCGAGCCACGGAGTTTGGATCGTGCGGGAGAGCAAGGGGTTCTACGTACTCTCGACTGTCTGCACTCACCTAGGCTGCACGCCGAACTGGCTGAGTGCGGAAGAGAAATTCAAGTGTCCCTGCCATGGCTCGGGGTTCGTCAAGACAGGCATCAACGTGGAGGGACCTGCGCCGCGCCCTCTCGAGCGCTTCAAGGTCTCCTTGGCAGCTGACGGCCAGCTGCTCATCGACAAGAACACCAAGTTCCAGGAAGAGAAAGGGCAGTGGGCGATGGCCGACGCCTACCTACCCTTCCTGGGCTGATAAGCCGTACCTCACGACTCCCCTCCCCCCCCTCATCGCATTCGGCCCCTGCGCCTCTGACACCGACCTGACCCTCGATGGATAAGCTCTTCCGCTACATCGCAAGCACGCAGATCTGGCGTTCCATCTTTCGCCATGGATATCCAGATACGCCCCGCAACCGGACTCTAGCGGTCCTTTCAAACGTGGTTCTGCACCTGCACCCAGTCAAGGTGCGGCGCAGCGGCATTCAGCTGTCCTACACCTGGTGCATGGGGGGGTTGACCTTCTTCTTGTTCCTAGTGGAGACCATCACGGGCCTTCTGCTGATGTTCTATTACCGGCCCACGGCCGAATTGGCATATCAGGACATCTTCGCCCTGCGTGAGCACGTCCCCATCGGGGTTATGCGCGAGGTGCACCGCTGGGCGGCGCACCTGATGGTGATTTCGGTCTGGCTGCACATGTATCGGGTGTTCCTGACGGGCTCCTACAAACCGCCGCGGGAGTTCAACTGGAACGTGGGTGTGATCCTGCTTGTGATCACTCTGCTGCTCTCCTTCACCGGCTATCTCCTGCCCTGGGACCAGCTGGCCGTCTGGGCCATCACCGTGGGTACGAACATGGCTCGCGCCACGCCGTTCCTGGGCCACGAAGGTCCGGGTGCAGCACTGATCAGCTTTGGAGGGCTCAACTTCATCCATGCGGGTGACGATGTGCGCTTCGGATTGCTCGGCGGGCGTTTTGTAGGCGAGGCGGCGCTGATGCGTTTCTATGTCTTGCATTGCGTTGGCTTCCCTCTCGTCGCCGCTGGCCTGATGGCTCTCCACTTCTGGAGAGTTCGAAAGGACGGCGGAATTTCGGGGCCTCTCTAACTCCCGACCCTTCTATCGGAGTTCTCAGCACCTGAACCATGGGCCAACTGATTAAGGACCTTGCCGACTGGCTGGTGGAGCCCACCCGCTATTCGCTTCTCACGACGGCATTGCTTGCCGCCGTGCTGATTTGGCGTAAGAAGCTCACGCACCCTCTCGTGTTTGGCGCCTCGATGCTCGGCATCTTGGCATTCTTCCTCTTCGCCTGGGGCGACGTGAACTTCAAGGCTATCGTCACCAAGCCGGACAACGTGCCGATCTTGATCCTCCTGATCTCGATCTTGTTCTTCACTTGGCTTGCCCTGCGGAGGGCCGTGCTGAATGACGAGCGTATCGAGAGGGGAGAGCCGACGCTGGAAGGGGAGCTCTCGAAGCAGAAGGTCTTCACCTGGCCGGATCTGGTCTACGTTGAGCTGATTTGCATGGTGCTCTTCACGGCTCTGCTGATGGTCTGGTCCATCTCGATCGAGGCGCCGATCGAAGAGCCGGCATCCCAGGCGCGAACTCCCAACCCCTCGAAGGCTCCGTGGTATTTCCTGGGTCTGCAAGAGATGTTGGTGTACTTCGACCCTTGGATTGCAGGGGTGCTGTTGCCCAGCTTCATCGTCGTGGGTCTGATGGCCATCCCCTTCCTGGACACCAACCCCAAAGGCAACGGCTACTACACCTTCAACGAGCGTCCCTTCGCAATCAGCTTCTTCATGATGGGGTTCCTGCTGCTGTGGGTGTCCCTGGTGATCATGGGCACTTTCCTGCGGGGGCCCAACTGGTCGTTCTTCGGGGTCTTCGAGTACTGGGATCCCCACAAGCTTGAACCCATGGTGAACGTGGACCTCTCGGTCTATTTCTGGGTGAAGATGTTGGGCATGCCGCGCCCAGAGAGCCCATTGATACGCGAGGCACCCGGGATCTTGTTGTTGCTCGGGTACTTCGTGGCCATGCCACCCATTCTGGGCAGGACCTTCTTTAAGAAAATGGCCGCAGAAATGGGCCCGGTGCGCTTCAACGTGATGATGCACCTGTTCCTGTGGACGGCACTCGTGCCTATCAAGATGGTTCTGCGATGGACCCTCAGCTTGAAGTATTTCATTGGCATCCCCGAGTGGTTCTTCAACGTCTGAAGACCCCTTCATTAGAGCCTGTACCTTGAACACGAAATCCCGATTCCGAACGTCTGAACTTCGACTGACCCATGGCTGATCGCGGCGACACACACTACAGCGTCCCTTCCCTGAACCTCTGGTTCCTGGTCTCGAGCGTCTTGTTCCTGGGCACCATGGTCTGGGCGGTCATCGACGACTGGAATGCCGAATGGAAACAGTACCAGCGCGACTTCCGGTCAATGGAGTTGGCTAAGGCTCAGTCCGCTCGGGTGGCCTTGGAGGCCGAGGGGGCCATCGGCCGTAGGGATGAATTGAGCCGCGCCGTCTACGATGCGTCCATAGCTCTTGCCGCTCAGGGTTCGGCTCTGCAGGACGCAGAGCGTAGGACCTATGAGTTGAAGGAAGACCGCTTCAAGCTTGAGGAGGACTTCAAGAAGGTCAAGTCCATGCTGAACTGGCAGGTGTACGGGAGCGAGAAATCCGTTCTCGAAGGGGATAAGGATATCCCGCTATTGGAAGCCACAGAGCTTGCTGCCTATCGCGAAGACGTGGCGGCCAAGGGGCTTCTGTTCGAGGTGGCGACAATCGCGTGGGAGGCCGAGAGACAAAAGGTCGCGGACATGCGGAGTGCCATTGCTCAGGCCGAGAAGGACTTGGCTTCTGGAACCAAGGCCCTGACCCAGGTCGAGGAGCGCATTGAATCCCTTGCTCCCGGAGACGTGGCGACCCAAGTAGCGAATTTCATCCGCGACGACCTTCCCGGCCTCGAGTTCATCGGCCCCAATCTGAAGGTTCAAAAGTTCATTCCATCGGGGGTTACCTTCGAACTGAACTTCACCAAGAAAGCTCGCATCGACATGTGCTCGACCTGCCACATGGGTATCGAGAACGGGGCCTTTGCAGGCGATGCTCAGCCCTACGCGGCGCACCCTCGGCTCGACCTGTTCCTTTCCTCCAAGTCGCCTCACCCCGCCAAGGAATTCGGCTGCACCGTCTGTCACCGAGGCGCTGGCGAAGGACTCTCCTTCCAGCACTCCGATCACCGCCCTTCTGACGAAGAGGAGGCGCGCATCTGGGATGCCTCACGCCACTGGCATAAGCAGCACCACTGGGATTACCCCATGCTGCGCGAGCAGGATGTAGAGGCGGGCTGTGTGCAGTGCCACAAGAGCTCCATGGAGCTCATAGCGGACTCTGCCCCGCGTGTGACAGATGGTTATCGACTGTTCGAAGAGAAGGGCTGCTACGCCTGCCACAAGGTGGACTGGTTCCCGACTGACCGTCGACCTGGACCGGCTCTGACCAACCTGGCGGCGAAACTCACCCCTGAGTTCACCAATGCCTGGATCGCCAACCCGCGCGGTTTCCGTCCGACGACCGACATGCCGCACTTCTTCAACTTGGAGAACTGGCCCGAGGATGAAGTCGTCGTCACCAGTGAGTACGGTGCGGGACCCGAGATCCGGGGCGGGGAATGGAATCGAGCCGCCGTGGCCTCCATTACGACTTTCCTCTACGACCGGCACCCGCTCGACGCGGTTGAGCCGATTCCCGCTGACGTGCGCGCAGCTGCCGATGCCGAACGTGGTCGCGAGGTGATGAACCTCTCTGGTTGTTTCGCCTGCCACAACACGGCTCCGTTTATGGGAGAGACCGACGTGCTGCCGGCCGTCTCCAACAACCTCACTGAGCGCAACCAGATGGGTCCCAACCTGCGCGGTGTGGCTACCAAGCTCAACGCGGACTGGCTCTATCGCTGGATCCTCGACCCGAACTCCTATTGGCCGCACACGCGCATGCCCGACCTGCGTCTGTCCGAGACGGACGCCATGGACATTACTGCCTACGTCTTTGAAGATCCCGACGGGATCTTCACGGACACGCCCCACGGCTGGGAGGCTGACTCCGAGTATCTGTCGAATCTCGACCCGAAGGTTCTTCGCGAGCAGGCGCGGTGGTATTTCCAGAAGGACGGGCGCACGATTCTTGAGAGCCGACTCGATGCTGAGTGGAGCGATACAACCGTCCTAGCGAGCAAGCTCGGCGAGCGGCTGGTGATGACCTACGGGTGTTTCTCCTGCCACGAGATCTCTGGGATGGAGACGATGATGCCCATCGGTACGGAGCTCACTAGCTGGGGCTCCAAGACCGTGGACAAGCTGGATTTCGGCCAACACTACCTGAAGGAAGTGGCGGATCTGCCGAAGCTTGACCACCACTACCGTGAGGGCTGGTTGGAGCGCAAGCTGCTGCGCCCCCGCGTGTTCGACATCGACAAGGTCAAGGTGCCCAAGGATCGCGCCCGCATGCCTTGGTTCGGTTTCTCGAAGGACGAGGCGCAAGCCGTGGCGACGTTCGTATTGGGGCTCGTCAATGACGAGGTGCCGGGCAAGAAAATGGAGCCCACGGCCGAGCAGGTCGTCAGCGATTCGGGCATGCGAGCCGTGCGGCAGAACAACTGCATGTCGTGCCACTTGGTGGACAACTCGCTTGTCACCTTCAGGAACGAGAGTGGTGGAATCCAGACCGTTCGCGGGATGATTCAGCCCCTCCTAGACGAGGCCGTGCCGCCCAGCATGAACTCCATGGACGCTTTCGCGGCCGATCGCGAGGTGGCGGAATTCAACGCGGATGAGGAGGTCGAGGAGGTCATCATTAAGCTGCTCGAGGCCGAGCCCGATTACGGCGGCCCGGGCGAATTGCACTTCCTGGAGTTGGACGACCTCGTGGACGTTACCCCATCGCGAGGGGGCTCGTTCGTCGACCAGGTACTTGAGTACTACATGTTCGGAACCTCCGTTGCGAACGAGAGCGGCGAGCCCGTGGCTTGGACCCATGGGGGTGCTGACGACCAGGGCGTGCTGCAGATTGAGGATGTGGACGGTCAGGTGCGCCCCTACTCGGCCACCGAACTGGACAAGCTACGCTGGACCTTCGCCCCTCCTGTGCTTCTCAACGAAGGGCACAAGCTTCAGCCCGACTGGTTCTACAACTTCCTGGCCAGCCCTTCCGAGATTCGCAAGCAGATACGGGTCAAGATGCCGACCTTCACCTTTGATCCGGGCGAGGCCGAGAGCATTGCCGGCTACTTCGGGAACAAGGCCCGTTGGGAGTGGCACAGCCGCTACGCGCGCACCCTGCGTCTAGCCGTGGGCCGTCAGCGGCTTTCAGGACTCAACGATCCTGACTCTCACAGCTGGAACATGCCCGCCGACAGTCTCGCCTGGCCCATCTTCCCACTAGCCAACATCACAGAATCGGGACCGGGCCTGAGTGCCGAAGAGATGGAGGCGCGCATGTCGGCCCAGCCCAAGCTGAAGCTGGACGCGGCCACGATCCGCTCGATCGAAGCCGGATACAAGACGGATGTCTTGGCCAGCTTTGACAAGCTCAAGGCCTGGGGTGACTCGCAGGGCTTCACTCTGGTTGGGCCCCTGAAGCGCGGCACGGAGACTCTGGAACGCCAGACCGCGTCCTACCTGGACGCGCGCCACTCCTTCCTGGCCGTGGGCGAGTCCGTGGGCGCAGAGGGCGTCAATTGCTACCAGTGCCACCCCAATGGAACGACCTATGTGGAGACACCCATTTCCTGGGCACCGTCCTTGGATGTTGTGGGCGCACGTTTGCGCCCCGACTGGGTGCGCGAGTGGCTCTGGAATCCGCCGGCCACCTACGTGGGCACGGCCATGGCCGTGAACTTTGGCTCGGACGAGCCTCAATATCAGGCGCAGTACCCCTCTTCCACGAACGCCGAGCAGATCGACGCTGTCATGGACTGGCTGTACAACAAGGATCAGCGCGAGGTGGACATTCAGTCCGCCACCATTGCCGAGCAGGCGAGTAGGATCGAAGAACTCGAAGCCCAGCAGAAGTAGCCCCCGCTAGTCGGAGGGCCCTCATAGGCGATGTGGTCCAAATGATGAAGCGAACTCTCTCCCTCGTAGCCTTCCTTGGGCTAGCTGCTGTCTGGTCGGTTGCCCTTGGCATTGGTCAGGATGCGACCGCTGCGCAAGGCTCTGCTCCGTCAGGCAAGATCACCGGCCACATCCGCTTTGAAGGGGAGAAGCCCAAGGTCAAACCCCTGACGGTGACTGCAGTTCAATCCGTTGGTTGTTGTTCGGAAGGGGAAACCGTGGACGATCAGGACCGCTCTCTGCTGATTGGTGAGAAGCTTGGCATAGCGAACGTTGTCGTGTCCCTGACGGTCAAGGATGCGAAGGTCAAGGTCTCCGAGAAGCCGGTTGTCTACAACCAGACCTTCTGCCGCTTCGAACCGCACGTTCTCGTTGTTCCCGTGGGAACCACGGTCAGCTTCAAGAACTCAGACAAGTGTGTGCACAACGTTCATCTGTATGCTTTCCACAACACCGGGTTCAACCGGGCAGTCCCCCAAGGCAAGGATGCCAAGGGCACCTTCAAGCGCGCGGAGTCCATCAAGGTCAGCTGTGACATTCATCCCTGGATGGCGGGCTACGTGGTGGTGACGGACGCCACCCATTGGGCGTTGACCGATGCCGAGGGTGGTTTCAGTCTGAAGGGCATCCCCGCCGGGACCTACGAGGTGCAGGTCTGGCACGAGAAGCTCGGGAAGGCCAAGACGGAAGTCACCGTGAAGGCTGACGGCACCGGTGAGCCGATCGAGCTCAAGATGGCTCCCAAGAAGCCCCGCACCCGACGCCGGAAGTAGCCTTGAGCGCGGGCCCGGGGTCAGACAGGGCCATGGTTACGTTCAGTTTGAGTCACCCTGTTGCTGTCAAGCTGCGTAGCGCATCCACGGTCCCATCCGACCTGCAATCCAGACAGTGGCCTTACTCTCGCCGCGGTAAGACCCGATAAGGTACTCGTCCCGTAAGACCTCGTTGTGGGGCAGGATTTCCAACAATCTACTCTCGATGCGAGGCAGGTACCTCGTACGTCGCTCCTCCGATCTCTCCACTCTTCCATTCACAGGTTCTCTCAAATGCAGTCCAGGCAATTGTTCCTTACCAGTCTCCTTCTCAGCACCCCAGCGCTGGCTTTCCCTTCCCTCCAGGATCGGGAAGCGTCCTCGCAGGAAATCAGCGGACTGGCCGAAAAGGCCAGCGTGGAAGCCGAATTGGCCAAAGTTGAAGTGGAATTTCTACGGGAGCAGTTCGAGGCTTCTCGAGAGGGAATGGAGGTCAAGCGCCTCTCGCTGGCAACCGAAGGCCAAGGCCCTGATCGCGGGTACCTCGGGGTCCAGATGACCATCGAGGACGGCGTCATGATCGTGGAAAGTGTGATGCCTGGAAGCGGGGCTGACAAAGCAGGCCTGCAGGCGGGTGATCGCATTCTGAGCGTCAACAAGATCAAGTTCGACCAAGAAGGCGGTGAGGAGAAGCTGGCCAGCCTCAAGGCGGGGAAGAAAGCCAAGGTACATTTCGAGCGGCCTGGAGAAGGCTCTGTGCACATCATGCGGACCACCGTGTCCCTCAGCCCACTCTCAGCCATCGATCAAGGCGGAGAGTCCCGCGTTCAAGTCAATCGGCTGCGACGAGTCACTGAGGCGGAAGAAGACGGAGGTGGAGAACAACCCACCCGGCGGGTTCGCGTCCGCAAGTCCCTCGAGCGTGACGTTGAGCTGCATTCCCCTGAAGGGCGCGCTCGGGTCATGCGGGACGGTGAAAAGGGCGGGAACGTCATGTTCTTCGGCCCCGGAGAAGGACCCGGCAGCAAGATTGCCGATCACGACGAAGACTCCGGCACCTTCGAAGTGCACTTTAGGGCTACCCCAGACGGCGAGAGCTTGCGGTTGCGAGGCAGTCAGGACGTGGAAATCCACGCCGACGGTGACCACAGCGAGTCCGACTCAGCCCGGTCGCTCGGCCGGGCCATTGTCAAGAGACGCTCGGAAGATGTCCAAGAGCGCGTCATGAAACTCAGGCTGGACGGTCACGATCTTGAAGGGCTCCCCGGGAACGTCCGCGAGCACATCCGTAAGCTGATCCGTGAGCAAGGGGGCGAGGGCGAGCACCAGATTCGCGTACGAATGGACCGTGATCACGAAGAGAATGGCGAGGAGTCGGATGTTCACGTCATGCATCTCGGAGATGGTGGCGGAACCTGGGTCATGAAAGATGGAGACCACGCCCCAGAGGGGCAGCGCCGGGTGGAAGTATTCTCAGGAGAACACGACGGTCCCCACGTAACCCGTGACTTCGGTGTTGACCTGGAAGGGCTCCCCGAGCACATCCGGGAGCTCATCAGGGAGCACGAGGGTGATAGCGATCAAGGCTCCCGCGGTTTCTTCATCATCGATAGCGAGGGCGATGATCATCAGGCTCATGAGCACGACGGGCAGGATCATGACGTGCGTGTTCTGCATTTCGGAGATGGTGGTGGCCGAGGCATGCGTCTTGGCGGCGAAGTGAACGTCGATATAGAGATTGAGCACGACGGCCACGACGGCCACGACGGCCACGAGACCCAAGGCAAGGCCATCATCAAGATGTTGACCGGCGATGGTGAGCGCACCATGGAGTTGGATTTTGATGGCGCGGACCTGCGGGAAATGGGCGGCCGTGTCCGGCAGTTGATGGCGGGGCGTGACTTCGATCTGAGGGACATCCTCGCTAGGGTCCGCGGCGGTCAAGACGATCGCTCAGATCGCGATTCTCGTGGCCTGCATCGCGAAGAGGACCACGACGGACGTGGAGATCGCGACTCTCGTGACCTGCATCGCGAAGAGGACCACGGCGGACGTGGAGATCGCGACTCTCGTGACCTGCATCGCGAAGAGGACCACGGCGGACGTGAATATCGCGACTCCCGCGACCTGCATCGCGAAGAGGACCACGGCGGACGTGGAGATCGCGACTCTCGTGACCTGCATCGCGATGAGGACCACGGCGGACGTGGAGATCGCGACTCTCGTGACCTGCATCGCGAAGAGGACCACGGCGGACGTGGAGATCGCGACTCTCGCGACATGTATCAGGAACAGGACCGCCGCATGGACCGCCCTCAGGTGTTTAGCCGGGGCCGGGGCCGGGGCCGGGGCCGGGGCACGGGGGTGATGTGGGGGCGCGGACGAGGTGGTCCGGACATGTTCCCCCATGAGGAGCATGACGGCGATGAGGATGAATTCGAGGAGCGTATCGAAGAACTCGAGGAGCGCATCGAGGAGCTGGAAGCACTCTTGGAGCGCTTCCGCGGGCGTCGCGACCGCTAAAAGACCCCTGTCGTTGCGAAGAAACAAGAAGGGCCGTTCCCGACCAGGAGCGGCCCTCTTGTTGTGATCTGAGTAAGCCCGAAGCCTTGGGTGGGGCCGCTATTCCAGGCTTCTTGGGTCGAAGCCTTCGGGGAAGAGGTCTGGCAGAAGCTCCTCCAACTCATGCACTCTGGCCGAGGGTGTCCAAGTGTGCATGACGCGTGCGACGGAGATGAGAACCTCATCGTCGAGGTCCTCTTGGGTGGCACCACCCTCTTCCGCTGCTTCTTCGCCGCTCACCTTGCGGGCCAAGCTGTTGGCCACCATGGTCAGGATGCGGTTGCGGACGCTCTCCGGAGAGTGTAGCGCGCGCTCTACGAGCGGCAGGAGATGGGAGCCCCTGCTCAGGGAGAGCCCCTGGCGGGTACACATGCGCTGAAGGAGATTTTTGGCGTCCATGGTCGGGTTTCGAGGGGGGTGAAGTGCCTGAGACTGAATGAACCACCCAAAGGTATCCCACACTGGTAGGGCAGGCGGCTTCCTTCGACGTCGGAGTCGAGTCTCGATTCGAAACACCTGAGCCATGGACTTCATGGCCACACGCGGCCAGGGGATCCATGGGGCCACGGATTGCGCGTGAATTTGCGCCCCGCATTCAAGCGCGCTGCGGCTGAGGCCGATGGAAGGGTGTCCATAACGCCTGTAAACGGCGACTTTGCACCGTCCCCAATCCGCCATGTTCCGACACCTGATCACTTTGATTATCGGCGTGCTCCTCAGCGCCACCATCCTGCTCTTCGCCCTTGGTGGGCTTGGAATAGTGGATGGTGATCTGAATGCGGGCACGGCCTTGCGGATGGACATGGAACAGCTCGTGGAGGGATCGGATCTGGTCCTTGAGGCTCGGGTACTCTCGCAGACCCCTCTTCTTGGGACGGACGGCTTGGTGTACACGGACTTTGAGTTGGAAGTTCAGCGGACGTTTTGGGGCGAGGATCGCCCCTCACGCCGAGTCCGCTTGCCGGGTGGGGCCCTTTCCACCGGCCGAGCTACCCTCATTCCAGGCATGGGAACTTTGCGCGTGGGTGAAGAAGCACTCTTGATGTTGAGCCCCGAAGGGCCACAAGGTGTGCGCGTCTTCTGCGGCCTGTCGCAGGGTCGCTACAGGATTCTGACGCCACTAACGGGCTCTCGCGTGGCCAGCCGAGAAGCGAGTGCAGAAGCCCTCCTGGACGCAACGACCGGCATGCTGGTTCCGGGCACGCAGTCAGAGGTCCTTGAGTACGCTGATCTAATCGCACGTTGCACTGCCGCTGTCAGCGCGAAACGCGCTCGTCACACATCTAGTGAGGGCACCGGCAGATGAATTTTCCGACCAGTAAGATCCGGCGCCTGGGGTTCATTCTACTACTCGGAGTCAGTGCCACCTGGGTGGGTGCCCACGTGCGCCTGATCTACTCAGGGAATGGCAAGGCCCTCTACTGGACAGCTCCTGAATCCATCTCGGTGGTCATCAACTCCGATGGCTCAGACGACTTGGAGGATATGACTCACGTGCCAGCTCTACGGAACGCGGTTGATGCTTGGAATGGCGTTACCGGCACAAGGGCCCGCTTGATCGAGAACACGAGCACGCAGGCCCAGAACAGCCGTAACTGGAGCTCGAGCCAATATCACATGATGCTCTTTGATGAGAGCAACTCATCGGGCTTCTTTCCTCCAGGATCAGGCATTGTGGCCGTTACGCCCCTGACCTTCTTTACCACAGGCCAGATCATTGACGCGGACGTGCTCTTCAATGGCAACAGCTTTCAGTTCACGACCTCTTCTGATCCGGGTGCTTTTGACGTTCAGGACGTGGCCACGCACGAGTTGGGGCACCTGCTAGGCCTGGATCACAGTGGATGCGCCGGGGCGACCATGTACCCCTACGTTGATCCCACCGTGATTCTGCACCGCAGCCTGTCAGCGGATGACGCGCGCGGGATAGAGAGCGTGTATCCCGTAAGCCAGAAGGGCTCCATCAAGGGCAGCGTACGCCGCGCGGGTCCTGGAAGCGTGGTAAAGGGTGCCTGGGTCGGAGTCCGCGATGCGCAAGGGCGCCTGGTGGCGGCCGCCCTGACGAACAGCACGGGGAACTTCACCCTCTCTTCCCTATCCCCAGGAACGTACCGCGTCTATGCGACGCCACTGGACTACCCAGTCTCCGCTTCCAACCTAGGCGCAGGCCGTACCATCCAGACTGACTTCGAGTCCACGCTCTCATCCTTTGTGACCGTCAGCGGCACCAGTGCGACCAACATGGGAAGCCTGCTGGTGGGGGCCGACACTCTCCTCAGCCTTGGGCGAGCATCCGACAACTACCCCCTGCGCGTGAGCACGGGCCAAACCACGTCGCTAGTCGTAAGGGGGGCGGGCCTCGGGAACGGGGTCACCCTCGAGTCAAGCGATCCTTCCATGGTGATATCAAACGTGGCGTGGTTGAGTTCGCGCGTGAGCTTCAAACTGACCGTGCCTGCCGGCTCATCTCTCGGCCATGCGGACTTGACGGTGACGGACAGCGCGGGCCGCGTGAGCATCTTGAGCGCAGCCTTGGAGATCACCCCGCCCAATCCGCAGGTAACTCTCGCTTCGCCCTCCTACGGTCCTTCCACAGGAGGAGTAGGGATCACCCTCCTCGGAACCGGATTCCGTTCTGGAGCACGCGTTGTTGTCGGCGATCAGGTCTACGTGGATGGCAAACCCGGGGGGTGTGTCGTGGCGAGTGACTCGTCGATCACCCTGACAACCCGTTCCTCGATTCCGGGTCTGCATGACGTGACGGTGATTGATGCCAGCGGTGTTGAAGGTCGCAGTGTCGAGGCCTACCTCGCCCAAGCCACCCCGGTCGTCAACAGTGCGTTCCCTTCCTCCGGCGTGAGCGTGGGAGGGACGGTTCTGACTCTCACTGGTCAGAACTTCGTGTCGGGTTGTCGCGTGGAAATCAACGGGGTCGATCAGTCCCAAACGACCGTCTTGAGCCTGACCCAGATTGCGGTGATCACTGAAGTGGGCGTTCCGGGCGGTCCTTACAGCCTGAGCGTCATCACTCTCGACGGCCAGTCGGCGAGTGTGGGCTTCTCATACGTTGTGGACCCGGACCCGGTCCTCCAGTCGGCGAATCCAGATGCAGTGCTATCAGCAGGGGGGGAAACCGTCACGCTCCAAGGAATCGAATTCAGGGAGGGCCTGCAGGTCCGAGTGGGCGTCCACCCGTTGACGGGTGCCGGGGGCCAGAGCGCGATCACGTCCTTCGTGGATCACACGACTCTGACAATCCAGACTCCTGCCATGAGCACGGGCTCGATTGCGATCCTGGTGCAGGACCCCCTGACCCAGCAGGCGTCGATCTTGCCCGGGGCACTGAGCGTCACGGGCCCGGCCCAAGACAGCGTGGGCGGAGGCTGCGGGATGATCTCCCCGGGCGGGCCGACAACCTTGACGGGGCTTCTGGCCGGGACGGGCTGGATCTTGGTACTCGTGGCCTGGTTCGGCCACCGTCGGCGCCGCTGGCATCCACAGGTGGCCTGATCTGTTAGGGTGCGTCGGATGGACGCGCAAACTACTGGCGGCAGCAACTCTGAGGCACACGGAAAAGATCGTTGCCCGACCTTCGTCTTCGACATTGAGGTGGCGGGGTTCCCCTGGGAGGAAGTGGATGAGATCACACGGGGATATCTCGTCAGCCGCGAGCGGGATCCGTCCCGGCGCGACGCGGTGAAAGAGCGAACGGCGCTCTTTCCTGGCCTGGGAAAGGTGATTGCCATCGGACTCTGGAACATGGAGCAGGATACAGGGCTGATTCTGTTGGAGGGGGAGGAAGCGGCCGAACACGCGTGGGAAAAGGTCCCGAACTCGAAGATCTTCCGGGGCGATGAAGGCCAGATCCTTAACCGTTTCTGGGAGCTTGTTTCCTGGCGCGACAGCCGCGGACGGCTTCCACGGTTGGTGACCTACAACGGCCGTGGGTATGACGGTCCGGTCTTGAGCGTCCGGTCTGCTCAACTTGGAATCACCCCTACGCGCAACCTCGTTCCCTACCGCTACGACATCTCCGATCACTGCGATCTGTTTGACGTCCTTACCTTCCAGGGTGCGACACGCGACCGCTACTCCTTGGATTACTGGTGTCGGCGCTTTGACGTTGAGAGCCCCAAGGGTTCCATCGATGGGAGCCAGGTGGGTCGTGCCTATCGGGAGGGCCGCATTGACGACATCGGCGAGTACTGCCTGCGGGACGTGCGTGCCACGGGAGAACTCTACCGGCGTCTCGAGGGCACGCTCCTACCCCTGTTCAAGGGTGGGAATCGCTGAGGGTTTCCAGTCGGTCGTGCCAGAATGGGATCACTGCGGTATCCTCAGAGGAGTCCCTATTATGGTCTCTCATGCGATCCTCAACCCTGCTCAGCCGTTGCCTGCCCCTGCTCGTCCTTCCGGCCCTTGCGAGTAGCTCCGCTCCAAGGACTGTGGCGCCCTTGCAGTCGGGCCCGATCATTCGGCCCTTCATCCTGGATGAAGTGCGGGAACTTGTCGTCGTTCAGTCCCAGGTGTTCGTCTACAACCCGGCTCTGCGCGGGGAGATTCAGCTGACTGGACTGGATGTTCGTGCGGATGGGGTGCTGATCGAGCGCTTGGATCTGGATCGTCGCTTGCTTGGGGATCCTGAATACGGTCGAACAGCGGCAATGATCGAGCGACTGCCCCATGAGGTGGCTCACCGCCATGGGGAGAAGCGCTATTTCGCCGACCCGCGTGCACCTGAATTCACGGGAGATGGGGTACGCGAAGCGCTACACGAGATCCAGCACAGTGTCGGGGCGATGAACGACCGCTATGACTTCTACGCGGGCGATGCTCCCTTTGGACACGTGGATTTCTTGCTCCCGCTTGATCAGGTCTTCTTTCCGGACGATCAGGCAGGGACGAGTGCCGAGCTTCGCGTCACCCTGCACTGGGTGGGTGCGAATGGTCAGAAGGGGCGTTCCAGCATCGATCAGAAGCTGACCTGGCTCGGTCCCCTCCCCGGTCTCCCTACCAGTTTCTCCACGGGCAATTCGACGGCCTCGTTGCACCGCGGCGACATGCACGTTCACACCTGCCACGGTGAGTCTCTCGGTGCGTGCGCTCCCTCTTCGAACTGTGTGGCGGAGACCTTGCAGGTCTCGGGCTCATACACTCTCGACCAGCTCAAGACCCAGTATCAGGCCCTGGGGATGGACTGGTACACCGCGACAGACCACAGCTACTGCATCAACAGCGATGCCGAGTACAGCGTCATCACGGCCGAGGCGGCGGCGATCACCGACTCGTCCTTCGTGTGCGTCTCGGACATCGAGCTATCCAGTGATGAGGAAGGCCCCCAGGATGGGTCGGATGCGGGTGACGCCATCTGCCTCTGGACCACTTCCGCCAACCACATGGGGGCCCACGGAATCACAAGTCGCATTTATGGTGGCGACGATGGCTTCCTGGGATTCTGCGATGGGTTGTTCGGCGATGCCCTGAACGGGTTCAAGCAGAGCATTTCGACCATCCGCGCCCAGGGTGGCTATCCCGTCGCGCACCACCCGGCGGGCGGCACCTTCTCATGGGAGAGCCGACAGGATGCGCTCGGCATGGAGGCCAACGCCTTGCACGGTGTGGAGATCTGGAACGGATCTACCCAGACGGGCCAGGGTGGCCACGTCAAGGATTGGGTGGACTGGCTGCTCGGCGGCCGTCTGCTCTATGCCTACTCAGGCAGCGACACCCACGACCAGGCCTACAATTTCGGCTGCAACAACGTGATCGTCGAGGGTGCGTTCGACTCGGTCAACCTGCAGCAGGCCATCCGAGCCGGCGCGGTGTTCGTGTCCAATGGCCCATCTCTGATCATCGAGACGGATCTGGGTGGATCGACGCTCCCCATGGGTAGCTTGCATACCCTGCCGAGCCCCATACCGCCCGCGACAACGACCGTTCGCGTGTACTACGACTTCGGAGCAGGCAGCGGGACCGTGACCGTTTTCCGGGGCGTGGTGGGAGATGTCGCTGAATCGACCCTTCTCGTCTCGAGCACTCTCAGCGGATCGGGATTTGTTGAGGTGTTTGATTCTCTCGAGACCAGCGCTACATCTTGGTACCGCGCCTACGCAGAAAATACGGCTGGCAGTCAGTCGGCGTACACCAACCCCGTGTTCTTTGTGGAGAGCAGTGGGGGAACCTTCGCGTACTGCACGGCCAAGGTGAGCTCCCGGGGATGCGTGCCGACGATCAGCGGAGTGGGCACGCCCAGCATGTCTTCAACCTCGCCGTTCTTCCTCAATGCGAATCAGGTGCACAACAACCAGTTCGGCATTCTGGTCTACGCCTACGCTCCCGACTTCAAGCCCTTCATGGGTGGTACCTTATGCCTAGGCTTCCCCTTGAAGCGCGTGACGGCTGTGGCTACCGGAGGCAATGGCACGGGCCAGGATTGTAGTGGCGTCTTGAGCTACGACTTCAACACCTGGATCGCATCAGGGAAGGACAAGGGATTGGCTTCGGGCCTGACGCTCTATGCTCAATGGTGGTATAGGGATGGCCAGGACGCGTTCGGAGCGGGCTTGACCGACGGCTTGCAGTTCATCATCCAGCCCTGACGAGCGGACTACTCCACCTTGATGGAGAGGCCGCCGGATGAGCGCAGCTCGATGCGGTAGGTCTTGCCTTCGCGCAATTCAATCGAAGGCGCCTCGCCATGAATAGCTCGCACGCCCTTGGAGGCGGCTAGCTCAGGATCGTTGGCGTAGTCCCAGAACCGGCCCCACAAGTCGTCGTAGAACGGATCGGGCAACTGATCGCCGCGATGAGGTAGAGGGTGCGTCCGAGGCTGATCGAGCTGCACGCCTTCGTTGGGTGCCTGATTCTCGGAGAAGACCCGCTTGAACAGGGCCACGGAGCTGCCCCGTAGAGCGTCACCGCCCTCCACGTACTCATCGCTGAACTTGATTACGAGGCCTTCCACGTAGAGCACCTTGCCGTCGATCGTGATCTCCCGTGCGGGTCCGGCCAGCTCCCCGGCCTCATCCATTTCCTGGAAGCGCACGCGGGTGGTGAATCTCTCTGGTGCGTCTGGGGATGGTCCCTGGTCCAGGACTGTGATGCGTGCAAGGCGATGGTCGACCTTCAGAAGCCACAGGGAGAGCTCGAGCTCTTCAACACGCAATTGGCTGGCTGCAAGGTCGGATTTCAGCTCCACGATGGCCTCGGTCTGCTTTGCGAGCAGCTCTGCTTTCTTCTCGATGTCTCCGGTCAGGTTGGCGATTTCTTCGTCCCGTTGTTCGACCGCGCGTTCGTGCTCTAGGAACTGGTTGCGCAACATCACGGTCCACCATCCGATGAGGGCCACGATGCTGGCGAGGAGGATGGTGCGGACCAGGGTGGAGACGTTTTGCATGACGCGAGCTCCCAAGGACAATGGCCCGGGGCCGGACCGACGAGCTTAGCCATCTGGGAGGCAGTTAGCAGCCATCAAGGCCAAATCCGTACGCCCTGCAGGGGGCACTCTCCGCCGCATCAGCAGTGCGCTTGGAGGCCGAGGCCCGTTTCTTGGGTACACTCGGTGTATCCTGTCCCACGTCCATGAAAACTCGTCTACGGAAAGCAACCCTGGCACTTACAGCCACATTTGTAGCGCTGGCCATCAGCGAGCTGGCGATCCGCGGTCTCGGATTGGCTCCGGAGATTTTCGGTGTTCCGTTCGGTGAGTACGTCACGAGCTCAGATCCTGAGCTCTTGTGGGAGCCACGGGCGGGTCATGGGTCGGTGAATCAGTCCGGATTCCGTGGCGCCCCGGTCGAGGTGCCGAAGACACGCCCGCGCATAATCCTTGCGGGCGACTCCATCGCCTATGGCCTCGGGCTCGAAGACAACGAGACCATTCCCGTTCGACTCGCCCAGAATTTGCAGTCGATGGGCCTGGACGCCGAGGTCATCAATTTAGGGGTCGATGGCTACAACACGCAGCAGGAGGCCCGGCGTCTGGAGCTCACTCTGCCCGGCCTGCAGGCCGACTACGTTGTGCTTCTGTTCTGCCTCAACGACTTCGTACCCCTCGACAGCATTCCAGAGGCTGTGTTTCGGACCGCACTCGGCAAGGGAGCGGGGAAGGCCATCGGAATGGCCTATAGCCCACCGGGCGAGTCGCCGCTTCACCGGCTCTTGCTCATGCGTTTTCATCTCTATCGGATGCTCAGCAGTGTCCTGAACCGCAAGCCTCCGAAGGTGGCGGGCAGGCAAGCGCGCATTGAGTCGCGACGCACCGACTCTGCTGTACGCGAGAACTTCGGACGTATCGCGGCGCTGGCGAGGGTTGAGGGAGTCGAGGTGGCGGTCGCCATCATGCCCAAGCTCATGCGCACCAAGGAGTACCCGCCTCGGGCCGTTCACGAGCGCGTCTCGCGCATGGCTCAAGAGACAGGGTTGGCCGTGCTCGATCTGGCCGAGCCAGTGCTGAGCGAACTTCACGCCCGTGACGAGCGCCTCTCCTTGCGCGGAGACTCCATCCACCCCAACGCCCTCGGTGCAGACCTTGTGGCGCGGACGATTGCCGCCTGGCTGGTCGGTCCTCCGATGCGCATCCAGTCCAAGCGCTAGGACTGCAACCCCCTGCGCGGAGAGGGGAATGGAGGCGCCACTCGGACTCGAACCCTCTCGCGTCATCCTCGTCCAGGGTTACGAGCGGGCGGTGCCCACACGATGCACACTACGAACGGGGCAACGTGGCATCGAGATCCACTAGCAGCTCCGTCAGCTGCCCCTTTGCCCAGGTGTCCTGCTGGAATTGCTGGTGGTAAGCGTCGATCTCGTGCAGAGACCGTGTCACCGCCTCCTGGGCGCGCACGATGTCCTCCGACCGCATGTAGCAGATCAAGAAGTCCTCATCGTTGCGAGAAAACAAGAACCAAGACTCGATCTCCACACCTTCATCATCCAACGTCGCCAGCGCCTCATCGTGCCGCAAATTGAGGGTCTCTGCCCACTCCCGAACTCTCGGAAGAGAGCCCGACTTCAACAAGATCACAGCAGTCTGAACATCCCTAAGAGGATAAGGGAGACAAAGGGGTGCTGGGTGAGGGGAGCGCGCCTGGCCAGCATGAATCCGAGCTCCTGCAGTGCCCAAGCAGGTGGGGATTAGACTCCGCAGGCGAAATCAGTCAGGTCTATCCCCTGTCCGTTGGCTCGCCAATCGGTCACTGAACCAGAAGGGAAGATAGGCCAAGACGAACATTCCCAGGGCAATCCCCTCAAGAAGGGGAATGTACCAGGGCCAGGGTGCGAAGAAAAACGGCGTGTCCGCCTCGGGTGCCTGACAAAGAAAGGCGTAATTGGCCTGCCCGCCCAAGGCAAGATTCACCAGTGCCAGCACCACTGCGATGGCGTTCACCAGTAGGAAAATCCGCCACAATGAGCGCCAGGTGGGACGCATCTTCAAAACCAAAGTGGCGTACAGCACCGTCCAAAGCACTCCACCATGTGACACGAAGTAGCCGATGAAACCGAAAGACGGGAATGGTCGGACAATGTCCGGGGTAAGCAAAGCGTTTAACGTGCCAGTGAGTCCGACGAAATATGCGAACTCATAACCCACCTGTGAACGGCGCCACAGGGCAATGACGCCAGCGAATAAAGCCAAAGGGCATAAGTGAATTGGGAGTGCCAGCTCGAGGAACTCACGAGTGTTCGCCGACGCCAAGAAGTGAAAAACCCGATAGCCCATCTCATTGGCCAGCAGTAATCCAGCCAGCGCCCAGCCCACCTTGCGCGACAATTCGTCGGAGCCCTTTCGCTTGACCAACATGACCAGTACCACCGGCACTAGTAGCGTGAGAACCAACGCCCCTATGTGGGGAGCGTCAAAATACGGAATGTGCGGGGGACTGTTGGTTGCGGCCACGGGCATTGAAGTTATAGCGGCTGGATCACCGAGATGTTGCGGCAATAATTCATCAGCGTTGCCAAGCTAACCGGCTGTGGGCTTTGCGCCATGTGGCGGACCTCCGTCCTCTCCGCTTCGTATGCAATGGGTCTCCGGACGCTGTCTGCAGGGAGGACTCGCGCTGCAGACTCGAGCGGTTCTCCCTGCACCCACTCAGTGCTCCTTGAGGATGTGCTCGCGCAGCAGCTCGGCGCCGAAGTCCTGGTCGAGGTCACGCCACAGAGCATGGGCGTGGTTTCGATTGTTGCCGTCCAGGAGGCCGAGGTCCGCTTAGTGCGGCAGAAGCTCGATCTCCGAGAACCCGAGCGCGCACTTGCCTAGCTCACACCCCTGCGCCGAGAGAATGCGCACCTTCAGTTCTCGGATCGTCACGGTCCCTCCAAGGTCGATGACCGTCTTGCGCAACGAATCCTGATCCATGGTCGTCCTAATCTTGCGCTTGCGATTGAGCACGAGCTCCACGACCAGGGGTTTCGGACGGTCTTCGCCATCCAGATGCGGCGCTACGTTGGAGAGCAGCACCCGGCCCGCCCGGACGGGCCGCTTCATTTTTATGCTCACGTAGGGTTTGCGGTCCTCGGCACTACAAATCCAATATGTCCCCAGCCGCTGGTCCGCCACGTGCGCGGCCTTGGTTTCCCCTTGGACGCTGGAGGTCGAGGCATTGATCTCAACCTCAACGCCAGCCAGCAGGTTGTCTTTGCCTTGGGCGGCGTAGCCCAGCTGGTCTGGAGAGATGACATCCGGCGCATAGACGCGCAGGGGAAGGGACTCGAGGATCTCCACCTTGGGCTCGGCTCCCTCCTCTACGGGCTCGATAAGAACGTGCATGCGGGCGACGATGTCCCATTCACCTTGCTCGGGCAGGGTTCCCTTGGCGGCATAGCGTTGATCGTCCGTGGGCTGATGCGGGTCTGCCGTGACCACGCCAAGTTGGAAGGGGGCGCCGCCCTCTCCGGGGGTCGCAACGTACTCCACCTGCTGCACCCGCAACGTCTGATCCTTCCAGGCCAGACGCTCCCTCTCTACTGAATGGACCTCTTGGACCCAGACCACCATCTCGGACTTCAGGTTCGCGACAAGGCTCAGCGAAGCCTCGGCGTCCGTCGTGATCCAGCGTGTCCGATTCAGGTCCAAGGACTTCCCGGACTCCGCGGGCACCCGGAGGCTTGCCCGCTTCAGGAAGAGCAGAGCCAGGATCGTGTCCACCCCGTTTATCCAGGCCCCGTTGGTTCCCTGGGCCCCGATCAGGTACTCGGCGCCGTCGAGGTACCAGGGCACTCCTCCCAACTCATCTAATTCCAGCAGGCTGCCCACCCGCTCCACCCCATACAGCCAGAAGTAGTGGTGTTCTCCCCCCTGGCCGGGGTTCTCGTGCCAGTTCATCTTGCCGTGCAACCACGCCAAGCCGGCATCGGTGGCGGTCTGAGCCCGCCGACGGGAGCCGGCGGGGAACTCGCCGTCCAGGCCCTCGCGTACCAGGTCGATAACGCTCAATCCCGCGGTTGTCATGGATCCTGTAATGGCCCTACCACCGTGATATCGAAAGCCCGCGCCCTGATCCCGAGCCTGGCTCGACCGCGAGACCCCCTCGAAACAGGACAGGGCCCCGTCCAGGGTGCGCGCCCACGCGCGGTCGGAAACTTCCACCCCATAGACCTCACAGGCGTGCATGGCCAGGGCCGAGTAGAGGGTCAGTGAAAGGTCCGGGGCCAGCGAATTGCCTCCGGGGTGCACCGGGTAGGTGAACAACCCGGTGCTTGCCTGCCAGTCGAGCATGCGATCCAGCCGGTCTTGTATGGCGGATCGATCCTGGGCTCGATTCAAGGTGCACAGGAACAGCAGTTCGCAGGCCGTCGAATAGTTGAAGTCCGACGGATGCTGTAGGACGTAGGCATGGGCCCGTTGAATCGCCGGGTGTTCGGGCCTGACTCCGCACTTGAGCAGGCAATAGCCCGCGTAGGCCGTGGAGCCGGCGCGGTACTCGGGATGCGCGCTCCAGCTGCCGTCCAGGAGCTGGGTGCGCAGGAGCCATTCCACCCCCGAGTCGATCGCCGCGTGGACCGCATCCTGGTCGATCTTTCCGATCTCCCTTTGAACGAGCTGGAACCCCCACTCGCCGCCCCCGTTCGCAACCTTGACCAGTAGGTGATTGACTCCCGCTTCGAGGTTGAAGGTCAGGATGTGATTGCTTGGATTGAGAGCGCGACCCACGGCGAGGTCCACCAGCAATTCTCCGTTCAGCCACAGGCGCAATCCGTCGTCCGAGCCGCAGCGGAGGGGGATCTGCATGGCCTCCTCCACCGTGATGGTGCGGTACATGTAGACCACGCTGTGCTCCCACCAGTTCTTGCGTTTCGTCTGCTTGGGCGGAGTCAGAAGTTCCCGGAAGGAGATCTCGCCCACGTCGGCAACAGACTCGGATTCGGGCAGGATCTGCCACTCCAGCCGTGCTCCACCGACTCCGCGCAGCTTGACGTCCGGCTTCAGTCCCGGCCCACCCGCGCGCAGGCGCCTCAGGTCCTTCTCCACGGTCTGGGGCGCATCTATGTTCCCCGAGCCGCCAGGGTGGTCGAAGGGCCCGACCATATGCCAGGCGCCCCACTCCTGTCCGGCTGCAGGTGAGATGGGCACCAGCAGGCACAAGACGGCGGCGAATGCTGCGCGGGCACCCATCACTCGCGCGCTGCCTTAAGTAGCCACGAGTCGTCCATCGCTGAAGATAGGGGATGCAAAGTGGTGTTGGGTGAGGGGGGCTGGCCAGCCTGAATTCTAGCTCATGCAGTGTCCAAGCAGGTGAGGAACAGGACTCCGCCGGCCCTGCCCGGGGCCGGGTTGCAGCCCTCAAGGCCGAATCCGAAAGCCGGTCGGCCTTCCTGACCAAGATCGGTGCCAGCTTCGCCGGGGGGGGGATTGTGATCGGAGTGCATGCTCGACCAGCGGTGTCCCCCGTTTCGTTGCGGTTCCCCGCGGGAACCGTCAGGGGGCGGGTTGCGGCTTCCCCCTGATTCTGGATACTCAGGGCCTGCAGACCATTGGCCTGTTTATGCCACATGTAGAGTTGCATTGCGCTCACCCCTCTCAATGGAGGACCCAACAACCCATGCACACCAAGTCCATCCCTCTCCGTTTCATGCTCGGTAGCCTCGCTCTGGGCCTGATTGGATGCTCGGGGCCCGGGTCCGCCCACGTCCTGTCGACGCCGCCCGCTCAGGTCTCCGCCGTACTGCACTCGTCGGGTCCGTACTGGATGAGCCTCGACCTGAATGCCGACGGGCATCTAAAGGTCTCCGGGAAGAGCATGAATGGCCCCCTCGATGCGGACGCGGTTCTCGACCCGGCGGACCTGGAGGCGGTGTGGGCGGCGCTCGCGGAGGCCAGTCTAGATGATCTCCCGGCGGAACTCGGCCGGGTCTGGTCTGGCGCAGGTCCGGGTTCGTCTTGGCGCGACGTAACCATCACCCTTTCCTCGGGGGAGGTGAGAAAGTGGCGCAACTGGATTTTCGATGCGGAGCGGGTCAAGGACGACTCGGACCTACGCATCCTCGCGGTGCGCTACGAGCAGGTCTGGGACGTGCTCTTCGCCCTAGCGCAGGATGCCCGGTCCGACGGGCAGGACCCGGAGTGATCGAGGCGCGGTCCGGTCGACGACCGGATCGTGATCCTCCAGCCGAGAGGCTTGATTGCCTCAACCAGCGTGGGTGACTGGGGGGCACAAGGGCTCAGACCTCTGGGCGGCAGTTCGCAGCCATTCTGTGCGCTCACATTGCTAATCTAGGACCATGCTTGCGCCTTGCCTGATTTCGCTGCCTCTCATCTTGGCCGGAGCCGGGGGCTCTTCCGAATCCAATGAGGCCACCCCTTGGGCTGAAGCACCGGAGTCCTACGCCCTCATTTCCGTTTCCGGGTCCGGGCCATTCGACCCTGATGGTCAGTGGATCACTGCGGTCCGGTCGGCAGGTCTTCAGGGGCTCATTGTGCATTTCCCCTACAGCACGGGCGGACCGGAGGGGGCCGAGTTGGGTGAGTGGGAAAAAGTCTGCGCCTCAAAGGGGCTACCCCTGGGCCTCAGTTTTGGTGAGCGACCTTCGCGGGAGCGGCTCGAGGAGCTACTGAAGTCCTGTCAGGCTCTCTTCTGCGTGAGCCTGCCGGCACAGATCGAGTGTCTTGTGGAGGAGGTGGCGCTGGAGGTGCTCGTGGGGGAACTCATGCCGATGGCCTTGGGCCTGGGGATGACTCCAGGAGACGAGCCTCATTATCTAGATGGAAACGATATGCCGATCGCCTCGGGCCGGCCTCCCAACGAGAGCGTCTTCTCCTTGGATGCGATCCGGGCCTGGCCCCTCGCCAGAGGCCAGAGGGTGGAGGATGGATGGGTCGCCGCCTACGACCAGAGCGTCGGCCAAGGACGGCACGTGCGCTTGGACTTGGAGTTGGATGCAGTTGGTCGGCTCCGACCCGACGACCTCGACTTGCTCACACGCTGTGGGGTGGCCATGAGGCAGATCTACGGCACCAATCGGGTCACCGGGAGCGGTGCCTCGGCGTCGAGTGAAGACTCGGATGCCCATCATCTGGCGAGCGCCTGTCTGGATGGGGACGTGGGTTCCTATTGGACTCCGGCCCCGGGAACCCGGCGCGCTTTCTTGGAGTTCACCCTCCCCAGGGAGCGCATCATTGATCGCGTCCTCTTGCGCGCGCCACTGGGTGTGCCCGAACCGGACGTCGCAGTAGACGTGCACCTAAAGATCCACGGGGTTTGGCGAGAGGTCAAAAAGACCACGGGCATCGGTCGTTGCCGAATCCTCTCCGTTGAACCTGCCCCGGCTACGGCACTGCGCGTCATCTTGGACGGTGGGGATCAGCGACCATCTCTCGCGGCGTGCGAGTTGTATGCATCACCTCCGCGCGTGACCATTGACGCATCCGAGACCGTCTTTTTGGGGGCCGCTCGTGTGGCGCTTGAGTCCAACTACCCCGGCGCCCAGGTGCGGTACACGCTTGATGGGAAGGCGGTTACCGCGGAGTCCCTCTTGTACCGCATGCCCTTCGTCGTGGACCAGACATGTGTCCTCAAGGCCGTGGCCTTTGCAACGGATGGGTCCACGCCGATTTCCTCCCATCAGCACTTCGTGCACTACACGCCGGAGACTCTGCGCAAGCCCGAGTTCGCAGGCCCGACGGAGCTGGGCGCAGGGCTCGTGCAGTCGGATTCCGACCTCCCAATGAGCAGCTGGTCAGGGTTCCTCTTGGTACCCCGTGACGGGATCTATGCCTTCTTTAAGCCCGAGTCCGGGCGAACGCGCCTGTTCATTGGGGACGGCGATCTGTTTGGCAGCACTAGCCGCATGGGCGAAGTGGGTTTGAAGGCGGGCTGGCACGCTCTGCATCTCACATGCCCGGCTCCCGTTGATCCCGCAGAGTTGCAACTTGCCTGGCGTGGACCTGGTCTGGCCAAAGGCGTTCTGCCTCAGGGGAACCTGGGGCACCGGGTCGGGAAGGACCGGCGGTAACCGGCATTACTTAGGTGCATCCGGTAAAGCGTTCTCGCCCCCCAGATAACCGAGCGCTTCCAGGGCCTTGAGCACCTCGGCGCTCTGCTCGTTCAAGTCCCCAGCCTGTGCCTGGTCGGAGTGCTTGAGCATCTCGGCATAAGAGCGTGCTGCGAACTGCCCAAATGCATTTGCCTCTTCGCTTCGAACCTGGGCGAGATCCTGAGCTTCTCCCGGGTCACTCTTGAGGTCATAGAGTTCAACCGTGCCGGGCTCCACGTTGAAGATGGCCTTCATGTCTCCGTTTCGCACTACCACGTTCAGGTCTCCGCGACCTTCCTTGTAGGGCTTGAAGTACTTCTTCATGTTGTTGCGGATAGAAACCACGCGCATGTTCATTTCTGAATCCGCTTCACCCCGGATTAGGGGCAGGAGGCTTCGTCCACTCATGGGGGGCTGATCCAAGGGACAGCCGACCGCTTCAAGGATCGTGGGCATAACGTCCACCAGGGATACGGGCCGTGAGACCCGTTGGCCAGCGTACTCGTCCTGCGGGAAGCGCACGATGAGGGGCACGTGGATCAGCTCCTCGTAGGCAGACTGATCGTGCTGCCAGCCGCCGTGGTCGCCTAGCTCTTCTCCGTGGTCGGCGACCATGATGAATAAGGTGTTATCCCACCGGCCTTCCTGCTTGAGTGCGTGGATCACGCTGCCCAGGTGGTCGTCTGCATCGCGCACGGAGACCGAGTAGAGGTTCCGGATCTGCTCCTTGCGCTGGTTGAGGCGACGGATCCACTTCTCCTGGACCTCCGTGTTGTCGATAGTGCCCAGGGGGTTCTTATTGACGAAGTCCTCGCGAGTGCTGCGGCGGTAGACGTCGACCAGTTCCCCGTACTCCTTCAGGAACTCGCCCGGAACAGGGTCGAAGGCCTGCATGAATTTCTTGCGCACCACGTGAGGGTCGTGAGGCTCTGTGTTGTGCACGTAGAGCAGGAAAGGCATGGGCGTGATAGAGGCAAAAAACTCTGCCAACTCGGACTTGCCCGTTTGTCGTTGCGTGAGGGTGGCCTGGTCAAAACCGCGCTTCAGGCCCCACTTGCCGCCCGCGTAGGGATTGCGATGGAACGAAACCGTCTGGTAACCCCACTCCTGCAGTAACTGGGGGAAGGTCACGGTGGCGTCGGCCATGTGCAAACGATCGTGTACCACGTTGTGCTCAGCCATGTGTTTGCCCGTGAACAAGGACACGACTGAGGGGAGAGTCCAAGGTGCCGCGGAGCTGGCCTGATCAAATACCACACTCTGCTCGGCCAGACTTGAAAGGTTGGGCGTCGTATCCTTGTCGAATCCGCCGGGTCCGGTCCAGTCGGCTCGCAAGGTGTCCACCAGGAACACGACCACGTCCGGGGGCTGTACATCTTCGGCTGTGACTCCCGAATCACTATCAACGCAGCCGGCCAGAGGCAGTAGGCCGGCCAGGATTAGAAATGGCCTAGCGGGTAACTCATGAAGGGGCGGTTTCCTCTGCATATCCCAATTGTACCCCTTCGGCCGGGGCCGAATGAATGCGGATAATGGGGATCGGCTGGCTACCAAGGCCGAACTCCACGGATGCTTCTAGGTGGTTGGCGTGTAGCCGAGCACAGGTGCGAGCCATCGCTCCGTTTCAGCGAAACTGGAGCCGGTCCGCTTGGCGTAGTCCTCTACCTGATCGCGACCGATGCGACCCACCTGGAAGTATTTAGATTCTGGATGGGCCATGTAGAGTCCACTGACGGATGCAGCCGGCGCCATGGCCATTCCCTCGGTCAGGGTGATGCCTTGACTGTCGGGCTCCAGAAGTCGCCAGAGCTTCTGCTTGGGACGGTGATCTGGACAGGCCGGGTAGCCGAATGCGGGCCGGATCCCCCGGTAGCGCTCGGCGATCAGATCGTCATTGCTGAGACTGTCGTCCCCTCCATAGCCCCATTCCCTCCTCACGCGGGCGTGCAGGTACTCCGCGTAGGCCTCCGCCAGCCGATCGGCGATGGCCTTGGCCATGATGGCCTGGTAGGTGTCGTTGTCCGCTTCAAACTCGTCGACAAGCTCAGCGACTCCGTGTCCCGTGCTCACGGCAAAAGCCCCGACGTGATCTTCGAGGCCGGAGGCGCGAGGGGCGACGAACTCGGCGAGGCACCGGCTGGGGTGACCGTCGATCGGTGTCTGGCGCCGCAGCATGGGGATGCGGTTGAGTTCCTCGGTGCGCGCTGCGTCCTCAAAGAAGACGAGATCATCGCCGTCTGAGCACGCGGGCCAGAAGCCATAGACCGCGCGGGGCTGAATAAGGTCTTCGTTCACGATGCGCTCGAGCAAGGACTGGGCGTGCTCATACAGCTCGGTGGCCGCCTCGCCAAAGCGCGCGTGCGTGAGGATGGCAGGAAAGCGCCCCTTCAGCTCCCAGGTGCTGAAGAATAGTGTCCAGTCGATGAACGGCACCAGATCGGAGAGGGTCACGTCGTCGATGGCGCGCCGTCCAAGGAAAGCCGGCTTGGGGAGGTCCTCGCTCTTCCACACGATGGAGGCTCCCTCGGCTCTCGCCTGCTCCAGCGGCATCAGCGGTTTCTGGGTCTTGCGCTCGTGAAGGTCGCGTTGGCGCGCTTGCTCTGCAAGATTTGTCGCGTTCAGTTCGGCCTTGCGCTCGGGATTGAGGAGGTCAGAGACCGCAGCAACCGAGCGTGAGGCATCGTGCACGTGGAGGACGGTCTGGGAGAACATCGGAGCGATCTTCACTGCCGTGTGCTGAGGACTCGTCGTGGCGCCACCGATCAGCAAGGGGATCTGGAACCCTTCGCGCTCCATCTCCCGGGCCACGTTGGCCATCTCGTCCAGGGAAGGCGTGATCAGTCCAGACAGGCCAATCATATCGACCCCTTCCGCGCGGGCCGTAGCCAGGATCTTCTCGGCTGGAACCATCACACCCAGGTCGATGATCTTGAAGTTGTTGCAGCCCAGAACCACACCCACGATGTTCTTTCCGATGTCGTGCACGTCGCCCTTGACCGTCGCCATAAGCACGGTTCCTCGCGCCCTCACACCGCTTCCGGCCTTCTCTTCCTCCATGTAGGGTTCAAGGACCGCTACAGCCTTCTTCATGGCGCGCGCACTCTTCACCACTTGAGGTAGGAACATCTTCCCCTCGCCGAATAGGTCGCCCACAATTCGCATGCCGTCCATGAGAGGGCCTTCAATGACGTCCAAGGGCTTGCCCATCGAGAGTCGGGCTTCCTCGGTGTCCGCCTCCAGGAAATCGAGGATGCCATGCACCAGGGCGTGGCCAATGCGTTCGCTCACATCGGCTTCGCGCCAGGAGAGATCTTCCTCCCTCTTCTTGCCCTTGGACTGGACACCCTCGGCGAAATCCACCATGCGTTCCGTGGCGTCATCACGGCGATCAAAAATCAGATCTTCCACGTGTTCCAGCAGGGCCGGGTCAATGTCCTCGTACACGTCCAATTGGCCAGCGTTGACGATGCCCATGTCCATCCCTGCACGGATGGCGTGGTAGAGGAAGGCAGAGTGGATGGCTTCACGCACCCCGTTGTTCCCGCGGAACGAGAACGAGAGGTTGGAGACGCCGCCGGAGATCCTGCATCCGGGGCAGGTGCGCTTGATCTCGGTTGTCGCTTCTATAAAGGTGATTCCGTAGCGGCGGTGCTCCTCCATCCCCGTCCCGATGGCAAGAATGTTGGGGTCGAAGATGATGTCGCTGGCTGGAAAGCCCACTTTCTCAGTGAGCAGGTGGAATGCTCGCTGGCAGATTTCCACTTTTCGCTCGGTAGTGTCCGCCTGCCCGGTCTCGTCGAAGGCCATCACGACGACCCCCGCGCCATAGCGCCGGATCGTCCGGGCACACTCCAGGAAGGGCTCTTCGCCTTCCTTGAGGGAGATGGAGTTGACGATCCCCTTGCCTTGCAGGCAGCGCAGCCCCGCTTCCAGCACGGTCCACTTGGAGCTGTCCACCATGACCGGCACGCGCGCGATCTCAGGCTCGGCGGCAATCAGGTTCAAGAAGCGCGTCATGGCCTGCTCGGAGTCGAGCAGGCCTTCGTCCATGTTAACGTCCAGGATGTTGGCGCCGCTACGTACCTGCTGGAGCGCCACCTCCACGGCGAGTTCAAACTCGCCCTCGGTTATCAGGCGTCGGAAGCGTGCAGAACCGGCGACGTTCGTTCGCTCGCCCACCATCAGGAAGTTGGAGTCGGGCGTGATGCTGAGAGTCTCAAGGCCCGTGTAGTGTGTGATGCCCGCACCGTTCAATGTCGGGCGCTGGCGCGGCGGGGCCGAATCCATGGCGTGGGCGATGGCGCGCACGTGTTCGGGGGTCGTGCCGCAGCAGCCTCCTACCAGGTTGAGCATGCCGCTCTCGGCGAATTCGCGCACCAGGCCGGCGGTCGTCTCGGGCTTCTCGTCGTACTCACCGAAGGCATTGGGAAGGCCCGCATTGGGGTAACAACTCACCCAACTGTTGCTGAGCCGGGCAAGGTCCGCCACATAGGGGCGCATCTCCTTGGCGCCCAATGAACAGTTCACCCCGACGGACAAGGGGGCGACGTGGTTCACCGAATGCAGGAAGGACTCAACGGTCTGGCCCGACAGGGTGCGTCCACTGGCATCGGTAATAGCCACAGAGATCATCACCGGCAGGTCCAGACCAGTCTCGGCCCGCACTTGCGCCAGTGCGGACAGCGCGGCTTTCGCGTTGAGCGTGTCAAAGATCGTCTCCACCAATATCAGGTCCACTCCGCCCTCGGCCAAGGCCCGGATCTGATCGGCATAGTCCGCTTGCAACTGCTGGAAGGTCAGGCTGCGAAACCCCGGGTCGTCCACGTCTGGGGAGAGGGAGAGGGTCTTGCTCGTCGGGCCCACGGCGCCTGCCACGAAGCGCGGCTTGTCCGGCGTGAGGGCCGTGTACTTGTCAGCGGCTTCACGCGCGACGCGGACCGCGGCCCGGTTGATCTCCACCGCTCTGTCGGCGAGGCCATAGTCCGCCTGGGCTACGGCGGTGGCGGTGAACGTGTTCGTCTCGATGATGTCCGCCCCAGCCTCGAGGAACTCGCGGTGGATGGCGCCGATGGCCTCAGGGCGTGTGAGGCTGAGGAGGTCGTTGTTGCCCTTGAGAGGGGGGCCCTCGTGATTGGCGAGCAGATCGCCCCTGAAGTCCTCTTCTTCAAGGTTTAGGCCCTGGATCATGGTCCCCATGGCGCCATCCAGGATAAGGATGCGCTCAGAGAGCAACTCGTCGAGTTGGTCCCGCACGGAGAGTTTGTTGTCGGGCTCGTTCATGGGGAGCTAGGCGTCGGCGGGGCGATGGCCGGTTGCGATGAGAGTCATGAAGTGGGGGGGCTTGGGGTCGCGTGCCGCGCGATCCACCCGGACGTCGGCGAATCCTGCCCGTGTGAGCAGATCTTCAAGGCTGCTCTCGGTGAATCCTAGGTGCCGGTCTTGCAGCTTGTCTCGAACCCACTCCTCGGTGTGTGCCAGTAGATCGATCACAAGAACGCGGCCACCCGGTCTGGTGATTCGATGGGCTTCTTTCAACGCGGCCGCGGGGACGCGTGCGTGGTGCAAGGCCTGACTGAGAACGACCACGTCAAATGAACCGTCTTCCAGAGGAAGGTCTTCGATCTCTCCTTCCACGGTCTCGATGTTCTTGATGCCGCGCCGGCTTGCGCGCTGGTTCAGGGCATCGAGCATTTCGCTGGAGAGATCCACGGCGGTGACGGACTCCGCTACCTCCGCCAGCATCAGGGTCAGCAGTCCGTCCCCGATGCCCAAGTCCGCGTAACGCGCCTTTGGCGCGAGTCGAAGAATGGAACGAGCCAACCCCTCCCAAGTTCGCCCGGGCAGGACCTGCTCACCGAACGTGGCGGCTACGCGATCAAAGTAGGAGCGATCCTCTTCCCGCCGTCTGCGCTGCAGTGCTTCCCACCCGGCCAGATCGGACTCAAATTCGGCTGAGTCCGTGTGGTCGGCGAGGACCTCCTCGAGCAAGGGCAAGGAAGGCCCTGGCTTCAGGGAGTAGAAGTTGCGGCGGCCGGCCCGGCGGTCGGTGACAAGGTCCACCTCCTTCAGGAGGGTCAGGTGCGTGGAGGTGCGACTCTGACCCACGTTCAAGACCTCCATCAGGTCGCTGACGGAGAGCTCACCCTGCTGCAGCATGTGCAGGATTCGCAGGCGCGTCTCATCGGCCAGCGCCTTGAGCACGCGGGTGGCATCCACGAGAGATATCGACATATCTGGATAATACGATATAACCCACTCTCGGGCTCAAGAAGTACGATTTTTCCCACAGGAGTGGGAAAACGGCCCTAGGCGGCCTCGGGTCCCGTGGCCGTGTCTGTGGACCGTTTCTTCTCCCTGGGCGGACCGCTGCCGAGCATCACGGCCAGGGGCCGCGTGGACTCCTGGCTGGCCAGGCAGATCTGCAGGGAGGCCGTGAGGGGCACGGCCAAGAAGCCGCCCACCACGCCCCACAGCCCGGCCCAGACGACCACCGAGACCACGACCACCAGGGGCGAGAGGTTCAGCTCGCGGCCCAGGATGCGGGGCTCGATGAAGGAGCCCAAGGTCAGGTTCACGGCCAGGTAGGTGCTCATGATGGCCGCGGCCTTGGTCCAACTGGCTTCCACCGCCAGGGCCGTCATCGTGGGCAGGGACCCGGCGATGATGCTCCCGAAGGTGGGGATGTAGTTGAACATGAAGGTCAGGAACCCGAAGAACAGCGCGTAGGGAATGTCGAGCGCGACCATCACCAGATAGCAGAGGGATCCTGTGAGCAGTGACACCACCGTCTTCACTCCCAGGTAGCGCTGGATTCCCCGACCGATAGTGTCCAGCACCCGCTCCGCATCATCATGCCGTTCGCCGGCGATGGAGAGGATCTTGCGCCTAAACACCGCCTGCTCGGCGAAGATGAAGACCATGTAGATCAGCACCAGGACCACGTTGGCCACAAATCCGAAACCGCCGATCGCAAGGTCGCCGGCCATGCGATCCACGGGCAGCTCGCGCAGTGCCTTGGCTGCATAGCGCACCACGCTCTCGGCCATTCCCGAGGACGTCAGACGCGTCTCAATCTTGTCCACGATGTCCACCCAGCCACCCGTCTCGCCGATCAGGTCTTCCTGACTCTGTCCAGGGCTTTGTCCAGGTAGCAACTCTAGGCGCCCGGCCATGGGGTCCAGGGAGGTCTCCTCAGCAGGCTCAGTGATGGGCGCGCTGGCCGTCTCGCCTCCGCTCTCCAGGAACTTCTGCACGTTCGCGTTGAACAGCAGACCGACCTGAACAATGCCCAGGAAGAGCAGCCACACCATCAAGATGATGGTCACAAAGGGCGGAATCCCCCGGCGCTTCAGCCCGATGACCACCGGCTGCAACATGCTCGCCAGTAGAAGCGCGATGACCAGGGGCTTGAGGATGGCGCCCCCCGTGTGAACCACCCACCCTACGAGGATCGTTGCGATGATCCCCAGCAGGAACGTCAGGGCGCGGTTGGCGGCAGGCATGGCTCTAGACTAGTGCTCCTGGAGCGCTCGTACCACGGCCTAGGGGGCTCACCTGATACATCAACTGGGCTAGTGACCCTGGATGCTCTTGGCGAAGGCGGCGTGTTCTCTGCGCAGGATTTTGAGCTGCTTGTCCGTCAGCCCTTTGTTCGTGCGCTCGAGCATGGTGAAGAACCAGGCCGCCTCTTCTTCAGTCACGGGACAACCCACGTTGCCGCCGGGCCCGTCGCTGTTGATCAGGGCCTTGCCCTCGCCATCGAGGATGACCATCCAGGGGATGCCCCCGCCCTCGCCCTTGCGCAGGCGCTTGGCCACCTCTTCACCGTTCGTCATGCGATCGGTGTCGATCTTCACCAGCACGTAGCTCTTCTTCAGGATGCGCGCCACCTGCTTGCGCCCGAGGAACTCCTCGAGCTTGCCACACCAGCCTCACCAAGGGGCACCCAGGTGAACGAGGACTCGCTTGCCGCCCTCGACGGAGGTGGCCAGCGCATCCTTGAGCACCAGCTCCGCGTCCAGAGGCTTGGGCTTGAGCCGCTCCAGAGTCGTGCTCAAGAGCTGCGGGTCGAGCTTCCCGTCCCCGACCCAGGCCGATGCGGGCTGGTGGGCAAGCAGCTTGCCCTCCCCGTCGAACACACTGAGGGCGGGCAGGTCCTGACCGACCTTCACGCCCAGGCGCTTGGCCAGACTACGGTCCTTGCTGCCCTTGTCTCCGTCGGCCCGCACCATCACGAACTCGCTGCGTATCAGCGTCGCCAGCTTGCGGTGTTGGGTGAGCATCTCGCCCAGGGTCTTGGTGGTCGTGCCCTCGGCGGACGTCCACATCACAAGCACCCGCTTGTTGTCGTGGGCGGCCTTGTCTTTGGCGAGCTTGTAGAGTTCGGCCGTGGTGGGCGGCGCGGGCTCTTGTGCGGGCTTCTTCTCGGGAGTCTGTGCGCCAAGACCCAGGGTGGGCAGCAACAGCAGGGGAGCCAGAAAGCGGACGGTGATGGACATGGGACTCCTTGAGGGGGCCGATGGGGGTCAGAATAGCCGGTTGGGATCTTACCCAAGGGCACCCCGGCTGGGCGCTCGATTGCGCGGGATCCGGCGCCTCAGCCCCTCTCAGCCCTCACCGTTACCCATCCCGAACACACGGCGCAGGTAGTCCAGACTCTCGCGCGCGATGCGTTCCGGGCCGGGTTCGTAGTCGAAGACCTCCACCGACATCCAGCCGTCGTAACCCACGTCGCTCAGGGCCGAACGGATGGGGCCGTAGTCCACATCCCCCATGCCGGGCCCAAGCAGGCAGGGGTCGTTGGCGTGGAAGTAGTGCAGGTGCTCTCCGCTGGCGCGGATGACCTCGTCGATGGGGATCTGTTCGTGGCTCATGGCGTTGACGTCCAGGTGCAGTCGGCAGGCCGGGTGATCCACGGCGTCCACGAAGGCGCGCCCTTCGGCGGCGGACGAGAGGAAGTTGGTGTAGGAGGGGGGCAGGGGCTCCATGGCCACGGTCACGCCCGATTCCTGGGCCACCTCGCTGATGGAACGCACGGCCTCCACGGCGCGCGCTGTCGCCTTATCCCGGTCCCAATCATCATCCAAGGAGCGCTGTGCGGGACTGCCCCAGACGAGTACTTCGCCGCCCATGGCCGCGCACAGTCGGGCGAGATGCTGCACGAAGTGGACCGTGCGCTCCCGAACGGCGTTGTCGGGGGTGGTGAGGTGCAGGCCCTCGGGAGCCAGCAACAGCCAGTGCAGGCCCGTGACCTGCATCCCACCCGCGCGCACCCTCTCTCCGATGGCGGCCGCGTCCTGTTCGGTCAGCGTGCCCGGATCGTCCGCCAGGGTGAAGGGAGCCAGTTCGAGCCCCTCGAATCCGACCGAGGCCGCATGCTCGATCGTGTCGTCAAGGGTCCAACCCTTGTAGGTCTCGTTGCAGATGGCGAATCTCACGGCGGATCCTGTTGGCCCTCACACCGATGCGGCCGGTGCGGCATCCGCACTCCCGCAGTGAATGCAGAAGGGCAGCAGTTCGTGGCGGCTGCTGCCGCAGGAACCGCAGGCCTCAAACAGGCCCGTGCCGCAGGCGGGACAGGTGAATGCACTCCCGTGGTCAGCGGGGAAGGGGTAGGCGCACTCGGGACAATGGTTGTTGTGGTAGGCCTCGCGCCGCTGCTTGAGAAGCAGATCGGGTCGCGGCCGGGCCGAGGACTGCAGCATACGCACCAAGAATGTCAGCACGATCAGAACGGCGGCTGTCAGGGCGATGTACTTGAAGTACTTGAACTCAAAATGCTCGTGCATGACCACGACGACCCAGAAGAAGCTGGCCAACAGGAGTGCCTTCAGGATGGGACGATAAATGGACTCGCGTCTCTTGGCCAAGGCCCAAGCGGCCAGCAGGGAGACCGGGATGATGAATGACAGCTTGTAGGTGGCGAGGGTGTGGTTGTGGTCCTTCGTGGCCTCCTCGTAGAGGTCGTAGGCCTCTACCCTCTGGGGCCTGATCCGGTTCTCCAGGGTCGCGAGTTCTTGCTTGATGGCGTACTCCTGGGCACCCAGGTCCGCCAGTTCCGTATTGGCCTCTTCGAAGGTGGCCTGGGCGGCGGTGTAGCCCTCGTGCGCCTGGGCCAGTTCCTCGCGCAGTTCCGTACTGGGCTGCCGTCCGGCCGTGAGCTCAAACTGATGCACCCTTTGGGCCTGGGTCCAGGTGTCCCTGGCGACCCCCATGGCTTCGCTGCGGTTCGTCTTGATCTCCTGCTGGCGCGCCTTGTCCATCCGGATCACTTCGAGTGAGGCGTTGAATTCTCGCTGGGTCCGAGTCAGTTCCGCATCGATCCCGGTGTCGTAGAAGTTCTGGAGATTGGGGGGGTCCCGCAGGTCGTCGATGTCGCCAATGATGTAGCCGAGCAGCCCGATGAACAGGAAGAACAGGACCACGGACAGAAGCCGAATGGTCCAACGCATGCCTGCGGGGGATGAGTCTCTCATGAGGGATTAGCTACAGAAAACAGGACGAGCAGTGCGCGCGGGCACGAAACCATAAACAACGCGGGGGGGCGCTGCCGGCCATTCTTGAACACTCTGCCCCGTTGCGGGGCCCCCAGGGCCCATGCCTCCCTCCAAGAGCAAGGATCCGGGCTCAGCCCCTTGATTGCAGGCCCCATGTGGAGGAATTTGTGCCCGTCATGAAACCGCAAATCGTCCCGCTCGCTCTCACCTGTATTCTGTTCAGTTCCTGTTCGCTCCTCGGCGCTCCGGACCGGTCCGTCACCACCTTGATGGGGGTGCAGGACGGCTCCAATGGGGATGTCTCTGCTGCTGCCCGGCCCGTGCTCTCGATCTCCCTAGAGGGCGACCAGAACAGCATGGGGTTGATCGGTGTCTTCGGCGTGCAGGTGAGCGCCGGTGACTTTGGTGATCTGAACGAGGGCAACGTCAACACGGACGCCCTCTCCCTTGGAATGACCTCTGGCTTGCGCCTCTCGCCCGGTGGCTGGCAGCAGACCTTCCGGCCTTTCCTGGGGGTTGGCCTGGCCCTGGAATACCTGGATATCGATCTGCCTTCAGGCCCGGGAGACGGAATCGGCTTGGGAGGCTATGTAGAAGCCGGGCTCGAGTACGACGCCTGGTCCATTCACCTGCGCAGAGTCGGCGGCCTGTCCATGGACCTGGGCCCTGGGGGAGATTCGGACGTGGTCTTGGACCAGTTCATGATTGGCTGGACCTCGGGTTTCTAGCTGGGTTCGGCGCACCGGGGGCGGGCATGGGTGGAATCTGGTCGGCGCCGCCGTCGGGAGTGGCCTGTAACAGCCACTTTTTTTTGGTTTTCCCGTCCCAAACTCCGCACTGCCGCACTTAAGGCAATGAGGGTAACCGAAGGGCTCCCCACCTTCCGGCGCCTGCACCTGTGTGCCACCCTTCTTCTTGAATTACTGGGGTTTGTATGGGAGTGCGTAATCTGAGAGACACCTTTCAACCCGCGTCACTGCGGGAAACCACCCATCGAGCCCATGAGTTCAGAGCCCGAGTTATCCAAGGCCCTCCTTCTGCGGCCTTTTCACGTGGGCGGTGCTTTGGATTGGGATGGACTGCAGCCTCGGGGGGCCTATTGGCGCATCGGCCGACATTTGCTCAATGGGCTCCTGCTAGCGGTCTCCCTTCCTGCGGTCCTTCTGATCGCCCTCCCCTTCGGGTTCTGCTACGGCCTCCACCTCGGCGGATGGCGCAAAGTGCTGTTTGCCCAGGAGCGCGTGGGGCAGTTTGGCAAGCCGTTCACTCTCTACAAGTTTCGCACCATGCGGGATTCCGATGCGGGTGCCTTCGAGTCGTGGAAGGTCGGTGACTCCGGGCGTGTGACTCCTGTGGGGGCGTTTCTACGTCGCTCTCATCTGGACGAATTGCCCCAGATCATCAACATCTTGCGTGGCGAGATGACTTTTGTAGGACCGCGGCCCGAGATGTTCGACACACATCGCTTTGCTCTGGATCATGTCCCAGAGTTCGCTCAGCGCTTGGCTCTGCGACCGGGGATTACAGGCTTGGCGCAGGTCGTCGCAGGGTATGCGGGCCCCGACCCGGCCGCGTATAGGGCCAAGTTTGAGCAGGATGAGAAGTACCGATTGCATTTTGGTTTTGGGCCGGATCTCTACGTACTTCTGCGCACCGTCGCCAGGGTCCTGCTATTCCGAGGCTGGACCGCGAGCGTGGGTTCCGGCAGCCAGGCCAACAAGGAGTGCCTCGACCCCTCCCCTGGGATTGAAGACGTTCAAATAATCCCGCAGCGACCGCCTCTACAGGAATTGCCGAGTCATGGCTCTACTCGGTCGAAGAGGCCTGTGTCATCATGAGATTTGATCGATTTGGGCGCTTCTCATGGTAGGCTCAGCCAAACAGAATCAAGAGAGAGGTGCTACAACTGTCCACCATCTCTCCTTCTATCTTTACTGGCGCCCCAGGTGATCGAACCTATGTCTTACCCCAAGTCTGTGATTGCAACCGCCTTGCTGCTGTGTGCTTCCTGCGTTTCGCTCGAGTCCGAGGGGCGCCGTATTGAAGGGGTATTCGGTGTTCAAGACGGTTCACACGGGGATGTCTCGGGTATCGCTCGCCCGGTGGTGGGGATCAATCTGGTGGCAAAGGAATGCAAGAGTGGCCTACAGGGCGCGGTCGGCCTCTACCTGAGCGGTCAGGACTTTGGTGGACTCAACGAGGGCAACGTTACAACCGATACCGGTTCGCTCTCAGCGACAACGGGCATGCGATGGACTCCCCCGATCACTGATGGAACGACGCGGCCCTTTGTCGGGGCGGGTCTGGCTCTGCAGTACCTGGACATTGAGTTTTCCCCAGGAGCTGCGAGCGAGGACGATGCCAGCGTCGGGCCCTACTTGGAGATTGGTGTCCGTTTTGGGGATGCGTACTTGGCTGTGCGCCGCGTCGGAGGGATGGACATGCAATTCGATACGGCAGGCGAGGTCACTGCAGTCCTCGATCAGTTCCTGATAGGCTGGACCTTCGGTTTCTAGCTGGGCCCCGTTTCGACCCCTTGTGTCTCAAAATGGGGCGTACCCGGTCCGTCCTGGTGCCGGAAGGCTGTTTGAGTGGCCTAATTAGGCATTGGATTGGCCTATACTTGTGGAGCGTCTGAAGAGTTCCTATTTAGTTACTTGAGTGCACCACCGTCCATTGGCTTGAATCCAAGCATCCCTTGGCCTCTGCATCATAGTCCCGTGCTATCCCGCCTCACCTCGCAAGTCTGCCATTCACCCGCCCGCCCGGCGGGGCCGCTTCTCGTCCTAGCCGTGATGACTCTCCTCAGCGGTTGCTGGGGCAAGGCCGGAGAATCATCCGGGTCTTCATCGGGGTCGGGAGATATTCCTGACGCGAGCTTCGCCGCTTATGGATCGGTCTATCGCAACGCGCACTATCTTGAGGACGGAACGACTCTGCTTGACGCTGTGCCTGTGGAGGAGGTGCACCTGCCCATCACCTTGAGCGGAGCCGTCTCGCAATCAGCTCAGCTGTCATTTGCCCTTGGAGGAGATGCGGTGCGTGGCGAGCACTATGAGCTTTCAACGGGCTCCGAATCACCGCTTCAATTGGCGCTGGGTATGACTGATGGTGCCATTGACGTGACACTTGATCCGCTCGGTCGCGTTGGCAGCGTTTGGTTCCGGGAAAAACTCTGCCGCCTCACTCTGACCGGTGGCACAAACGTGAGCGTGCAGGAGCCCAGTGAGTTCCGATTGTTCATCCGATCCACTGCCCCCGTGCCTCGCATCGAATTCCAGTCAGGTGCAGTCACAGGTAATTCGGATGGCAATCCTCACACCTTGCTGATTGTGCAATCCGAGGTCTCTGGTGAGACCACTGTCGTTTACTACAACCTGTCAGGAACGGCACAGGAGGGCGTGGACTACACCATTGCGCCGGGCTGTGAGAGTGGCGTACTGAGCATTCCCGCCGGATTGGCCAGCGTGCCTCTGGGTTTCAACATTGCGCCTGCGGCCGATGGTTCGGGTAAGACGATCATCGTGAATCTAGACCACGAGGTTATGGATCGCTCCGATGAGAATCTCTGGACCCACACCCACAACTGGGATCTGGAGACGGGCGACCCCTTCTATGCCAGTGATCCCTCGGACCACACCGCCTGGGGAGGCGGTCTGGCGAGTTCCGCACCCGCCGGGACGGTTGGGCTGGATGTCATTGAACAGGGCGCGCTGCTGCCCAAGACCGGGCCCGATGGTCACGAACTACAAGGGCTCGTTCAGAGCCAGTTCATGGAAGGGGGCAACTGGTACGTAAGGAAGAGCCAGGAGAACCAGCTCTCTTGCGGGGGCCCGGTGAACTTCTTGACCCTGTCCGCTTTCACGCGCGTGTCGGTCCACGTGGAGACCTTCCTGCCTCCGGATGATTGGCGAGACTCCCAGTTCGTGAAAATGAACGTGCGCAACCGCACCAAAGACATCAACCACTCAGTCGTTCTCCGGCGCGGTGCCACGGCAGCCGAGGTCCAGTTTGATTGGCAGGGGGACTCGTCCTGGGGAGAGCCTATCCAGACGCCCACCGGCTTTTGGGGTCTTTGGCGTCACCGTGAGCTTCAGAGTGCGATCTGGAGCCGTGATTTCGGTGTGCGCACCGAGACCATTGACGGTCAGGTCCTGACACGACTCTGGCACAGTCACCTCGCCACGGGCGAGAAGGTCTTTGAAGATGCGTCGGGCAACCAGGTGACCGAAGAGTTGGGTGTGGATTTGACCGAGCCCATTATGCGGTTCACCTACTTCAGCGATTCTGACGGATCGGACATCCTGACCGGCGGGGACGTCGCCAACCGCGGCAAAGGGCTGCTGGCCTATTGGCCCATGCTTGAGGCGTCCGACATGGTCACCGTTGGACCTCCCGGTGTTTTCTGGGAGAAGCGCAGCCGATTCTGGGAGCCTCGCGGCAACGCCTGCTTGGATCCCAGCGCAGTGATCGCATCCACCTTCACGATCCAGTAGTCGGGCGCGCCCGGGGATCGCGGTCGCCGACGGGCCTTGCTAGAAGCCCCAATTGAGGTGCCAGTTCAGTTGCGGCACGACGACCAGGCCACCGGTGTCGCCCTCCATTTGGGCGACCATCAGGGTGAACTCCGGCCCCATGCTGAGGGTCTCCGAGAAGTCCGACTCGAAGCCCATGCTGGTGTAGAGCCCGATGTAGTCCCCCGCATCTTGGACGATGTTGGGGTCGTCCCCCGCACGGAACCACGTCAGCCCGTAGCGCCGGGTCGAATGCCGCCGTTCGGAGGGTTGGGATACACGCTTGGTCCCCACCTGGAACTGCGTCCAGGGTCCTGCTGCTGGGTTTCCATCTCGCGCGAGGCCCTCGTCGTCCCATGGTTGGTGGGTGGCCTCGATCTCGAAAGCCCACGCGCGTGCATCATCGGACTCGAAGACTTGGGTGGCGGCGACGGCCAGGCCCAGGTTGGGAAGGGCTGAGAACGACGCGCCTACGGACAGGTCGTCCTGCGTATCTAGCCCCTTGCATCCAACCAAGCCAAAGGCCAGAAGCATGCCGATCACGGCGGCGCGCGACTGAGGCACTGACATGTGACCCATTAAGCCCGTTTCTCCCATGCTGATCAGGGTAGATCATGAAGCCTCGCGAATCTCGGACCCAGCCGTTTTTTGGGGATTCCGCCACACCTCTCTTCGCGGAGCGTTTCACCCAACTCTGGGCCTGATCTCTGAATGAGGCACATGCGTTTTGCGAGTGGGGTTGGCGCTGTTTGGTCACCTGGGATCCAATGCGCCGATGGCAGATTGAATCCCTGACAACGGCGAGGGTGTCCTCTATATTGGCTGATCAGGGACCTGCCAATGACCATAGATCTTCCCAATGGAATCTCAGAGTTCGCCGCGAAGTTGGGCCCCTCTAGCTCCGCCTATATACAAACGGGGGGGCAGCAAGAGGTTCTCGACCGCTTGGAGGAGGGCTTTAGTGCGAAAGACGCTGTGCTGGGTTCCGTGTTCAATGGAATGCTCTCTTCGACTCCTGAGGCCCATGGCCTGTTGAATGAGTTCTGGAAGCACATTCACAGTCTCTTGAGGCGAATGAGCGCGCATGGAGGAGCCCTTGATGATGAGGGCGATGCATTGCAGTCTGCGGTCAGGACGATTTTGAGCGCAGGGGGGAACCTCTACTTTCGAACCGAAGTTGAGTTCCTCGGCCTTCTCAGCATGCGCACCAGATGGAAGGAATCAAGCCAACACCGCAAGCGTTGGCCTGGGACACTCGATACCGCTGGTTGGGCAGGGCGCTCCGCTGCGTCACCGGGAACGGCTTCGCGCGTCGTTGCTAAAGAGGCCAGGAATCAGATCAGTTCACGATTGATGGAGCTCTCCGGGTCGGATCGCACGCTCGTGCTGGCACGCCTCAGCTCCAGTAGCACCGGGGAGGCTCTCGATTCCATTGGAAGGAACAACGACAACGGACGCCGGGCTTTGAATCGGGCCATGCAGAGATTTCGGCACCTGGTTGACCCGGAGTCCGCCTGAGCCTCCTCCCGGCCTGCCACGTCCTCATGTACCTACGGCGCGGCCTCGGGCAGGCTCTGCTGGGGTTGGGCCAGTTCGATGACCTGGAAGAGCTGATCCATGCAACCTGGGACGGGCTCCTACCCGATGTGACTGAGGTGCTGGCCGGAATCGCGGTGGATGAGATGGAACGCACCCTGCCCACTCTGGAGAAGATGGAAGTGGCTGCCGGGTTGATCTAACGGGTATTCGGTTACCTCGAGCAACTGGAAGCGAGCGTGCCTGATGAAGAGAGGCTACCGAAGCTTCGAACTCGACTGGAAGGCATGAGGTAGGCACCCCATGGGCGTGCCGGATTACTCGGTAGCCAGTCCCAGGGCCCGCACTTCATCGAGCAGCTCCGGGCAGCTTCCCGCCATCACGCTCACCGCGTTCAGGTTCTCCTCTCCTTTCAGTTCCACGCTGTTTCCCTTCCAGGTCTCAATCACACCGCCTGCCGCTTGGACGACGGGCGCGACGGCGGCAATGTCCACCATTTTCAGCTCGCGCTCCACGACAAGATCCACGTCGCCTCGGGCGAGTTGACCGTAGCCGTAGGCGTCGTTCTCGAAGAAGAGCCAGCGACACTCGGTCTGCAAGCGAGAGAGAAATTCGGCATGGACTCCGACCCAGGATCCGGGCCGGCTGACGATCACCACTGCCTCCGCCAAGGACCGTGGCGGTCGGACGGCCACCGCGCTTGCGTTGAACAGGCACACTTCGTCCGAGTGAGCCACCCAACGTTCCCCGGTCATGGGAGCCTCGATAACGCCCAGCCTCGGTGCTCCATCCTCCACCAGTGCCAGGAGGGTGGTGAATAGAGGGCGTCCGCTGGCAAAGGAGCGCGTCCCGTCGATCGGATCCACGATCCACTCCCAATCCGTGCTGCCCTCTACGGCGAGGGTCTCTTCGCCACGGAATCCGTGCTCGGGGTAGTGCTCCAAGATCCGTTCTCGCAGGAACTTCTCCACCTGGAGGTCCGCCTCGGTTACCGGTGACGCATCCGATTTCGTGTGCACCTCCAGGTTGGCGCGAAAACTGGAGCGCAGCATTCCCCGCACCTCGTCCATCCACTCCTCAGCCAGCGCGCTTGCCTCTTCAAGGTTCATCGCAGCGATCCACCTTGGAATGCGGACGCCAATTCAGGACTCCGACTGGGAGTCGCCGCGTTCGGGTTGAGCCCAGGCGCGGGCTTCGGCCAGGGCATCGAGCCAGGTGCGGGCACCCGCATCGGAGGGCGCGCGCCAGTCGCCGCGAGGGGATAGGGAACCGCCCGAGCCGACCTTGGGGCCGTTGGGCATGGCCGAGCGCTTGAACTGGCTTGAGCCGAAGAAGCGCTCCAAGAACACCCCGAGCCAATCGAACACCTGAGCTTCGGTGTAGGCGGGGTCGGGGCCCTTGGTGAAAGCTTCGCAGGCGAGGTAGGCGACCTTGGCCGGGCTGTAACCGCGACGGGTCAGGTAGTAGAGGCTGAAGTCGTGCAGCTCGTAGGGGCCGATCAGATCCTCGGTGACCTGGGCAGGATCGCCCTGGGCGTCGTCGCCTGGCACGAGCTCGGGACTGATGGGGGTATCGAGTACGGCGCGCAGCACCTCGCTGGTCTCGGGCTTGCATTCGCTGCGCGTGGCCACCCACCCGATCAGGTGCCGGATCAGCGTCTTAGGCACCGAGGCGTTGACGTTGTAGTGGGACATCTGATCGCCCACTCCGTAGGTGCACCACCCGAGCGCAAGCTCGGACAGATCGCCGGTGCCCACCACCATGGCCTTGTTCTGGCCCGCGAGGCGGAACAGATGGCTGGTGCGCTCGCCGGCCTGGACGTTTTCGAAGGTGACGTCGTAGACCTTCTCCCCCCGGGCGAAGGGATGATCGAGGTCACGCAGCATCTGCATGCATGCGGGACCGATGTCGAGTTCGTTTGCGCTGACGCCCAAGACCTTCATGAGGTTCGACGCTTGGGTGCGCGTGCGTTCGGACGTGGCGAAGCCCGGCATGGAGTAGGCCAGCACGTTGGTGCGCGGCAGCTTCAGGCGATCCATGGCGCGCGCGGCGACGATCAGGGCCTGGGTGGAATCGAGCCCACCGGAGACGCCGATCACCACGCGCTCGGTGCCGGTGGCGCTGAGCCGTTGGGCCAGGGCGCTGACCTGGATCTGATAGACCTCCTCGCAGCGCTCATCGCGGGTGGCGGGGTCCTGGGGTACATAGGGGTGGCGCTCCACCGTCCGTTCGAGGGTCACCTTCTCTTTGGGCGGAACAAAGCGCACGGGGATCTCGCGCATCTCGCCCAGGCTCGCCGCGTGATCCGTGGCGCAGTCCCCGAAGCTGGTCATGCGCGCCCGCTCCTGGACGAGGCGCTCCAGGTCCACGTCGGCCATGACGAACTGGCTGGTGGGGGAGTAGCGTTCCGAGCGGGTGAGCAGTTCTCCGTTCTCGAAGACCATGGCGCAGCCATCCCAGGCCATGTCGGTCGTGGACTCTCCGCTGCCGGCGCCCGCGTACACGTAGGCCGCCAGGCAGCGCGCCGACTGGTTGGCCACCAGGTCGTGGCGGTAGGCGTCCTTGCCCACGGTGATGTTCGAGGCGCTGAGGTTGGCGAGCACGGTGGCTCCAGCCATGGCCGCCCGCACCGAAGGCGGCTGGGGCACCCAGAGATCCTCGCACATCTCGACGGCGAGGCAGAAGTTGGTGCGCTCGCGATCGCGGAAGATCAGATCGTTGCCGAAGGGCACCTCGACCCCCAGCACCCGCGTGGTGTCCCGCATGGCATCCCGTGCCGCGGAGAACTGGCGTCGCTCGTAGTACTCGCGATAGCAGGGCAGGTAGGACTTGACCACGACACCCAGGGGTCGTCCACCCTGGAGCACGACCGCGCAGTTGAACAATCGGTCCCAGCGTTGCAGGGGAATGCCCACCACGCACAGGGCCGAGTGCTGGGCCGTGGCCTCCGCTACCTCCTGCAGGGCCACCTCAGCCGCATCGAGGAGGGCGCGCTGTTGAACCAGGTCGTCGATCGAGTAGCCCGTCAGGCTCAGCTCAGGAAACACCACGAGCGCCGCGCCCGCGTCGGCCGCGTGGCCATAGAGGCGTACGATCTCCTGGGCGTTGGCTGCCGGATCGGCGAGCTTCACCAGCGGCACGGCGGCGGCCACCCGGGCCATGCCGTGGGCGTAGAGGTCGTGGAAGCTGCGCTCGGGTGACATGGGCATAGGTTACCAGCCGCGCTGCTGGCCAGGGCGGGGGCGGGAGGCCCCTTCGGACCCCTGGAGGGGGTTCAGTCGCCCTTCAGGGCTTCCGTCACCCGCACCAGCTCCGAGCAGACCCCGTCCAAGCGTTCCCCGATGGTCTCGCTGGCCTGGTCCTGCTCGTCGAAGTCCTCACCGGTCGCATATACGAATCGCGGGACGATAAAGGTGCGAAAATCCAGCATCAGGCTAGCTGCGATGCTGGAAACGGACATATAGCTGCCCTGGCCCCCTGCTGCACACAGGAACCCGACCACCTTCTCCGTCCACACGTCCCGTCCCGTCAGCTCGATCACGTTCTTGAGGGCCGCGTTGACGTCGTAGTTGTAGATAGGGGTCGCCAGGATGTACCCCTGCGCCGCCTCCATCTTGGTCTTGAACTCATGCAGTCGCGGGTCCCCATAGCAGGCTCCCCCGTCGCACTGGGGCAGGGGATGATCCACCAGATCGATCCACTCCACGTCGACCCCGGCGCTCTTCAATCTGTCGAGTGCCCCCTGGGCGAGGATCCGGCTGCGACTGCCCTCCCGCAGGCTGGCACTGAGGACGATGTACTTGGTTGAGCTCATGGGGGATAAGCCTACGCAGCCGCCCCCGGACTGCAAGTCGCTCGGTCGCGGAGTTCAGGGACTCTACCCCTCTAGCTCCTCGACCAACTTTCCGACCGACTCATCCCCCGGTGAGAGGGCTTGCAGCTTCTTCGCCCAGCCGAGGGCCACCTCCTTGTGACCCTCATCCCGGTGCAGGGTGGCGAGGGCGTGCAGGATCTCGCGGTCGGTGGGGAAGGTGCGCTGGGCCTGTTCGAGGGCGGCGATAGCGCCTGCGCGGTTGCCCAGGCTGTCCAGGGCCAGGGCGTGGGCGTAGGCGAAGCGCGCCTCGCCGGGTGCGAGCCCCATGGCCTGGGACAGACTGTTCAACGCGTCGTGCAGGCGGTCGGTGCGCGCGAGCAACAGACCGAGAGCATGGTGCAGGGCCGGGTTGCCAGGAGCGATCTTCAGGCCCGCGCGCAACAGCGATTCGGCTTCGGTCTCGTCGCCCTCGCGGCGGAGCAGGTCGGCCAGGTTGACGTACACGGGCACGAAGTGGGGCTCGAGGGATAGCGCGGTGCGCAGGTGCGCAATGGCATCGGCCAGGTGGTCTTGCTCGGTGGCGATCTGGGCCAGGTTGACGTGGGAGCTGGCGCGCTCGGCGCTCTCCATCTCCGCGTCGTGCAGCTCGGCCAGCGCCGCGTTGAGGGGCGTCGCGATCAGGTCGGGCAACTGCTGGGTCGTGAACGAGGCCAGCGTGCGGCCGGCGTTGACGCGCACCAGGCGAGCGGGATCCTCCAGCAGGGTGAAGGCCAGGTTGGCGCGCTGCTGCAGGGGTAGCACCTGCAGGCCGTCTACCGCCGCCGCTCTCACAAGGGGGCTGGGGTCTGCGAGACCCGCAGCCATGGTGGGGAAGGTTGTCTGGTCCACGTAGGTGGGTAGGTGGGAGAGGGCCGTGGCACGCACGATGGCAGGCTGCTCGGGGCTGGCGACGATCTCGGCCAAGAGCGATCCGGCGCTGGAGGAACCGGTGCGGGCGGCGTGCAGGGCGCGCGCGAAGTGGGGCTGTGTGCTGCGACCCTCAGGGAACCATTCGCGCACCGCATCGGCAGCCCAGGTGGCGGATTGATCGTCGTGGCACTGTGTGCAGGCGTTGGGCGTGCCCAGCTCCACACTCAGGTCCGGGCGCGGGACGCGCAGAGAGTGATCGCGGCGCGGGTCGACCACCATGTAGGTGCGCGTAGGCATGTGGCACTCCACACACTGGGCACCGGCGCTGTCCGGAGCATGGTGATGGTGTTCGGGAGCGTCGTACTTCTCCGGCAGATGACACTGGGCACACAGGGCGTTGCCCTCGAAGCGCAGGCGCGCGGAGTGGGGGTCGTGGCAGTCGCCGCAGGTCACGCCCTTCGTATGCATCTTGCTCTGCAGGAACGAACCGTAGACGTAGACCTCGTCCAGGATCTGACCATCGGCGTGGTACAGGCCCTCATCCAGGAGACTCAGGCGGTAGTTGTCATGAAATGACGAACCATCCACCGGCGTCTCGTGCAGCACGCTGCGGCGTGAGTGGCAGCGCGCGCAGGTCTCGGTTTGCGCGCGGCTCGAGCGCTCGACCGAGCGCACCGCGTTGCCCGTCTCGGAATCCATCTCCCACACTCCACCATTCGCGTCCGCCAGGCTGATGGCCAGTCCGTTGGGAACGTTGGGGGAGGCGCCGGCCTGGGCCCAGCTCACGTGGGCCTGGGCGGGGCCGTGGCAGGTCTCGCAGGACACGTCGTCCTCAAGCCAGGTGGTCTTGTACTCGTTGGACTTGGGGTCGTAGCCCTTCTTCAGACCCGTCGAGTGACAGGAGGCGCACATGAAGTTCCAGGTCTGGTTCGGGCCGGTCCAGTGCAATTCGTCTCCGGCGGGGATGGGCTCGTCGGGATAGATGTGGAACCAGCGCTGCCCACCCTGGTCGGCGGGCCGGGTGTCCCAACAGGTCGGCAGGGTCTGCATTCGACCGCCGGGGAACTCGACGAGGTACTGCTGCAGGGGCGCCACGCCGAAGACCCAGGCGACCTTGTAGTCTCGGGCCTCGCCATCGGGGCCCGCCGTGTTCACAAAGAAACCACCCTCGCGCTGGGTGAAGTGCGAGGTGCTCCCAAAGTGCTCAAGGCTGGCGTCCTCGAAATCCCCGAGCACGGTGGCGGCGTTGGCGGGCTGCATAGCCAGGTCGTGGTGGGAGCCGGCCCAGAGCTCGGCTTGGTCAGCGTGGCAGGACAGACAGGAAGCCGAGCCGGCGAAGGCGGGACCCTCTGCCTCGGAGATCGGATCGACCTGGGGATCGGACGGCTGGCAGCCGATCAGGCAGAGGGCGAGGATCCACGGGGTGCGGGGCATGGGGGGATCCTAGCGTGCTCGGGCCCAAAGCAATCGAGATCCTTGGTTGGACCCGGACCCCCCGCGCCGTCATCCTGTGGTCGTCCATGACCCTCGCCCCCGCTCCCCGACGCGATCTGTACGCGCTCCTGGCCCTGCTCGTCCTCGTCAAGGGCTGGATGATCGCGGCCATCTCTGACGTTTTCCTCTACGGCGAGGAGCTCGAGAAGGGCACCGCGGCCAAGGCCATGATCGATGGCCTCGCCATCGACCACCACCAGCTGGCCTACCACTACTACGAAGGCGGAGGCTTCCTGATCAGCCACCTGAAGGCTCTGGCGTTCCTGATGGTGGGTGAGAACCTGTTGGCCCACAAGCTGCTGGGGCTGTTCACCTGCGCTCTGGTGATGAGCTACGGCTGGCGGCTCTTGGCTCACCACTGCGGCCGGCGTGAGGCCTTGATGTTCGGTCTCCTGTTCATCTTCGGCCCGCGGGCCGCGCAAAAAATCAGCCTGCTCAGCCTGGGCATTCACTTCGAGGCCATGTTCTTTGGCGTCCTGATGCTCGACCAGTGCCTGCGACTTATGAAGAGCCATCTGGGCGAAGACCCGACGCGCGCTCTGCTGCGTCTGGGAGTCGTGGCGGGGTTGGGCATCTTCTTCAGCTACCAGATGGCCGTGTTCGTGGGCGGGGTGGGTCTGGCCCTCTTGATTTCGCGGCCGGGTATCGTCTTCTCTCGGGGAGGTGGCTTTGGACTATTGGGCCTGGTGCTCGGTGCCCTGCCGTTGATCTGGATGGGCTCCCTCGTCGGGGGGGAATTGTTCAACGTGCACGGACGCTCATTGGTGACCGACGAGAGCCGTTTGGAATTGCTGGGCACCTTCCTGGACTCGGTCTACGCAGAGCGCGGGGGATTCGATTTGCTCACGCGCATCGTCTATCCCCTCGCCGGGATCGGTGCGCTGGCCTTCGCACTCCTGCGTGGGGGACTGGTGCCCCGTTTCCTGGCGGGCATCGCCCTCCTCTGGATCGCGGCCTGGATCGGATCGGGGTTCATTCTCCCTGAACATGACTACGCCTTCGATTGGATGCGCATGATGCCCCTGTGGATCGTGGTCCTTCTGGTGGGCTCGATCATGGCGGCCCGAACGGGACGCGGGGGCACCGCCGTCGTTGGTGCGCTTTGCGTGCTAGGGCTTTGGAACACGGCTGGCATCCTCGGAGAGGCGCGGCCGTGGAGCCCCTTCCAGAACCTGGGGCTGCTTCAGCGCGTCAAGGGCTACCACTACCTGGGCTACGTGCCCAAGGTGCTGCCGCACCTGTCGGGCGAGCGCGCGAGGCAGCTGCGGCGCCTCGCGGGATTCGACGAGCCGCATCCCGAGCTCCTCCACGCCGACCTGGCCGCCATGGGCTTGTCGGATCTGGATCAGGATTTCGCCGCCGACCTCCAGCTTGTCGAGGAGCTCGGGGGTGAGCAGCACCTGGACTGGGTGCGCGGCCTCGGCCGGCAGCTGGTGGGGGCGACCCAAGGGGACGTGGCGCGCGCCCTCACGGCGGCCGACGGGATGGGACGGGAATTGGGCGATCGGCTGGCCGAGGCGGTGGGCCGCGTGGGCAGCGACTGGAAGGTCAGCCCTGAATCCCTGAGCGCGGAGGTCGCCGCGCACATGGCTTCGCCTCGCGGATCGGCCTACCTAGTGGGCGCGGGCGCACGCTTCGTGCGCTCCTTCGTGGTGGGGCCGGGCACCTTCTCCTACTACCTCAACCTGGACGCGGCCCGTGAGTGGATCGCCCAGCAGCCGCTTGCCACCCGCGAGTACCTGACCCGCGGGCTGGAAGAGGAGTGGGCGCGCTGGCTCCTGGACTGAGGGCCTGGCGCGTCCTATTCGGTCAGGCGATACCAGATCCGCCCCACCCACTCGTGGATGCCCCAGGTGCTCTCGAGCAGGGCGCGTGAGAAGGGCGTGATGGCGCCCAGGTCGCGGGCGGGCCAGGGGTGGATGCCCATGGGGGCGGGGATGACCTTCAACCCCGCCTGCTCGAAGGCCCGCTTGGCGCGCGGCATGTGCCAGGCGTGGGTGACCAGGATGATCCGTGCACATCCCGCTTTGGACAGGACCTCCGCCGAGTAGCGGGCGTTGTCCCGGGTGGAGAGCGAGCGCTTCTCCGCCCAGCGCACCTCCACGTTGAACTCCTCTTGCAGCGTCGTGCGCATGAGCCCTGCCAGGGGCGGCTCCTTCGGACCCAGAGATCCACCACTGACCAACACGGGCGTCTCGCCGCGCCGCGCGAGGCGCGCACCGTAGCGCAGCCGCTCGAGAGTCAGGGGCGAGACCGTGGCTCCACCCATCTCGGGCGCGGCGGACTGGAAGTCGGCGCCCAGGATCACGATCGCGTCGGCATCCGGTAGGGGGCCCGTGGGCGGCAGGGGATCGGTTGTCTGCAGGCTGATCAGGAGCGCGGCCGAGACCACGGGCAGGGTCAGGAGCAAGAGGCTGCCGAGCCCCAGCACCATGCACAGACGCCCCAACCTGCGCCGTCCACGGAGCAGCGCCAGACCCAGTAGCGCGAGCAGCAGGTTGCCCACCGGGGGCATGATCAGCGTTTCGATCAGGTGCGCCACGCTAGCCCCCCAGGCGTGAGAGAACTGAGAGGAGACCGCGCGCCAAGGGTGCGCCGGGGTCCGTGAGGGGAGTGGCGCGGTAGCGGCCCAAACGCTCAAGCCAATAGTCCACCACCGTGTCCTCCACCGCGGCCTCCAGGGGATAGCCCATACCGCCATCGCGCACGTCCCGCAGCACGCGCAAGAGGCCCACGCGCTTCATGGCCTCCTGACGGGCGATGAGGCTGGCGCCCTCGGGATCCTCTGCGGTGAGAGAGGCCTCGGCCTCGTCGAGCTCGGCCACGTGGTCGCCGACCCTCACGCTGCGGCAGAGGCCGCCTTGGACAGCGACCTCCAGGTGCAAGGCGCTCGGCGTCTCCCGAGCTTGATCGCAGAGACTGCCCTTGGAGCCGATCACCTGCACCCAGCCCGAGCCGTAGTCCCGGGGCTCGACGATGGTGGCTTGGGCCCCGTTGTCCAGATGGAGGCTGCGCTCAAAGAGCCCGTTCTCCACGGGCTTGCGGCGGGCGCGCCGGATTCCCCCGGCTCCCAGGATCGTCTTGGCCGTCGCCAGACCGTGGTAGGCATAGCCCGACTTCCACAAAACCAATTCGTCGAGCTCACCGAGAACGCCTGAGGCCAGGCAATCCTGGACGGGCTTGATCCAGGGCAGGAACGCGCAGTCTTCCGGTACGCCTACGCGACGGAAACCCGACAGGCATGCGATGTGCCGGAAGTGGCGGAAGCGGACCACGGGCGTGTCGATCAGGAGGTCCGTGTCAGAGGCGCCAAGACTCAAGAGCTGCTGCAGCACGGACGGCACCGCGTCCTTACCGACGGCTACGTACAAGAGGTCCACCCCTTGGAGGTCGTGCAGGTCAGAGAGGGGCACGACCGGCCACTCGCGTCCGGCGGCTTCCAGGGTGCGCGCCGTGCGGGCGTACAGGCCAACGACCTCGAAGGACTCCTCTATGGCGCACAGCGCAGGTAGCACCGCCTCGCGGACTCGCTTGCCCACGCCGACGACTGCGATGCGGCGCTTGCCGTTGGTTGAAGTGCCCGTGGTGCTCACGCCCCGCTCCCTTGCAACTCACTGCGCAGGTGTCGGGCCAGTCGAATGGACAGGGCGACGATGGTCCAGGTGGGATTGGCGCAGCCGCTGGTGGGGAAGACCGAGGCGCCCGCGCAGTAGAGGTTTGAGGTGGAGTGCACCCGGCAATGGGGGGTGACCACCGAGGACTGCGGGTCGGTGCCCATGCGCGTCGTGCCCATGTGGTGCGAGGCGTCCTGGGTGATGGGCCAGGGGTCGGCCTGCTCGAGATCGGGCCCGAGGGTGCCCAGACCCGTGCGCTCGAACTCCTCGCGGAGGACTTCGTGCAGGGCCAGGAGCGATGCCCGGTCACGCTTACTCGTGTCGTGGCTCACCTGCGCCACCGGTCGGCCGTTGGGGTCCGCGTCCTGGGCCAGGGTCACGCGGTTCTCCGCCCGTGGTTCCATCTCCATGAAGTTGCGCAGCCGCACGCGTCGAACCTTGGGGGATCGACCGGACAGGCGGAAGAACGCGTAGGTCAATACGCTGGGCAGGTGCAGTGCCACGCGCAGCCCGAGGGCCGCCGTCCCCAGCGCCGAGCGACGCGTGTTGGAGAGGTCGCTGTCGTCGCCGGTTTCGGAGTAGTCGCGCATGGCTATGACGGCTTGCCCCTGGCTCTTGGTCCAAAAGGTAAGGAGACCCCTGCACTTCTTGACGAACAGAACGAGGCACTCCACCCCCTCGTTGTCGGACCAGGGGAACAGGGGCTCCATGCGCACGTAGGCGTTGACGAGCTCACGCTGCGTCTGAACCTCGTTGGGCAGGTGCAGTCCAGCGTAGCCCGCGTTGGCACCCACCTGGCAGCCGAAAAAGTAGGGCAGGCTCTGAACCGGCTGTGCCAGCTTCAGAATGCCGCAGTAGTTCTTCGGGTGGTTCATCATGTAGCGCCCCACCTGGTCGTGTTCGTTCCCCAGGTTGGTGTCCAGCAGCAGGCGCGCGTTTTCAATGCCGCCGGCGGCCAGCACAAAGGTGCGCCCGCGGATCGGGACCCGGCGGCCGCTGCGGGTCTGGGCGATGGCGCTCTCCACAACGCCCTGCTCGGATTCCAGCTCCACCAGCGTGGCGTCGAGGAGGAGGTCGGTGTCCTCGCCCTCGCAGCACGACTTCCACTCCCGTCCAAAATCCTGCGCGTCGGCAGCGGCCAGGAAGATCTTCTCGCGCAGGCCATCCCAGGCGGGTTCGCGTTCGCCCTCGGTGCGCAGGGTGTCGAATCCGCCCGCGGCGTAGAGCTCTGGCGGCGGGAAGCGGTAGCGCGCGGAGGCCTGGGCGTAGTAGTCGTCCAGCTCCGCACGGTCCAAGGGCCAACCCGATTGCTCCAGGTAGGGCCGCGTCTGCAGATCCACGTCGTCGAGCGGACTGGAGAGTCCGGACCAGGTGCTTGAGGCTCCTCCAAGCACACGCTCGCGTGAGTAGGCCTTGACGTGGATCCCCGTGCTCTGGACCTCGCGCAGGCGATCGCCCCGTGGCGTCGGTTTCTCTAGGCCGCTCTCGAGTACGCAGATCCGGAAGCCTTGGCCCCCCAGCTCCCGGGCCAGGGTCATGCCCGCCGGACCCGAACCCACGATGACCACGTCGTAGTCGGGGGGGGCGGCCAGGCCGGGGTCGTCGAGGTCGGCGATCATGGTGGGGGAGTCGGAGTTCGGCGCATGCGCGCGGCCTCGTCCTCGTGGCTCGCAGCCTAGCGGTGGCGCATGTGGGTTCCAAGGCGGATACTGGGCCCTTCCTCGTCACGGATTCGAACCCACCACCCCGACCTCCACACAGATGAAATCCACCGCCCTCCTCGTTGCCTTGACCCTCGCACTCTCCCCCGCGTTTGGATTCAGCCAGAACGCACAAGAGGCAGAGCCCTTTCGGCTCGTCTACGAGGGGGGTGAGGGGCCTGGCAAGGGCAAGCACGTGGTGTTGATCGCGGGGGACGAGGAGTACCGCTCCGAAGAGGTCATGCCCATGCTGGGCAGGATTCTCGCCTTCCACCACGGTTTCCGTTGCACCGTTCTCTTCTCCACGGATCCCGAATCAGGTGTCATCGACCCCAAGAACCAGACCCACATTCCCGGGCTGGAGGTGCTGGAATCCGCGGACATGATGGTGATGTTCCTGCGCTTTCGGGAGCTACCGGACGCGGACATGAAGCACATCGTGGACTATGTGGATGCGGGCAAGCCCATCTTGGGGGTCCGAACGGCGACCCACGCGTTCAATTACTCTCGTGACAAAGAGAGCCTCTACGCGCACTACTCCTTCCGCAACGGCAAATGGTCGGGAGGGTTTGGCCGGCAGATCCTTGGAGAGACGTGGGTCAACCACCACGGCGGGCACGGAAGCCAGAGCACGCGTGGGATGATTGAGCCGTTCAACGGGGCACACCCCATCCTGCGTGGGGTACGTGACGTCTGGGGTACGACGGACGTCTACGGAATTCGGGATCTTCCCGAGGACGCGAAGGTGTTGTTGCGTGGTGCCGTTCTGCAGGGCATGAAGCCCGACTCACCCTTGTTGGATGGGCCCAAGAACTCGCCCATGATGCCCATTTTCTGGATCCGTGAAATCGACTCCACACTCGACAAGCCGATGCGCACGGCCTGCACGACCATTGGCGCGGCGACGGACTTCGCCAGCGCTGGCGTGCGTCGCATCATGGTGAACAGCTGCTACTGGGGAATGCGCATGGAAGACAAGATGCCCGCGGTGAGTGATGTTTCGATCGTCGGCGAGTTCAAGCCCACGAACTTCGGCTTCGGAAAGTTCGTACCGGGCATTCGACCCGAGGATCACGCCTGGCCCAAGAAGGCTGCGGCGGACAAGTCGGACGATAAGTGAGCCCGCGGCTCCGGCCGCGTTCACTTGTCCGCCGAGAGATCCAGGCGCATGCCTTGGGTGGTGCTGCGGATGAACAGGTCTCCGTCCGCAAAGGTAGGGGTGGACCAGCACTTACCCTCGAGGAAGGTGGCGCGAGAGATCTCGCGGTAGGCCTTAGGAGTGGACTCCACCAAGACCACCTCCCCCGAGTCGGTCAGGGCCACCAGGTCGTCGCCCACGAGGATGCAGTTCCCGGGACCGAAGCCATCCTGGCTCCACTTCTCCTCGCCGGTGCGAATGTCCACGCACTTCATGGGGCCATCCCCATAGTCCTTGAAGCTGAACATCCCGTACAGATAACCCTCTTTGCAGACCGGCGTACTCCAGTGGTTCATGTGGTCATTGCGCTTGCGCCACAAGGACTCACTGGACCATTGGCCGTCTTCCAGGGAGAGGCGGAAGGCGCCCGCGCCAACGCCATAGCCGGCGGAGCAGTAGACCACGTCTTCAAAGACCACGGGCGAGGCTGCGGTGGACGTGCGATAGGGATACTCGATGCGCCAGAGCTCTTCCCCGTCTGCGGGTCTCACCGATACCAGCCCCGAGCGAAGATAGAAAATGACCTGGCGCACCCCATGGATCGTGGTCGCGATGGGTGTGGCGTGGGTGATGCGTTCGTCCGCGGTCTTCCAGCACAGCTGGCCGTTCTCCTGGTGCAGCGCCAGCAGGGATTGTCCTTCTCCACCCCCACCAACAATCACAAGCCCTCCTTCGAGCAGCGGGGAGGCGGCGTTCTGCCACGTGATGTTGCGCCCCTCATAGTCAGCTATCAGATCCACGTCCCAACGCCCCTCGCCGGTCTTGGCATCGAGGCAGTGCAGGTGCAGGTCCGACGTCATCACGAACACACGCCCGTCCTGGTAGCTGACACAGGTGCGCGGTCCATCCCCGCCCCTGTTGTTCTCCGTACCCGAACCTCCGCCGCCGTCGTACTTCACTTTCTCTGTCGTGAAGGCCCAGGTCTCCTCGCCGGTTTCGGCATCCAGTGCGATGGCCGTTTCCTTGCCATCCCTCTCCACGAGGGTGTAGGCGAGTCCCTCGGCGAGCGTGAAAGAACTGAACCCCGCGGGCGTGGCAATCGTCCATTCAGTAGCGGGTGGCGAGTCACTCCACAGGCGCTTGGCGATGGTCTGATCGACGGTGCGATCATGGCCGGATCCGTTGTACTGAGGCCAATCTGGACAGCCGGTCAGAGTCGGGGGGAATAGCGCAAGCGAGGAGAGAAGAAGCGTATTCAGCATGGTGGGTTCTTGTTGGATCACGCTGGCGAGAATCGGGTTCCAGTGTGCAACATCTTCGAGGTGTCCCGGCCGGTGAATACTCTATTCCATCTCCATCGCCTGAAATGCAAATTGGTAGGAGCAGACCGCATTCTAGGCCCTTCCAGCCAGTATGGATTGGTTTCACATTGGCGTCCTTGGGCACGGCCACTAGTCTTCAGGGCTGAGTATCAGCCCCCTCCCCTCCTCCCAGACATTTTCCCACCTCAATGAAACACCTCTCCCTGACTGTTCTGTGTGCTGTATTCGCGTCTCCTCTGTTTGCCCAGGATCCTGCCATCAACGAACTGCGCATCGATCAGCCGAGTTCCGACGTCGACGAGTACTTTGAGCTCGTTGGACCTGCCGGCACCTCGCTCAACGACTTGACGTACATCGTCATCGGCGATGGCACCGGCGGATCTGGTGTGATCGAGGCCGTGGTCTCGCTCGCAGGAACAACAATCGGTGGGACCGGCTACTTCGTTGCTGCCGAATCGTCCTTCACCATGGGGACCGCGGACCTGGTCACCACTCTCGACTTTGAGAACTCCGACAACGTGACGCATCTTCTCGTGCGAGACTTCACGGGAGCCAAGAATGATGACCTGGACACCGATGACGACGGCACCCTGGATACCACCCCATGGTCGAGCGTCGTCTCGGGCATCGCGCTGATTGAAGACCCGACCGGTGGCGACCTCGTCTACTGGCCCGTGCAGGTTGGCCCTGATGGCTCTTTCGTTCCCTCCCACCCGTTCGTTTGCTCGGGCACGTGGGTCATGGGGGACTTCGACCCCACGGTCGATGGATCCGATACCCCCGGAGCGGACAATGCCTGCGGTGGGGGTGCGGATTTCCAGACGTACTGTGTGGCCTTCCCCAACTCGGCCTTCAATGATGGCGCGCGCATGGGCTGGGCTGGCAGTGGCAGCATTGCCGCCAATGACACTGTGATCAACGTCAGCCAGTGCCCCGATAGGTTTGGGATGTTCTTCTTCGGTTCCGCCCCTGACCTCGTCATTCCCTTTGGAAATGGGGCGCTATGTGTGGGCGGATCGCTCTCGCGTCTGCTGCCGGTATCCAAGGCCGTCGGTAACGCCAACTCCGTTGCCCTGGACTTTACGGGGACCGGGCCGGAGGCTGGCATCGTCTCTGGGGATACGCGCTACTTCCAATACTGGTTCCGTGACCCGGGCCAGGGTTCTGGCAGCAACACCTCGGATGGTCTGCAGGTGACCTTCGCGAACTGAGCCGGTTCGCGCTCCCGGCTGATTGCGGCCCCGGTTTCCCGTTCAGCGGTTGAACAGGAAGCTGGGGCTGTTGGCTAGGGCCCAGGCCAGATCGCGGGCGCAGGCGAGGCGCAGTTGGTGCGCCAGGGTGGGCATGGTCTTCAAGAAAGCGCGATGGAGGAGCTCCAACTGCTCTTGGGTACGCTCTTCGGCGCTGGTGAGCAGGCTGACCTCCGTTTCTAGGGAGAGCCCCATGTGGTGCACGGGGCGTGGGCTACGCGTGACGGCGAGGCGGCCATGTCCGAGGGTGTGCCGACTTCCGTACTGTTGCACCAGGGTGACGACCAACTGGACACCTTCCTCCTGTCCGAAGTCCTCAGCCGCCTCGAATACGGCTACGTGACGCTTGCCGAACTGGGGCATGATGGCCCAGCCCGTTGCGGGATCGCCATCGATGGTCTTGGCCACGGGCCAGTCGGCCTGGGAAAAATCGGCGGTGGCGGTCTTCAGCTTGACGCGCCGCGCTCCGAGAGGGTTGCCCTTCGGGATGGATACGACCTCGATCTCGCCCAGAACGAAGTTGCCATTCTCGGCGCGACCAGGCCCCTTGCCGGGCAGGGAGTCGAGGGGCAGCGCCTCGAGCCGCAGCCCCGTGAAGCCGGTGCCCTGCAAGTTCAGCGTGAGTGATGTTCGGTCCTTGTCGGGTGACTCGCCTGTCACTCTGAAGCTGCCGTCCTCAGCGACCTCAATCGTGGCCCCACCTTCGGAGTGGGACTTGACCACCGTCGGTGTGACCCAAGGTTGCAGCCTCATCTTGGTCTCCCACTCGGCCTCCCACTTAGCAAAGCCTGCAACGAAGGATTCCATTGCGACTGGCGGCAAGGCGTCCATGTTGGCCCTGCGCATCGGATCCAGAGAGGGCAGCAGTTGATCCGCCTCTTCCGCGCTTGGGGGGCGGCCCAGGAAACGCAGGTAGAGCTCCTCCAATACCCTCTCGTCGGAGGGTTCATACTTGACGAGGTTCTCAATGGCGTTGCCCTCTGCCTCGACCGCGTTGGCGATGGTTGGGCCGTTGACGAGATTCAATGCTTGCCCGAGCGAGAGCGAGTCGGAGCGCTCGCACTCGCAGATGCTCTCGCGCGGGGGCCTTCCGAAGAGATCCAGGAAACCGTCCGAGGTCTTGGTCGAGGAGTCCACTAGCTGTGCCGCGAGTGTGCCCGGCCGCTGACCCGCCAACGCGGGCTTGGAGCCGGTGGCCTGATGGACCGCGTCAAAAAGCACCTCCGCCGGCAGTCGCCGCGCCTTGGCATGGGAGTAGTTGCTGTGGTCGTCGGCATTCCACTGGTTGGTGCGCGTGCTGAGCTGGTAGGTCCGCGATTGGCAGATCAGCCGCAATATGTGGCGCACGTCAAACCCGCTGTCCACGAATTCCGTGGTCAGACGCTCGAGGAGTTTCGGGTTGGTAGGGGGGTTCCCAGCCCGCATGTCATCGATGGGCTCGATAAGGCCCGTGCCTGTCAGGTAGGCCCACAGCCGATTGACGTAGTTGCGGGTGAAATACTGGTTCTCCGAGGCCGTGACCCAAGTGGCGAACTGCTCTCGGCGGGGCGCGTCAGCACTGGCCATACCGGCGTGCTCGTAGGGGAAGGACAGAGCGGCCGTCTGCCCTGTGCGCTGGTGGGTGACCTCGCCCTTGTTGCCATCTCCGATGGCCTCGTCCTTGTCGTTACCATTTTTTGGGGGTACGGCCTTGCGCGTGACTTGGGCCAGGAATGCTGCAAGCTGCCAGTGCTGATCCTGGGTCCAGCGCTCAAAGGGATGGTCATGGCACTTGTTGCAATTGAAACGCACGCCGAGGAACAGCTGGGTTACGGACTCCATGGCCAGGTCGGGCTCGCGCTGAACCCGCCAGAACGCCGTCTGCGGTCGGTTGCGGGTGGTGCCCTTGGAGGCGAGCAGCTCGTGTACGAAACGGTCGTACGGCGTGTTGCTGGCCACCTGCGCCCGGATCCACTCCCGCCACTGCTTGGCCCCCTGCTGGCCCACGTACTTCGAGTTGACCTGCATCAGGCTGGCCCAACGGTTGGTCCAGTGATCGACGTACGGCATGCTGCCCAGGAGTCGGTCGATGACCTCCGTGCGCTTCGTCCGAGAGGGGCGCGCATCCATCAAGAAAACGCGCACAGATTCGACCTCCGGCAGCCTGCCGGTCAGGTCTAGGGTGATCCGTCGCAGGAACTCCGCATCGGTGCATACCTCGCCCGGTTGGCTGCGCAGGGTGCGCAGCTTCGCGTGCACCAGAGTGTCGATCCAGTTGAAGATGGGCGTCTTCTCGTAGGACCAGTCGCTACGGTCGCCCATGACCACCAACCGCGCGGCGGCGTAGTTGCCCTCGTAGCGCACGAGGATGGGGGACTCACCGCGGCGGACAGCCGTGCCGAGCCCGCGCTTGTCCATGGTCACGACCTCCATGTCACCGGACTCCACGAAGGCCTGGGCGGTCACATCGCGCGAGGTGCCGTCCGAAAAAGTTGCGATCACGGCGAATTGCTGGCTCATGCCGGGCAGAGGGATGGTGGCCTCATCAGGCACGACGCGCAGAGACACGGGGCGCGGATCACTCTCCACCAGCGCGGCCCCCTGCTCAATCCAGGAGAGTAGCAGGCGGTGCGCAGTGGACCCGGGGTCGAGTACCTGGCCTCCCTCATGGGGGACGTGCGAGGTGGACTTGGTCAGGAACAAGCTGTCGCGAGGGGAGACCCGGTCCACGCGGCGGCCAGCCAGGTCGCTGGTCAGGGCCAGGTGATCAGCCAGAGGGTCATAGCCGCGCAGGGAGAGCTTGAAACCATTCTTGCCCTGGGCCGTACCATGGCAGGTTCCCGCATTGCAGCCGAGGCGGCTCAAGACCGGCGCGACGTCGCGCACAAAACTCACCCTCGGGGATTGGTCCAGACCCGTGACCTCCACCGGCACCTCGATATTGGCATCGTCTTGTCGGAACACGAGAACCTCTTGGCCCTCGGCAACGGGTCGGATGTGTCGTCTGTCGTCGACCTTGACGAGGCGGGGCTCGGAGATCAGCTCGGCAGAGCGCGTCCAGTCCACCTGGTTTCCCTGTGCGCTTTTCCCCGTCAGGATCAGTTGCACGGAGTCGTAGGGTCCGGAGAGTTGAACGGTCTCAGGGGAGGCGTGGAAGGTGGCCTTGACCGGGCGATCTTCACTGGCCATTTCACTGGCCATGGAGACCGCGAGCAAGAGCGCGGGTGCGAGGAGCAAGAGCAAGCGTGACTTCATTGCGCGCTCTCCTGAGACGTGGGTGGACCGGGCTTCTTGGCCGCCACCGGGGCGCTTGGGAACTTGCGCATGAGGGAGCCGTCTTGGAGGGCGTATTCCCTCACGATCCCATCGTCACCGGCCAGGGCCAGGCGCGTACCCGATGAGTCCAGGCTGAGTGCGTAGACGCCGAAGGGGAATTCGTGGCGCCAGATTTCAACACCGTCCTCCGCATTGGCCACACACACCTCGCCCTTCTTGCCCAGCCCGCTCACGGCTGCTACTCGCGAACCGTCCGGGCTCCACTCGACGGCGTAGATGAGTCCATGCATGGAAGGGAAATTACGCAGGAGGTTGTAGTCATCTCCGATCACGCGCTTCTGTTCGCGGTGCATCCGGTAGGCCTTGGGGATACCGTCAGCGCCGCCTACCAGGAGCTCATCCCGCTCAGGGTGCCGATGTACACTCATCAGGCCCCCCTTCACCGCACCCGGAGTGATGCTCGTGATGTTGTCGATGAACTGCTCCGTGGCGACCTCCACCAACTTCAGGGACCTGTCCCTGCTGACCGAAACGAGAAAACTCCCGTCAACGGACCAAGCCGTGCCGAGAACCCAGTCCTCGTGGGTGGCCTGGTAGAGCACCTGCTTGCCCGTCTTGGCTTCCACGACCCGCAGGCTGCGGTCCGCGCAACCAAAAGCGATGCGTGATCCGTCTGGAGACCAACTCAGGCCGCGGAGTGTGTCGAAGGTGGCGCGGGTGGAGAGGACGAGCTTCTTTTTTTCGACGTTCCACAGCTGCAGTTCGCCTTCCATGCCCGGTGTGCCGCAACCCACGGCCAGGTGTGTTCCGTCGGGAGAGAAGCAGATCGACTCGATTCGTGGTGACAGTCCGACGAGGCGCGCGAGAGGTAGCCCCTCTTTGTCTTTCGTTGGGTACAAGAAGACCTCGTGCCAACCCGTTACGGCCAGCATCGTTCCGTCCGGGGAGTAGGCCAGGCTCGTCACCACGGGCAGGCAGGGGTAGACCGGTGGGTGCTCGGCATCGACCAATGGGCCGGGCTTGGCCGTGGAGTCATCCACGGCACCCTCGGCAATCCAGCGACGAAGGACGTCGATCTCCTCGGCCGACAAGGGCTCGGCGTCCTCGGGCATCTCCGGCAGTTCATCATCGAAGGGCATGACCAACTCGAGGAGCAGGCTCTCTTCGGGCTTACCGGGAACGACCACGGGGTCTTCGCTTCTCATCAGGGAGTCGTAGCGCGTCAGATTCAACTTTCCCTTTGCCTTGGCGGGCTGGTGGCAGCCATGGCAGCGGGCTCGGAGCAGGGGAACGACGTCGCGCTCGAAGCTCACCTTTTCTTGCGCCGCCTCCTGGGCGTGCAAGGGCGTGGGCCACGCGAGCCCCAAGAACAGCAGAGCCAACTTCATCGGACGAACAGGTCCGTAACGGGTTCCCCTGTCACGAGCTCCCGGGGCTGGAGCAAGTGATTCAAGACCATCATGTGTGGGTCGATACCCAGGGCGTGATAGATCGTGGCCAACAGATCCGTGGGGTGCACAGGATCGCGCAGGGGCGCCGATCCCGTGGCGTCCGACTCTCCGTGTACGTGCCCGCGCTTGATCCCGGCTCCAGCTACCGCCGCGGTGAAGCAGTAGGGCCAGTGGTCGCGGCCATCGGGGTCGTTGTCATTACCAGAAGTGGACAGGCCCTTCTTGGGACTGCGTCCGAACTCGCCCACGGCGACCACCAGGTTGTCTTCCAGCAGCCCGCGTTCATCCATGTCCTCGATCAGCGTGGCAAAGCCAGGGTCAAAGCGTGGGGCGGCGTCGTTCTTCATGCGCTTGTTCAGGTCCTTGTGCACGTCCCACGAGTGCCGGTCGGAGTTGGCCTGCTTGGGCCAGTTTACTTGTACGAAGCGTGTGCCAGCTTCGATGAAGCGGCGGGCCATCAGGCAGGACTGTCCGAAGGTCGTGCGGCCGTATCGATCCCGCAGAGCATCGGGCTCCATGCTGAGATCGAAAGCGTCACGGGCTCGGCCGGAGAGGATCAACCCCAGGGCCTGCTCGAAGTACTCGTCGAGGCTCATGTCCGCGATGGCCTTCTGGAGGTGTGGAGACGCTGCACTGATCTGGTTACGCAGGTCCGCACGCCGACCGAGGCGCTTGACGGAGAGCTCGGGACGCAGGCTCAGGGCCGCGGCCTGAATGCGGTCCATCTTGGTCTCGTTGAAGTCATCCCCAGCCGGGTAGAGCGTGTAGGGATCGTGGGCGCGGCCCAGAAACCCGGCGTTGCCGGCCTTTCCGATGACGTTCGACTCCTGCAGGGGCCGCGGCATCATCACGAACGGCAGCATGGCCCTCTCGGGCGGTTTCAGGCGAGCGATGTTGGAGCCCAGGTTGGGGAAGTCCTTGGGAGAGGGGGGATCCAGTTGTCCCGATGGGCTGACCTTGTCGGCCGTGTAGCCCGTGAGCATCTGGTAGTGGGCGGCCGTGTGGTTGAACAGGCCGATGGGCGAGTAGCTCATCGTGCGGATGAACGTCAGGCGGTCCGTGACCTCTGCCACGCGGGGCAACAACTCTGTGACCTCCATCCCGGGCACCTTCGAGGAGATCGTCTTGAAGGGACTACGTACGGAGTCGGGTACGTCATCCTTCGGGTCCCACAAATCCAGGTGGCTGGGCCCGCCCTGAAGGAAGATCAGGATGACGCCCTTGGCGCGGCCCCAGCCCGGCCCGCCGTTTAGAGGTGCAGACCAGGCCTGGGCTCGCAGGGCGTCAGCCAGGGAGAGTCCGAGCAGGGAACTCCCGCCAGCGCGTAGAAGTTCGCGCCGTGTGGGTTGAGTGGGCGGCAAGACAGGATCTCAGAGGGGGTGGGTGTCCAATCCAGTCTAGGCCGCTGCAAGGGCCTGTGCAGGGGTAATCGGGAGGACACCTCCGGGGAAGGTAAGAATCCCATTAGGGGACCTCAGCCCCGGGCCTGGATCACGATTCTTCAGCCTCCACCCAGTCAAGCCGCTCCTTCCCGCGCCTCTGCTTGACCTGATACTCCACCGCCTGGGCGCGTCCCCGATCGGGATAGGGCCCGTAGGTGACCCCCAGTTCCCAGGGTCTGCCTCGGGTTGTAGAGCGCGCTCCCCCCGGGGCTTCGCCGTTGTGCTGCTGGAGCCGTCGCTCTACGTCCGTGCTGATGCCCACGTAGGTGACTCCTTGGGACTTCGATCGGAGCACGTACACGGTCCAGGGCATGGTGTGCAGGGTAGCGCGGGGCGCAGGCTGTTTCATAATCCAATGGTTCGACTTGGGAAACCCCTGTGGCCACGGATCATCCCCGAGTCCACGCGGAGCCGCAGCCCCTAGTCTCCCGAGTAGGCTTCGATAGCGAGTGGAAGTGCAAACACGAACAGGGCCAAGAACGCCACTTCGGAGTCGCCCATGTTGTATTCAAATAGCCCCATGACCTGGAACCCGACCATGGCGGCTAGGCAACCTGCGATGACCGCACGACTGGCGTGGTCGCTCTCGTCCACGCGGGCATAGGAGCGGGCCACTCGCCGGAACCAGCTGATCCAGATCGCGAACCAGAAGCCCAGGCCCAGGAAGCCCAGGTCCGCCCCGATCTGAATGGCGTTGTTGTGCAGGTGTTTTGGTATGCGACTCGCAAGGGCCGCCTCTTCGGGTGCGCGGTAGTCGCCGTAGACTTCCGGTACCCTGCGCGGCCCGACGCCGAGAAGGGGGTTGTCGAGAATGATATCGATTCCAATGTCCAATTCGCAGAGGCGCTCCTCAACGAGGGGGTCCGAGCCATTCAGCGTGGATTGGATGTTCTCTTGGAATGAACTTGGGGCAGAGAAGTAGGCACCGATCAAAACGACGGGCAACGCTATCAGGGCGCGTGGTCTCCACAGGCCTATCAGAGTCGCACACCCGGCAACAAGTCCAACCCACACTCCGCGGGTTTCAGTCATGCCCAGCGCGCAGAGAATGACGCCGAGACCGAGGAGCAATGGGATGCGTTCGCGCGTGTTAGCTCCGAATAGGGCTCGCGATAAGTTCAGCATCAGGGCCAACAGCAGCACGCCCGACAAGGTGACGTAGCGGTTCAGGTTGTTGGAGATCATTACCCCCTGGTCTTCGAAGGCGGACTGGGCCAGGGCCAACCCGCCAGTCAGAACGCCTCCCCAGATCACGTACTGGACCGAACGGTTCACCAGGCTCGGCCCGGCCATGACGTCGCGCGTCATCATGTAGACGAGCAACGGAGTGGCGAAGCTGAAGGCCTCCTTGGTACTCGTCGGATTCCAGGCCAGCATTGCCGAGAAGGCTGCCATCAGGACGAATCCCCCCATGGGCCACATGAGAGGCGTGCGCAGGGGATGGCGCAGGGCTGGCATGGAGCTGGAGACCCAGCTGACGAACGCCAGTCCCAACAATATGTGCATAGCCGCAACGGAGAAATAGCAGCCGAGCACCATGGCCACCAGGCAAGCGCGAGTCAGGCTGCGATTGCCTGGATGCAGATCGGGGGACGGGTCAGCCGGCGGGGGGGCCATGGGGAGCATCATAGCACCGGGAGGGTGCATGAAACGACAGTCCTTGTTATCCGGATCTCACGTCCACGGGAGGCCGGTCGGTTGACGTCAAGCTGCCGCCCGACGCCTCACAGGGCCGATGACCCTCCGGTCCAGATGGGGGGCAAAATGGTGTAACGCGGTTGGGTCGGCAGTGGTCGCCCACGAGGGCTTCTACTCGCCCTTCAATCGCCGGCTGACAGCCTCGACGTCGCGCCACAGTCGAAGCGTGTTTCCCGACCAGAGCTTGCCAATCTGCTCCTCGCTGTAGCCACGACGGACTAGCTCGAGGGTCACGTTCAACGTCTCGGCCGCGGAGTTCCAACCCGTGACCCCTCCACCCCCGTCGAAGTCTGAACTGATGGCGACGTGGTCTATCCCTATGACTTCCACGGCATGGTCGATGTGGTCGGCGAAGTCGGAGACGTTGGCGGGGGGATGGGCTGCTTCAATGGCGGCTACGCCTTCCTTGAAGAGGCGGCGCTTCTCGACGGCCTCGGGGGAATCCGAAATAGTCTCACCGCCGCGGCGGCGGGGATGATCGAGCTTCTCGCGCAGGGCGGCGATGGCGGCGCGCCTCTCATCGTCCCCCTTGACGTAGCTCTTGAAGGCTACGGTCTGAACGACCCCGCCCTTTGCGGCCAGGGCCCGGAGTTGTTCGTCGTCCAGGTTGCGGCCGTGGGGGAAGATGCCATCCACGGAAGAGTGGGAGGCGATCACGGGGGCCTTGGAGGCAGCCACGGCCTCCATCATGGTGGCCTTGGAGGAGTGTGAGACGTCCACCATGATGCCGTAGCGATTGAGCTCTGCGATGGCGCTTCGGCCCAGATCCGTGAGGCCGCCGTGCAGTGGCTCGATGGGAGTGTGAGAGTCGCCGAGCTGGCTGTGCCCGTTGTGGGCGATGCTCATGTAGCGCGCGCCCATGGCGTGGAACTCGGCGATTCGCGAGACGTCCGTACCCATGGCGAATCCGTTCTCGATCCCGATGCAAGCCACGAGCTTGCCCGCCGCATGGAGGCGTTCCACATCGTCGGGCGTTCGTGCAAGACCGATGTGCTCGGGAAAGCGCCGGACCATTCGATGGATGGCATCAAACTTGTCCTGAGCCTGCTGAGCTGCACGTGCAAAGCCCTCTTCATTGAGCTTTCCCTGGCCCACGTAGACGATGAAGAAAGCCACGTCCAAGCCACCCGCGCGCATCTTGGGGAAGTCCACTTGGTTGGGGCCCTCAAGGGTGGGATCGTTGCGCAGGAGAAAACGCTCCTTCTCGCTGGGATCGCTCGGAACTTCCTCTGAAGCCAGGTCCGAGGATATGTCCTTGTGGGTGTCGAGAGTAATGACGCGGCCATGGATAGCCTTGGCCCTTGCGAGCAACTCAGCTTCGCTCTCGGCCTCCTGGGCTTGGGCACCCAATGCGGTGAGCAAGGCAAGTGCGGGTAGGAAACTACGGCGGGCCGTGGACAGGTGCATGGGTCGGATTCCTCGTGGAGAGGGGACGCCTTCGCGTCCGGCTGGCGCTGGGGACACAAGAAAACCCGGCCGACCCGCGGGGGTCGGCCGGGCGTGGAGGCTCATCCTACCGATCCCGCGCGAAGCGTGGGGTCGGTAATTGCGTGGAGGCCTATCAGTTACAAGAAGCCACGGTCACGTCATCCACGTCTCCCCAGCCCTTATTCTGGTTGGAGTTCGTGCGGAATCGAATCTTGAAGTTGGAGTTGTTGTCTGCGCTCGATGGCAGCGAGAAGGTGGCTTGGCCCCAGCTCGTACCCGTTGCGTCTTCCAATGTCGTCCAGTTCGATCCGTTCCACCACTGGACCCGCATGCGCTCACCTGCGATCAGGTTCTTGGTCTTGCGCCAGTAGCTCACCGCGATGTTGGAGAGACCGGTCGTGTCCACGGCTCGCTCGATCCAGGTTTTGCGCTTCAGCCTTGCGCCCCAGTTGCCGGTCTTGCTCGCCCGCTTGCGGATCTTGGCCTTCTTGTTCTGCACGACCCAACTACCCGTGAGGTAGTCGCCACTTTCAAACCCATCGGAGAAGATGGCATTTCCCGAGGCGCAGACGCCCTTGGGGGAAGAGATGGCATTCTGCAGGCCGCCGTGGTTGGCGCCCGTTCCCCAGTTGTTGCCACCCGTGCTACTGCAACCACCGTGTGTATGGATACCGACGGCGTCGCCGCTCTGTTCCCAAATCACAGGAGAGCCGGAGTTGCCTCCCTGGGTATCCGTCACGTAGCCCACGGTTGTGCCGCTCGAGTTCACGAAGGGTCCCACGTGGGTCTGCTGGGTTTGGTTGCGGACGCCGCTGTCCACGCCATAGCCCGTGATGCGGATGGTGTTGTTGCTCGTACCCGGCGGATTAACGACGTTGAACGCAGAGCCTTGCGCTTGATATGCAGTCAATCCGGTCGTGCTGTTGGGGAAGGTACCGAAGTACCCCCAGTCGTTGCCCACGCCCTGGCCTCCGTTGCTCTGAATGGAGGAGGAGTCCACCGCGTACTGGTCCTTCGGGGGAGGGTTGTTGAGGCCGCCGCCGGAGTTGGAGTTGGGTACGTTGAACTGCGCGACGGAGACGCCGGAGGTGCAATGGCCAGCAGTCAAGAAGCAGTGCGCGCAATCGTTGATCATCCAGCCGGTGCAGCCGATGGGAAGCAAGCGCGCGGCACGCGGGTCCGATGAGGGGACCCGGTCGTCGGTAGATCCGCACTGGGACGGGTCATCGGCAGGGGCGAGCCCCATGTCCAGGGCGCGCATCACCAGTCGCGAGCGCGTTCCAGGATCAGCCAACACCTCGACCTGCACGGATTCCCCGTTGAAGTAGGCGCTGGACTTCTGCCACTGATCCACGTGCGTCGTGTTCATCTCTTGCACCGCACCGTCCTTGAAGGCCGTCATGCGCAGAATCGAACCCTGGCCCGGCACCTGGGGGTTGCGCCCCAAATTCACGTCCTGAAAGTAGAGCCTCATCCACTCGGCCTGGGGCTGGTAGACCGTGAAGGAGATGGTGACGATGCGAGTGGAAGTGCGGTTTTCCACCCAGCCCGTGTCGTAAGCGTAGCTGACGGGGATTGACGGGGGCGGGGCCTCTTGGGCAAGGGCTGTACCGCAGAGTGCGCCGATCAGGGCGAGAGGTGCAAAGGTGTGCTTGTTGATTCTGAATTGCATGGGGGAGTGGCGGAATCAGTGAGAGGCAGATGGAACCCCGGGGCAAGCCCCGGGGACGACGCATGCAGGATGCCAGACTCCTGGGACGAGCGGGGGGAAGAATCGGTTCCGCCCATCCTCGCTTCGCTAGGGCCTCGCCAGGGGCCTCTTTCTGAGCCACTACTGACCGTCGCCCGCCAACCAGACGAGGGAGTTGTGCAGAAGGGCGTGCAGCCCGTCGGTCTTCTCCGGATGGGGGCTGAAGGCCATGGCTCGACCTTGGCCGAACGACGAGCGTATCGCAGCCGCCGTGCTGGGCATGATGCCCTTGGGCGCTCCGTTCTCGGCGACCTCCCCCCGGTAGACAAGCAGGGCATGGAAATCCGGTAGCTCGTCCACCTCACCGGGTTGGAATATGGGCCCGTTGGCGTACTGGATTTCAAAAAGCTGCCTTCCCTGGGCCGAGCTCCCGCTTGCAAGGGTGCGTTTGCCCAGCGAGGTCCATTCCACGTCGACGCTGCCGACCCCGCGACGCCAGTGCTTGCGATCAATCACCTGCGCATCAAGCAAGCCCAGGGACCAATCGTAGTTGCAGGCGGCCAGGTAGGCGCCAGCGCAAACGCCCAGATAGCCGCCGCCGGCGCGCACGAAGGCGACCTCTTGCGCCCGGCCTTCTACTCCCAGCGCCTTCGCTTGGGCGCTTCCCGAGCCGCCGGGGTGGACCACAACGTCGAACTGGGACAGGACTCCTGCGCGCACATCTGGGCCGCCAATCCGGCGAACAACACAGCCGGCTTGGCCTTCAAGCACGCTGCGCATCGTGCCTGCTGCGCCCTTGCCCGTACCCGACCCGTCAAAGACCGCGACCCGTATGGTGTCGGGAGCCATTCCCGGGCCAATAACGGTGGCGGCCGGGCTGGGCTGCATTCCAAGCTCTTTCAGAAGGGTGTGGACCAAGAGCCGATGTTGACGCACACGGTGGGAGAGCGCATGCGACTTGGTCGTCGTCTCGACGATCATCGATCGCACCCCCGCCTTCTCCCAGGCCGCTCGGGCAAGGCTCCCAGCGACGGGGCTGCGCAGCCGATCAAACCGTTGGCCCGGCTCCTCGATTGTTGCGTCGACAGCGGCGATCAGCTTCAGGGCCAGCTTTTCGGCACGTTCATCCGCGCAATGGATGACGCTGCTCCCGACGCTCTTGGGATTGGTGCGGTGGAAATCGAAGCCCTCGTGGAGATCGACCACCCAGGCCGGATCGTGCTTCTCAAGCAGGCCCCAAAGTGCAGCGGCGATGCCTTCCGAAGGATTGCCATCCAAGGGGAACTGTCGGTTTAGATCCCCGGCATTCCCCAGCATTCCTGGGGTCCGGCGTTGTTCGGCCTCCAACGCCAAGACGTTGGCGCGTGGAACGACGACAAGTTGGCCGCGCCCTATGGACCAGGAGGTGATCTGCTCAGCGGCCGAAGCGCCAGAGGGTTCATTGCCGTGCATGCCTCCCACGATCACGACAGTGGGGCCAGGCTCTGGCGCGGTCAGAATCCAGCAGGGCGTCTCGGCTCTGGTTCCCTCCGCGAGAATAGAGATCCGCGGTGCTTCCCGCCTAGATTCTTGTGCAGGAGTCTGGGCCGTGGCTGCGGGCAGGCAGGCCGAAGCCAGCATCCACAGCCCAAAGACGCGCGCGGCATGCAACATGATCTGGATCTACCCTCTGGCTCCTCGGGTTTCCCCGCAGAGCACTAGGACATCAACCCCTTGACCTTGTCGGGCTTGTAGCCGGGGAAGAAATCGCGCGGCACCTCGAAGTCCATGTGCCTGCGCAACACTTCGTAGAAGACGTCACGGAAATCAGTCGTCACGTCCAGGTCGCGCGCCTCGTAGAGGTCGTCATCATCCAAGCCGTTCCACTTGCCCAGGACCTTGCCACCTTCCACGCCGCCGCCCATGACGAGCATCATGCCACCGTGGCCATGATCCGTGCCGTAGTTGCCGTTCTCCCGACAGGTGCGACCGAACTCGCTCATGACCATGACGGTTGTGTTCTCCAGGTGCGGGCCCAGGTCCGTCATGAAGGCCGCCAGGGAGCCGCCCAGGTTGGTCAGCCGATTGGCCATGTTGCCCTCGCTACCCCCCTGGTTCGAGTGTGTGTCCCATCCGCCGATGTCCAAAGCGGCGACCTCGAACCCCTCATCGGCGCGAATGACGCGCGCCACGTCCTTGAGCTTGTCCCCGAGGGAGCCGCCCGGGTAGCGCACCTTGCCCGAGTTGGTGGAGTCGTTCACGATCTCTCGGAAGCGCTTCATGGTGGCCATGGTGTTGCGGCCGGTCTCGTACACGATGCCTCCCTTCGTCTTAGCGGTTGAGACCCCAGCATTCATGCCATCGTCGGCCATGTTGCCGTAGAGAGGGCCAAACATGGCTAGGGTGGCGTCGTCGTTTAGGACGCGCCTGGAGGGCACGGCCAGGACCGCGTGCGGGCCGCGCAGTGAGCGGGGCAGTAGGCCCTGCATGGCCAATGCACGGAGGATGTTGGCCTTTTCGGCTTCACCGCGCCGTGGCTTGCGCGCATCGTGGGAGAGGGCGAGGTAACGGTTCAACCATCCATCGTGCACGGTTCGCAGGCCGGGGGCGGCGCGCTCCATGAAGTCCTGCGCGTCAAAGTGGCTGCGAGTGGAGTGCGGTGAGCCAACGCAAACTATGGGCGTCAGCTGCTCCGCTTCCCAGAACGGCATCAAATCCGCCAGCGCAGGATGCAAGCCGAACTTCTTGTCCAACTTGAGGGCGCCGCCCTCGCTGTCCGGGGGCGGGATGGCCAGGGTGGGTCTGATGTCGTAGTAGCGCTTCGTGCCGTACGGCACCACGATGTTCATGGCGTCGGCACCACCGCGCAGGAAAATGGTGACCAGTGCGGGCAGCGGTCCGTCTTTAGCGCGCGGTTGCAAGCAGGCGGCGCCGAACGAATCCAACGAAGCAAGGGGCAGGCTCGCGAGGCTGACGCCCGTGGTCTGGAGTAGGCGGCGGCGGCTTATGGAGTGATGTGTCATGGCTGAGACCCAGAGGTGTGGCGCGCGTTACTGCTTTTGGAAATCGGGAGAGCCGAGGATGATGCTGATCAAGGCGGGCGCGAGCTCATCCACGTGGCTGTTGTAGCCCAGTTCGATGTACTCGCGCAGCGTCTTGCCCAGGGCGGAGCGTGTCTCGCCTGCAGCACCGGACGGAAGAAAGCGCTCGAGCAAGAGGCCGTTCCAGGTTGCGGGCTCGGAGTCCTTGAGCTCGTCGAAGATCGCTGGCGAGACCTTTACGCCGTCGACCTTGCCTTGCAGCAAGTCCCTGGAGAACTTCCACCGCACGGCGAAAGCCCCGGGGTCCAGCCAGGCCTCGGCCTGGTCGTAGTAGCCCGTGGGATCTTTGCACAGGTAGAGCCGTTCGTTCATGGCCCCCAGAGCGGCGTGAATTTGCGAGCAGTCGTCGATCTCCGCGTCGGTAGCCCGCAAGGCGCTGACCACGAACTCGAAGGGCCGCTTGAATTTGGCGCGAATGTTGCGCGGGGCGTAGAACTCCTCGTCCGTGGCGATGGCCCGGTAGACCTTGCGGAGATCCCCCTTGGTCTTGCGGAACACTGCGGCAATCCGCGCCACCATTTTCTCGTCAGGTGAGTCATTTACCAGATGCCGGCAGAGCTTCCAGGCGATGAACTCGGACGTGCCCTTGTGACCGACCAATATGTCCAGGAGCTCCTCGCCCTCCGCCAGAGGTTTCTTGGTGTTCTCCTTGATTGTCTTACGAAGGATCTTCTTGTTTCCACCCGCATGCATGTTGTCGCTGAAGCGGAACCCGAGCGGCTTGGTGCCGTCGTTCTCAATAGTCCAGCCCGTCAGGGTGCGCGCAACAGACTCCACGTCGGCCTGGGTGTAGTAGTTGTCCACTCCTAGGGTGTGTAGTTCGAGCAGCTCGCGAGCGTAGTTCTCATTCAGGCCACGCTGTGCGGCGATGTCGCTTGCCTGCTCACCCTGTTCTTTCGACCGCGTCTGCTGCCGCACTCGCAGTTCAACCTGCTTGAGTTCCGCTTTCGTGGGGGGGCGGCGGGAGACGGCATTGTCGAGATAATCGAGCATGGCCGGGTGCTTGGCGCTGGCCGAGAGCATGTCGCCGAAGGAGCCGAAGACCCGGTTGCGGATCACCTCTCGCTCGTACTCCGTGGCGAAGTAACGCACGCGACCGACGTCCGTCGCCACCGTGAAGTGATTGCGGAAGAAGTCGCTGGCCACTTCCTTGACCTGATCCTCGCCGTAGACCGCCTGCAGCAAGACGGCATCTCGCAGCTCCGTAGCGGGCACGTTGCGCAGCCGCTGCCTACGCCGGCGTTCCTCCTGACTGAGGTTGTCCGGGGTGGGCAGGACGTACTCGTCCATGACCTCCCGGTTGGTCAGGGCGTAGGACCCCAGCTTGACCAACTTGCGTGTCAGTCGCCGGTCTGGCAGAGCGCGCCCTTCAAGCTGCTTGTCCAGCCACTTCTCCGGGCCGATCTCCGTGACCTCTTTCAGGAGGGCGGGTGTGGGGCCGAGCGAGAATCTGTTCAGGAAGTGGTGGGCGCGGCGGCGGTCGTCTAGGAACGGGCTGGACATGGTCCGGGTCTGGGGGGGGCTCTAGGGTTCGCTGGATTCTGGAAAATCCAGTCTACCGTTGGGACCGGATTGACGGTGTTTCGCTCTTGTGTGCCTTATAGCCCCTTTTGCGGAGCCGCCTAGGGGCCCTTTGGCGGGGTATGCTAGCCAACAGGAATTGCTTCCATGAGTCACGAAGAAGGCATGCTGAGTTTGGACGACCTGCGTCGCTGCGTGGCGGAGGGGGTGATCGATACGGTCGATGTGGCCTTCACGGACCACTACGGTCGGTTGATGGGCAAGACCTACGATGCGGGATTCTTCTTGGAGGAGGTAGGGGGAGGCGAGGCCCACGCCTGTGACTACCTGCTGACCGTGGACATGGACATGGAGCCCATTCCCGGTTTTGAGTTCGCCAACTGGGAGAAGGGCTACGGGGACCTGCATCTTGCGCCCGATCTCGAGAGTCTGCGCGTGCTCAGCTGGCGCGAGGCGACCGCACTGGTGCTTTGCGATGTTGTGGCAGGGGAAGAAAAGGAACTGGTGTCGGTTGCCCCACGCTCCGCGTTGAGGACCCAGCTGGAGCGCGCCGATGCCATGGGGCTGCAAACTTCAGGAGCTTCCGAGCTGGAGTTCTTTGTCTACGAGGACAGCTACCGGGAGGCCGCCAAGGCCAACTGGCACGGTCTCACTCCGAGCAGCTCGGTGATCCAGGATTACAACCTGTTGTATGCCAGCCGAGACGAACACCTGATTGGCGCCATGCGCCGCCACCTGGCCGCTTCGGGTGTGCCCGTGGAGAACAGCAAGGGCGAGTGGGGGCTCGGCCAGCACGAGCTCAACATCCGGCACTGCGAGCTACTCGCCATGGCGGACCGCCACGTGGTGTACAAGCAGTGCGCAAAAGACTTGGCCGACCAGCTGGGCCAGAGCCTGACCTTCATGGCCAAACCCCACGCCGGTGGGGCGGGCTCCAGCTGTCACGTGCACCTCTCTTTATGGCGCGATGGTCAGAATGCCTTTGCCGGGGAGGGCGACCTTGAGGGCATCCGTTGCAGTGACGAGTTCCGCTGGTTCTTGGGTGGCTGGATGGGACACCTTCCCGAGCTGATGGCCCTCTATGCGCCCACGGTCAATTCCTACAAGCGTTTCCAATCGGGATCATGGGCGCCCACCAGTGCGGCGTGGAGCTACGACAACCGCACGGCGGGTTTCCGCGTGGTGGGCAGCGGTCCGTCCCTGCGCATTGAGTGCCGCGTCCCCGGTGCCGACTGCAATCCCTACCTTGTGTTTGCGGCCGCCTTGGCTGCGGGCCTGGATGGCATCGCCCAGAAAACGGAACCCGAGCCCATGTTCCGCGGAGATGTCTACAAGGCGGAGAACCAGACCGCCTTGCCGGTCCGCCTTGAACAGGCCGTGGAGCGCTTCGAGTCCAGCGACTTCACACGGGCGGCCTTCGGTGACGCGATGGTGGACCACTACTCCCACTTCCTGCGCAACGAACAAGCGGCTTACGACGCGGCAGTGACGGACTGGGAACGGCGTCGCTACTTCGAGCAGATCTGAGCGCGGTGCGTATCGGGATCACCACCTACGGCCGCGACCCAGAGGGGCGGCTGACCTTGCCCGCCGAATATGTGGCCTGTGTGCGGGCTGCCAGGGGAAGGGTGGTCCTTCTTCCACCCGGTGAGTCCGATCCGGCAGCCTGGCTCGAGGACTTGGACGGAATCGTCTTGGCCGGTGGCGGAGACCTGGCTCCAGAGACCTGGGGCGGGACCGGAACGGCCGAGAACTACGGCGTGGATCTGGATCGCGATCGCACCGAGCTGGCTTTGGCCGCAGCCGTTCTGGACCGGCACCTCCCGAGCCTCTGGATCTGTCGCGGTTTGCAGATTCTGAACGTGGTCCTCGGCGGGACCCTGATAGAGCACCTGCCGGACAGGGTGGGGGAGGAAGTCCTCCATCGCCTACCCCCGCGCGAGCCCGTGTCCCACCCCGTCGAGCTCGAGCCGGCTTCGCGTCTCGCTCGCAGTCTCGGCTGCACCCGCTGCGACACCGTCTCCTGGCACCACCAAGCGGTGGATCGGCCAGGTTCACAATTGGTCGTGGTGGCGCGTGCTCCGGATGGCACCATTGAGGCCCTGGAACTTCCATCCCATCCTGAACTCGTTGCGGTGCAGTGGCACCCCGAGCTCTCCGCGGCGGAGGATCCCGTCCAGCAGGGGCTATTCGATGCCCTGGTTGTCCGCGCTCATGGCTGAGCGCCTCGGGTACCCGCAACCACTCAGCGTGCCGCCTCAAATCCGGGGATTCGTTGTGCAGCAGCCTGCATCAGCAGGAGTGGGGATTCGCGCGGAGCGCTGTATCCGTCAGCGCTGGTCGAGCAGGCGCGGGTAGCGGTAGTAGACCTCAAGGCACATAGCCATCATGGCGGTGGAGTAGACGCGGCCTCCGTAGGGGCACCAGGGACCTATGGGATCCCAGCTACCCTCCTCCTCTCCCTCGGTCAGTTGGGCCTCGGTGATGGCCGACTTCATGGACTTGTTCCAGGCCTTCCAGGATTTGCCCCCCACTTGGAACATGGCTTGGGCACCGAAGTACCAGTAGTACATGTCCACGAGAGGCTCTTCTTCTGACCAGTTGGGTTGGCACTTGAGCAGGAGCTGCGTTTGATTGTCCCACAGCGCCTTGTCTCCGCGGCGACGCATGGTGAAGGAGCGCACGGTCATGGCGATGGCGGTCATCGCTTCGCCGATCTCCACCGGAACGTCGCTATTGAGTCCCTGTATGCGCGCACTGTAAGAGCCCTGCGAATTGTAGCCCACACGCCCAATGGCATCGTCAGTTGCCGACTCCAGCCAGGCCTCCATGCCATCGAATGCCGCGCCCTCCACCTCGATGCCAGCTTCCTGGCACATGACCAGCGCCAGTGTGCACCACGCGCTGATGCACGTGTCGTTGTCGCCGCTTTCCGAAGGCGGCACCTCATAACGCCAGGCAGCATTCTTGTTGCGCCCCTTGGCCAGGAAGGCACAGGCTGTTTCAAGTGGCTCAGCCAAGGCGTCTGATCCGTCCATCAAGAGAGCCTCAGCTACCGCCAGGGTGGCGATGGCGTGGTCGTACATGAACGCATGGTTCGAGCGGACTCCGAACTGGCCGGTTTGCTTGTTCTGCCTTCCCAGCAGCCAGGCCAGGCCCTTGCTCACTGTTTCCTTGTACTCGCCGTGCACGCCGGAATGTCCGTCCCCGAGAAGGGCCAGCAAGCTCAAAGCCGTCAGGCCTGTGCCGTGCTGGGCGGCTAGGGTTCCTTTCTTCGACGTGTTCCAACTGCCATCCTCATTCTGTGCCCGCGCCAGCCACTCCAGGGCGAGCTTCAGGCTCTTGTCCGTCTTCGCTCCTCCTTCGCGCCGCAGAATGCGGCCCTTGGATCCGCGGGAGGTACGGTCCTTCACGAATTCACTCTGCGCGGCGTCGGTGCCCTGAGCCGGCCGTGGCTGAGGAGCCAGAAGCAGCGCGAAGCAAGCGAGGGTTGTAATCATCTCCTTAGTCTAGGCCGGTGCGGGGAGCGGCACCAATTCTGCCGGGGATTCCTCTTTTCCCCCCAAGCCACGGATGTCAGGGCCCCCAGCTTGCCGGGAGCTAGGCGGTCTGTGTACATTTTAAGTGCACGCACAGGGAGTGCAACTTGTACGGCTCGGTACTCGCTCTACTTACCCAAACTGGAACCAGATACTCTGCTCCATGCGACTCGAGAACCAGGTAGCTCTGATCACTGGCGGCGGGAATGGAATCGGCCGCGAGTCGGCCCTGTTGTTTGCCGCGGAGGGCGCCGCCGTTCTGGTTGTCGACGTCGTGGACGGGGCTGGACAGGACACGGTAGCCGCCATCGAAGGGGCCGGCGGTCAGGCCCAGTTTGTTCACGCAGACGTCTCCAAGGACGAGGACTGCGCGGGCATGGTCGAGGCTTGCGAGTCGGCCTTCGGCAAGCTGACCGTGCTGTTCAATAACGCCGGCATCATGGATGGCAACGACGGAGACAGCCAGGTCACGAGCGACGAGGTCTGGCAGCGCACCATTGACATCAATCTGAAGGGTGTGTTTCTCGGTTGCCGGCATGGAATTCCCGCCCTGCGCCGCGCCGGTGGTGGATCGGTCATCAACACCGCTTCCTTCGTGGCTCTCATGGGTGCCGCAACGGCGCAGATCGCCTACACCGCCAGCAAGGGCGGCGTGCTGGCCATGACCCGCGAGCTGGCCACCATCCACGCGCGCGAGAATATCCGGGTCAACGCTCTGTGCCCCGGTCCCTTGCGCACCAAGCTCCTGATGGACTACCTGGATACCGAAGAGAAACGCCAACGGCGGCTCGTGCACATCCCCATGGGGCGCTTCGGTGAGGCCAGCGAGATGGCCCAGGCGGCCCTGTTCCTGGCCAGCTCGGAGTCCTCCTACGTGAACGGCGCGGACTTCGTGGTGGACGGCGGGATCACAGGCGCCTACGTGACGCCCGAGTAGCTGTTCAGCCCGGGGCGTCCCGGAAGTGGATGGCCTTGCGCCGAGTCAGGTGATGGAACCCATGGTGTGAGAGGGTGGAGCCCTTGCCGCTGTCGCGCATGCCCGTCCAGGGCAGGGCCGGGTCCAGATAGTCGCAACGATTTTGGAAGAGGGTCCCCGCGTCGTGCCCGGCTGCGAACCACTCGGCGCGCTCGGGGTCGGCAGTCCAGATCGAGGCCGTCAGGCCGAAGTGCGTGTCGTTCACGTGGGCGAGGGCCTCGTCGTCGGACTCCACCCGCAAGACGGGCAGCAGGGGCCCAAAGCTCTCCTCCTGCATGACCTCGCACTCATTGGGACAACCGGCCAGGAGCGTGGCTTCGAAGAAGCGCCCGTCCACGGCGCCGCCGCCGGTCACCACGCTCGCTCCGCGTCCGCAGGCCTCTTCGATCTGATGTGCCAATCCCTCAAGGCTGCCCGCATCCGCCAGAGGGCCCAGGGTCGTGGCCGGATCGAGTGGATCTCCCGTGCGGTAGGCCTCCATCAACACCCGCGCCCGATCCACGAACTCGTCGTACACGTCGGCGTGTACGTACACGCGCTCAACAGCGCAGCAGGATTGGCCCGCGTTGTAGCAGGCGCCGTCCACGACTCCCGCCACGGTGGCTTCCAGGTCGGCGTCGGCGGCCACGTATGCCGGATCGTTCCCGCCGAGCTCCAGGCCCACGTCGATGAAGCGCTCGGCCACCGCGCGGTGGATGCGGCGGCCCGCGTCCACCGATCCGGTGAAGGCTACATGCCCCACACGAGCATCGCCCATCAGGGCGGTCGTGCCCGCGTGGTCGAGAAGGAGGTGCGTTACCAGCGAGCCCATCCCCGCCGCTTCAAACGCGCGCTCGAAGTGCTGGCCGCACAGGGGCGTGCGGGCGCTGTGTTTCAGCAGCACGGCATTCCCGGCGAGCAGGGCGGGGAAGATCACGTTGGTAGGAATCAGCAGGGGGTAGTTCCAGGCGGCGATGTCGAGCACCAGACCCAAGGGGGTGTGCTCGATGCGCCGCCGGAATCCCTCCTTGGCGGGCAAGATCTCGGGTGCCAGCACATCGGGTGCGACATCCAAGGTGAATTGTGCGCGCTCCAGCACACCCCGGACCTCCCCAGTGGACTGGGCCAGGGGCTTGCCCATCTGAAGGGTCACGTCCCGCGCCACCTCGTCGGCGTGGTCACGGAACCACTCCATGGCGAGCGCGACCCGCTCTACGCGTTCCGCCACGGGCACCCTGCGCCAGTCGGTCTGAGCTTTCTGCGCGCGCCCCAGCTTCTCCTCCAGGACCGCGCCCGAATCCAGATCCAGCTCGGCCACCAGCGCGCCATCGTAGGGAGAGTGGACTTGGAGGGTCATGTTCAGGTGCGGGCAGGGGATCGTGGACCCGCGCCGGAGGCCGAGTCTAGACTGGATGCCCCATGAATAACCAACCCGATGGTCTCCCAGAGCATCCCCCCACGGGGATTCGCGGAGTTCTGGACCGCTCCAGTCCCGGAGTCATGGGTGTCTACGCCATCGTTGCGAGCTTCACCACGTACTTCTGCATGTACGCCTTTCGCAAACCCTTCGCGGCGGGGACCTACGAAGAGCTGAAGTTCATGGGCACGGCGCTGGACGTGAAGAGCGCCTACGTGATCGCGCAGATCGTCGGCTACACGATCTCCAAGTTCGTGGGCATGAAGTTCTGCTCGGAGACGGGCGTGCGCGGTCGGGCTCGGCTCCTTGTGGGGCTGATCGTTGCAGCCTGGTTGTCCCTCCTGCTTTTTGCCGTTTTGCCAGGGAACCTGAAGGTGTTCGCCATTTTTGCCAACGGCCTTCCCCTGGGCATGGTCTGGGGAATTGTCGTCCTGTACCTGGAGGGTCGCCGTACCTCCGAGTTCATGCTGGCGGGGATGTCGTGCTCGTACATCATGGCCAGCGGGATGGTGAAAGACGTGGGGCGCTACCTGATGTCCTCATGGGGGATCACCGAATACTGGATGCCCTTCGCCACCGGGGCGTTGTTCTTCCTTCCATTCCTGCTGGGTGTCTACATGCTCACGCAGCTTCCACTTCCAACTGAGGCGGACAAGCGGGAGCGCTCACCACGCACGAAGATGGACTCTCAAGGCCGCTGGGGTTTCTTGCGGGAGTTCTCCCTGGGGATTTTTCTCCTTTCGGGGATGTACTTCTTCCTGACGGCTTACCGCGACTACAGGGACAACTATGGCGTGGAAATCTTGGGAGAGCTCGGCCTTGGAGAGCGCGCTGGCATCTTCACTCAGACGGAGGTGCCCATCGCGTTCGGTGTGATGATCTGCCTCTCGCTCCTCTCGCTCGTACGTAGCAACCGTCTGGGTCTGATCCTCGCCCTGTCGATCATGATCACGGGCCAGATTGTGATGGGTGCCGTAACCTGGATGTTTGAACGGGAGATGTTGGACTCGATAACGTGGATGACCTTGATCGGCCTGGGCGCCTATCTGACCTACGTGCCCTTCGGATCCGTCTTGTTCGATCGGTTGCTGGCCTATACCCGCTTTGCCGGGACCGCGGTGTTCGCGATCTACCTCACGGATGCCGTGGGCTACACGGGTTCGGTTGGTTTGCAGCTCTACAAGGACTTCTTCGCCTCCGACATCTCGCGCCTCGAGTTCTTCCAGCAGCTCACCTACTTCATGAGCATCGGGGGCGGGCTGTCACTGCTATTTGCGCTGGTCTACTTCATGCGGCGCGGGCCGGACACGGCATGAGCCCTACACGCAGACAGTGGGGAGCCTTGGCCGGCTTGTTCCTTGCGGCGGGTTGTTCGGATTCGGGCCGATTCCCCATGAGCGATCGCACCGAGGAGGCTGGCCTCGTCATGCACCTGACTTCGGGCCACAGCCCCTCCAGCCAGCTGCTTGAGGTCAAGGGCGGTGCCGTGACCCTCATCGATGGGGACGGGGATGGAGACCTGGACGTGTTCGTCCCCAACGGCGCCACCCTGGATGATCCCGATGGGGGACCCGGGGCGCGTTACTTCGAGAACCTGGGCGACCTCCGATTTGCAGATCGCAGCGCCACGTGCGGCATCAACCTCAAGCGTTGGAGCTTCGGCTGCGCTGTGGCTGACGTGGATGGTGACGGCTTTGAGGACCTGTTCGTCAGTTGCTGGGGCGAGAACGCTCTCTACCGCTCAAGGGGGGACGGCACCTTTGAGACCCTTGGCGACGGCTTTGGGTCTCGTTACTGGAGTACCGCCGCCTGCTGGGGCGATCTCGATGGGGACGGTGACCTGGACCTGTACGTGGCGAACTACGTGCGCTTCGATCCCGCCGCGCCGCCGGCGCCCGCGAAGTTTCGGGGGGCAGAGGTCTTCGGCGGTCCCGTGGGACTGCCCGCCGAACCCGATGAGGTCTACGAGAACCTGGGCCAGGGCCGCTTCCGCGAGGTCAGCGGTGAGTGGGGCTTCGCGGACGTGACGCCTTCCTACGGCCTGGGGGTAACGATCCTGGACGTGGACGGTGATGGGACCAGCGAGGTGCTGGTGGGCAACGACTCCCAGGCCAACTTCCTCTTCCGCCGCAACGAGCAGGGACGCTTCGTGGACGAGGGGCAGGTGGCGGGCATCGCGCTCGACGAGAATGGTTGGGGGCAGGCCACCATGGGTGTCGCCGTGGGAGACGTGAATGGTGACCGTCTGCCGGACGTCTTCACCACCAACTTCATGGCCGATCCCAACACGCTGCACGTGAACCTGGGCGGGGGCCGTTTCGAGGATCGCAGCCGGCGCATGGGGCTGGCCATGGAGAGCATGGCCTCATTGGGCTGGGCCTGCGCGTTCCTGGATCTGGACCTGAACGGGGTGGAGGAGCTACTGGTCTTCAACGGGCATGTGTACTCCGAAGCCGTCACCGCGCCCATGGGCTGGCATCACCGCCAGAGCCCCCTGCTGTTCGAGCGCCAGGGTGAGCGCTTTGCGCGTGTGGCATCCGCTGCTCCCGATCACTGGTTGAACGGGGCCCACTGCGACCGCGGTGCGGCTTTCGGAGATCTGGATGGAGACGGCGACCTGGACGCTCTGGTCGCCGAATCCAACGGACCCCTGCGCCTCTTGCGCAACGACGCAACTGGCGGGCATTGGATAATCGTGCGCCTCCACGACAATCGGCCCGGAGCCCAGAACACCGGCGGCCTGGGAGCGCGCCTGGTTCTGGACACCGGGGGCGTTTCTCAAACCCGCTGGTTGGTGGGCGGGCTGTCCTACCAGGGCGCCTCCTCGCCGCGAGCGCATTTCGGACTGGGTGAGAATGCGAGCCCACGCGACCTGGAGGTTCTGTGGCCGGACGGTGAACGGCAGTTGTTCGAAAATCTCGCCAGCGATCAGGTGCACACCTTGCAGAGGGAAGGCGTGCGATGAGAAAGCAGATCATCCTGTGCGTGGTCCTGTTGGCGGCAGGCTGTTCACCTCCGTCCGACACGATCCGCGCTCGCATGCAAGCTGCGCTGCCGCTGTTCGAAGCCCAATCCCCTCCCGACGCTTCCACCGATGCGCGCGCCAAAGAGGTCCGCCAGCAGCTGGCCCAGGCTCAGTGGGATGCAGCCCAGGCTACCTTGGAGTCCTGGTGGGAGCAGGACTCCGAGGGTGAAGCAGCCTTTCTTCTGGGTTGGCTGCACCACCAGCAGAAGCGCTACGCTTTGGCGCTGCCGTGGGTCGAGCGCGCACTGGCTGCGGGCCCCACCTACCCCAAGGCGGGGCAGGTCTTCTTTCTGTTGGGCCGCTGCCTGCAGGAGACTGGCGACCTGCAAGTCGCGCGCGAGGCCTACACGGCTGACGGCATCCTGTTCCCCGACGGCGGCGACAGCCCCTTCCGTCTGGCCTTGCTCGACTTCGAGGAGGGCCGGCTGGACGACTGCGAAGGACGCCTGGCCGCGGCCCTCGAACGCTTCAGCGCCCCGCGTGACAAGGCCAAAGTGCTCGCCCACCGGGCCGACCTGCACCTCGCCCGCGACGACCCGGCGGCCGCGCGCCTGAGTCTGGAGCAGTGCGTCTCGCTCTTTCCGCACTACGAGGCCTTCTACAAGTTGTCCCAGATCTGTGCACGGCTGGGTGATGAGGCCGCCGCGAGTGCCGCTCTCGAGTTGCATCTGCTCTGGCGTGAACGCGCACGGGGTGGAGAGGACAACTAGTCGCACGGCGTGCACTGCTATACTCGTCAGCCATGAGTCGCATGTCCTCGAAGCTACCCATCCTGCTCCTCGCAAGTGGGCTAGCAGGTTGCGGTGACAGGCCGGTACTTCCCGATCACCAGCGCCTGGCTCAGGGCTTCTTGCCGCCGGCCATCGAGGAGTTGGGGCAGCTGGATTGGCACGGCCACCCGGTGTCCCTTGCCAGCGATGCGGGCGGGACCCGTTTCTCCGTCTCATTGGATGCGAAGTCCTGGGCCTCTCTTGGTCAAGGCGTGTGGCGTGCGGCACGTCCTTTCGGGGGCTTGGCCCGTGGCGCCGACAGCACCTTAGTGGGGGGCGGGAAGCCCTTGCCCCAGCCTAAGCTTAAGGCCAAGGAGCACCAGCAGGTGGCCCTGCAGGGGCTCGAACTGAACGACGAGTCGCGTGCTCTGCTGGGGACGATCAAGAAGCGACCAGCCTTCCTGCTTGCAGGGCCATGGATCTACCTGCTCTTGGGTGCGACGGCATCCGTTCCGCCCTCACTTTCTCTGAGTGAGTCTCTGGATCTGGGCACGGGGAAGAGCGGAGCTTGGCGTGTAGAGCTGGGCTCTTACTCGGCGGAGGGCATTCCACTGCTTGCCTCCCAGAGCGCGAACTTTGAGGTTGCCGCGATCCGTGGGAGCGTACTGCGTGCGCGCTGGGTGGCCGTGGGGGACCCGGCGCAGAACGCGCACGTGCGGGTTCTCTGGAACGGGAAGGTCGTGTTTGAGGAGCAACGGCCCTTTGATGCCGTGCCGCAACCTCGCAGCTTGGAAGTTTCTCTGGCGGAAGGCCGGGGGTTGTTGACCCTCGAGGTCCTCGGGTCCCAGGCGGGCTTCACGGCCTTCTTGAAGCCCGTCCTCTGTCCTCCCCTCCAAGATGATGATGCATCATCGTCACGCGACGTTGTGTTGCTTCTGGCAGACACCTTCCGCGCGGACAACCTCGCGGACTGGGGAGGCGATCCGGACCTGTGCCCGCGACTGAACGAACTAGCGGCTGGCGGCCTGCGCTTCACCAACACCCGCGCACCCGCCACCTGGACCCTGCCCAGCCAGGCCGCCATGTTCAGTGGCCTCTACCCGCCCCAGGTTTCAGTGCGCCTCTACAAAGACCGCCTGCCGGACGAGGCCTGGACCATGGCCGAGCACTTCCAGAGCGCCGGCTATCGCACCGTGGCCATCACCGATGGCGGTTTCGTGGGCCGTCCCTTTGGCTTTGCCCAGGGCTTCGAGTGGTTCGAGGAGGGTGAGGTGGACGTGCCGCGCATGCTGGCTTCCGTGCAGCGCGAGTTGGACGCGGACGATGGACGCCCCTTGTTCTTGTTCGTGCAGAGCTACCGCGCCCATAAGCCCTATCGTGTGGACGACATCACAGGCGAGCGTCTAGCACAGAGCTACCCCGTGGGCCGCTCATTCGAGAAGCTCGAGAAGGCGATTGCCAGCGACTACGAGACTCTCAAGCGCGGGGCTCCTGCGGCCGGGGCAATCGGAAGCACCTTGGGCGAGTACGAGAACTGGTATCGCCTCGCCAGTGCCTCGCTGGATCTGGCCTTCGGTTCCATTATTGACTCTCTTGAGGGTGCGGGGATTCTCGAGAACGGGGTCGTGGCATTCACAAGCGACCACGGTGAGTCCTTTGGCGAGCACGGTGTCTTCGAGCATGGCCAGGGGGTCTGGGACGAGGAGGCAGCGGTGCCTCTGATCCTGCACGCGCCAGGCCTCGCGCCACACGGCGATTCCTCGCCCGCCAGTCTGGTGGATCTGCCCCGCACCCTGACCGGTCTGGCGGGCATCCAGGTCCACTCCGACTGGATAGGAAGGGATCTGTGTCAAAGCTCTGATGAGCCGCCCATCGTCAGCTACCAGTCACGGCCGTGGCAAAAAAATCTGGACATGGCCGTCGTCCATCGTGGTCGCAAGTGGATTCTGGATGCAAACGGGCGACAGGTCTTGCATCAATACGACGTGGCTCAGGATCCCAAGGAGCTCTTTGATCTGAGTGAATCGGGAAGTGGCAAGGCGCTGCTGAAAGAGCTGCGTGCTCTGCTCCGGACCTTGGACGAACCACTCGTCAGCGGACAGGCCGCGCAGACGACAGCCGCTGTTCAAGCTCAGCTTGATGCCCTGGGCTACACCGGGGACTCAGACGAAGAGGAGGAAGAGGAGGAAGAGGAGAACGGGGGAACGGTCGAGTAGGCGGGAGTTGGGCCAGGTTCTTACCCGATCCGCACGGCGTGTCACGCGGCATTCAGTTCTGCCGTGCTAACCTATTGTCACCATGCTTCTACCTCGCGCCTTCCTGCTGGCGGCCCTGATGCTGCCCACGATCGTCCTGGCCCAAGAGCCGGAGACGCCCGAACCGCCCGTTGTCCCCGAGGTGCTCCAGGAACCCGAGGAGCCCGCGACGCCCGGCGATGCCGAGGGCACCCTTGAACGCGAAGAGATGTGGCGCGCGCCGACCGCCGAGGAGTGGGCCATGCCCTGCCTTATCACCTGGCAGCGCACCTTTGAAGATGCCTGGGCCGTGTCCGAGGCGACCGGCAAGCGCGTGCTGGTGTGCGTCAATATGGATGGCGAGATCGCCTCCGAGCACTACGCGGGTGTGCGCTACCGCCAGCCCGCGGCCGCTGTCCTCTACGAGCCCTACGTGTGCGTGATCGCCTCCACCTACCGGCACACCCCACGCGATCACGATGAGGACGGCGAGCGCATTCCCTGTCCGCGCTTCGGCACCGTGACCTGTGGTGAGCACATCGCCATCGAGCCGATCCTCTACGAGAAGTACTTCGAGGGCAAACGCATCTCGCCTCGGCACATCGCGCTCTCTCGCGAGCCCGAGCTGGAAGCTGGCGAGGTCCCGGGCGAAGAGGTCTACGACGTCTACTACGCGTTTGACACCAAGAGCGTCTTCCAGGCCATTCGCACCGGCACGGGTAATCCGCCGGAGCAGATCATGCCCGACCGCAGCCTGGCGGATGCCCCGCGATTGACGGCCAGTCGTGACGTGGACGACCGTGAATTCGTAGAGCGCGCCTATCGGCAGGGGACCCGTGCCGAGCGCAAGGCCATCCTGCAGGCGGCCGTGGCGAACACGGAGGTCCCGCAGGTGGATCTCCTGCGTCTGGCGCTCTTCGGCAAGGACGACGAAATGCGTCAGGTGGCCTGGCAGGACCTGTCTGAGAATGCGCCCGACAGTGCCGTCGTTCTGTTGGGCGATGCGCTCGAGGTGATGACCGAAGAGGCCGAGCGCGGCCCTCTGATCGACGCTCTCGATCGTCTGGGGAAGGGCTCCCGCAAGGCCACCACCCTGGCCCGCGTGCACCGTGGACTGGGGGAGAAGTCGGAGGTGCTCAACGCCGAGGAGTGGACCGCGGCTCTTGCGCGCGCGGAGTACCGCGTGGACAGCACGGGGAGGTTGGACCTCGCCGATCAGCTCCAGAGCAGCGCCAATCAGGCGCAGACCGCACCTCAGGACACGGACGCCCTGTTGGAGTTGGCTGATTCGTATCTGCGTCTGGCCGTGGAAGGCCAGCACGAGCCGCGCTTCCGGCGCCTGCTCCTGGAGGACGCCCGGCGCACCGCTGCCCAGGCTGAAGAGATGGGTGTGGATGACTGGCGCGTACACAGCATTGTCGCCGCTGCCACTCAGGAGCTGGGCGAGACAGCGAACGCTCAGGAGCGCGCCGCTCTGGCCGTACGCACCATGCCCGCCGACACCAGCTCCTGGAGCACCATGATGGTGCTCGACCTCTTCGCCGCGGGCCGACAGCGGGCCATCGCGGACTCCTATCGCGACAAGCGGGAGTGGCCGCGGGAGTGGTTGACGGATCTGCATGCCGCTCACGCCCTGCTGGCCGTTCATCCCCATGGACGCGATGAGCACGCGGTGCGGTACTACGATTTCTTGGCCGCCATTGGTGCCGGTGCCCATGCGCAACGGGTTCTGGACGAGGGGCTCGGGCGCTTTCCTGATTCCTGGGACTTGCACGCCCGCCTGCGGACCCGGGTCCTGCGGCGTCAGCGGCTGGGTGCTTTCGATGGCCTTGAGGCCGTCTACGAAGAGATGATGCGCGAGCCTGATGCCTCGCCGCAGTTGCACTGGTTTGCCGGCTACGCTTCGCTCGTGGTGGCTGAGCAGCACCGGCGTGTGGGCGATGGCGACTCAGCTCAGCGCGCGTACGGTCGTGCCGCCGAGCACTACGAGAAGGCGATTGTCGTCAACCCCGCCAACCGTGCCACATCCGATCACTACGTGGCCATGGCGATGGCTGGCCGTGGCCGCCTGGCCTTGGAGGCTGGCGAGCACGCGGAGTCCCTGGAGTTGATCCTGGGCTCATTCGCTCGCCGGCGCGAGGCCTCTGCCAGCCTAGATGGGCTTGGAATCTCAGCAGTGGGCACGGCAAAGATGTTACTCGTGCACCTCAAGACGCAAGGTTTGGAGGGAGGAGCGCTCCGGCTACAGTCTGCCCTGGACAGCTTGGAGCCCGAGTGGCTCATGCTGCCCGAGAACGAGCGCGGCGGTCGTCCAAGTAGAGATGCCCGTCGCTTCCGTCGATCCCGCGGCTCAGACCGGTGAGCCAGGACTCAAGGATATCTTCAATGCGCATTCTGCTCCTGACCGCCCTGTTCCTGGCCTCCTGCTCCACGCTCGGCAGTCGAAGCCAGACGATTACCGGCGAGGCCGCCCGGACTCAGTTCGCCCGTCTGTCGGCCCTGGAGGGCAAGTGGTACGCCACGGATGGCAGCCAAGACGGTCCCGTCCTCATCTATGAAACGGTCGCCGCGGGCCACGCCGTAGTCGAAACGGAATTTCCCGGGACGCCCCACCAAATGGTGACCATGTACTACCTGGAAGGGGAGACGCTCAAGCTCGTGCACTACTGCGCATTGGGCAATCGCCCCCGCATGGTGGCGAGGCCCAAGGATGGAGTCGACCTGTACTTTGAGTTGGAGGGGGACGGTGGTCTGGCCTCGCCGAACGAAATGCACATGCACGACGCCGCATTCCACTTTGAAGGACCCAACAAGATGAGCCAGGCCTGGGGCTTGTTCGAGGGCGGCGTACAGACCGAAGCTCACGCCCCCAGCTTGGAACGCCGTCCCGCATTGGACTAGGCAGCCTGCAAGGGACGTGGGCTTCGTACATCGAAGCCCGATCGGCGCGACTCACGCGGGGCCGATCCAGCCATCCGAATTCCTCAGCACCTTCGAGCGGCCTGGCGCATAGAATCGCAGGCCCATGGGTGATCCCTTTCCGACTCAAGTGACGACCATCTTGAATGGGATGAGCAAGGAAGATTCCTCGACCCCTGAGGACTTCGTGGCCCTGCTCTACGGCGAACTCAAGCAGATGGCCAAGATCCAGATGGTGCGGCAGCGCGGGGATCACACCCTTCAACCGACCGCTCTGGTCAACGAGATCTGGATGAGGATTCAACCAGAGTCCGGGAAGCACTCCTGGGAGAGCCGGCGGCACTTCTTCAGAGCAGCGGCTTGCGCCATGCGCTCAGTACTTGTGGACCACGCGCGTGGGCGACAGGCGGCCAAGCGCGGTGGTGGTGAGAAACCGGTACCGTTGAACGAGAACATACACGTGGCCGCTGAAGACGCGGACTCGATCCTTGAACTCGACGGGGCGTTGGTCCGTCTTGAAGCGGAAGACCCCGACCTCGCGGAGTTGGTTCAGTTGCGGTTCTACGCAGGCATGGCACACGACGAAATTGCGGACCAATTGAACGTCAGTGTACGCACGGTTGAGCGTCGTTGGCGCGCGGCGAAGCTCTGGCTCTTGGATGACCTGAGCGAAGAGGTACGCACTTGAGCAAGGTCCAGTGGCTCAAGGTCCGGCCCATTCTGGAGGAAGCACTGGAATCCGCTCCCGCAAGACGAGAGGGCTGCGTCGCCGAACTCTGCGGCGGAGACCGCGAATTGGCTGAAGAGGTGATGCGCCTGGCGCGGCTGGAGGAGGAGGCCCGAGACAGTGATCAAGCCCGCCTGTTGGAAGGGACGGCGTTCCACCGCTTGTTCCGACAGGATGAGCAACCCGGTGCCGGATCGGACATTGGCGGCTACAGCATCCGCCGGGAGATCGGCGCCGGCGGCATGGGCAAGGTCTTTGAAGCCCTCCAGAAGAGCCCCGAGCGGCTCGTGGCCCTCAAGGTGCTTGCCCCGGGTTTGGCCACCGAACGACACATGGCCCGCTTCGAGGAAGAGGCGCGCTTCCTGGCACAGCTTCAGCACCCCGGAATTGCGCAGGTGTACGACGCTGGCGTCTGGGTCGATTCAAACCAGAAGCCCTGGCCCTACTTCGCGATGGAGTACGTGGAGGGAGCCCAGATCCTCACCGAGTACGGATCGAAGCCGGAATTGACCCTGCGTGACCGGATCGGGCTCTTCATCCAGATCTGCGCCGCCGTTGAGCACGGTCACGACATGGGCATCCTGCACCGCGATCTCAAGCCCGGCAACATCCTGGTGGACCGGGAAGGCCGTCCCAAGGTGATTGACTATGGCGTGGCCCGGGCCATGGATATTGAGAAGGCCCTCGGCGCGGATCTGACCCGTACCGGCGAGATCGTGGGGACCATGCGCTACATGAGTCCCGAGCAGGTGCGAGGTGCCGAGCTCGATGCTCGCAGCGACGTGTACTCACTGGGCGTGGTCTTCTACGAGGTTCTCTGCGGCCGCTCCCCCTACGGTGAGATGCAGTCCGATCTGGCATCCATCGCCATGGCCATCCTCGAAGGGCAGCCGGTTCGCCCGAGTCTGCTCGAGCCGGATCTGAGTGGTGATATGGAGTGGGTCCTGATGAAGGCGCTGGAGAAGGATGTCGGGCGGCGCTATCCAACGGCCGCGGCAATGGCAGACGACTTCCGCCGCTACCTGGAGCACAAGCCCCTGGAGGCTGGACCTCCCAGCGCGGCCTATCGACTAAAGAAATTCGTGCTTCGCAACCGTATCCCTGTGACGGCGGCGACCATTCTGGTCATTGGCCTGGGAGTGGGCCTGGCGGTGAGCCTCGACATGTACTTCCAGGCCGAGAGCGAGCGCACCCTGCGCGAATTGGAATCCGCCCGCAGGGTCGCTGCCCGTGAATCCCTGCTGGACTCCATTGAAAGTCTGGCTCCCGGTGTCGGAGTCGGTGTGCGCGTGGACAGTCTTCTCGAATCGGCCAGCGCGGACGGGGCGGAGACCTTTGAAGGCGATGCTCGCGGCGAACTGGAATTTCGCAGCTCAATCTCCGAGAGCTTTTTTCAGCTCGGCCTACTCGACAAAGCCGAAAAGGAGGTCCAGTTGGCGCTCCGCTTGGGGGCGGATCTCCTTCCCCCCGGAGATCCATGGCTCGTTGAGCTCGGGATCAGGTTGTCGAGTGTCAAATACGGGCAAGGGGATGGAGATGGGGCGCTCGCCATCGCGGAAGAGCTCATGTCAACTACGGTCGCTGCCGTCGGGGAGCACCAAATGTCGACGGCGGTTGCGAAGGGCTACCTGGGTTCAAGACTGGTCTATGTCGCGGGCGACCTGGTTCGCGCTGAAGAATTGATGCGCTCGGCCCGCGACGTGCTCATAGCCCTAGAGGGTGAACTGTCCTTGAGGGCGCTCCGTGTGGAGAGTGACCTGGGTGGCTGTCTTGTGCGTATGGGCCGGGAGGAGGAGGGCTTGGAGCTGCACACCTCCGTCCGAGAGCGTCTCGCTCAGATTCCCGATGCGCCCTACACCCAAGTCTCCATGACCATGATGAACGAGGCCGGGATCCTGGCCTCGCTTGGGCGTCCCGAGGAGTCCGTGGAGCTGTTGAAACGCCTGCATCTGCGTCTCTCATCAGACCTGAAGGCGAACCATCCCCTTCGCCTGTACACGACCGCAGCGCTGGCAAACTATCAGGTCGAACTGGGACGCGGCGATGCGGCGCGCGCCTTGCTTGAACCCGCAATGGAGTTGATGTCCAGCACCTGGGGGGTAAGCCATCACGAGACCCTCATGGCCCAAGACACGTTGGCACAAGCTTTGGAACTCTGCGGCGAGGGGAGCGCCGGAATCGATCTGCGGCGGCTGGTTCTTGAGCAAGCTCGGGTAGTGTTGGACTCTGCAGCGCCTGACTTGCTGCAACTTACTTATAGTCTCGGTCAAGCGTTGTATCGGGCGGGTGAGCAAGAAGAGGGCATTGAACTTCTGGAGGAGTCCCTGAAAATGGGGTCCATGATCTATGGCGAGGATCATGTGGACAATCTGTGGCTGCAACTCGAGCTGGGAATGAAGTACGCGCAGACGGGGAACCCCCAGGGGGCGCTAAGTACAGCCCAGCGGGTGGAGGAGATCGCTGCATCCCAGGTGCCACCCAATAAGGACCTGCTGGCGGAGTGCTGGTTTGTGAAGGGCAAGTCTCTCCTGGTCTTGGAACGGGCAGCGGAGGCCGTCGTTCCCCTACGTGCTGCTCACCGGTTCTTTCTGGAGACGTATGGTCCGGACGGGCCGGTGACGCAAGAAGCGGCGCACTTGCTGGACAGCGCGGAGCGCTGAGCCACGACAAGCCCCACGCCAGACGCCGGGCCCTCCCCGATGGGAAGACCCGGCGCGCACTTTGGGACCGGTCCCCAAGATCGTCAGCGTGAGGCGATCACCCGGTCCCCGCTGATGGGGTCGACGACGTAGAGAGCGCCCTCTTTCAAGCCTGTCATGTACATGATTCCGGTGGCAGCATCGCGCTCCAAGGACCAGGCCTTGACAGGGAGGGGGCCCTGGCCCAGCGCTTTCGCACTCACTTCCGTTCGCCAAAGGTCTGCGAGATCCAAGCGGTAGATGCTCATGGAGCCTGCATTTCCTGGGCTCGTTTCGCTTGCGGCGACGAGGAGGGAGTCCGTGCCGCTATCGAATTCCAGGCCCGTCGGATCCCCGACCGGGGCGCCGAATCCAGCTAGGCCGTAGTTGGGATCGTCACCAGCGAGAAGGACCTGTAATCCATTGTCCAGGAAGATCATGTAGACAGCGCGAGTGCTGGTCGCGTACGCCACCCGGAGTTCAGGATTCACGCACACCTGATTGAAATTACAGTCGTCATTGGATTCGCCGATTTCTCGCACGAAGCCGGTGACGATGTCGATCTCCAATAGTCCTTCCCCCGTTAGGTAGAGTAGCTTTCCATCATCGGGGGCGAAGGCCAGGTCCTTCAGTCTAGGCAAGTTGTCGTTGTCGTGGTCGTTGTCGAACACGAGCTCCTGATTCCCATCGGGGTCGATCGTGACCACCGATCCGCTATCGCAGCCCACGTAGAGGATGTCATCGGTGGCCAGCAGGCTTACAGGCGCCACGAGCAGTCCGCCTTTGGCGAGCTCCGTACGGCTCCCATCCGAAGCGATGGAGTAGACACAATGGTTGGTCGGATCGACGGCCACGCGCTGGCCCTGAAACTCGGTCTCATCCATCAAGACTGTCGGGGATGGTCCGGATCCAATGAAGGAGCCAGCGCAGAGGGTGACGGTGTCCGTGGCTGAATCCACGCGGTAGAGGGCATCCTGCACGTTATCCGTCACAAAATACTCGCCCCAGACTTCACCGGGGCTGAGAGTGAAGGCGGAAGAGAAAGGCGAATCCGCATCATCGAATGAATACAGCGGAGTCAATTTAGTCTCATCGAGGTCGGTCTCAAATAGACCTTCAGTCCGGTCAAGGATTGAAATCCAGTTATCATCCATTGAGCGCGAGATGTCGCTGATGTTCGACAACGTGACCGTATCAAACGGCTCCATCTCTCCGCTCGAGAGATTCATCCACCACACGGCATTGGTTGATGCAACATCCACATAAGTGCCGTCGGCTTCCAAGCTGATACGGGTTGCGTCAATGCCTTCACCCAAACTGCGGTTCCAAGAGCCGAGGACTTCCGAGTCACCTGTGAGCGGATCGACCTCTACGACCTCAAACACACAGGCGCCACTAGGCTCGAACCTCCTCCCCAGTGCGACAAGCATGTCCTCTTCAGGCAGATAGTCGATGTCCAGGACCTTAGTGCCCAGTCCCGGAAAGGTAGTCAGAGTGGCAGTCCCCATGTTGATGGTGTGGATGAACTGCCCGTCGGGTACGTAAAGGGATAACCGGCCTTCGTCGAATACAGGTTCTCCAGGATTCGTCAGGCGGGGCGCCCCTGGTTGAGCGGGCTCGTGGATATTCTCTGCGATGCGCATGCCAGTGGGGAGATCGATGTGGATCAGGTGCTTGCGATCAGCGTCGAGCCAATAGGCTCGCTCATTGTCTTCCCAGAATCCGAGAGCGGCTCCGGTGCAGTTACCGAGAACAACGTCCTGGCACTCGACACTTACGGATTCACCGTCTCCGATGGGGGTGCCAGCAGCATCAAGCATCAGGACCTCGAGCTCGTTGGAGCCGAGGACCAACGGGACAGTAGCAGACCAGGTCTTCCAACC
>DUDB01000080.1:186354-188750 GCA_012959525.1 Planctomycetota bacterium
CCCGCCTCCGTGGCCGCCGCCGCCGCCACCGCCGCCACAGGCGGCGAGAAGACAAAGGGAAGAGAGAGCAAGTGTGGTGATGTAGGTGTGTCGCATCGAGAGTGTTCCCAAGTTAGGGGTGTTAGAGGTCGGAACACCCCCTCCAACGCGAAGCGAGGACCCCACCCGACACGCCGGCCAGGAATTCCATGCGAAATCTCCCGATACCCACGTTTGGGGCCTCTCAGGGCTGTTCTTGACTGGGGCGGCAAGGGCCTGGTGGGCCATCTGAGGATTGCGGAGTCCTCCCGGGAACCCCCTTCCGCGGTCAACGCCAGACGCCGGGCCCTCCCCGATGGGAAGACCCGGCGCGCACTTTGGGACCGGTCCCCAAGATCGTCAGCGTGAGGCGATCACCCGGTCCCCGCTGATGGGGTCGACGACGTAGAGAGCGCCCTCAAGGAAGGCAGTCATGTGGAGGTTCCCTGTGGCCGCTTCGCGCCGAAGAGACACAGTCTGGTCCGGCAAAGGGCCCTGGCCCGGATTCGCCCAGCCCAGCTCCGTCCTCTGCAGGGTCAGCAAGTCCAATCGATAGAAGCTCATGGTCCCTGCGCCAGGCTTAGCTGCTGACACGAGCAGAGAGGTTGTGTCCTCTTCGAAGGAGAGACCACGGGGAGACAAGATCGGGGCGCCCGCCCCCATTGAACCTCCGAAGCCATCCTCACCGGCGATGATGTAACGGAATCCCATTCCGTCCGGCCCATCATCGATGTGAACAGCAAGAATCAGACCCTCGTCAGACCCATCTGCCTTGCTTGAAACGAATGCCACCTGATCTTGGTTTGCAAGCTCAGTCACGGCCAGATTCACGGCGCCCACGAAATCTGGGCCCATCCCATCGCCCGTCCGAGCAATGACCTGCGTGAAGCCGGTGGAGATGTCGATCTCAATCAGGCTTCCAGGTTGGGTCAGGGCAATGAGCTTTCCTCCACCGGGAGCAAGCGCTAGATCCATGAGCTCCATGAGGTCGGGATCTTGGTCGACCCAGAGCGACTGGTTTCCGTTGGGATCGACCATGACAACGCGGCCCCCCATACCACAACCCACGTAGAGGGTGTCACCGAGGGCTACCATGCCCGTAGGCACAATGAGGTGTTCGCCTTTGGCGAATTCCGTCCGGGTCCCATCCGAAGCGATGGAGTAGATGCAGTCCCTCACGTCGCTGGCCAAGTGCAAGCCCTGAAACTCAGTCTCATCCCACATGAACGCCAGAGAAGGTCCTGACCCCATAGCGGAGCTGGCGATCAGGCTGACGGTGTCAATGTCCGTCTCAACGCTGTAAACGGCATCCTGCACCTCATCCGTCACGATGTACTCGAACTCGTTCCTGCCCGGGCTGAGGGTAAAGCCGGAAGACAAAGGCGAGTCCGCATCATCAAACGAATAGAGCTTGGTCATCTTAGAATTGTTGATGTCGACGTCAAAGATACCTGCGGACCGGTCTAGGATTGAAATCCAGCCTGCTTCCATGGAGCGCGATATGTCGCTGATGTCCGACAGCGTGACCTTATCGAATGCCCCTTGCTTCCCGGTCGAGAGTTCCAACCACCACACGGCATCGGTTGATGCGACATCCACATAATTGCCGTCATGCTCCAAGCTGATGCGGGTTGCGTCAATGCCCTTGCCCGGAGCTACGGTGCGGTTCCAAGTGCGGAGGACTTCCGAGTCCCCCGTGGTTAAATCGACCTTTACGATCTCGAGGAGCTGGTCGCTACCGAGGCCATTGAAGACCGCGCGGGACTCCAGGGCGACGAGCATGTCATCTGCTGGGTCGCCCTGTGAGGATTCCAGGTAGTCTATGTCCAGGACTGTCTCGCCCAAGCCCCTTCCGGGAAAGGTAGTCAGGGCGCCAGTCCACACGTTGATGGTGTGGATGAACCCCCCGTCGGGTACGTACATGCGACCACGGAAGCTATCGTAGACGGGTTCTCCGGGATTCGTCAGGCTGGGGAGCCACTGCCCCACAACGGGCTCCTGAATGTCCAGTGCCCAGCGTGCGCCGGTGAGGAGATCGATGTGGATTACGCGCTTGTGATCGGCGTCGAGCCAATAGGCTTCCTCACTAAAGGCGGCGCCCATGGCCAGTCCCGTGCAATTCCCCAGGACCACGTCCTGCCGCTCGACGCTCACGGATTCGTCGTCTCCGATGAAATCGCCTGCAGCATCAAGCATCAGGACCTCGAGCTCGTTGGAGCCGAGGACCAACGGGACAGTAGCAGACCAGGTCTTCCAACCATCTGTGGTGGCGGCGGGCACGCCCCTCACCATCAGATGGGCGACCTTACCCGGGCTCTCGACGGTGCCGCGGACGGCAATGGTATTGGCGTCCGTCAAGCTGGCCTGGGGGGGGAACT
>DUDB01000080.1:188775-198193 GCA_012959525.1 Planctomycetota bacterium
CCCCCGCCTCCGTGGCCGCCGCCGCCGCCACCGCCGCCACAGGCGGCGAGAAGACAAAGGGAAGAGAGTGCAAGCGTGGTGATATGGGTGTGTCGCATGGAAAAGGGCCTTCAAGTCAGGGGTGTTAGAAGTCGGAACACCCCCTCCAACGCGAAGCGTTGACCTCACCCGACACGCCGACCCGTACTTCCATGCGAAATCCCTCGATACCCGCCTCCGGGGCCTCTCAGGGCAGTTTTTGACTTGGATATAAAGGAACTGGCGGGCTTCCTGGGGGTCGTGGAGCTTTCCCGTGGAGCCTCTTCCGCGGTCAACGCCAGGCGCCGGGCCCCCCGCGATGGGAGGACCCGGCGCGCACTTTGGGGAACGGTCCCCCAGATCGTCAGCGTGAGGCGATCACCCGGTCCCCGCTGATGGGGTCGATGACGAAGAGAGCGCCTTCTTTCAAGCCCGTCATGTACAGGTTCCCGGTGGAGGCCTCGCGCTCCAAGGACCAGGCCACGCCCGGGATGGGGCCCTGGCCCAGCGCTGCCGAATTCACTTCCGTCCGCTCCTTGGTTGCAAGATCCAAGCGGTAGAGATTCAAGGGTTCTGGACACCCCCGCTCTGTTCCCCGGTGTGCTGCCACGAGGAGAGAGTTCGTGTCGTTGTCGAATTCCAGGGCCACGGGAGACCTGACCGGGGCGCCGAATCCGACTGAGCCACTATTGGGGTCGTCGCTGGCGAGGAGGATGCGGTAGCCATCATCCAGGCTGACGCTGTGGACCGCCCGGTCGCTGGTCACATACGCCATCCTGAGTTCAGAGTCTACTCTCACCTGAACCCCCGCGTCGAAATCCGGGCCCATCCCGTCGCCCGCGTAGGAGACAACCCGCGCGCCGCCGGTGAGGATGTCGATTTCAACCAGACGATTGTCGCCCAGGGCTATGAGTTTTCCATCATCGGGGGCGAATGCCAGGTCCCTCAGCTGCGGCAGGTCTTTGACAGCATCGAACACGATCTCCTGATTCCCATCCTGGTCGATAGTGACCACCAGTCCGTTGGTGCAGCCTACGTAGAGGAGGTCATCGGTGGCCAGCAGACTTACAGGCCAAACGAGCAGCCCACCTCTGGCGAACTCCGTCCGGCTTCCGTCCGAAGCGATGGAGTAGACACAGTCGTTCAACGGATCGACGGCCAAACGCTTGCACTGAAACTCGGTCTCATCGTACAAATTCGTCGGGGAGGGTCCCGATCCCATGGCGGAGCCGGCGGTCAGGCTGACGGTGCCCATGTCCGTATCCACGCGGTAGACGGCATCCTCCACGCTATCGGTCACGAAGTACTCGTCCTGGCCGTCCCCGGGGCTGAGGGTGAAGGGAGAAGACAGTTCATCCAGAGGGTGAAGTGCTGTGAGTGTTTCCTGTACGCCACTTTTCCAGAACGTATGGATTCCTGTTTCTCCATCGAGAACTGAAACCCACCCATCATCAAAGGAGCGCGAGATGTCCCTGATGCTCGACAACGGACTGATGTCCATGTCGTAATCCGCTCCCTGCCAGAAATTCGCCATCAACACAGCATTAGTTGATGCGACATAGGCATTGAAGCCGTCTTGACTCAAGCTGATACGAGTGGCCGGAATGCCCTCGCCCAGGGTGCGGTTCCAAGAGTGGAGCACTTCGTAGAGACCCGTATCTACATGGAGTTCGACGATCTCAAGTAGTTCGTCGCCATTGAGGTCGAACCTGGACTCCAATGTGACGAGCATGTCGTTTGCAGGCAAGTAGTCGAGGTCCAGGATCGTCTGGTCCAGGCGACGAAAATCAATGGGCACCCAATTGCACGTCCACGGGTCGATGAAATGGACCCACTCCCCGTCAGGTATGCACAAGACGCGATTGAGTTCGTCGTAGACGGGTTCTCCAGGGTTCATCATGGGCTGAGTATCGGGGTGGAGCTCAGCTTCGATCTTCCTAGCCATGCGTGCGCCACTGGGGAGGTCGATGTGAATTACGCGCCCGCGAGCGGCGTCCAGCCAAAAGGCTCGCCCGCTGAAGGCAGCGTCCATGGCCAAGCCTGTACAATTACCCAGGACCACATCTTGCCGCTTGACGCTCACGGACTCATCGGCGCCGATGGGGTTGCCATCAGTGTCAAGCATCGAGACATTGAGCTTGTTGGAACCGAGGACCAATGGGACAGTGGCGGACCAGGTTTGCCAACCATCCGTGGTGGCGGCAGGCACGCCCCTAACCATCAGATGGGCGACTCTGCCTGGGCTCTCTACGGTCCCGCGAACGGCAATGGTCGTAGCGTCTGTCAGGCTGACCTGGGGGGGGAATTGAATGTCGGCGGAGGGTGCTGAGGCCTTGCCGCCATCTCCGTCTCCGTGGCCGCCGCCACCACCGCAGGCGCTGAGAAGACATAGAGAGGTGAGCGCAAGCGAGGTGAGACAGGTGCGTCGCATGGAAAAGGGCCTTCAAGTCAGGGGTCTTAGAAGTCGGAACACCCCCTCCAACGCGAAGCGTTGACCTCACCCGACAAACCCACCCAAGTTTCCGGGCAACTCCCCTCTGAATAGCATCCTGACACCCACAAGGGCACTTCCACCCCGGCGTGCCCATGAAGTTGGGCTTTCCGGTCGGGCCGGGCCAGCAGTCGCCAAGCGCTCTGGCTGGGATCCTGGCGAGTCTTGTCGGGGAAGGGGCGCCCCAAAGGACCGCTCAGCGCCTGAAGCGCAGCATGTAGTTCTCTTTCAGGCCCACGCTGAGCTCTTCCTCAAAGGTGAAGCCCGCCGCTTCGACCTCGGCTCGGAACGTGGCCTTGTCGGCTCGCACGTGACCCAGAAGCCAGTCGCTCGAGACGCCGGGAATGCGCTCGAAGTCCAGGAGGTACAGGCGGCCGCCCGGTCGTATGGCACGGTGCAGGCTGGCGAGAGTGGTCATGGGGTAGGTGAAGTGGTGGTAGGTGTCGCAGATGAAGACAGCGTCCACTGTTTCAGCCTGTAGCCCTGAGTCCGTCTCACTGCAGTGCGTGACCCGCACGTTGTCGAGGGACTCGTTCTGCACGCGCTGGCGCAGGTGGTCGACGAAGCGCGGGCTGATCTCCACGGGATAGAGTCTGCCACCTTCGCCCACTGCCTTGGAGAAGGGCTCCAGAAACAAGCCCGTGCCTGCGCCCACGTCTGCAACGTGCTCTCCACCGCTTAGTTCGAGGGCCGCGACAATTGCGTCACGTTGTAATGCCACCTCACGCGATTCGACCTCAAAGCGTGCGACCCAATCATCCACGACCAGGTCCTCATCAAGGAACCGGTCATTGAGGCCTGTGCGCACAGCCTCCTCGGGATGCACGGCGGGCAGGGCGCAACAGGAAGACAGGGCGATAGCGGCGAAGAGGACTCGTTTGATACCAGCGTGCATGACTGAGTTCTTGAGGGGAGCGTGATTCGGGGAGGCTGAAGTGCGATGGGTCGTGAGTATAGCCGAGACGCAATCCGTTCTGTCCCACTCACGCCAGGGATAGACTGTGAAGGGTCTCAATCGGGGGGAGCATGGTCCGTCATGTACCGAGGTCCACTTCGACGACAACGACAACCTGGGTAGAGATGCGCCGTCAACTGCGTAGTTTACCCGTGCGTTGCCACGTGCCTTTTGGAAGACTCGATACATGGGAGAGTCCAGAGCCGATGCCCTTGTGAGCGGTAAACACGTTCTCTTGCGGCACCCGTGCCTTGAAGATCAGGAGGAGTATCTGGCCCTGGTCCGAGCCAGTCGGGAATTTCACCGTCCTTGGGAGCCCATCCCACCGCAAGGCGTTCCAGCGGTCGACAGCCCCGAGGGCTTCCAACTCATGATCTTCGGAGCCGCCAATCCGCAGGTGGAGCGCATGATGCTGTGCCGATTGGAAGACGGTGCCATTGTGGGGCGTTTCTGTTTCAACGAGATCGTCCGAGGCGCCTTCGACTCCGCCTACCTCTCCTACTGGATGGGGGCACCCTTTGCATGTCAGGGCTACGGGCGCGAGGGCATCGAGCTGGCCCTGCAGCACGCCTTCGAAGGAATTGGCCTGCACCGGGTAGAGGCCAACATCCAACCCCACAACGAGCCATCCTTGGCGCTTGCCAGAGGCGGTGGGTTCTTACAGGAGGGCTTCAGCAAACGCTACCTGCAGATCGCAGGTGAGTGGGCCGACCATGAACGCTGGGCCATCACGATCGAAGACTGGCGCGAGCGGCGCGACAATGCACCCTGATTGCACAGCAGACATGCACTCTGCGAACACCACATGAGGCTGGCTCCAATGCCCAAGATCTCACCACGTCAAGTGCTGGGTTTTTCCGCCCTGCACCTGATCGTCACGATGGTCGTTTTGTTCTTTGCCCTTGAGGGCTTTTCCGAGGCCATGGACGACCCGAATTGGACACGGTCTCTTGCGGGCAGGATTGCTGACGTGCTCGTACAGATCCTCGCTGCGCCCATGATGCTTGTCTGGGTCGGACTTGAGCTTGGACCCAAGAGCCCGGACAGTCTTGAATGGACTTTTTTCCTCTTCAATAGCGTGATATGGGGTGTGGGACTGGCCTTCGTGCGCGCATGGTGGCTGCAGCACAGGGACGCCTAGAGAGGGACGAGCAGGAGGCAACGTTCGGGGTATTGCGTACTTTTGATTGCGCTCTACCCAGGCGCGGGTAGCCTCACGCTCCCCCCGCGCCCCCCTCCTCCTCCCCGCCCCGCAGTTCATGATTCGCGCCGCTCTCAAGAATCCACATCTCGTGGCGGTGCTCGCCCTGACCCTGGTCGTTCTCGGCACCTTCTCCCTGAGCCGTTTGCCGGCCGACCTGCTGCCGACCTTCAGGACCCCGGCCGTCCAGATCGTGACCCTCTATCCGGGCATGCCGCCCGAGGTCGTGGAGCGCGACATCATGTCGCGGCTGCAACGCTGGACCGGCCAGTCCGTGGGGATCGCGCACCAGGAGGCCAAGGCCATGCTGGGTGTGTGCATCGTCAAGGACTTCTTCCGCGAGGACATCAGCCACGCGGACGCCATGTCGCAGGTCACCTCCCTGGCCATGAGCGACATGTTCTATCTGCCGCCCGGCACTCTGCCGCCGATGGTCATGCCCTTTGACCCGACCGCCTCGGTGCCTCTGTGTCTGCTGGCTGTCTCATCGGAGACGATGAGCGAGAAGGAACTCTACGACGTCGCCTACTACGAGATGCGCAACCGCTTGCAGGCCATCCGGGGCGTGGTGGCCCCGGCCGTCTACGGAGGAGTGCTGAGGCGCATTCTGGCCCACGTGGACAGGGACGAGTTGGAAGCGCGTGGACTCTCGCCCCTGCAGGTGACCGAGGCCATCCAGTCCGCCAACCCCTTCGTGCCCACGGGTTCGGTCAAGATGGGAGATCGTGACTACCTGGTGATCACCAACGCCATGGTGGAGCACGTGCCCGAACTCGACGAGACACCCATCGTCGTGGACGGCGAGCGTCCCGTCTTCCTGCGCGATGTGGGAAAGGCCATGGACACGCACCAGATCCAGTCCAACATCGTGCGCATCAATGGCCGACGCCAGGTCTACATTCCGATCTACCGTCAGCCCGGCGCCAATACCCTGGCCATCGTGGACGAGGTCAAGGCCAAGAGCTCGCGCATCCTGGAGCGTATCCGGGGCTTTGATCCCAAGGCCGCCGACCTGCGTATGGACGTGGTCATGGACCAGTCCGCAATCGTGCGCGGCACGATCGATTCTCTGACCATGGCGGGCTACATCGGCGCGGCCATGGTGGCGCTGGTGGTGCTGCTCTTCCTGGGTAGCGTGCGGCACACGATCCTGGTGCTCGTGGCCCTGCCCCTGGCCATGCTGGGCGCCTTCATCGGCTTGTTCTTCACGGACAACACCTTGAACGCCATGACCCTGGGCGGCTTGAGTCTGGCCGTGGGAATCCTGGTGGACCAGGCCATCGTCGTGACCGAGAACATCGCCCGCCATCAACGCATGGGCAAGAGCCGAACCCTGGCCGCCTACGACGGTGCGCGCGAGGTGGCTGTGCCCGTGTTCATCTCGACTCTGACCTTCGTAGTCGTTTTCTTCCCGGTCGTGTTTCTGTCGGGCATGGCGCGCTACTTGTTCACGCCCCTGGCCCTCGCCGTGACCTTCGCCAGTATCACCTCATACATAGTGGCCATGACGGTCATCCCGGCCCTGGCCGCGAAGATCATGCCCGAGGGCGAGAGCAAGGAGGGGGCCATGACCCGGCGCGCCAACGAGCTCTACCAGTCCCTTGTGCGATCCGTTCTCAAGGCGCGTTGGGCCGTTGTCATCGGAGCGCTGGTACTGGGCGCCGGTGGAGTGATCGGGATGGGTCAACTTGGTACGGAACTGTTCCCGCGTGTGGACTCGGGCCAGTTCACCGTCCTTGTGCGTGCGCCCATGGGCACGCGACTGGAGCGCACCGAAGAGCTCATGGCCGAGGTCGAGGCTGCCATGGAGGACCTGATGGGTGTGGCGGATCCCAATGACCTCGCACCCGACTCCTCACTGGCGCTTCTGATCACCAACATCGGCGTGCTCTACGACTGGCCCGCCGCCTACACACCCAACAACGGGCCCATGGACGCCTTCGTCCTGGCGCAACTCAAGCCCACACGCGATCGCACGGCCCAGGAGTGGGTGTCGGAACTGAGGCCCGAGCTCAATCGCCGCTTCCCGGGGCTCGAGTTCAGTTTTGACACGGGAGGCATGCTGACCGCGGCCCTCAACATGGGTCTTCCCGCGCCCATCGACGTGCAGGTGCAGGGTTCCAAGCTCGAAGCATCCCACGAGATCGCCAACGCTATTGTCGATGAGATCCGTTTGGTAGAGGGAGCGCGGGACGTTCGCGTGGCTCAGCCCCTGGACTACCCGTCCATCGAAATCGAGATCGACCGAACCAAAGCGGCCTACCTGGGCCTGACCCAGGAAGACGTGGTCAAGAACGTGACCACCGCCATCAACTCATCGGTCAATTTTTCCCCTGCTTTCTGGATCGCGCCCAACGGCAACCACTATTTGATTGGTGCCCAGTACGCGGAAGAGGACATCAAGGACTTCAACACCTTGCTGAACGTGCCCATCGTGGGCGCTAAGTCCGCGGCACCCGTACTTCTGAGGAGTGTGGCTACCCTGCGCCGTACCACCTCCCCGGCGGTCATACGTCACATCAACATTACGCGCACCGTGGATGTCTTCGCCAACGTGGAGGGCCGTGACCTGGGATCGGTCAACGCGGACATCGCCGAGCGCCTGGAGAATTCTCCGCGTCTCGCCGCGCTGATGAAGAAGCACGGGTCTGGCTACACCTGGTCCCTGGAAGGCGAGGTGGCTGCCATGACCGAGTCCTTCGGCCAGTTCGGCACGGGTCTGATCGTGGCGGCCATTCTGGTTTTCCTCGTCCTGGTCGCCCAGCTGCGCTCCTTCGTATTGCCCATTGTGATCTACCTGGCCGTACCCATGGGCCTGGTGGGGGTTGTCGGATTGCTCTGGGTCACCGGCACGCACCTCTCCATCCCCTCTTTCATGGGTCTGATCCTGATGGTTGGTCTGGTGGTGGAGTACGCGATTCTGCTCGTGGACTTCGCCGCTTCCCGCCAGCGCGAAGGCATGCCCTTGGAGGAGGCCATCCTTGAGGCCGCGCGGGTGCGCCTGCGCCCCCTGCTGATGGCTTCGTCCACCACGGTTCTGGCCCTTCTACCCATGGCCATCGGCCTGGGTCAGGGCGGTGAAGGCAACGTTCCCTTGGCACGCGCCATCATCGGCGCCGTTCTCGGCGGGGCCCTCCTGACCCTATTCGTTGTTCCCGCCCTCTACAGCATCCTCGGCCGCAACGTGCGCGCCCACCCGGAAATAGATCTCGAACTCGGCGCCTGACGCCAGCGGTCCCATGTTGCAAATCCACCTTCGCTCGATAGTTCTTCATCAACTGGCATTGCTCTTCTTGGCCGTCGCCTTGGCGCCGACCGCCATGTGCCAAGGCGCCCAACGCGTCTCCGTCATTCGTCCCGAACGCGCTGATCTTGTCGAGAGCGTGAACCTTGTGGGCACCTTGGAGCCCATCGCCAGCGCGGACGTGGTGCCGCGAGTTACGGGTTACCTTGGATCGGTATCCGTAGACGTGGGAGACCGTGTGCGGCGCGGAGATCTCGTGGCGCAGGTCAGTGCCCCCGATCTGGACGCTGCCTTGACGCGTGCCGAAGCACAGTCTCGTGCCGCGGAAGCCGGAGTGAGCCAGGCCCAGGCTGGTCTTGCCGATGCCAAGGCCTCCCGTGATGAGGGAGCAGCCGACGTGCGTGTGGCCCAGGCCATCCTCACCAGCCGTCATCACCAGGCACAGATGGCAGCCGTACTGGAGGAGGTACAGGAGAAAGAAACCCAGCGCACACGCCGGCTGGTGGAGCAGGGCGCGGCCACCGCAGAACAACTGGAGGCCTCCGAGGGCGCGCTGGCTTCGGCCCAGGCTGCCCGGCGCACGGCCGACTCCGAAGTCGACATCGCCAAGGCCCGCATCGGTGCGGCTGAGGCTCGTGCTGCGGCTGCCGGCGCTTCGGTGACCAGCGCCCAGGTCGGGGTGGAAGCGGCGGCGGCTCTGGTTGAGGCGGCCCGTGCGGCGGCGGCTGAGGCGCGTACGCGCGTGGGCTTCTGCCAGTTGGTGTGTCCCTTCGAGGAGGCCGTGGTCACAACGCGCCATCTGCACCCCGGGGCCCACGTTTCCGCAAACCAGTCCACGGTTCTGACGCTGATGGACACTCGCACGTTGCGCGTGGTCTTGCCTGTGCCCGAAGGGGATTCCGTGCGCCTCGCCATGGGGCAGAGTGTGCAGTTGAGCTTCCGTGCGGCAGGCGTTGCGCCGCTTGAGGCCTCGCTGTCGCGCATTTCTGGCGCCCTCGATCGGTCCACCCGCACCGTGCGGGCCGAAGTGGACCTGGATAATTCAGCACAGAGCCTGCGTCCCGGAATGTTCTGCACTGCCGCGATACAGGTGCGTTCCATTCCCGGCGCCATCGTGTTGTCAGGAGGTGCCGTGCACACCCGCTCGGGCCCTGACGGCGAACCGCAGACCTACGTCTGGGTCGCGCAAGGGGGGATAGCCAAGCAAGTGGTCGTCACCCTTGGGCTGGACGATGGGATCGTCACGGAGATTCAGGAGGGCTTGAGTGGTTCCGAGACTGTTATTTCTGCCGGACTCTCTGGCCTGCGTGATGGGGCGGCGGTCGAAATCGTGGAAGGGGATTCCAAGTGATTCCTGGCTTCGGCAAGTCGGGTTCCGTCCTGGGGCTCGGCCTACTGGTCCTTGTCTCCAGCTGTCGCGGTCCACGGCCGGAAGGCCTCGCGGAGACGGGGTTCAGCAACGTTCACCTGGATTCTGACGGGCAGAACGGCGGGCAGAGTCAATCGGGT
>DUDB01000081.1:0-532 GCA_012959525.1 Planctomycetota bacterium
CAGCCCGATGAGCTCCAGAAGCATACTCATCATGCGGCCGATTCATCCGGAAGTCGCTGTTACAACTGCCACATGCCCTTTACCTCCTATGCCCTGCTCAAGGGGATTCGAGGTCACCGGGTTACCGTTCCCAGCGTGGATGTCAGCAGCACGTACCAGAAGCCCAATGCCTGTAACCAGTGTCACCTTGACCAGACGCTGGCCTGGACAGCAGAGCACCTCGAGAAGCGATACCAGATCCAGAGTGAACCGCTGAGCGAGGAACACCACAAGACCGCTGCCTCGATCCTCTGGCTGACCCATGGTGATGCTGCCCTGCGGGCGATCACCGCATGGACGTATGGCTGGGATGTTGCCCGCCAGGTATCGGGTGACGAGTGGATGGTACCCCCGCTCGCATACACGCTGGATGATCCTTACTCTGCAGTACGGTGGATTGCCGGCGCGGCGCTGAAAAAGATTGGGTCTACCAGTGATAACGGGTATGACTACGTGGCCCAGCCTGCCGAGCGGCGCGCGGTCCGCGACCAGG
>DUDB01000081.1:731-1859 GCA_012959525.1 Planctomycetota bacterium
GCGCTGGGGCTGGTGGTTGCTGGCCATCTTCGGACTCATGGGACTGGTGCTCGACTCCTTTCACGGGTTCAAGCAGTCGTTCTATGTGGCTGAGGACGTTCAGCTCCGCCGCCTGCTGTGGATGACGTCACATGCCGGAGGGGTCGTCCTGGGGATTGTGAACATCGCGTTTGCTGCCAGCGTGCATCGTTTCCAGTCGGGCCTGGTCTGCCTGAGGTCCTCGATGGGACTGATCGCTGCCAATGTTGCCATTCCCAGTGGTCTCTTCGTGGCAGGCCTGTTCCTGCATGATGACCGGCCAGGCACCGGGCTGTTACTTTTCTTTATCGGAGCCGTGTTGTTGCTGGGATCGCTGTTGCTGATGGCACAGGCTGGCCGTCGGTCTTCAGAAACGGCAGGCTGAACGACCTAGTTGCCCTGCCTGGACCGGACGTAAACTGGCGAGGCAGCAGATGCCCAGTTGCTCCGACCTTCCACAATTACACGCACGAAACATGATCCACGTGCCTGGGCTGGGATCGGGATGCGAATGCTGCCGCCGTGCACGGAACTGCTGGCTCCACCAGACCGGATCATTCGCACGCTGGTAGACCGTGTCAAGATCTGACAGCCAGGGGTCATTGTCCTGGTAGCTGGCCCGCTGCGGGGCCTGGAAAGTCAACTGGTTACGGCTGCAGGTCAACTCGACTCGGAGGGTGCCGGCAAACGGTGGTGCGATGGTCACCGTGATCGAGTCCCCGGCATCCGCCGAGGAAGGGCATTGGATCGGCATCGGTTTTGGATAGGGGATCCGTAACAGTGGGTCTCCCAGCAGGTTGAACAGCGAGAGGTGTTCCTCGAGTTCATCCTCGAGCGTATGGGTGCTCGGAGAGAGGGTCCCTGCCATCACGTCAATCAGGCGCCGCTGTGCTGTCCGTTTGCCAGGTTCCTGCAAGATCATGTCCCGCTTGGCGTGCAAGATCAACTCTCCCAGCGTCACTCGCTTCTCATCAAATACCTGTCGCAGCAGGGACTCACCCATCACCGACATCGCGTAGGGCATGGTCACCCGGGAGCCACCGTAGACGGCAATCGGGCCATGGGGAAGGTGCAGTAACTGTTCACCCAGGGATGGCTCTGTCCTATCAT
>DUDB01000082.1:0-779 GCA_012959525.1 Planctomycetota bacterium
GCACGATAGCGAGGATCACCGCGCCGAAAGCGCCAAGCGCGTAACCTGCTATCATTGCTTTGCCTTCCCCGAACGCGATCGTCTTACAGGGGCAACCCGTGATCGGCAGGCAGGTTCCCGCGCAGGGGCTTGGGGCAAAAAGAAAAGGAGCGGCCCGCTGGGGGGCCGCTCCTTGGATCAGTTCGCGAGGGCGATCGGCGCTTAGGCCGATTTCGCCAAGTTGCGCAGCACGTAGTGCAGCACGCCACCGTGTTCGATGTATTCGATCTCAATCGCGGTATCGATGCGGCACTTCAGCGTGATCTCTTTGGTGCTGCCATCGGCCATTGTGATCGTGCAGGGCACTTCCTGCAGCGGCTTGATCGTGTCCAACCCGCTGATCGACACGGTTTCCTCGCCGGTCAGGCCCAGCGATTTGCGGGTGTCGCCGCCGGTGAACTCAAACGGGATGACGCCCATGCCGACGAGGTTGGAGCGGTGGATACGCTCGAAGCTCTCGGCGATCACGGCCTTCACACCCAGCAGGGCTGTGCCCTTGGCGGCCCAGTCACGCGAGGAGCCCGCGCCGTACTGTTCGCCACCGAAGATCACCAGCGGGGTGCCGTTTTCCTGATGCGCCATGGCGGCATCAAAGATCGAGGTCTGCGCGCCATCGGGGCCTTTGGTATAACCGCCCTCAACGCCGTCCAGCATCTCGTTCTTGATGCGGATGTTGGCGAAGGTGCCGCGCATCATGACTTCGTGGTTACCACGACGCGAACCGTAGGAGTTGAACTCCC
>DUDB01000082.1:827-2053 GCA_012959525.1 Planctomycetota bacterium
CACCTGACGCTCTGTCAGGTACTGACCCGCAGGGGTGGTTTCCTTAAAGGAACCGGCGGGCGAGATGTGGTCGGTGGTGATCATGTCACCCAGCACCGCCAGCACTTTCGCGCCGTCGATGTTGGAGATCACGCCCGGCTCTGGCGACATGCCTTGGAAGTAGGGCGGGTTCTGGACGTAGGTCGAGGTTGGCGGCCAGTCGTAGGTCTTGCTGTCCGTGGTTTCGACCGACTGCCACTTCTCGTCGCCTTTGAAGACATCGGCGTATTTCTCTTGGAAGGCTTCGCGCGTCACGGTCTGTTCGACCAGCTCCGCAACTTCCTGCGTCGAGGGCCAGATGTCTTTAAGGTAAACGTCGTTGCCGTTCTTGTCCTGACCCAGCGGGCTGTTTGTCAGGTCGTGGTTCATGTCACCCACCAGCGCATAGGCCACCACGAGGGGCGGGGAGGCGAGGTAGTTGGCACGCACGTCAGGACTGATGCGGCCTTCGAAGTTACGGTTGCCTGAGAGGACCGAGGTGCCGATCAGGTCATAATCGTTGATCGCCTTGCTGATCGGCGCTTCCAGCGGGCCGGAGTTGCCGATGCAGGTGGTGCAGCCATAGCCCACGAGGTTGAAGCCGATCGCATCGAGGTCTTCTTGCAGGCCAGCGGCCTCAAGGTAATGCGACACGACCTGCGAGCCCGGCGCCAGCGATGTCTTGACCCAAGGCTTGCGGGTCAGGCCCAATTCACGCGCTTTGCGTGCCACGAGGCCCGCGCCGATCATGACGTAGGGGTTCGAGGTGTTGGTGCAGGACGTGATCGAGGCGATCACGATGGAGCCGTCATGCAGCTGGTAGTTGCCATCTTCGGTGGCGACAAAACCGCGGTTGTGATGACCTTCGTCACCGGGGATGTCCTGCGGTTCGGGCTGGCCGCCTTCGCCTTCCCAACGGATTTCCGAGTTCGCGGAGGTGTCTTTGCCTTCGCGGATGCCTTTGACGTATTCGGCGAATGCGGTGTGCGCGCTGTCGAGGGCGATGTAATCCTGCGGGCGTTTCGGGCCCGAGATTGCAGGCACGATGGTGCCCATGTCGAGCGACAGCGTGTCGGTGTAGACCGGCGCATAGTTCGCATCGCGCCACATGCCGTTCTCTTGGGCATAGGCTTTGACCAGCGCCACACGATCCTTGTCGCGGCCTGTGTTGGTCAGGTAACGCAGGGTCTCATCGTCGATCGGGAAGA
>DUDB01000082.1:2127-54269 GCA_012959525.1 Planctomycetota bacterium
CGACGAATTTGCTGACCACGCCTTTTTCGCGCAGCATTTCCACGACTTTCAGCACGAGGTCGGTGCCGGTGGTGCCTTCCATCATGCGGCCTGTCAGCTCAAAGCCGATGACTTCGGGGATCAGCATGGAGATCGGCTGGCCCAGCATCGCGGCTTCGGCTTCGATCCCGCCAACGCCCCAGCCCAGAACGGCAGCGCCGTTGACCATGGTGGTGTGGCTGTCGGTGCCGACGAGCGTGTCGGGGTAGGCGACTTCCTCGCCGTTTTGGTCTTTGTCGGTCCAAACGGTCTGGCTGAGATACTCAAGGTTCACCTGGTGGCAGATGCCGGTGCCGGGGGGCACAACGCGGAAGTTGTTAAACGCCTTTTGGCCCCACTTGAGGAAGGTGTAGCGCTCAATGTTGCGCTCATATTCGCGGTCGACGTTCATCTGGAACGCCCGCGGGTTGCCAAATTCGTCGATCATGACGGAGTGGTCGATCACGAGGTCGACGGGGTTCAGCGGGTTGATCTTATCCGCGTCGCCGCCAAGCGCCACCAGACCGTCGCGCATCGCGGCAAGGTCGACCACTGCCGGCACGCCGGTGAAGTCCTGCATCAGCACGCGGCCAGGTCGAAAGGCGATCTCGGTGGAGGGCTTCGCCATCGGATCCCAGCTGGCCAGGGCCTCGATGTCGGCCGCGGTGACGCTGGAGCCATCCTCGTTACGCAGCAGGTTCTCCAGCAGGATGCGCAACGCGAACGGGAGGCGTGCCACGTCAAATCCGCGCTCGGCCAATGAGGAGAGGCGGACGATGGAGTGGACTTTGTCTCCGACGGTCAGAGTGCCGCGGGCAGAGAAGGAATCCTGAAGGGAGCTGGGCATGTTTGGGGGAACTGGGGGTCAGTGGAAGGGGGTTCGCCGGGGGGCGCACGGGGACATAAACCGCCCCTTGAGCCGCGAATCGGGCGACATCCTAACACGCGCGAGGGCCCTCTGGGATCGCCAGGGGGCGACGGCTCGGGGTCTTCCCCTGCATCGGAACCCGCCCTACAATCCGCGCCCGGTCGGGGAGGTAGCTCAATTGGTAGAGCATCGCGTTCGCAATGCGAAGGTCGCGGGTTCAAGCCCCGTCCTCTCCACCATCACGGCCCAGCGGCCTTGTCCGCTGCAGCTTGGAAGGCCTGGAGGATTCCGGCCCGGGCGCAATCAGCGGCGCCAGTTCTTGCGCTTCGGCAGATTGCCTTCCTGCACGTCCCGCTCGAACCGTGCGATCACCTCGAGGATCCGCGTCCCGAACATCTCGGCCTGCCAGTCCCAGAAGCCCTCGACGGCACCGAGAGTGGCTTCATCGGCAGGACGCTCCACGGCCAGGCGGCTCAGGAGAAGCCGATGCAGGAGATAGCTAGATTCGACGCCGAGCCGGTCGGCTTCCTTCTTGCGCAGGCGCCGCAAACGGTCGTAGAGCTCCAGTTCCAGCTCGGACAGGTCCCCGGTCCCGTCCTTCTTGGGCATGCGGGGAGCGTGCTGAATGGGCTCAGCCGAGAGCCCGAGCTCAATGGCGTCGAGCACCTGCTTGCCCATGCGGCGCTCCATGCGCGGCGAGAAGCCCTGGATGCTGGTCAGTTGTCTGGAGGTGGTTGGAAGGCACTGAGCCAGAGCCAAGAGCGCAGCGTTGTTCATGACGCGGAACAGCGGCTCGTCCGCCTTGGCGGCCAACTCGTCGCGCAGGATGAAGAGCTCCCGCATCACGGCCCGCTCCCTGGGCTTGAGCCCGCGAGATCCCTTGATCCGTACCCATTCATCGGGGTTGAAGACGATGGGAGCGACCTGCATGGCTTCCAGGCGGCGACATTCGCTCTCCAGGATCATCAAGCGCCCTGCGGCCTGCAGGGCCTCGCGCTGGCGGTGCATCAAGGGGATCAGGAAGCGCGTGTCGAAGCGCGCGTAGGCCACCTGCTCCGGGGAGAGTGGCCGTCGCCCCCAGTTGGAGCGCTGCTGGGACTTGTCCAGCTCCACGTCGAAGTGCTCCAGCATGACGCTGGCCAGGCCGGGGGCCGTGCTGCCCAGGGTCGCGGCCGCCACGCGTGTGTCGAACAGGCCCTTGAAAGTCAGGGCATACTCGCGCTGGAGGATCAGGACGTCGTACTCGGAATCGTGGAAGATCTTAGTGCGCTCGGGATCCGCGAACAGGGGGCCGAGGCGCTTCAGATCCACGCCTGGGGACAGGGGGTCCACCAGATAGTCGGTCTCTCCAAGGGTGATCTGCACGAGGCAGACCTTCTCTCGGTGGACGAAGAAGGAGTCCGCCTCCGTATCCACGGCAATTTCGGTCTCCCCCTCCAGGTCACTGAGCAGGCGGTCCATCCCCGCTTCGTCCTCGATGAGGACCGGGGGCGGGAGATCGGGAAGCGCCATGTAGTCCGGAAGCCGGGGTGCGAGAGTTACGTGGTCGGACGAGAGGGGCGAGCCCCGGGTAGACCTCTTGGCGGTCTGCTGCGAGGCCCTCTTGCCGAAGAGAGCGGATGGGATGGCGAGGATGACGGGACTTGAACCCGCAACCTCCGGCGTGACAGGCCGGCACTCTAACCAATTGAGCTACATCCCCGCGTTGTCGGGCGGAGTATAGCCGCCCACCGGGACAAGTCCACCCCGACCGAGGGGATCAGGCCCCAAACGAAGCCCCCCTAGCCCGTCCGTACCGAGCGCACGGCGTCGGTGCGATTCATGCGCCAGATGGGGTAGAGGCTGGCCAGGAGGGCCACGGACACGGCCCCCAGAAAGCCGATCCAGGCCCAGGGTCCGGCCCCGGTCATGGGCAGGCTGAGGCCCGCGATCTTCTCCAGGCTGCCCACCACGAAGGGCACGCCGAGGACTCCCAGGAGCATCCCGAGGCCCCCACCCACAAGCCCGACGGCCGCCGACTCGAGCAGGACCATGCCCGCCACCTGACCGCGGGTCACGCCCAGGGCCGAGAGGACCCCGACCTCCTTGGCGCGCTCCAGGGCCGAGAGCAGCTGTCCGTTGAGGACACCCAGCCCGGCGAGGGCGGCCGTCAGCACGATCAGGATGTCGAACAGCGTGAAGTCCCGCTGAATGTCGGCCAGGTGATCCTCCAGAACAGTCTGCCCCGTTCGGAAGTGGATCCCGTGTGGGCCCTTGTGGAAATCGAAGACGGCGGCCTCAACGATGCCTTGATCCGCATCCGGCGCCAAACGCACGGCCACCTCTGTCACCGTCTCCGCATCCACGCAGTAGTAGGCCTCCATGTGATCGTCGGCGATGAGCCCGTACATACGCTCGTCGGGGTAGGGGTAGTGGCCGTAGGCGTCGCTTATGGCGCTCACGTGAAAGGTCTCCACCACGCCGTTGGCGCGCGCCAGATGAATCGGATCACCCACCTTGTAGTCGAGGTCTTTCGCGAGTCGACGGGAGAGGATCATCCCCTGCCGTTGACTCAACGAACGCATGAGGCTGGCGTCCTCGGCGCAGGGGCCATACCCCGCCAATTCGCTGACCTCCACCCCCATGATCAGGAAGGGCGCATGCACGCGCACGTTGCCCTTCTCAAGGCCGAGCACGCCCGGGTAGGAGTGCAGGTGTTCGCTGAGCGCGGCAAACTTCGTGGGCGGCATGTCGCGCACCCAGATCTTGTCCTGCACGGCCTCCGCGGCCCAGACCTCTATCTCTCCCTCAAGGCTGCGGGTCATGCCTTTCAAACCCACGAGGCCGGCGGTGACCAGAGCGAGGGAGGCGGCGCTGACACCGATGCGAGCCGGCGATGCACGGATGCTGCGCACGGCCATGTGGGCAGCAAAAGGAAGGAGGGCCAAGAAAGGCCGGATGAGCACCGCGGCAACCGTCGACAGAACGGTGGGCAGCACCATGGCCAACATCCCCAGGAGGCCCAGCACCCCCACCGCCGAGAGCAATACGATCACGAGTTCGGTGGTGGCCTCCCCCACGATCGGCACCACGACGAAGTACGCCCCCGGCAGGATCAGGCCCAGGAGCAGGGCGTACAGCAGATGGAAGCGCAGACCCGGACGGGTGTCTCGCAGGGCCGCATCCCCGCGCAGGGCCCCCACGCTGCTCGTGCCACCCAGGGCCACCAGCGGGTAGACCGAACCCACCAGCGCAATCAGGAACCCCAGGGCACCCAGGGGCAGGACCACTTCCCAGGGCACGAGGAAAATGTCCACGTGCTTGCCGGTCCCGAGGGTGGTGATCCCGCGGGTGAGCAGGCCGCGAGCCAGACCCAGGCCCCCGGCCACTCCCAACGCCGCCCCGCTTCCGGCGAGCAACACGGCCTCCAACAGGAAGATCCGTCCCACCTGGGCGCGGGTCGTGCCCAACGCGTGCAGGGTGCCCACCTCGCGCATGCGCTCGGTGAGCGACATGGAGAGGGTGTGGAAGATGACGTACAGGCCGAGCAGGAGAGCCATCAGCCCGGCCATGTTCACACCCGTGCGGAAGGCCCGCTCGTCGGCGGCCTGCCCCAACACGGCGGCCTTGTTCAGTTCATAGGAGTGGGTACGCGCGAGAGTCGACTTCAAACGCTCCACGTCCACGCCGGCATCGCGGCGCGCCCACCAACGCCGGTCGATGTGCACACCCCTGTACAGCTGCTCGCCCAGGTCGAAGTCCATCACCACGACCATGCCCGCCGATCGCCGGCCCAGCTGCTCACGGGTGAGCACTCCGCTTACCCTGAACTCCAGCTCCAGGGGCTCGGCCTCGGGTACCTCGGTCTCGACGAGCACGCCGTCCTCGCAGACTTTCTTGCCCGGGCGACGGGGACGGGAGATCCACAGGGGGTCGCCCAGCCCCACCTCCAACCTCTCCGCCAGCTTGGTACCGATCAGGACCCCGCGCTCGCCCGTCTCGGCGTGCACCGGGAGATCCTCGCCATCGGCCAGACGGTAGACGCCCAGCTGGGGAGCCAACGCGGAGTCCATGGCAACGAGACCCGCGCGCTTACTGGACTCACGACCCTCGGCACCGGGCGGCTTGCTGGAGACGCTGGCGTCGGCCTGGAAGTAACGGGTCGCCAGACTGACGCCCTCGATCTCATCCAGCTCCGTCACCCCATCCACGGCGCGCAGCTCGATGTCCGGGGAACCGGCCGCGCGCAGGGGGCCGGTCAGGCCCACGATGGTGTTGTGGTCGAGCACCACCACCGCCACGACGGTGGCGATCCCCAGGGCGATGCCTGCGAGGGAGAAGAGGGTGCGCCCCGGACGCTGCAGCAGGCTGCGCCGGGCGACGGTGATGGCCAGACCCATGGGCGCGCTAGATGGACAAGCCCTTGAGGGCGTCGTGAACGGCCTCGACTGTCAGGCCCGGGCCCTGCAGGTCGGCCCCGGGGGCCAGACCGCCGTCCACCAGGAACAGGACACGATCAGCCCGGGCAGCGTCCCGTGGGTTGTGGGTCACCAGCAGCACCGAGCGGTCCGGCTGGCCTTCCCGCTTCTCGTCCACGCACGCGCGCAGGAGATCCATGACCTCCGCCCCCGCTTTCTGGGAGAGGTTGCCCGTGGGTTCGTCGCACAGGAGCAGGGGCTGGCCGCCGATCAGGGCGCGGGCGATGGAACAGCGCTGCATCTCACCGCCGGAGAGTTGGTGCGGGAAGGCGTCCAGGCGCGCTTCGATGGAGAGGCGACGGGCCAGATCTTCGAGCGCGGCGTGTCCGTTCCCTTCCGCCCCGCCCGCAATGGCAAGCGGCAGGAGAATGTTCTCGCGCACGGACAGGTTCGGCATCAGGTTGAAGAACTGAAACACGTAGCCCACCTGATCGCGGCGCTGCAGGGTGCGCTTGCGGGTGTTCAGACCCGCGAGAGATGCGCCGCCCAACTCGACCGTTCCGGCCGAAGGCTCGTCCAGGCCAGAGAGCAGGTGCAGGAGTGTCGTCTTACCCGAACCGCTGGGGCCCATGATGCAGACGAACTCCCCCGCATCGACCTGGAACGAAACGTCACGCAGGATGGCGTGGGGATCGCCGCCCTGCCCGTGGAACTTGAAGAGTCCCTGCGCTCGAACCAGGGGGCCGTCCATCACGGCCGCTTCACGAAGAGAACGTCCTTCACACCGAGCCGGATCAGCGAGTCGTACAGGACGAGGGCCTCGGCAGCCGTCACCCCCGGCCCCACGTCCAACTTCGCCCGCTGGCCCTTGATGGTCGACTGCATGCCTTGCAGCAGCTTCTGGAAGGCACCGCTGCCGACCACTTTGGAGCCACCCACCGAGTACTCCACGTGGCGCGTGGACATGTCGAAGCGGAAGCGGCCCGTTCCTCCCCAGGGCTTCGCACTCGCCCTGTCAACCTCCAGTCGATCGCCGGGGGATTTCACACGAATGCGGAACTCGGGCAGGCGAGGGGAGGACGCTCCTGTGCCCCCGTTGTCCACACCCTCCTCCTCCGCTTCCTCGTCAACGTCCAGAGGAATGGCGTAACGCAGCACGTGCTGGGGTACGGATTGGGGCACGAGGCCTATGGCGGGATCGATCTTCGGTGCCCGGGCGTCGCCCACGGCAAAGTCAATGCGATGGACACGCACCTTCTCGGAAGCAAGCACCTCCATCACACCCAGGGTCATGGTGAACGGGGAGTTCAGGTCGGAGCGAATGAGAACGCTGCCGGTGCGCACCTTGAGATCGCCCCCAGGCAACGCCTTGAGCTCCATCGGACCACACATGCGCGTCAACTCCTTGCGCAGATTGGCCCACCCGCGCTCGGCCATTTCTCCTTTCATTTCCGCATCCAGGAAGAGGATATCTCCCGCCACGATCTGCCCACCGATGCGGACGTTCACGACAGGCCGCTTGGGATCGAAGTGATCCGGCTGACCTGAGATCACGTGCGGCAAGACCATTTCCGGGTAGCGTTTCTCGACGTCCTGTCCGGCGCCTTGAACGAGAATCGAGAGGGCGAGTGCAAGCGGGAAATTCATGGATCAATGAGAGGGGTGGGTTCTAGCCTTCGCGTTGCTTGACCTGGTTCCAGGCGACGACGAGCTCATCCAGGCCGCGCTGCAGGTCGCCGTCGAGGTCGGATTCCATGGCGCGGAAACGCTTCTCGAAGCGGATGAGGGCGCGCTTGAGGAGGGTCTCGGGATCACGACCAAGGTAGGAGGACAGGAAGGCGGCCGCCATCAGCACGTCTCCCAGTTCGTGGTCGATGGCCTTCCAATCCCCACTATCCAGGTCCGGGGAGCCCAGGCTGGCCAGGGCCTCGGGGGGCAGAGCCGCCTCCAGCTCTCCCATCTCTTCGCGAAGCTTGTCGAGAGAGCCCGCCACGTCGCTCCATCGGAAACCCGCCGTGACCGCCTTGCCCGACACGCGCATGGCGCGCAGGAGGGCGGGCATGCCGCGCGGGATTCCCGCCAGGGCACTGCTGTCCTCATCGGCCTCGGTGCGCTCGGCCTTCTTGATCTGTTCCCAGCGATCCAGCACCTGGGCGCTATCCTCGGCCTGGGCGTCCCCGAACACGTGCGGGTGGCGGCGGATGAGCTTGGCGCAGATGGCCTCGCAGACCCGGGTCAGATCGAATCGCTCGTCATCCTGGGCGATGCGTGCCACGAGCAGGACGTTCAGCAACAGATCCCCCGCCTCCCCCGTGATGCTCTCGTCCTGATCCGCCTCGATGGCCTCGGCCAGCTCGTGGGCCTCCTCCACCAGGTGCGGCGTCATGGACTCCAGGGTCTGCTCGCGATCCCAGGGACAACCGTCCGGTTCCCGCAAGCGATCCACAATGCCCAGCAGCAGGCGAAAGGCCTCCACCCGCGGGTCGTCGGCACCAACGGGCGCCGGGGGGCGTAACTCGGTCTCTGCGAAATCACCGTCCATGGCAGACCATGGTACGGAGTCCGGACTGCCTCGCCACGACTCCCCGTGGCCCTTTCGATCCATGTCGGCGGTGGCAGTAGCAAGATGGGTTGTGAGCCCTTACACGATCCTTGAGGGCATCATTCCCCGAACGGCATCCTCGTCGAGGAGAGCTCTCAGGAGGTGCCCTTTCCCAACGGCGCGCGCGGCCTCGTCAACGGCCCGCCCATCGACGGTCCGGAAGTCCATGAATCCGCTCTGGTCCTCTGCGAACCGGGAAACGACAACCCGCGCAACGCCCAACGCGATAACGGTCGAGAGGTCACACCTCTAGGGTAGCTCAGCGTAGGGCAGGGGGTCGGAACCGCCCGCCTCCTTGAATCCTTTGAGACGCAACCTACAGGCGTCGCAGCGGCCGCAGGCCAGGTGCAGGTCCCCCTTCAGGACGGGGTCGTAGCAGGTGTGGGTCAGACCCAGATCCACATCCAACTCGGCAGCGCGCCTCACGATGGCGGCCTTGTCGAGATTCAAGAGCGGAGCCCGGATATGGATTCTTGTTCCCCTCTCCGTACCGGCCGCCGTTGCCAGCTGAGCCATCTCCTCAAAAGCCCGCAAGAACTCGGGTCGACAGTCGGGATAGCCGGAGTAGTCGACCGCATTGACCCCGAGGAATATCTCGCCCGCCCCCAGAATCTCAGCCCAGCCCAGGGCCACGGATAGAAACACCGTGTTGCGAGCCGGAACGTAGGTGGAGGGCACGCCCTCACCGATGTCCTCTTGGGCGCGGTCTTTGGGCACGGGTAAATCGTCGGTCAGCGATGAGCCCCCCAGGGCGGCCAGGTCCAAGGTGACCGTACGCCAATCAGCGGCTCCCCCGGCGCGGGCCACCTGGGCCGCAGCCTCCAACTCGATCAGGTGGCGCTGGCCGTACTGGAAAGAGAGGGCGTAGACCTCCCTTCCGCTTGCCCGGGCTTCCGCCAGGGTCACGGCCGAGTCCATGCCCCCGGAGAGAAGGCAGACGGCTTTGGGTGTAGAGGTCATGGTCGCCACAAAGAGGAAGACCGCCCAAGCCTGAGGCTCGCGCGGTCTTCACTCAGTACTTCAGTGGAGAAGTGGTCTACCAGCGACCACCGCCACCACCGCCACCGCCGCCGCCGCCGCCACCGCCGCCTCGGGGCTGGCGCTCGCGAGCTTCGTTGACGGTCAAATCGCGGCCGTCAAGGTTGGTGCCGTTCATGGCCTCGATCGCAGCTTGCGCTTCGGAATCGGAGGACATCTCCACGAAGCCGAAGCCACGCGGGCGACCGGTTTCGCGGTCAGTCATGATGAGAATGTCCGAAACGGAGCCGCCAGCGGCTTCGAAAGCGGTGCGGAGAGAATCTTCTGTGGTGTCGTAACTCAGGTTACCGACGTAAAGGCGTCTGCCCATGGGTATCAATCTTAGGTTAGCGAAACGTCTCTACTGGCACTGGCACAGAAGTGTGCGGAACAAGAAGCGACGAATCGAGCATGTTGCTATTCAGGTCGGGAAGGCTCTTCGCAGCCCACTGTGGGCGTCGGATATCCTCCCCTCGGTGAGCTGACTCTGGCGGGTTGTGCAGTGCACGTGATCCGGAAACCCAATGGGTCCACGCGAATCCCCGAAGGAATCAGCCCTTCAAGTGAGGGCGGATCTTAGCGCTGCCCCCGAAAAGCGACTACCCCCCCGGAACGTTCATGTGCGGGGAGGCCGCTGGGACCCCTGTAGCCGGCCTGAGGGGCCATTTTGGCCTTACAGAATACGCCTAACGCCACAATAGTAACGATTTCTAGGGATGCGTATTGGACCCTGTGGCCCCCCTAATGGGAGCAAGTGCCCTAGAGGCCCCCCCCCTGAAGCGGGAGGGGCCACTATTCCCCGGCCCAGTTGACCCGCAAGATCGCCCCAAGAACATCCGATTCAAGACTGCGGCTACCCTGAGAGGGTCGCCTCCGCACGACCGATCCCCCGCGCGAGCCCATGGACCTGATCCTCACCTTTCACTCCCTGGACACGAGTGGGTCGGTTATCTCCTACAGCCCCGACGATTTCCGCCAAGTGGTGGAAGGGCTATTGGAGGAGGGCGTCGCTCTCGTGGGCATGGACGAGCTACTCCGGGACGAGGGCCAAGCGGATCAACCGCGAGCCCTGCTGACCTTTGACGATGGTTTCAGCTCCGTGCATGAACACGCCCTGCCGCTGCTGGCAGAGCTAGGGGTGCCGGCCCTGCTGTACGTGGTCACGGGCTGGGTCGGTCGAACGAATCGGTGGCCTACCCAGGGGGCCGGCGCACCAGAGTTTGACCTTATGGACTGGTCCCAATTGCGCGAGCTGCAGGCGGCGGGCATTGAGTTGGGCAGCCACACCGTGGAACACCCCCACTTGGCCGACCTAGAGGAAGGAGACCTCGAACGGGAGTTGGCAAGCAGCAAGAGGAGCCTGGAAGACGAACTGCAACAAGCCGTGCGACATTTCTCCTACCCCTACGGCACCTACAGGTCGTCCACGACGGAGGCTGTTCGCAAGCACTACAACACAGCCACCACCACGGACATGCGCTGGCTCGGGACCGGCGATGACCCGCTCCTGCTCCCGCGCGTGGACGCTTACTACCTGCGTGAACCCAAGCGCTGGGCACCCATCTTCGGAGCGCGCACGCGGACCTATCTGAAAGGACGAGCTGTGCTGCGTAACGTGGCCGGACACCTGCGCACATGAAGTCCCTCAGCATCGTCATGCCCCTGTACAACGCCGGGGACGATCTTCCGCGCGTATTGCAGCCCCTGCTAGCCGCCGTCAGCTCGGGCACGGCTCTAGAGCTGGTGGTGGTGGACGATGGCTCCACGGATGGGGGGCCGGACCTGTGCCGACAGCTAGGGGCCCGAGTGATGTCATCAGGCGGCAAGTGCCTGGGCCCGGCCAAGGCACGCAACACTGGGGTCGCGGAGGCGCAAGGGGAATTGGTGCTGTTCGTGGACTCGGATGTGATCTTGCACGAAGACGTCCCCGCACGCGTATGCGAGCAACTGAGCAGCGACGAAGGCTGGGTAGCCATGTTTGGCTCCTATGACGACCGCCCCCCCTACCGCGGTCTGGTATCCCAATACGTCAACCTCCGCCACCACTGGGTGCACCAACACGGAGAGCGCGAAGCGACGACCTTTTGGAGCGGTTGCGGAGCCGTGGTTCGCCAGGCCTACATGGACGTGGGCGGTTTCAATCCTGCGCAGTTTCCCCGGCCCATGGTCGAAGACATCGACCTCGGCTATCGCCTACGCGAACAAGGTGCCCGCATCCTGCTGGACAAGGACATGCTCTGCACGCACCTCAAGCGCTGGTCTCTGCGCAACATGGTCGTCACGGACATCTTCGGTCGCGCTCTACCCTGGACGCGCATGATCATCGAACAGGGAGGCGGTGAGACCAATCTAAACGTCAGTCCGGATGAGAAACTGAAGGCGGGCCTCGCGGGAATCCTCACACTCTCCGTTATCGCCGGTTACTGGGACGCGCGCATCTGGGCCTTGAGTGCCACGTTGTTGGCCCTCGCGTTTTACGTCAACCGCGGTTTCTTCTGCTTGATCGGTCGCCGAAACGGACTTGCGCACGTTGTCGCGGGACTGCTTCTGCACCAGCTGTACTACCACTACAGCGTCCTGTGCTTCGTCTACTGCCAGGTCGAGGCTCCCCTCCGATCACGCAGCGCCAGAACCGGTTCCTGAACTACCTCCAGAGCATTCCCAGCCAGTAGTTGCGCATCTTCTCGGCGTTTCGGGTCCCTGGAAAATCCCGAACCATGGTGTTGAAACGTTTCTCGTTCTTCCCGTACCCCATCCGAAAGAACGACTCAACGAGGTTGTCATAGACCTTCGCCGCCTCCAATTCGGTCTGGTGCGCTTCGTCGTCCTTGAGCTTGGCAGCCAACTCCAAGAACGGCTTGCCGGCTGGATGCCTCTTGAGACCTTTGGCCAGGGCATCGAGCGCCGTCTGTGCTAGGACGGCCTCGCCCGCAGAAAGAGACTCCTCGATCTGCTTGAGAACGGACGCCAGGTGTTCGTGGGTCTTGTCGGCGAGCATCTTGGCCTGGGCTCCCAACTCTCCTTCCTCTTTCGCCTGGATGGCCTCGAGATACCCCAGGGCCTTGGCTAACTCTCCCTTGGCCATAGCCTGCACAGCGCGCTTGGTCCCGCGCAGCGGCTCGAGCGAGACTGTTATCTGTAGGCAGGCTGCTCCGCCCACGGGCCGAGACCCATTTACGCTCTTGCGCAGCTTGCCATTCCACACACCATTGCTCGCGTCCACCCGATAGAACTCCTCGCCTTGGTGGTCGATCAGGATCTGACCATAGGTGCCCATGCCCCAGGACCCTGCCATGGCACTGCCCGTTCCGATGGCGAATGGGAGCGGATAGAGGTCAAGCAACTGCTTGACTGCGGAGTCGGATTCCGGCGTCACGGCCAGAATCACAAGTCCTCTATCCACAAATTCCCGGTGGAATCGGATCATGCCGAGCCAATTGGACTTCTTGGGTTCCTCGCACACGAAGAAGTGCAACATGACCGCGCGCCCCTCCAGGCCTTTCAGGGTTGGGTCCTCACCCACCCAGTTCAGCCACTTGTCGGCCTGTAGCGGGGGCAAATCAACCTGGGGCGCCGTCCCGTGAGCCCCGGTGAGGCTCAGTAGAAGAAGGGAAACGCCAGTAAATCGGATCGCAGAGCGCACGGCCCGATCATACACCTGAACGCGCTTCTTCGAGAGCACCCAGGTAGAGGCTTAGGTACAGGTCAGGCGTGTAGTACTGCTCATGCCGTCTACGACCCGCCTCGCCCATCTGCTGAGCAAGCGTCGGCTCATTCCAAATACGATCAAGGTCACCCAGCAGACCCGTTTCGTCGGTGTAGAGCGTGCCCACCTCCGGTGTGACAATGTCCCTAACTCCACCGCTAGCCCGGGCTATGACCGCAGTTCCGCATGAGAGTGCTTCGGCAGCGGTGAGCCCAAAAGTCTCGGCACAAATGGAAGGGAAGACCAGGGCTTCGGCTGCAGCGTAGTAGGCCCCCAGTTGCTCACGGGGCACGTGACCGGTGAAGCGCACGTTTGGACCTGCCGAGGGAAGGGGGCCACCTTCGTCGCTCTCCCCCACCACGATGAGCGGGTAGTCCGGACGCTGCGCAAAAGACCTCAGGAGGCTGTCGACACCTTTGGCCTTTGAGAGCCTGCCCACGTAGAGAAAGAAACGCGCTGGTAGATCGGCCGGGAGGGGCCCGCCAGAATCGAGAGGAGCGGAGTACTCAGGAATCACCCTCATGGGCACGTCCACCGCGGCCGCTTGCATCCACTCGCGGTGGCGCCTTGCGGTGAATTCACTGGGGCTGATCACGAGATCCACGTTTGACAGGCAGCGGCCCATCCAAGCTTTCGACGCGCGCCACAGTTGGGGTGGCGTGTGGTGAGCCAGGGTGCACCGCAAGCAGGCGCGGTCCTCGCAGAGCTCATCGGTGTACTTGTAGAGAATGTGTGTGGGGCAGACCCACCAATGCTCGTGCAGCGTGAAGACTCGCGTGGCCGTACCCATGCCCAACACCGCTGGCCCTCCCACGAGCGAGATGTTGTGGAAGTTGATCACGTCGAAATCGTCTGAGAGGATTCGTTCCAACTCCGCCCTCTTGAGACCAGGTCGGCCCGTCTGCTGTGTGACGAGAGGCGAGAGCTTGCCGAAACGACTGCGCAGGCCATGCACCACTACGCCGTCCGAAGAGTCAGGTAGACCTGCAGGGTCCCGTTGGCCCGACACGACACGCCAGGCATCCGTGCAGTGCACCACGTGGACTTCGTGCCCCGCCCTCACCAGATCTCTCGCCAGCTGCTGCACGAACAATCCATCACCGCCGAAGCTGTAGGGCGGGTAGAACGTCGTCACCATGCAGAATTTCACGCCCAACCTCCGGAACCGTTGCGGCCGACGATTATTCCACAGGGGCGCTCGTGATATTCGGGTAGTCGGTTCAGTTGCATGGAGGGGTGTGGACCAAGGGGCACGAGTATGGGCCCACGAAACCGCCGTCCCAGCCTACCCAATCACCCGGTGCTCGCGCTTGCACCGCCCTTTGAGTCCCCCTGGGATGAGTCCTAATCTGACAGCTTGCGCAACACGTTGCGGATTTCCTCGTGGTACTCCTGGGCCGTGTTGACACTCATGTGGTCAATGTCCTCCCCAAGAAGCCGCTTGGCCAGTAGCTGACCCATCTCCACGGAGTGGTCGGCGTTGTTGTAGCGGAACGTTCCGCCGCGCCCGACCAGATGCAGCCCCTCGTGCTGGTTCACGAAACCATAGATCTCCGTCACCTTGGCGTGGTAGTCCAAGTCGTAGACGGGATAGGCGTACAGGGTTCGGATGATACAGACCTCCAGCACTTCACTGCGGTCGATGAACTCGAGCTTGTCAGCCAGGTCCGCTACAACGCGTTCTTTGATCTGCTCATCACTAAGTTGCCAGAGGTCATCATCTTTAGAGCAGAAGCACTCGCAGACGACTGATGTGTATTCCGGACCGGGCACCATCGCCGCGCTCCAGTTCTTGGGCTCGTGAAGGCGGGCGAACAGCAGGTCTTCGTCATGCACGTAGAGCCAGGTATCTGGTGTCACCTGCTCCTTCTTGAGCAGCACGGTCGCGGTGATCAGATCCCGGAATCGGAGGGAGTTGGCGGCATCCGTCACCGCCTGAGGACACTTGGGCTCCATCATCCGGACCAGGTGAGTCGCCGGGATGGTCGAGATCACGTCCGTGGCGTGCTGTTCGCGGTCACCATCGGGTGTGTGGTAGGTCAGCGTGAAGTCGTGTGGGCCGTTGTAGACGATGCGCTTGACCGGCGACGAGAGATGGACCGTACCGGACCCGCTCTCGATGTCCCTCGCCATGACCTCACAGATGCGCTGATAGCCATCCCGGGGATAGACGAACTCATCCACCAGGCTGACCACGTCGCGACTCTTGATGATGGCATCCTTGATCGTCGTCAGAATGGAGAGGCCCTTGCTGCGCTGGGAGACCCAATCCGAACTGATCTCCTCGCAGGGGCAACCCCAGACCTTTTCGGTGTAGCGCCGGAAGAACATGTCGAAGAGCTTCTCTCCGAATTGGGAGACGAAGGCCTCGCGCAGGTTGACGGGTTCTTTGTCACTGAACAGATCGCGCGCCGCGGCACGGCAGTAGCTGAGTACGGCGTAGACGCTGGTGAACAGGCCCGCATTGGTCAGCACGTTCTTGATCGAGATGGGGTACTCGTAGTACTTGCCGTCGAAGTAGATGCGGCTCGTGCGCTGCACGGTGACAAGCTCACCCTCCATCAATTTCAGAAACCACTCGTGCAGTTCCTTGTTCTTGGTGAACCAGCGATGTCCACCCAGGTCGAACTTGAACCCATTGACCTCCTTGGTCAGACACAACCCACCGACGTAGTCGTTCAGCTCCAGCACGCTCAGGGGAACGTCGCGCGAGGCGAGATAGTGCCCCGCAGCCAAGCCGGCGGGGCCTGCACCGAGAATCGTCACCTGCAGGTCCCGATCGGGACCGTCGCCACCCTTCATGGGTTGTTGCTGCTCGGCTTCGCTCACTCTATTTCTCGTTGGCCCCCACTATCCGGTTGTAGAAACCCGCCACGAAGAGCGCGGCGGCCCCTCCCAAGGCGGTCAAGTAGACAAATCCCAGAGCGCTACCCACCCAGGTAACCTTGTACCCGGGGAGGAAGTGGCCCAGGAGCTTGAGATGCGGCCCAAGCGGCTTGCCCGGCTGGTGGTTGATGATCAAGAGGATCGTGGCGATGAACATCGCGGTACCTGTCAGGAGACCGATGGCCATGGCGAACTCGCGCTTCTTCAAGCGCGCGACTGCACTCTGCAGGGACTCGGGTCTGGCGATGGCCGAGTCCTCGGGCAACTTGGTGAGCAGGTTGCGGTAGTACAGCCAGGCCACCGGGGTGCTGCTTGCGAAGGCCACTGCCCCGGCCCACAACGCGCCAACCAATGCGCCCCCGCCGGTCACCGAATAGCCAGGAAAGAACTGGACCAGCAGGCCCAGGTGGTAGGAGGGCCTGCCACCCTGCAGGACAAGCACCAGTGTCGCCCCCCCCAAGGCTGCCGCCGCGAGCAGGGAGCAACTCACCCCCAATGAGATGGCGTTCACCCGCGCCAAGGAATTGACCAGGTTGGGAGATCGGTCAGCCATTGGACAGGGCCTCGCTGCGTAGACGCCGCTCGATCACGCGCAGATAGATGCGATGATGGAGGTTGAGGAAGCCGGCAAAAAAGTGCCCGATCAGGTAACCCGCCACCAGGCCCCAGCCCAATCCGATGAAAGCACCTCCCCAGCCCACGGAGTATCCCGGTAGGAAGTTTGAGAGCAACTCCAGGTGCGGCCCCTTGTGCACAAGCGCGTTCTTGGAGAGGCAGGCCATGCATGGGACCGGCCCCTTGATGGTCATGGCCGCCGTCATGAGAAACAGGACGATCGACGCGACGATGCCGCAGCTCAGGCCCAAAGCGTGACGATCCAGGTGGGCGAAGGCCTGAATCAACCGCTGCTGGTCGCGTTTCTCGGAGGAGGGGTCTTGGGGCTCAGTCATGGAAGGGGTTCCTGAATACAAGGGAGCGGCAATCAGCGACGCAGCACGCGGCGCGGAGGGTCCCACCGAGCCCCAGGATTCCCTAAAAGGATCCCCCACTTCCATCGGATTGTCTAACAAACGGAGTTTATTCCTGGGCCCGTAATGGCCGCTATACAATCGGTCTTGGATTCTTCGACCTTTTGAGACAGCGGACCCTCCAAAACTCCCACGGCCCGGCGATTTTCGGCCTCAAGGACACTTTCGCACCTGGATCCGAGCCCAGCATGAATCCACCTTAGGGCCACCTTGAGACGGGAACGTCTCTGGCCTGCGGATCTGAGATCTGCAAGCAGGATAGAATCACGAATAGCCCATGCGACGCGCCATCCACCTCAGCCTCCCAGTTGCCCTGCACCCAGCCCGTCTGCGGGCACCGCTCACCTGCCTGCTACTTGCCGCCTGCTCGGGTCCCTGCTCGAGTCCCGAACCCGAGTTCCAGCAACCCGACGTCCTGTTCCTGGTAGTCGACACCCTGCGAGCGGATCGGCTGGGCAGCTACGGGTACGAGCGCGGCCTGACACCCGTGATGGATCGCCTTGCCCGGGAGGGCTCCGTGTTCACCCGCGCTTCGGCCCAAGCCCCGTGGACCGTGCCGTCCATGTGCTCCATGCTCACCAGTCAGTATCCCACGGCTCTCTTTGAACGACCAGATGAGTCGCGTACGACCCTGGCGGAGGCATTCCAGCAGGCCGGGTACACCACGGTGGGCGTGGTGGCCAACGCCCTGCTCGATCCTGGGACGGGCTTCGAACGCGGGTTCGATGTCTACATCCCGCGAGAGGGCACGGATGGCAAACGCAAAATGCCGGGACACTTCGACGCCGTCACTTCATGGGCGGACGCGGCCCTTGTAAGCGCCTTGGCCCGCGACGAAAACGGCAAGCGCAAGCCGTTGTTCCTCTATGCCCAACCGAGCGACCCCCACGCTCCCTATCACAGTCGTCCGCAATTCCTCGCTGATCAACCCGCCAGTTCGGTCCCGCCCATTCTGCCCAAGGAGTGGCAGAAACAGATGCTGGCCACTCGAGGCCCGACGGGCCCTGACAACGATCCCGACTGGAGCCTGGCCCTGCGAGAGATCCAAAGGCAGCGCAACGCCTATGACCACGATGTCCGTTTCACGGACGGCGCGCTGGGACGCTGGCTCAAACGGCTGGAGGAGCTGGGAGCGGACAACCTTTTGGTGGTGATCGCCTCCGATCACGGCGAGGAGCTTTGGGAAAACGTGACTCCAGCGCCAGCAGACCGATTGAAGGAGATGCCGCCGAAAGCCTTCTTCTTCCAGAGTCACGGCTATAGCTTGGCGGAGCAGGCTCTGCGCACTCCGATCATCTTGTCGGGCCCGGGAGTTCCAGCAGGGCGGAGGTTTGCGGAGCCCGTCGAGAACGTTGATCTCTTTCCCACTCTCGTCAGCTTGTGCGGGCTGGAGCGGCCAGATGACCTCCACGGGCTGGATCTGACTCCGCTCATGCAGGGCCGTGTAGAGGCTGGAGCCTGGCGCCTGGAGACCTACGCCTACGTCAACCACGGGTTCAGTATGCGGGACGAAGCCAGCGGGCTGAAGCTGGTTTTGCCCACGCCCTTCGGAATGGAGAGAGGCCTGTCCCCGCCTCAATTGTTTGATCTCAACGCAGACCCAGGGGAGCGCACGAACCTTGTGGAGCAGCGCACTGAGGACGCGAACCGGTTGACCCAGCGCCTGATGCAATACCTGGAGCGCTATGACTCCAGCGGTGAGAGCCTGGAAGGGACGAGTGCTGAAGAGATGCGGCGCAAGATGCGGGAGATGGGGTACGCAGGCATGCTCGTCGGCGAGGACGAAGGGGATCAGTAGAGCTGCCAGGGGGCCTTGCACATCTCCGGCCTGGAATTACTCTGGTTGCGGACAAATCGCCCCCACCCCCCTACCAGATCCAGCCGTGACTCAAGCCACAAAAGAACAAGTCCTCGACTCTCTACGCCAAGTCATCGATCCTGACCTGCATCAGGACATCGTGACTCTCGGTTTCGTCACGCGTTGTGAGGTGGACGGCTCCAAGGCGGATGTCGTCATCAACCTCACGACCCCTGCTTGCCCGGTAAAAGACCAGCTACGGGATGAGGCGCGCAAGTTCGTCAGCGCCGTGCCGGGCATTGAAGAGGTCGAACTGGAGATGACCGCGGAGGTCCGCGGCCAGGATGGACCCACCCACAAGCTGGCCGAGCACATCAAGCACATCATCGCCGTGTCCAGCGGCAAGGGCGGTGTGGGCAAGAGCACCGTGTCCGTCAACCTGGCCTGCGCCCTGGCCGCCACGGGAGCGCGGGTGGGTCTCTTGGACTGCGACATCTACGGCCCCGACATTCCCATGATGATGGGGCTCAAGGGCCAGCCCGATCACGGCGGTAGCGCGGACAAGCCCTCTTTGGTTCCCAAGGAGCGCTATGGAGTCAAGACCATGTCCGTGGGCTACCTGTTGCCCGACGACAAGCCCGCCGTCTGGCGTGGCCCGATGGTGCACAAGCTGATCGAGCAGTTCTTGAGCGACGTCGAGTGGGGTGAGTTGGACTACCTCCTGGTGGACATGCCCCCTGGAACCGGTGACGCGCAGCTCTCCCTGGCTCAGCTGGTACCTCTCACGGGAGCCATCATCGTCACCACCCCCCAGGCCGTGGCCACCTTCGACGTCGGCAAGGCCATCACCATGTTCCATCAGGTCAACACGGAGATCCTGGGCATAGTGGAGAACATGTCGGGCCTCCTGGTGGAGGGCATGGTGGAAGGCGCACAGGAGGGGGCGCAGGTACGCCTGACCCTGGGCTCGAAGGAAGAGGTCTGCTCTGTGGACAGCGAAGGGCGCTTCCGCACCGTGGTCGAGATGTTCGGCTCGGGAGGTGCTCAGATGCTGGCGGAGAAGCACGGTTTCCCGGTCTTGGGCCGTGTGCCGTTGGACCCGGCCGTGCGTGTAGGCGGTGATGGTGGCGATCCCATCGTGGTGGCTGACCCGGACTCGCCCATTGCGCAGAGCTTCCGCGAGGCGGCGGGCAAGGCCGCTCAGCGTATTGCCGTGCGCTCCTTCGCCTCTCTGCCCGTCTTGGATTGACCCCCGCTTGGGGATCTGGCCCCGGTTGACGCAATCCTTGCAACGCGCTCTGGAGCGGGTTTTTGAAGTATGGGTAGACTCTAGGTCTGGATCTCGTCCTGTTCCCCCCTCAGAGTTCCCAGCTTCAACCATGACTCACCTGCCCCGTCTGTCGGCCCTGATCGTCTCCCCTCTTCTTCTCGTCGCGCCGCTCTTGGGCGCCGTTCAGGATGAAGAGGTTGCCGCCGAACCCACACAAGAGGAGAGCGAACCAGAAGCCCCGGCGCCTCCGAAGGCCAAGGCCCGCAAGCGCCTGCAGGGGAGCCTGCCGCTCTCCTGGTCCGAGCAGCTGACTTGGCGTTCCATCGGCCCCGCGAACATGGGCGGACGCATCACTTCGATGGACGTGCATCCGGACGATGCCAGCACCTACTGGGTAGGGACGGCTGGCGGTGGAATCCTCAAGACCACAAACAACGGCGTTACCTACGAACACCAATTCACCAACCAGAATACGAGCTCGATTGGGGCCGTGGCCGTCTCACCGTCCAACCCCGATCAGGTCTGGGTGGGAACCGGTGAGAACAACCCGCGCAACTCCGTGTCCTGGGGCGACGGTATCTACAAGTCCTATGACGGCGGCGCGTCCTGGCACCACATGGGCCTTGAGGCCTCATTCCAGATCAGCACCATCATCGTCCACCCCGAGAATCCGGACGTCGTCTACGTCGGTGCCCTGGGTCACCTCTGGGGACCCAACGACGAGCGCGGCCTGTTCAAGACCACCGACGGTGGGGAGAGCTGGGAGAAGGTGCTGTTCGTGGACGACCTGACGGGCGTCATCGATATCCGCATGCAACCCGGCAATCCCGAAGTGCTACTGGTCGCCATGTACGAGCGTGAGCGCGACCTGTACTGCAGCAATGATCCCGCGAAGAAGTGGGGCCCGGGCAGCGGGCTGTACCGTACCGCCGATGGTGGCGCCACCTTCACGAGGGTCACGGATGGGCTCCCGTCAGTGACCCTGGGACGCATCGGAATTGACTGGTACGTCGCCGACCCGAACGTGGTGTACGCCGTGGTCGAATCGGAACGCATCACCCAGGACCGCCCCAACGCCCCGTACATGGGGTTGAACGGGGAGAGCGCCGGGGCTGTCGGCGCGCGCATGACGGCAGTGACTGAAGACGGGCCTGCGGAGACGGCCGGCTTCGAGAAAGGCGACATCCTGGTGCGCTTCGACGGCAGCACCGTCCTGGGTTGGGACTCCCTCGTGGATTCCCTGCTCGAGTACAAAGCCGAAGACAAGGTCGAAGTAGAGGTCGTGCGCGACAAGGAGACGATCGCGTTTGAGTTCGCCTTGGGCAGCCGCCCTGTTGAAGAAGACAACACCGACTCTCTCGGCTACCCATCCTCCGGGCCTTTCGGCGGTGGCTTGGGCGGCCAACGCGAGAACATCCAAGACCAACAGGGGGAAGAGGGACACGAACATGGAGGCCTGTTCCGCTCCGACGATGCTGGCCTGACCTGGACGCGCATCAACTCGGTCAACCCGCGCCCCATGTACTACTCCGAAGTACGCGTGGATCCCAGCGACTCCAACCACATCTACGTGCTGGGCACGTCCCTCTACCGCTCCAAGGATGGCGGCAAGACCTTCACCTCGGATGGGCACGATGGCTCGGTACACGTAGACCACCACTCCATGTGGGTCGACCCCCGCGATGGGCGCCACATCATGCTGGGCAACGACGGCGGCCTGTATGTCACCTGGGACCGCATGGAGAACTGGGACCACCACAACCACGTGGCCATTGGCCAGTTCTACAACATCACCTGCGACCCCACGCCCGACTACATGGTGTACGGCGGCCTGCAGGACAATGGCTCTTGGGGCGGTCCCAACCGCTCGTACTCGGGCCAGGGCACCCTGAATACGGACTGGATCTCGGTGGGCGGCGGGGACGGGTTTGTCTGCCGCGTGGATCCCGAAGATCCGGACCTGGTCTACTACGAGAGCCAGAACGGGGGCATGGGTCGCCGCAACCTGCGCACGGGTCAGGGCGGATCGGCACGACCGAGCTCCCCCCGTGGCTCCCGCAGTCGCTTCAACTGGAACACACCCTTCATCCTCTCTAACGCGAACTCGCGCATCTTCTACAGCGCGGGAAACCGCGTCTTCAAATCCCTCGACCGAGGAAACAAGGGCCGCGCCATCTCGCCGGATATCGCGCGGACGGAGCGGGGCACGGCCACTTCGCTGGCTGAGTCTCCCAGCAACCCCGACATCTTGTACGTGGGCACCGACGACGGCGCCCTGTGGACCACTCGCGATGGAGGCCAGGAGTGGATCGACCTGTTCGCCTTGAATGCACCAGAAGAAGAGGAGGCTGCCGACGAGGAGCCCGCCGAGGGCGACGACGCTGATGACGGCGCAGGTAGTCCTGCACTCGCCCCGAAGGCCCGACCTGTGGCATGGAGTGGTCTGGGTCTGCTCACGAGCGACGATCCGATCAGTGGGCACTGGGAGTGTGAACTCACCGAGAACCAAAAGGACGAAGAGGAGGGTTCGCGATTCACCCTGGATCTCACGCTGGCAGCAGATGGCAAGTTGACGGGCACGGTCGAAGCGCAAATCGGCTCTGGTGAACTGACAGCCGGCAAGTGGGACCCGGAAGCCAAGTCCTTATCCTTCACCTTCAAGCCCCGAGACGTTGAGCTCTCTTTCAAGGCAACCCTCGACAAGGGTGCCCTAGAAGGCAGCATCACCGGCGCCGGAGGGGCCTTCAAGTTCGAGTTCGAGGGCCAGCGCGATGGAGAGGCCGCGGCGACGGACAAGGATGTTTCCAAGCCCGAAGAGAAGGCCGCTGAACCTGAGGAGGTCGTGGAGCCCGAAGAGGCTGAAGAGCCTGAAGCACAACAAGAACCTGAAGCTACGGAGCCAAAGAAGGACGATGACGACAAGGGCAAGGACAAGGATAAGGACAAGCCGAAGCCCAAGAAATTCATCAAGGACACGATCGACCAGCTCCTACCCGGTCGCTTCTACGTCAGTTCAATCACGCCGTCAGCCCACAAGAACGATTGGGTCTACGTCACCTTCGACGCCCACCGCTCGAACGACACCCGCCCCTACGTCTTCGTTTCCGAGGACAACGGGTCGTCCTGGGAATCCCTGCGCGGCAACCTGCCCGACTCCGCGGGCTCCGTGCGCGACCTTGCTGAAGACATCAAGGATCCTGACATCCTCTACCTGGGCACCGAGCACAGGGCCTACGTGTCCACCGACAGGGGTGAAAGCTGGACCGAGCTGGGCCAAGGCCTGCCGACCGTGGCCGTGCATGACTTTGCCCAGCACCCCACGAGCGGCGAGTTGATCGCAGGTACTCACGGACGCTCCGTGTGGATCGTCGACGTTACCCCGTTGCGACAAATGACGGAGAAGGCGCGCGAAAAGGATGCCGTCCTGTTCAAGCCGAACGACGTCACGCGCTGGCGCCGCGAACCCTCGCGCGGCAACAGCGGTACGCGGCGCTTTGTGGGCGAGAACCCCTCGACCCAGGTCGCCATCTTCTACACCCTGGCCAAGCGCACCAAGGACATCTCCCTGGTGGTCAAGGACGGCAAGGGCAATGTGGTGCGAGAGCTCGAAGCCTCCGGCGACAAGGGACTGCACCGTGCCGACTGGAACCGGACCGTGTCATCAGGCTCGTCCTCAGGCTCCTCCTCCCGGTTCTCTTCTGGGGGGGGCGGCAGACGGAGAGGCCGCAGCAGGAGCATGACGATTGGCTCCTACACCGTGGAACTCCACGTGGGCTCGAGCGTGATGACCCAGGAATTTGAGGTGTTTAATGACCCTGGTGAGTCGGACGAACGCTGGGTGGAGTACGAACGCGTGCTTGAAGACCTGGCCGAGGGCGATGGCGACGAGGACCAACCCGTCGAGATTATCCACCGAGATCGCTAGAACGGCCGGAGTTCAAGGGAAACCAGCCAGCGTGGCTCCGCCAAGCGGGCTCCGTTCTGTCCACGCCTGACGCCTCGGCACCCGCACGCCTCTCTTCAGGCGCTTGGCTGTAATCCCCCGTCGCACCCCACGTCGAGCGCATCCGGTTAGCGTGGTCTGCCCGGGACGATTGCCTCTCCGGCGCGCCGGACTACAATCGCGCGGCATCTGCTGAGTTCCGTTCCATGCCGAACCAAGACGTCGAGAGTTTCTACCCCCTCTCTCCCCTTCAACAGGGGCTGCTGTTCCACAGCCTCTCCGAGCCAGACTCGGGGATGTACTTCAATCAGACGGCGGTGGAGTTGAAGGGAGACCTGAATGCCGACGCCCTGAGGGCCGCTTGGCAGCAGGCCGTGGACGAGCACCCGATCTTGCGCACCTTCTTTGTCTGGGAGGGTGTGGAGAGCCCGATTCAGGTGGTGCAAAAGAAAGCACAGATGCCCTTCTCGGTCGTGGATTGGACACAGCGTGATGAGGCAAACCAGCTGAGCGCTCTCGACGCGCTGCGCCAAGAGGACTTGCGTGAGGGGTTCGACCTTTCCAAAGCGCCACTGATGCGCGCCACCCTGGTCCAGAGGTCTACGGACACCTGGTGTCTGTTCTGGAGCTTCCACCACATTCTCATGGATGGCTGGAGCATGTTCAGGGTGCTGGCTCAGGTGTTCGGCGCATACGACGCCATTTGCCAGGGCGGGACCTACTCTTCTGAACCCTCGCGCCCCTACCGCGATCACATCGTCTGGCTCAATCAGCAGAGCCTGCCCGCCGCCAAGGAGTTCTGGACACGGAATCTGAAGGGCTTCTCCGCGCCGACGCCTCTGGTGAGTGAGCCTGGCAGCTTGCTTGAAGACCAGGGGGAGGACGGCTTCACTGCCGAGGTTCTGTGCCTGGACCGCGCCACCTCCGCGGCTCTGCAAGAGTTCGCCTCCAAGCAGCACCTCACCCTCAACACGCTCCTGCAGGGGGCCTGGTCGCTGATGCTGAGCCGCTACAGCGGCGAAGACGACGTGCTGTTTGGTGCCGTCGTCTCGGGACGGCCGGCTGCACTTGAAGGGGTGGAGGCCATGGTCGGCCTGTTTATCAACACACTGCCCGTGCGCGTGCGGGCCCCGGAGAGTGAGCGGGTGTTGCCCTGGCTGCAACGCCTACAAGCCGAGCAGGCGGAACTGCGCGAGTACGACTACAGCCCGCTGGTGGAGATCCAGGGCTGGAGCGAAGTGCCCCGTGAAGACTCCCTGTTCCAGAGCATCTTCCTCTTCGAGAACTACAAGAAAGACGCCCCCCTGGAGGAGCTGTGTAAGGGCCTGGAGATCGGTGAGGTGCAGTGGTTCGAACGGCACAACTTCCCCTTGGCTGCAGTGGCCATCCCCGGGGAGGAGATCATGTTGCGGCTCATCTACCAGACTGACGTGTACGGTCCCCAGACCATCACGCGCATGCTCGGGCACTGGAAGCGTCTGCTGGAGAGCATGGTTGCCCATCCGGATCAGACCCTGGGCGAGCTGCCCATGGTGACCCAAGACGAACAACGCCAGTTGGTCGACGGTTGGAACCAAACCGGGAGCGAGTATCCACGGGACGCATGCATCCACCATCTCTTCGAGGAGCATGCCGCTGCCACCCCCGATGCCATCGCCGTTGAACTGGGGGAGGAGCGCCTGACCTACGGGGAGTTGAACGGGAGAGCCAACCGACTTGCCCATCACCTCAAGCGAATGGGCGTGGGCCCGGAAGTCGTGGTGGGGCTGTGCCTGGATCGGAGCACGGATCTGACCGTCGCCCTGCTTGCCATTCTCAAGGCCGACGGCGCCTACCTCTCCCTGGACCCGGAGTACCCAAAGGAGCGCCTCAGGCACATGCTGCGCGACACTCAGGCACCGGTGCTGTTGACCCAGGAGCACATGCTCGCCGAGCTGCCCGACAACGACGCGCTGGTTGTCTGCGTGGATTCAGATGCTGAGGCCATCGGAAAAGAGAGCGGCGAAAATCCGGATGGGAGTGGCTCAGCTGAGCAGCTGGCCTACGTTATCTACACGTCCGGCTCCACGGGTCTCCCCAAGGGCACGCTGATCCCCCACCGAGCTGTAGTGCGGCTCGTGCGCAATACCAACTTTGCGAGCTTCGACGCCGACGAGGTATTCCTGCAGTTCGCCACAGTCTCATTCGACGCCTCCACCCTCGAACTCTGGGCCAGCCTTCTGAACGGAGCGCGCCTCGTCCTGTTCCCTACGCGCCGCACGTCCCTGGAAGAGCTGGGGCAGGTCATCCAGGAGCACGGGGTCACAACATTGTGGCTCACCGCGGGGCTGTTCCACCAGATGGTCGAACAGCACATACAAGGCCTACAAGGTGTCAGGCAGTTGATCGCGGGCGGTGACGTCCTCTCGGTCTCTCACGTCAAGCAGGCACTGGATCAGATTGAAGGTTGCCGAGTCATCAACGGGTATGGACCAACGGAGAACACGACCTTCACCTGCTGTCATCCGATGACCAACTCTGCGGACTTGGGACACACGGTGCCCATCGGCCGCCCCATTGCGAACACCACGGTGTTCATCCTGGACGGTCAGCTACGCCCCGTTCCCATCGGAGTCATTGGCGACCTGTATGCGGGCGGCGACGGACTGGCGCGCGGGTACCTGAACCAGCCCGAACTCACCTCTGAGCGCTTCATCGATAACCCGTTCGCCGACAAACCCGGAGAACGCCTGTACTTGGTCGGCGACCGGGCGCGCTATCTCGCTGATGGCACGATCGAGTTCTTTGGTCGAAGCGATTCCCAGGTCAAGCTTCGTGGCTACCGTATTGAGTTGGCCGAAATCGAGACTGTGCTGAACGAGCACGAGGCCGTCCGCGATGCGGTGGTCGCGGCGCGTGAGGACACGCCTGGTGACAAGAGATTGGTGGCCTACTGGATCGCGGCGGACGAGGCCGCACCTGAACCGAGCACCCTTCGTGAGTACCTTGCCGACAAGCTTCCGGACTACATGGTCCCCGCGGCCTTCGTGGCCCTCGATGAGTTCCCCCTTACCGCCAATGGAAAGGTAGACCGCAAGGCCCTTCCGGCCCCGGAGATTGATCGCTCTCAATCCAGCGAGACCTACACGCCCCCCGGGAGCGAACTGGAAGAAACGCTCGTCGAGATCTGGCAGAGCGTGCTCAAAGTGGACGAGGTCGGCACGCGCGACAACTTCTTTGATCTCGGTGGCCACTCCCTATCGCTAATCCGAGTACACGGAGCCATACAAAAGCATCTGGGCCGCAAGATCCCCATGGTGGAGATGTTCCGCTTCCCCACCGTCGGCACCTTGGCAGCATTCTTGGCTGGAGATACCGAGAGCCAAGAGAACAAGCCTGACACAGGTCCCAGCACCGAAGACCTCAAGGCAGGCCGTAGCCGACTCGCTCGCATGCAGGCGCGACGCAAGCGCCCCGGCTCCTGAGCCCCTCAGGGCTCGAGCCACTCGAGCTTTCTACCCACCCAGCGCCAGTGGGCCAACTGGGTCACCCGGCGCGCGCCCCTCTCCAGGCTTGACAGGCCTTTGCGTACCCCATCATGGAAGCCGAGGCGTAGGGGTGGGGTCCGATGCGCACGCTGGGAGGCCTCATAACCGAGGGGCTCCATCAGGTCAGCCAACATGTACTCCATCAGCCGCGCATCACGGGGTGACAGCTCATCTCGCCATCCGGCCTTGCTGGACTTGCGTACAAAATCCGCTGGTAGGGAGCGGTTGGGCTGCAGCTTTTCTTTGCTGCTATTGGACACGGCCTTTGCACACCAGGCCTCGTCGGCTTCGATCCCCAGCCACTCCATGATGCGCCCCAACTCCGCTGGCCCATCCTCAAGCAGATCCTCGTAACGCACCTGATGGTAGTTAGGAGTGAGCTCGGGGATCCGGAAGGCAGCTTCCACGTCCTCACGCCAATAGCGCGCGCCATCGATGGGGTGGGTTGGAAACTGCCAGCTTGCCCAACTCTTGGAAGCGTTGCGAAGGGAACAGAAGACACTGCGCGGATCGCGCACGACGTGCAGGAAGTGGGCATCGGGCAGAACGTCCAGGATGAACTGTGCCTGCCGCCCGTTCTCGGGAGTCTTGTCCACGACTGCGGCCGCCTGATCGCGCAGATCCCCCACGCGGTCCATGATCCCACCGGCCACGCCGCCCAGCAGGGGGTTCAGCACCGTGAGAGGCACGGCATCCGCTAGCTTCATGTAGTTGTGCTCGCCGCCTTGGTCGTCTTCTCCGCGGGGGTTGATGATGAAGTTGCGCTCGGCCTTGTTGGCGTGCCAGCGATGCATCGACTCTAGGTAGGCGAAGATCATGGCGTGCTGAAAGGTCGCCACCTGAGCGTGCTGAGACAGCATGAAGCTGGTCCAGGTAGAGCCACTACGCGGACAGCCGACGATAAAAACACGCTTCATGCCTTGGCCCCCTGTAGCCCGGAGGCCACCACCGCATGGACTCCGGCGAGTTGCTCACGCATGAAGAAGTGCTCGCCTTGGAACCAGTGCTCCTCGGCCACTCCCTCCCCTACATCGCTCCAGCCCTGCAACTGCTCGGGCGAGACGTTTGCGTCACCATCCCCTGCCAGAACGCTGATCGGGCACTCCAATCGAGGCTCCTCCGTGAAGGCGTAGGTGTCACAGATCGCCATGTCGGCACGCAAAGTGGGGAGCAGAAGCGCTAGGAGGTCGGGCTCAGCCAGAACCTCTGCGGGCACGGCCTCGTAACGCCGCCCGACTTCCGCAAGGAACTCGTCCTCGGGCAGAGCGTGCAAGCCGGCGTTGGTGGGTGGAACCTGGGGAGCACGCATGGCCGCAGCAAACAAGCGCAGGGGCGCGGGAGCTCCACGGCGTCGTAACTCTCGCGCAGCTTCAAAGGCAACTAGCGCACCCATGCTGTAGCCAAAAAGTGCGCAGGGAGCGGACAGGTCCAGCTCGATCACCTCCGCTAGCGCAGCACCCGCCTCGCACGCGCTCTCGATCGGCGGCTCCATCAACCGCTCCTCGTGACCGGGCAACTGCACGGCGTTGACTTGAACATCAGCCGGCAGGCCCTCCTTCCATGGACGATAGACCGAGGCCCCCCCACCCGCGTAAGCCACGCAGTACAACTGCACGCGCGGGGCGTCGCAGGGCTGGATGCGCTTGAGCCACTTGGCGGCGTCGATGGAAGGGGCAGGCATGGAACCAGAGAAGCGTACTAGGCTGCGGGGGGTTTGGCGAAGGACCGGGCCCAATCGCAGACTGCGGTGGCGAGCCGATCCTGGGTCCAGAGCAGGGTGAATACGTGGTTGGCGCCCAGGATGACCTCCGTCTCGGCGCCGATTTCCGCCAGGCGCTCTGCTCCTTTGCTGCCCAGCACTTCTTGGAAGTAGTCCCAGCCCTCATCGCCTTCCGAGTAGAGGTGGAGCACGCGTACACCCCTCTCCGTGAGGGTGCGGGCCTCGGCCACGGGGTCGAAGGCTGGCAGGGCAGCGCCCTTTCCGCCCCCCAAAACGGCACGGATCGGTGCCAGGAACATCGACTGCAGAACGCCACCGATGGAGATTCGCCCACCAAGAGCCTTGCGCCAATTCTTGCGGCGAAAGGAGCTACGCAGGGCGATGCGATAGGAATGGCGCGTCATGGTGCGCACGCGCAGGGCCTCACCCAGCTCCGCGCTTGCCCCGTGCAGATGGGACTGGGCATTGATGAGCGCAACCCCCACCGCGCGCTCATCCTGCTGGGCGGTGAGGAAGGAAACGGTGGCTCCCGAACAGATGCCAATAAGGATGAACTCGCGGGCGCCAGTGGTTCTCGTCAGGAAATCCATGGCCGCGCGGGTCTCTGCAATGATGCTCTCCCCCACCGGCACGTTGTCTTGGCGTGCGCCGCTGTCACCCAGTCCCGACCAATCGAGGCGCAGGGACGAGAATCCCAGTTCGGCCAGCGCGCGAGCCATGCGCACGTGCAGGCGGCTGGGTCCCACGCGGTGCGTGAGTCCGGCATTCAGGAAGACAAAGGTGGGGAGACTTTGCTCCACCCCATCAGCGGGCTGTGTCGTGATTCCAACGAGGCCTCCGCCCGAATCGATCTGTACGGCGCGCTCGATCATGAGGGCAACTCCTGCGCCCAGCCGCGAATGGCCTCCAGGATCTTGCGCGGAATATGGACCTTGGCAAAGTCCTCCGTCCAAGCCCAGAGCTGGTCAGTCTCGTGATGTTGGAGCGAAGCTTCGGCACCCAGCTCTCCTAGGCGCTCGTGCAGTCCGTCCTGCGGGAAGCGGGGAAAACTCTCAACGACCAGAGCCTGGCGGGCGGGGCAAGCCACCAACCCCGAAAGCCTCAGGCTCTCCAGCTCGTCGACCAGAGACTCTGGAAGAGGGAACCCAAGGAGTTCACTTCGGCCCGCCCCCGCTGGATCCATGTCTACACGCACGTGGGCGTGGGACAGCATGTCCTGGTGCTGAGCGCGCGCCTCTTCGAGAAATACGCTGCCGTCCAGAAGCGCATCCCATGAGACGAGGGCCTGCACTCCCCCACGGTCAGCGGCCGCCGCCAACGCGACGGAAGCTCCCATGCGAATGCCGACCAAGCCCAGGTTCTCAACGCCGGACTTCTCTTTCAGAGCCACAAGCGCACGCTCCACGTCCTGCCGCCAATTCTCAAGGGACCAGTCCTCATGGTCGCCCGCAGAGTCGCCGCAACCTCGAAAATCGAAACGGAGAACCGGGAAACCCACCTCTGAGAGAAGGCGCGCCAGCAGGCGCAAGGAACGGTGGAATTGAATCGCCTCCTGACCGAGAGGTGGGCAGAGCACGAATCCGAGTGATCTTGCCCGGCCCTGCGCCGGGTGATAGCAGGCGAAAAGTTGGCTGTCCGCAGGCCCGATGAAGAAGGCCTCCATCTGCCCGGGCGCGGGGTAGCTCGCGGGGCTCACGCCGTTAGTCCTCGTCTCCCTTAAGGCTGCCCATGATCCGGCGCACCCAACCGCGCTGCTTAGGCGGCGGAGGGTTGGCGATGCGCTCTTCACACAGGCCCACGAGTTGACGCAGGGTGGGCAAGACCAGATCGCCTGGATCCAGCTCAACACCAACCTGTTTCTTGACCTCGCTGATCACGGGCATGAGGAGCAGGGAGTGCCCCCCCAGGTCGAAGAAATTGTCCTGCAGACTGATGTTCTCCACCTCCAGGACCTCGCTCCAGATCGCGGCCAGCTTGCGCTCCAGGTCACTGCTCGGCTGGGAAGATTCGTCGAGAGCAGCCCCCGTACGCTCCTCGGGCTCGGGCAGGGCTTTGCGATCGACCTTGCCATGCGGCGTGAGAGGTAGCGCGTCCAAGAAGACCGTGACTGAGGGAATCATGTAGGCCGGCAATCGATCACCCAAGGCGGTCTTGAGCTCGTCCGCCGTAGTGCCCGCTTGGCCAGCAATCACGTAGGCCACAAGGCGCGCGTGTCCCGGAGTGTCCTCGCGCAACAGCACAGCTGCGTCTTGAACCTCTTCGTGTCGACACAGAACGGCCTCGATCTCCTCCAGTTCGATCCGATAGCCACGGAATTTGACCTGCTGATCAATGCGTCCCGCGTACTCAATGTTGCCATCGGAGCGGTAGCGGGCCAGGTCTCCACTCTTGTACATGCGCGCGCCCGGTTCGGGAGAGAACGGATCCGGCACGAAGCGCTCGTCAGTCCACTCCGGCTGTCCGAAGTAGCCCTCCGCCAGCCCGGCACCAGCCAGGTGCAACTCCCCCGTCACTCCAGCGGGCACGGGTTGGCCGCGGTTGTCGAGGATGTATGCACGGGCATTGCGAATGGGCTTGCCAATGGAGAGCTCAGCGTCCTGCAGGTCCGCAGCGGTGAGCTCGGTGCTCGTCGCTACGACGGTCGCCTCGGTGGGACCGTAGGTGTTCAAGATCCGGGGGCCGTCGGGGACGCAGCGCAGCCACTCGGCCAGATGCTCGGTACGGGCCCGCTCACCACCCAGGATGATCAGACGCACGGTATCCGGCAGGCGACCCTCGGCCTCGTCCAAGCCCTGAGTGATCACGTTCCAGTAGGCGGTCGGGAAGTCGATCAGGGTGATGCCCCAGTCGGTGCAGGCTTGAAGGAAAGCATCCACCGAACCGATCATGGAATCGTCTCGCAGAACGAGAGTCGCACCACTGGCCAGGGTCGGGAAGATCTCCTCGATGGCCGTATCGAAACTGATGGAGGCGAATTGCAGCACGCGGTCTGCGGCCGTCAGCTCGAACTCTTCGCGGCAGTGCACCACGAAATTCGCCAAGGCCCCGTGGCTCACCTGGACGCCCTTGGGGCGGCCCGTCGAACCCGAAGTGAATATCATGTAGGCCACGTCCGTGGCAGCTGGCGCGGACGTGCCCCGCGCATCGGAGGCGCCTTCGATTTCATCGCCTCCCAAGACCAGCCTCCCCACCTCGGTGGCGCTTGCGGGCAGCCGATCCTGAACCGACTCGCCTAGCAACAGCATGGAAACGGACGCGTCTTCCAGCAGATCCGTCAGCCGGCCGGTGGGGTGGGCGGGGTCCAGGGGCACGTAGGGGCAACCGGCCTTCAGGGCGCCGAGCATGGCCGCCACCATCCATGGTTCCCGTTCCACGCACAGGGCCACGCGCTGCCCTGAAACAACTCCCGCGTCAGCTAAGGCATTGGCCACCTGGTTGGCGTGGCGATCCAATTCCTCATAGGTCCAGCTCGTTCCACCAGAAATGATGGCGGTCGCGTCGGGAGTGGCTTGGGCCTGACGCTCCAGCTCCGCGGGTACGAGGGGAGTGGCCTCCTCCGAGGCTGGTGGATTCCACTGCTCAACCACGAGTTGGTGGTCGTCGGCATTGAGCAGAGGCAGATCCCGTAGCTTCCAGTCCTCGCCATCTGACAGAGACTCAAGAAGCGAGCGCAAGGAGCCCAGCATGGTCTCGACGTCCGCCGCGCTGTAGCGCTTCAGGTCATAGGAGATTCCCAGGACGAGTTCATCCGCCGGGATGACAACCACGGCCGCTGGAGACCCCGGTGAGCCGTGATGGCCACGCACTTCCTCCACGGTCAACTCGTCGTTCCATCGGGTGCTGGTGAGATCGCCTGTCCAGTTCTGGAAGACGACGACGGTCTCGAACATGGTCTTGGCGGCGGGGATGTCGCTCCAGGCTTTCACCTCTGCCAGGCCCACGTGCTCAAACGCCCGCTGCTCCACCTGTGATTTCTGGAAGTCCTGCAACCACTCCACGAGGGCCCGGTCCGGAACGACCTTGACGCGCGTGGGAAGCAGGTTCACGAAGAGCCCGACAATGGACTCCACTCCGTCCATGGGAACCGAACGACCCGATACGACCGAACCAAATACAGCGTCCTCTTGGCCCGTGTACGCGCTAAGCATCAAGCCCCACGCACCCTGGACCAAGGTGTTGAGCGTCACCTCGTGGCGCTTGCCGAATGCCTTGAGAGCGGCTGTCTTCTCGCGCGAGACGGTAAGCACCTGACCGTCGAACTGATCCACGGGAACGTGGAGGTCACTGGGAGCCTTGTCCACGCACAGGTGTGTAGCACCCTCATAGCCCTCCAGCGCTTTTTGCCAGTAGGCCTCGGCCACCTTGGGATCCTGCTCCTGGGTCCAGGTGATGTAGTCCCGATAGGGACGGTGTTCGGCCAACTCGAGAGGCTCCTTGGTGAAAGCGCAGCGATAGCGTTGCTGCACCTCCGCCTGTACCAGCGAGGCAGACCAGCCCTCCATGAGCACGTGGTGGAAGCTCCAGTGCAGGCGGTAAACGCCCGGCGCCACGTGGAATAGATCTAGGCGCATCAAGGGCGGGACCTCGAAGTCGAAACCCTTGACCCGGTCCTCGTCGCGGAAGAGGTCCATGCGGTGCTCCAACTCCTCGCCGGGGCAGTCGGTCCAGTCGTGGAAGTCGATGGTGATCGGAACTTCCCCATGGACGATCTGCAGCGGGGTCTTGACCTCGTCCCAGTGGAACGAGGTACGCAGGATGGCGTGACGGTTGAGGGTCTCCTGCCATGCACTCTGCAACACCTCGCGATCCACACGGCCACGCAGGACGTAGTCGAGCTGGATCATGTACATGCCCGAGTTGCCGGTGATCACACTGTCGTACAGCAGACCATGCTGCATGGCTGACAGTTCGTAGATGTCCTGGACGTTTTCCATGTCTATTCGCTGGACTCTTCTACCAAAGCGGGTCGGTGCCCAGAAACTCCGCTAGGCGAGCATTGTGCGGAGCGAAGTGATCCTCGAGCTTGCGGCGGACGTGTGGTTCCAGCGGATCGTAGGGCGCAGTGTTGATCTTGCGGAATTTTGCCGGAGCGTGATATGGCAGATCTAGCGAGCCGAACGCCTTGCGCAGGGTGATCTCGGGCTCCAGGAAGAGGTCCTCGGTGCGCAGGACGAGCAGTTGCCGGCTGGGGAATACGTCAGCCCACTTGGCTAGCTGGTCCACGTAGACCCCGCGCGCCTTGTAGGAGTAGTTCATGAACGCGAAGCCGTTCTCGCGGTCAGGATCGGCTAAGCGTCCGCGCTCCTCCTCCAGGCGTTCTTCCTCGGCATCGATGGCAGCCTCGAAGGAGAGCGTCTCCAATCCTGCGCGCAGGTTGTGGTTGTAGAAGGAGTAGGCCCGATCCACGGGGTTACGCAGGATCGCGATCAGTTGAGCCTTGGGGATCAGTTGGCGGATGCGCTCGGGGCACTCACTGCGATAGAGGTAGTCAGGCGTAGCTTCTCCCGTCAGAAATGGCTGCCCCCCTGCCGCCATGCGCCCGAAGATCGTGGGGAAGAACGAGCGATACCAATACTGACCGCGGCCGTGGTAGGCGTTGAAGTAGTAGATCTCCTTCTTCAGCGCCGGCGCGATAGCGGGATGCTGGGTCATGTAGTCGTACAGGGCCGTGGTGCCGCACTTCTTCGCGCCGATAACCACGAAGTCGGGTCGCAGTCGCAGGGGGCTGGTCAAGAATCGCAAGCCGTGGCGCAGGCTGAACATCAACGATCCCGCCGGGTTGATGTGCGAAGTCAGCATGTACCGCGCGCCTTCCACAAACTGCTTGGTGCCCTCAGGGCCGGTGATCTCCAACCAGACCCTCTTGGTCTCAGCTTCGCGTCGCAGGCCGAAGTGCATGTTCGGACTGCTGACCCGCCAAGCCAATATGAACGCCTCCAGCCTTGCCTCCCAGGCCGGCGTATCGGGATAGCACAGGGCGTAGCCGTCATCCAATTCGGCCGTCTCTGTGCAGCCCGTGAGCACCGCCGCTGTGTTCTTTTGACGTACCTGCAGATTGGGCGGCCCAGCGGACGGTTTGGCGTCACGGGTCTTACTCATTGCTCTCCACGCCTGAGACCGTCTCGTGGGACACCTGCCCATCCTTGAGCTTCAGGCAACGATCGGCGTAACGCAGGTAGCGATCATCGTGGGTGATCACGAACACGGTCTTGCCGCGCTCTTTCAGATCCGGGAGGATCTTGGTGTAGAAGACCTCGCGGAACTCCGGGTCCTGATCCGCTGCCCACTCGTCGAAGACGTAGAAGGGCCGGTCCTCCAAGTAGGCACCGAGCAGGGCCAGTCGACGACGCTGCCCCTGGGAGAGTTCCACCGTGGACAGGCGCCCGTCTTCCACGCTGACCTTCCCGTCGAGCCGCAACTCCCTCAAGTAGACACCCGCCTGCTCGTCCAAGTTGCCGCTGCCATCCCCCATGAGGTTCTGGAACAGGTGGAAGTCGAAGAAGACGACTGAGAACAACTCGCGGAAGCGATCCTTGTTGTCCTCATTTATTGCGGTTCCATCCAGGCGCAGTTCGCCCTCCTCCAGGGGATAGAGGCTGGTAATCACCTTGGCTAGGGTGGTCTTGCCGCTCCCGTTGCCCCCGATCACAAAGAGGATCTCCCCAGGTTTGAAAGTCAGATCGATGGGGCCCACCGTGAATTGCGTGTCATCTTCCCCGCCGGTGAAGCTGAACTTGCCGCCCACCAACTCAAGGGTCTCCCATTCCAGGGGGTCGGTCGAATCCTCCACCGATTCCACCCGTGACTGAGGAGCCAGACCGATGTCCTCGATCTTCTGCAGGGCGACGAGCGCATTCCCCATCTCGGGCACCACGGCCATCAGAGTCCCCATGGGGCGGTACAGGTAGACCGACATGATGATGTAACCCGTGAGCTTGGTGAGGGCTTCGGGATTCGAGTCCGCATTGGTAATCGCGGGCACGACAAAAATCAGGACGCCAAGAACCACGAAGAACAAGAGGCGTGTGGTGCTCTCCGCTCCAATCAGGAGCGTGCGCCCGGCCAGAGCCACGACCCGCAGCCGGTCGAGCCCACTCTTCATTTCATCGCGCATGAAGGTCGTGCGGCGCTGACGATTGAGCTTGAGCTGCTTCACGCCGTCGTGGAGGGCACGGAAGCTATGGAACACGCGGTCGAACACGTCGCGCCCCTCGCGCAGATGAGTCATGGCGCGATGCAAGATAACCTTGTGCACCAAGACTCCAATAACGCCGAAAATGACGACGATGATGAACGCCTTCCACGACAGCCAGGCCATGTAGGCCACACCCGCAACCAGAGTAGTCAAGTCTATGATCACCCTCGGGATGGCGGGCAAGACGCGCGCCAGGGTGTTCACGTCTTCGGTCAGGGTGGCATAGAGTCGCGGGGCACCAAGCTCTTCGAGGCGGCGTAGGGGGGTGGCCAGGATGCGACCGCTCAGCTCCATGCGGAGGTCCACCACGGCACGGAAGGCAAGGTCCAGCACCATGACCTGACCGATGACACCGCTGCCCACGGCCAGAACAATCACCCCCATGAAGGTCCAGGCCCAGGGCATCGAGCCGAACAGCTCTCCCTCCCAGATGTGGTGCACCATGGCGATCAGCCCCGTGGAGCTGACTCCGCTGATGATGCTGACAAGCACGGCCCAGCGCAGGCTAGAGGCGTTGCTCTTCAGTAGGAATGCAAAGAGCTTCATCAGGCACCGTCCGAATTAGGACTCTTGCGGCCGATTTTGGAGAGGAGTTTGTCCAGGCTGGCCTGGCTCACGCGCGCCCCGGGGAAGTCGGAGGGGGTGTGACCACCCGCCGTGGGATCCTTGCAGTGTTCAATCAGCTCACGCAGGGCGGTAAGAATCCCATCGAGGATCCCCTGGGCTGTGGCCTCCTCGTGTCGGTTCTCGCTGTAGGACAACTCTAGGTGCAGCTTGCCCGCGTTCACAAAGGCCACGGACTCCAGGAGGTGTGCACGCAGCATCTTCGGATTACAGGGCTCACCGCTGCGCTCTTCGAGAAGGCGCATGTTTGTCCCCTCCTCATCCGCGGCTTGCGACCCGAACTGGCCCAGATACAGGAAGTTGATGTCACGCGCCGGCAGCGCTGCGAGCGCCTCGCGCAATGACGCATCCTCTGAGAGGTAGCGCAGCACACCAAACCCAACACCATGGTGGGGAATGGCCCGCACTTGTTCCTTGACCTGCTTGAGAGCCTCGCCTGGTCCCGCACAACCCGCGCTGGACACCCGTCCGGGATAGAGAGTCGTCAGCCAACCCACGGTGCGTGAGAGGTCTGCCCCCTGAACCACGTCCTCACGGCCGTGGCCTTCCATGTCAACGAGCAGTTCGTTCACTCCCCGGCTCTTCTCCATGCCACGCACGAATGCCGTCAGCAGGACCTCGTCCACCCGCGTCCCATACACGCCAGGCACGTCCTGGAGCAGAGCCTGGGTCATGTCGGCGTCCAGCTCCCCTCGCAGGGTCCTGGAGGAAGCGGTGTCATTGGGCCCGTTGTCAAAATCGACGCCCAAGGGGGCGACCTTCGAACCGGCCAGCCCGCTCCAGAAGTCACGCTCCTTAGCCAAGTCTTCCGAGGCGGCGTATTTCTTCAGGCCCGCGGTCCAGTCTTGGAGGGAGGTCGTCTTGGGCGGCAGGCTCAACTCCTCACCTGTGCTGAACTGACCCAAAGCCGTCTGGAAGTCCTCCTTCAGGATTCTCCATGAGACCACATCCACGACGAGGTGGTGCATAACCCAGAGCAGTTCGGGTGCGACGTCCTGACCATGGGTGAAGAGCGCCACCTTCATCACCGGACCCGCCTGCATGTCGAGCGCTGCATGGAGCGCCGTTGCTCGTGACGCGACGACCTTGTTGGCATCTTCACTCCCCATGGAAGAGAGGTCGACGACCTCCATCTCACACGCCCCGGCCTCGGCCGAGTGACAGGCCGATACGGCGTCCCCTTCCGAACAGAAGCGCGCGCGTAGGCCGTCGTGATGGGCCACCACCGCGTCCAGGGCGCTCTGCACATGCTCGGCCTGTGCCCCCCTGGGGAGGTCGAACAGCATCGGAAGGTTGAAGTGGTTTGGAGTGGGGACCTGCTGTTCGAAGAACCAGTGTTGAATCGGAAGTAGCTCAAGATCGCCGCTCACCTCCCCTTGGAAGACCTGGCTCACCTGCTGGCTCTGGGCCACGCCTGCGAGTCCCGCGATGGTCGGGTGCTCGAAAATCTGTGCGGGCACGATCTTGAAACCCTGCTGCGCCACCTTGGAGACGACCTGCAAGCCGATGACAGAGTCTCCGCCCAGCTCAAAGAAATTGTCATGCACGCCAATCTTGGCGATGCCGAGCACCTCGCCCCAGGCTGCCACCAGAACCTGCTCGGCTGGCGTACTGGGCGCCTGATATTCACTGGCGAGATCGGGTCGCTCGTGCAGGTCCTCGGAGTCCAGGTCCATCCCGGTCCCGCCGTGCATGGCGCCCTCGATGCGGGCCTGCAGATCCCCTGTCGATACAAGTAGCTGGGTGCCCGCGGGCAGCGCCAATACACGGCGCACGGCCTCCGCCCCTTCCTCGCGCTCCATGAATAGCGCTTCGTCGCCCTGGTCATGTAGGAACTCGGGCTCCTTCCAGGTCAACCAGTGATCCCAGTTCACACTCATCCACTGGGTTTGAGCGTTCCGATTGTGACGAGCCACGAAGGTGTCCACCCAATCGTGGGCGGCCACGTAGCCGACCATCCCGTAGACCCCCATGCACGACGCAAGGGATGACTGAATGAGGCAGAAGTCCAGGGTGCGATCCCCCAGCACTCCCTCCAGGGCCTTGAGCCCGGCCGCCTTGGGGTGCAGTTGTTCCTCTACCTGTTCGCGGGTGGTGTCCTGCAAGAGAGCCATGTTCTTCGCTGCGCCAGCGGCGTGTACAACTCCCGATAGCGCGCCAAACTGGGCTTCCGCTATCTGGACCGCTTCGGCCAGGCTCGACGGATCCGTCACGTCGGCTTGCAGGACGTTGACTTCGCTGCCGCCGCTCTCGAGTTCCCGCAGGATGAGGATGGCGTGCGAGACGTCGTCCTCGTCCTCATGGGATTCCACCCACTCGTCCCAAGCATGGCGACCAGGGAAGGAGCTTCTGCCTATTAGGGTCAGCTTCGCCTGCTCGGCGGCTCCCAGGCAGCGGGCCACTTCCAAGCCCACGGAACCGAGGCCGCCAATCACCAGGGTGTGGCCTCCGCTGCGCAGTGGTGCAACCTCTTCGCCGCCCACGGGAACCGGCTCGTACCAGCGCACCCAGCGATGAGCGCCACGACAGACCACCAGCTCTTCACGGCTCTCACTCGTCAACTCTGTTGCCAGGTCCGCGCTTGTGTCATCTCCAGCCCAGTCGATCACACGGCAGCGTGTGGCCTTGCACTCCTGGGTGATGGCCCGTGCGAGTCCAACCAGGGTTGCGTGCTCGGGCTGGAGCGCTTCATCTCCCATGACGTCCGCCGTTCCGTTAGTCACGATGGTGACGTCTAGCGACGCGTCGCTGGCCAGGGCCTGGGTCAGGAACAGGACGCTCAGGAAGCCGCGATCCAGCGAATCGTCAGTGTCCGCTGTAAGGCTCCACAGATGGAAGACTGCATCGGGGCGCCGCTCTTGATCCAGCAGCGCGCCGGCCAAAGCGTCGTAATCCGTGCGTTCGCCTGGGCGCAGGGTGAAGCCACCGCCGTCCTCGACGGTGAAATCCTCGCCCGGATGCACACAGATCACTTCGCTGCCGAGGCCCGTCAGGTGATTGGCAAGCTCTACGCTCGCGCTTCCTTCCTCGGCAAGAAGCAATACACGCTCGGGCACCTTCGTGCCCTGGCCCTGGAGCGTGCCTGTGCGGCGGCGCCAAGAGGCCTGATAGAACCAGTCACTGACGTCTTTCTTCTTGCCGCCCGTACCGGCCCAGGCGCCCGTCCCCGGCTCGATCCAATAGCGCTTGCGCTGGAAGGCATACCCGGGCAGGGCGACGCGTCGCCGCGCCACGCCGCCATGCTGCGCCTGCCAGTCAATCGGCACCCTCGCCTTCCACAACTGCCCCAGTGCATCCAGCAGGCAGTCACCATCGGGTGTGGCCTCGCGCGGGTGGCGCATGGACGCTTGGAAGATGCCCGTACTGGCGCCGGCTGGGTGCTCACTCTTGCGTGCAATGCGCGTGGCCAGAGTCGAGAGTGTCGTTCCGGGGCCGACCTCCAGATAGACCCGCCCCGGCTCTTCAAGCAGGGATTCCATGCCGTTCGCGAAACGCACAGTGTGGCGGAGGTGTCTCGCCCAGTAGCTCGGATCCGTGGCTTCCTCGTCACTGATCCAGGTTCCGGTGAGGGTGGAAACGAAAGGCAGAGAGGGTGCCTTGGGGTTGGCCTGGCGCACGCGCTCGGTGAATTCCTCGAGGATGGGATCCATCATCGGGGAGTGGAATGCGTGAGACGTATGAAGGGCGCGCGTGGCCACACCCTTCTCCTCAAGTGCGGCCGCCAAGTCAGCGATAGCCTGCCCCGGCCCAGACACCACGCAGGAGGAGAGCTCATTGACCGCGGCCAAGGACAGGTCCGCATTCAGGTGCGGCTCGATTTCTGCCTCTGGTAGTGACACGGCCAGCATGTCTCCTTCCGGCAGGTCCTGCATGAGCTTGCCACGCGCAGCCACCAGAGCAATTGCATCCTCAAGAGAGAAGACGCCTGCCACCGCGGCTGCCACGTACTCCCCGATGCTATGGCCGATCATGGCTGCGGGCTTCACGCCCCACTGCATCCAGACCCGGCTCAGGGCATACTCGATCACGAAGAGGGCCGGCTGGGTCAACCAGGTCTGCTTGAGTTGTTCGCTTGCCTGCTCTTCAGCGCCCGCGGCCGGGAAGAGCACTTCGCGCAGATCCAGGCCAAGGTGGGGCTGGAGAAGTTCGCAGCAACGATCCACCTCTGCCGTGAATGCTGGCAGGGACTCGTAGAGCCCACGGCCCATGTTCGCGTATTGGGCGCCCTGTCCGGGAAAGAGGAACACAGCCGATCGCTGATGCGCCTCTTCCGTCAAAGTACGCGCACCCGCATCACTGCCGAGTTGTTGGCGCAGCTCACTAACGTCCGTCGCGCGCAGCGCCCGACGCACCGGGAAGTCCTTGCGGCCGGTCTGCAGTGTCCAAGCGAGGTCGGCCAGGGAGAGTGATTCCTTGCCTTCGAGGAATTCGCTCAATTCTGCGCAAGCACCATCGAGGGCCTTGGATGTGCGCGCGGAGAGAACGACCAGTTGCTGCTCTCCCACTTCCTCGCTGACCTCCCGGGCCGGGGGCTCCTCCACGATAACGTGGGCATTGGTGCCACCGATGCCGAAGGAACTCACGCCGGCGCGTCGCAGCCCTTCGCAGTCCCAGTTCTCAAGCTCTGTCTGAACCCGGAACGGAGTGCTCGGGAAGTCGATCTGTGGGTCGGGCTCGTCGCAGTGCAGGCTGGGGGGCAGTTCGGCGTGGTGAACCGCCAGCGCGGCCTTGATGAGCCCTGTCACGCCAGCGGCGGAGTCCAGGTGACCCATGTTCGTCTTGATGGAGCCGATGCGGCAGAAGTCGGTGCGCTCGGTCTGCTCGCGGAAGGCGGCGGTCAGGGCCGCGATCTCGATCGGATCTCCGAGCGCCGTTCCTGTGCCATGGCTTTCGATATACCCGATGCTCTCGGGCTTCACGTCGGCCATGGCCATGGCACTGCGCACGACTTCGGTCTGGCCGTCCACGCTGGGCGCAGCGTAGCCCACCTTGTCCGCGCCATCGTTGTTGATGGCCGATCCCTTGATGACCGCCAAGATGTTGTCCCCGGCCTCGATGGCATCCTCTAGGCGACGCAGGGTGACAAGGGCCACTCCGCTACCGCCCACCGTTCCCTCGGCCTGGGCGGAGAATGCGCGGCAGTGTCCGTCCGGAGAGTAAATCCCCTGCTCCTGGTGAACGTACCCGCGGCCCTGGGGCACGACGATGCCCACTCCGCCAGCCAGGGCCATGTCGCACTCGCCGGCGAGCAGGGACTGGCACGCCAGATGCACCGCCACCAGGGAGGAGCTGCAGCTTGTCTGGACGTCGAAGGCCGGACCTTTTAGGCCCAGCTTGTAAGAGACTCGCGTCGCAAGAAAATCGTTGCCGTTGCCGAACAAGACGGGCAGCGAGCCGCGGTCGACCTTCTCGTTCGTCAGCAGGTTCTTGATGAAGTAGCCGCTTTGGCTCACTCCGCCGAAGACGCCCACGGGTCCGGGGCAGCGGTCGGGGTCGTAGCCCGCACTCTCCAAGCTAACCCAGGCGTGCTCCAGGAACAGCCGCTGCTGGGGATCCGTGAGCTCCGCCTCGCGCGGGGTCATCCCGAAGAATCCCGCATCGAACTGGTCGATGTCCGCCAGCCTGGAAGCCGCGCGTACGTAAGCCGGATCTTCCAGGCTCTTCGGGTCCTCACCGGCGGCGAGCAACTCCTCGTCGGTCAGCACAGAAATACTCTCCACCCCGGCGCGCAGGTTGGCCCACAAGCCATCCACATTCTTGGCCCCCGGGAAACGGCCCGCCATCCCAATGATTGCGACCTCGAATCCGGTCCACTCGCGGGGTTTGTCGGAGGCAGTCATGCTTCGGCTCCCCCGGGGTTCTGGGAATCGCTGATGGCGTCCATGATGCTGGAGAGGTCGCTTGCGCTCCAGTCGAATTCGCTGAACTCGGAAGTGTCCAATTCACCGGCGTCCGTGGCGATACAGTGGTGAATGAGCGCCTCTAGGTTGGACGAGAAATCCTCCGCCAAGGCTTCAATGGTCTTGGCGTCGTGCAGATTCTCGCTGTACTCGAAGTCGAACTCCAGCTTGCCCTGGCTGACGCGGCCGTAGACCTCCAGCACAAAAATGCGGTTCCCGTTCGGCCCAAGAGCGGGACCAAACGGCTCATCACAGTAGCCGAAGCGCGCGTCTGCACCGAACAGTTGATCGAACTGGCCCAGGTAGTTGAAACCAATCACGGGAGTGGGAAGCGCTGCGAGCTCGTCGCGCAGTTCCTCATCCCTGCACAGGTAGCGCCCCAGCCCATGGCTGAAGCCCTGGCTCGGGATGGCCGTGAGTTGTTGCTTGGTGGCCTGCAATGAAGCTCCCGGATCGAACTCCCCGCTGATCGGCTTCAGGAGCACCGGATAGTCACTGGTGAACCAACCCACTGTGCGGGACAGGTCGACCTCAGCAGGAATCTCCTGGCGGCCGTGACCTTCCAAGGTGAAGAGCACCGAAGGCCCCCCCATCCAATTGGCGAAAGCGTGGGACAGAGCGGTGAGCAGCACGTCGTTGATCTGGGTGTTATAGGCTCGCGGGACCTCACTCAGGAGAGAGCGAGTCAGGTCCTGGCTCAGGCTCGTGCGCACTCGCCTCGCTGAGGATTCCAGGTTGGCACCACCAGGATGATCGATGGGCAGCTCGGCAATGTCTGCTCCGGCAAGGTGGGACCAGAAGCGCGCCTCCTGAGCCAGCTCCGAAGTGTTTGCGTACTCGGTCAGACACTCGGACCAGCGCTGGAACGAGGTGCTCTTGGATTGCAGTGCGACCGACTCGCCGCGCTCGATCTGATCGAGGGCGTTCTCGAGATCCTCGAGGAGGATGCGCCATGAAACCCCATCAATGACCAAGTGGTGCACGATCCAGAGCAGGCGATCGGGTTGGCCATGCCCGCGCTGGACGAGGACGGCGCGGAGAATGGGGCCTTGATTCAAATCCAGAGCAGCCTGATGGCGGGCGGCCAACGCCTCGAAGGCCTCGGCTTGCTGCTCGGGGGCAAGACTGCTCAGGTCTTCACGGACAAGAAGTTCGCCAGGCTGGTCGAGTTCAACGCGTTGCTTCCACTCACCCCCTTCCTGTACGAAGCGAGTGCGGAGGGCATCGTGGTGGGAGACGAGGGCCTCGAGAGCCTGCTGCAAGTGGCCGGCATCCACGTCACCACGCAACTCGAGCAAGATGGGCATGTTCCAGTACTGGGGGCGCGGCAGGTTCAGATCGAAGTACCAGTGCTGAACGGGTGTCAGGCGCACGGGGCCCTGAACGGCCCCCTGTTCCTCTTCGCGAGCAGGGGCGGCATCCAGATCGGCGACAGCCACAAGCTCGGCGATGGTCTGGTTCTCGAATACCTGGCGCGGAGTAATTTTGATGCCAGCCTGCCCCGCCCGGGACACGACCTGGATGCTGAGGATGGAGTCGCCGCCGAGCTCAAAGAAGTTGTCGTTCACGCCCACCTTCTCGATGCCGAGCACATCAACCCAGATGCCAGCGAGGCCTAACTCGGCTGCGCTCGCGGGAGCCGCGAACTGACTCTCCAACTCCGGTCGCTCGCTGCCCGGTTCAGGGAGCGCCTTGCGGTCGACCTTTCCGTTGGGTGTACGCGGCATGTCCTCCAGGAAAACGAACACGGCGGGCAGCATGAAGTCCGGCAGGGTCTCGAGGAGAAACTCACGCAACTCCCCGATGCTGGCCTTCTGGCTCTCCTCGAAGAAGATGTAGCCCACGAGGCGTTTTTCATCGCCCAGGTCCGCCAGCGCCAGGACGGCAGCTTCCTTGACCGCAGCGTGTTTCACGAGGGCCACTTCGATCTCCTCAAGTTCGATGCGGAATCCACGGATCTTGACCTGGTTGTCGAGTCGGCCCAGGAACTCCATCTCTCCTTTCTCACTGAAGCGGGCCAGGTCACCGGATTTGTACAGGCGCTCGGCATCCCCCTCCCGGAAGGGGTTGGAAATGAATCGCTCAGCCGTCAACTCAGGGCGCTTCAGGTACTCCACGGCCAGGGCGGGCCCACCGAAGTGCACCTCGCCAGGGAGCCCGATCGGGCACGGATGCAGGTGCTCATCGAGAACGTACATCTGCATGTTGTCGATGGGATCGCCGAGGGGCGCAATGGGCTCGGTCTGCTCGAGGCAGTCGTAGACCGAGCTGAACACCGTCGTCTCGGTGGCTCCGTACTCGCTGAACAGGCCCACTCCCGGGAGTAGCTGGCGGTGGTGCTCGACCATCTTCAGGGGGCAAGCCTCACCTGCCACGATGGCCGCCCGCATTCCCAATAATTGTTCGGGCTGACACTGCTCAAGAATATGCCGGTAGAACGACGGCAGAGTGAGCAGATGGGAGGCGCTATGCTCGGCAATGTAAGCAGGGATCCGCTCGATTTCCTTCTCGAGACCTTCAGGCATGAGCAGCAGGGATCCCCCACCGCAGAGGCTCCAGAAGATGCCTACAACCGAACTATCGAAAGCTACTGACGAGAGCAGCAAGAACGCCTCAGGGCAGTGACCAAAGGCCTGCATGCGCGCGTTGTTCGAAATGACCAACTTCTCGTGGGTGATCACCACGCCCTTGGGTTTGCCTGTGGAACCCGAGGTGTAGATCACGTAGACGAGGCTGTCGGATGTGGCGGCACAAGCAGGTGCCGTCGTCGGACGTGCGTCCAGTGTTTCGCGATCCCCGTCCATGCACAGGAGCTGAGCGGTGCCCCCGCTGAACTGGGAGGCCAGGCGGGACTGGGTCACGAGAACCGGAGCGCTGGTGTCCTCGATGATGAACTGGATGCGGTCCGTGGGGTAGGTCGGATCCACGGGCACGTAGGCACCGCCGGCTTTCAGGATGCCCAAGATGGACACCACCATGTCCAGTGAACGATCAATGCACAGGGCGACCATGATGTCCGGGCCCACGCCCATTCCCTGCAGCTGGTGCGCCAGTTGGTTGGCGCGTGCATCGAGCTGAGCGTAGGTCAGGACCTGGTCACCTTGCCGTACAGCAGTGGAATCGGGAGTGGTCTGCGCGTACTCCTCGAACCAATGATGCGCGCATTGACCTCTTGGGTAGTCCGCCGCTGAATCGTTGAAGTCCACGATGAGCTGTTTCCACTCCGCGGCACTCAGGATCTCCAGTTGAGAGAGGGGGGTGGAGGCATCTGCCGCTGCGCTGCGCAACAAGGCGCGGTACTGGCCGGAGAGGCGCTCGATCAGAGCCGGAGTGAATAGCGCACCGTCGTACTGCCACTGGCAATCGAAACCAGCGGCCTGCTCCTGGATGAGAAGGTGGCAGCGCTGAGGCTCGGCCTGGGCTTGGCGCTCCAGGATGGAGAATTCCACCTCGGCAGCGCTCGTTTTCGCAGTGGCTGGGCGGGCCTCGAAACCGAAGGGCAGACGGTCGGGTAGCTCCAAGTCCTCCGGCTGCAAGCAATCCTGCCAAGCCACGGCACCGGCGAGGGTCTTGGAGGCCAGCTTGGCCAGCTCGGCAAAAGTGGGATCGGCGGACAGGTCCAAACCAATGGGAAGGGTGCGCGCCAGGAGGCCTAGGGGATCTTCAAGCTCCTCGTAGCCTCGGCCGGGTACGCACACACCCACGAGCACGTCACTACTCAGCGTCATGCGCCGCAAGAGGCCAACCCATGCGGCAAACAGTATGGACGACGCATCCAACTCCGCTCTTTGCGCCGCCTGAGCCACCGCCGCAGCCTCGTCTCCATCCAGGGAGCAGGCGAAGGTGGCCAGCGCCGATTCTGCGCCCGCCTCCAGCTGAAACGGAAGCTCCACGTCGACCCCAAGTGTGGGGTCACGATCGGCCCAATAGGTGCGGCCAGGAGCGGACTCCGGCGCGCCCAGCAGCTCTCCCTGCCACTCCGCTATGTCTAGGTACTGCATGGCGTCACCCGCTGGCTCACGCCCCGCGCAGCGCTCGCCATAGGCCAGGCCAATCTCAGTCACAAGATTCGTGAGGCTCACCGCATCAGCCGTTGCGGCAGGGAGCCCCAGGTGGAGTTCGTGTTCCCCCGCAGACCCTGCAAGCAAATGGAAATGAAGACCCCACCCTCTGGCTCGGATTGCGCCTGCCAGATCCGCGCGAACCGTCACCTCTTGGACCCCGCCCTCTTCATGGATGAACTGCAAGAGTTCGGCGTCCGACCCCTCCGCGCGTATCTCCGTGCGAAGGATCTCGTAGGTGCCTGCTACGTCCGCGAGGGCCTGATGCAGCGCCTCCACTTGCAGCTTGCCGCTGAGTTTGACTCGGCAGACCGCAGGCGCTACGGATTCGTGTCCACGGGCAACGCCGCCCAGAAGGCGGCGCTGTTGAACGGACAGGGGAAATCCTTCGGAACCCATGGAGGCATGTAGCGGTGGAGATCTTGGCGCGGGGCCGTCGACCTAGGCGGGTGCCTCGGGGTTCGGGCGCAAGTCGAAAATAGCGCTGTAGGCGATGGAGAGGTCGTGCTGGGCCTTGCAGGTCCAGCCGGCCTCTTCGAAGAGATCTTGCCACTCAGCCACGTTGGGAATGAACTGGCCCATGAGGTCGTGGGTGAATTCGAACCCGAGTGTGAAGATCGGCGTGTCCCCGGGAACGGGCAGGTCGGAGCGATAGGTGTCGCTGAACAAGAACCGCTTCAGGCTGGGGAAGGAGGTTCGGATGGACTGAAAGGCCTTGAGGCAGTTCGGCCTCGGCCACAGGTCGTGGCCCATGAAGAAGCAGAACAGCACTTCAACGTCTTCGAACTCCGGTTGGTAGACGAGGTTCTTCACATCAAAATGGACGACCTGGACGCGATCGGCCAGCCCCGCCTTGTCTATGGATCGGCGCGCGAGATCAACGGCTCCCTTATTGACCTCTACCCCTACTCCTCGGAATTCCGGGTTGGCGCGAGCCAGGCCCATGAGGCGCTCTGCGCTGCCGCATCCCAGGTCCGCCGCCACCTTGAACGGCTCGGCATTCATGACCTCGGTGAAATGGGGGTCGACGAATTTGCTGCCGTAGTCCCTACCCGACATGGCGATGTACCTACCATCGCGGCCGATACCGTCGGTGGTGCAGTTGTTCTCCTTGACGATGGTGCCCAGGTTGTGCAGCAGGTGTCCGTAGCCCCGGATCAACCACAAGAAATAGCCCTTGTTGTCGTAGGCATCGTCGAACTCCGTAGCCGGCGTGGCGGTCTTCAGATCGTCGGAAACGGCGACGATGTCGAAGCGGTGCAAGACGCGCAGAATCGAGGTGACCGACCAGACGCTCAGGTCGTTGTCGGCCGAGAAACTGGGGATGTCTAGGGAGCCCTTAGCCTTGATCTCCTCAAGCAGGCCGAGTTCGAAACTAGCGGTGATGGCTGACGCCCCGATGGAGGCGTTGAAGATGCGGGTGGTTTCGTTGACCATGGCTAGGTTTATCGGCGATTCGGGTCGCCGAGGCATACTGGAACCGCTCTTACTATGCCCAGAAGAGCGGTAGAGCGGCGATTCGGGCGAGGCTAAAGCGGCTTTGCCCCCCCCCAGAATCTACCCCACCTGCCCGGATTCGCCATTCTCGTGGTCCGGAAGGGCCATGAACGCGGCAGGTGAGAAGGAAATACCCGCTGGGGCCCCTAGAGGGCAAGTTTCACCCCACTAGGGCCAATCTCAGCCCTGCAGGGGGGGATAGGTGCGAATCGGGCGAAGGGCGCACAGACGCGCCACTTCCGCCTCAGCCCTGGCCGCGGCTCCGGGATCGACCCGATATTCCTTGTCGCCGCTCTGCTCCAGGTGGCTCAGGACGTCGTGGATGACCTCCACGCAGTCGACCATGTCGCCAGGCTCCATCTCGCGGATCGCGAGGCCGTTGGTCCCCAGTCGAATCCCACTGGTCACAAACGGCGACTTCTTATCAAAGGGGATTCGGTTCTTGTTCACGACCAATCCGCAGTCCTCAAGAGCCTTCTCGGCGTTTACGCCAGTGATGCCCTTCTGCATCACATCCACAACGACGATATGGTTGTCCGTTCCGCCGGTGATCACCCGGTAGCCCTTGTCGACGAAAGCCGCCGCGAGTGCCTGGGAGAGGTCCACAATGCGGCGCGCCACGGCTTTGAACTCCTCACTCCCGACGAACCCCATGCCGCGTGCCTTGGCCGCGATGGAACTCTGATTGGGTGCGCCCTGGAAGTAGGGGAAGACACGGTTTTGAATCACCTGAGCCAGGGTCTTGTCTGGCTCATCATGGGCAGGCTGGTCGTGGTCCTTGCCTATCATGATCAAGCCCCCACGCCCGCCGAAGAGCTGCTTGTGGGTGCAGGTCGTGGTGAAGTGCGCGTGGTCGATGGGGTTGGAGTGGATGCCAGCAGCCACAAGGCCCGCGATGTGTGTGATGTCCGCCAAGACGTAAGCGCCAACCTCATCTGCAATCGCGCGGAACCGCGCCCAGTCGATCTCCCGCGCATAGGCGGTGGTGCCACAGATGATCAGCTTGGGCTTGTGCTCGATGGCCAGGGCGTGGGCCTGGTCGTAGTCGAGGCGTTCGTTGGAATCGAGCCCATAGCCCACGGCGTTGAATACCTGACCTGAGATGGAGGCCTTGCTGCCGTGGGTCAGGTGTCCACCGGAATCCAGGTCCATCCCGAGCAGCGTGTCCCCGGGCTTGAGCGTGCTGAACATCACGACCTCGTTGGCCGAGCTGGCCGTCATGGGCTGGACGTTGGCGAACTGAGCTCCAAAGACCGCCTTGACCCGGTCGATGGCCAGCTGTTCGATCTCGTCGATGTGGCGGCAACCGGCGTGGAAGCGACGGCCCGGATAGCCCTCGGCGGTCACGTTCATCGACGTCATGGCCTCGCAGATCAGGGCAGAGGGGTCGGCAATGCTCGACGAGGCCACCATGGTCAGAACGTTGGATTGACGGCGATACTCGTTCTCAAGGATCGTCGATAGTTCAGGATCAACCTGCTCCAACCGGTGAACGGCGGCCTCGACGAAACGGGCCAGATTGGACTTGGGTGAGGGTTCGGTCATGGGCTAAGCACCTAGGGGGCTGTGTCCTCTTCCATCAGAGCAGCTACTTCTTCGTCGGACAACTCGTCGATCGACTCAAGAATCGAGCAGACTTCTCCCGCGTCCACGCCCTCATCGACCCCCAGAGCGGTAATGCGCTCTGAGAGCTGCTCGATACTGGGATGCTGAAAGATGTCTGCGAGGGAGAGTTGAAAAGGGAAGACCTGATTGAGCCGGGTCTGGATCAGGACGGCCAGGAGCGAATGTCCGCCCAATTCGAAGAAGCTGTCGCGGACTCCAATCCTGTCAAATGAGAGCACCTCGACCCAGACGGCGGCCACCACCCTTTGCAGGGCACTCCGTGGTGCGGCGAAGTCTGCTTCCACCTCGGGGCGCGAGGTATCCGGGGCAGGCAGCCGCTTGCGATCCACCTTGCCGTTGGGCGAGAGCGGCATCTCGTCCAGAGGCACGTAGAGGGGCGGGACCATGTACTCGGGGAGCTGGCCGCCAAGGGTCTCGCGCAGAGCGGGGCCCAGCTTGCGCGAGAGCTTGCCCAGCATGGGATTGTTCGCGAAGTCCCGCGCCTCAAGATCCGCTTCGACACCAAGGCCGGTTTCGTCGGGGAAGAGCAGGGCTTTGCCGTGGCCGGGGCGCGCGATCGCCACGTCAAAATCCCCTGAAGCCAGATCGGCTGCGAAGCGAACGTCTACGTCCAGCCCGAGGCTCTCGCCCAGTACCCAGAAATCCTCGGGGTTGCAGCCGGGCTCCTGCTCCCGCGCGAGGTCCAAGGCCGAGCGCAGGGCGGCCGCATCTTCCAGATCGCCGGGATCGGCGATCCGTGCCGCACAGCGGATCGCATCCAGCACCCGCGCATTGGGAACGGCGCGCAGACAAAGCAGCCCCTGCTCGCTGCCGGCCTCCAGGCGCTCGCGCAGGGAGTCGAGAGTGAGCCCCTCGGAGCGCCAGTCGAGCCAGGTCGCGTCTTCCGCAGCCATGGCCGAGGCATCCCCCACGTGCAGGGTCACGTCGTAGCGGAAGGCGTTCAGTTCGTTGGTGAAGGCACCGCGCTTGAGTTGGATCTGTACGCACCCGATCTTCGGCAGTCGGGTTTTGAGCCACGCGAAGAAGCACGGATCGATGACCAGTTCCTCTTCGTGGCGCAAGAGGCGCCGAATCCTGGAAGCGAGGGCTTCAATGGCCAGATCGTCGGCAGCCTGAAAGAGCTGGACCGAGCTCTGGTAGGCGTTCAGCATGGGTAGCCCGCGTACGTCTCCCAGGAAGATGGTCCCTCCCGGCACGACGGCCTCCAACGAGCCCTCAATGACCTCCATCAGGTAGTCCATGCTCGGGAAGTCGAGGATGATCGAATTGAGTACGACGCAGTCCAGGCTGTTCGGCTCCACTCCCTCGAAGTCATCCGCCCACCGCCGGGCGAGCTCCACCTGGGGCAGGCCCAGGGGCTCCCGGTGTCGAGCCACGTAGTCGAGCGCCACCTTGGAAAAATCCGTGCCCACGTAGCGCTCGCAGGAGGGGGCTATGCGGAACAACAAGAGCCCCATGCCGCAGCCGATCTCCAGCACGCGCTTGGGATCGCCTCGCTGGATGCGCTCCACCGTCTGCTCCACCCAGTTGCGCATCTGCTCGGGAGGCAGCGCCGAGTTGGTGTAGGACGAATCCCAACTGACGATGTTGAAGGTCGGATCTTCGAGTTCAACGTTGGCCTGGGCCGTATAGGCGTGGTCGTAGACGGCTTCCCACTGTTCGACCTGCTCCGATCCCAGATCTCCGGCGTCCTCTTCAGGCCCTTGCCATTCAGGGTCCTGAACCACGTAGGCCACGAGTACCTTCTCGCCCGCGCCGTCCTCTCGGGTCACGACCACCCCTTCGCGAACGGCGGGGTGAGCATTCAAGCGCGCCTCGATCTCGCCCAACTCAATGCGATAGCCACGGATCTTGACCTGGTTGTCCACGCGACCAATCAGCTCCAGGTTGCCGTCTTCCATCCAGCGCGCCAGATCACCGGTGCGGTACATGCGATGCTCAGCACCTTCGATGAAGGGGTTGTCCAGGAACCGCTCGGCCGTCAGCTCGGGCCGCTCGAAGTACCCTCGCCCCACGCCAATGCCGCCCAGGTACAGCTCGCCTGGAACGCCCACGGGCAGGGGATTCAGGTTCGCGTCCAGCACGTAGGCCAGTTGATTGGCCATGGGCTCTCCGTAGGGGATGCTCGTCCAGGCCGGATCCACCTCCAGCACCTCGAAGATCGTGCTGTCCATGGAGCACTCCGTCGCGCCTCCCATACTGATCACCTGCACCTCGTTGACCAGGGCGCGCAAACGATCGGGAAGGCTTACCGGGATCCAGTCTCCACCGAGCAGAACCAGGCGCAGGCTCTGGGGCGTGCGCTCGGGGTGAACTTCCAGGTAGTCCACGAGCATCTTCAGCATGGCGGGCGCGGTGTGCCAGATAGTGACCTGCCTCTGACCCATCAACTCCGCCCAGTGAGCCGGATCCTGCAAGCGATCGGGCTGGGGCAGGACAATCGTCGCTCCAGCAGCCAA
>DUDB01000083.1:0-1132 GCA_012959525.1 Planctomycetota bacterium
TGTGGCGGAGCGCTCTTCCTAGAGTCTCTGTCCCTGAGCTGGACTTGATTCCCGCTCCCCCAGTCGGCTCTTGCCTGCCCGTGGTAGTCCGGGTAGACCGCCCACGTGGTATTGCGCCTCGAAGCAGCCGCGTCGCGGAGAAGATCCCGCCAGTGAGGGTGAGGGGCGGGGCGGAAAGGGTCTGGCCCGGGATCGCATGCACAGACCGGAAGTCTGGAGCGGTCTGGCTGCCGATATCTGCGTGAGATTGGTCGTGTACGGGGCGACGGCGGTACGCCGTCAACGGGACGCAACGAAGGGGGAGGCGCCCATGACGTGGTCCGACAAGGTGGTCTTGGTGACCGGTGCGACCAGCGGGATCGGACGAGCCACGGCGCTTGCGGCGGCGGAAAAAGGACAATGATCTCGTCGACGAGCGATCTGTCGAGGGATTGACGAATGAGATCACCTCCGTCGAGGTAGTTGTTCTTGGCACCAGCATGATCTTTCGATATTGCGATCAGTTCATCAATGGTGCCGGCAGCAGGGCTCACGCCTGGCGGGGCATCGACGAGGGGTCTGTTGGTGGCTACCACCGTATGTCGCTCTGCGTGGGGCCAGGGAAAGTCCATGGAAATGATGGCGTCGTAAGTCGCACGCCCCATCAACAAGCACCCGATCGAGCCGGGGATAGGACATTCAAGCTGGGTTCCGGCACAACGTCCGAGCCTGGGCGTTATGTCAAATCGCTATGGGGAGCCCCGTGGCGGGCAAGTACCCCGGGAGCTAGCCTGCGAACAGGAGGTGGCTAATCCTTCCTGTCATCTCTCAACCACCCTGTGAGTATTTTCATGCCTCGATTTGAGAATAAGGTCGCTGTTGTGACGGGTGCGACCAGCGGAATCGGTCGGGCAACGGCACTCGCACTGGCCTCTGAGGGGGCCAAAATAGCCCTGGCAAGCCGTCGGGCAGGTGCACTGGAGAGCGTGCAGCAAGAGGTTCGAGCAGCGGGGGGCGATGCCGTGGTTGTCGCGGCAGATATCAAGGATGCAAAGGCGCGCGAAGGCATCGTCAACGAGACAATCGCTGCCTTTGGAGCCATTGATCTGTTGGTCAACTCCGCGGGTGTGATTGAAAGCGGTACGGTGGAAAC
>DUDB01000083.1:1288-1616 GCA_012959525.1 Planctomycetota bacterium
GTCACGGGCATTCGCTCGTTCCCCGGTGTGCTTGCGTACTGTTCCAGCAAGGCGGCCTTGGACCAGCTCACGCGGTGCGCAGCGCTTGAGTTGGCCGAGAGTGGCGTTCGGGTTAATGCGGTCTGTCCGGGAGTGGTGGTCAGCGGTCTACACCGCACTGGCGGCATGGACGAAGACGCCTATGCAAGCTTTCTGGAGCACAGCAAGACCACACACCCAATGGGGCGTGTCGGTCAACCGCAGGAAGTGGCGGACTTGATCCTGTTCTTGGGGTCGAATCAGTCTGGCTGGATTACAGGCGCGACGTTGCCCATTGATGGGGGCCGCC
>DUDB01000084.1:0-600 GCA_012959525.1 Planctomycetota bacterium
TGACAGAATCGATAAAATTTACGATTCTTCCCCAAACTATGCCTCTTGAAAAAACAAGTGCAATCGTTGTCCGGCTCGTCGATTTCAGCGAGACAAGTCAGGTCGTCACACTCTTCACCCGAGAGTTTGGGAAAATAGGTGCTTTGGCAAAAGGGGCGCATCGTCAGAAAGGTCCCTTTGACTCTGCTCTTGACCTGCTCACCGTCTGTCGAATAGTCTTCCTCCACAAATCATCGGATGCGCTTGATATCTTGACGGAAGCGAAGATGGTGAGCCGGTTTCGATCGGCCGCCACTAGCCTCCCTCATTTGTATGCCGCCTACTACATTGCCGAGTTACTGGATGCACTGACCGAAGAAGGGGATCCCCACGAGGAACTCTTCGAGGCAGCACTTTCAGCGATCACGGCTCTGGATGAACTGGCGGACGTGGGTGCCACGGTGGTTCGGTTTGAATTGGCAGCTCTCCGTATCCTCGGCCATTTGCCGTCGGTCGACTTCTGCACCGGTTGTGGAGTGGAAGTGGCGGGAAATGGACGGGTCGCGTTTGGCCAGTTGAGCGGCGGTGTCCTTTGTGGACAGTGCCGCGAGGGCCAATCGC
>DUDB01000084.1:711-1043 GCA_012959525.1 Planctomycetota bacterium
GCGTGGTGTGATGAATCAGTATGTTGCCCACCTGATGGGTCGCCGACCAAGGATGCAGCGTTTCTTGAATGCGGCAGGCCAGGTCGGTTAGAAAAACGAACGAGCTGGAAAAAGAGGAAAAGGATGTCCTCCAGAAGTGAGCAAATTGTGCGTTATGGTTGCCGGCTCGTGCCACTGTTGGTACTGCTGCCGTGGCTGGGAGGATGCTTCCTCTCTTCTTATCAAGCGGATCGCGCATTGGAACGACAAGAGAAGCTGGCAAATCCGCCACAGGGCTTTGGTCTTGTCCTGCCCCCGGAACAAGAGAGAGCACGAGAAGTGGCTGTGGCAGA
>DUDB01000084.1:1105-1613 GCA_012959525.1 Planctomycetota bacterium
CTGGTCAGACCGTCTGACCTCGGCGCTCGAGTCCCTTACCGACCCTCAGGAGGACCATGGCCTGGCTCGTCGCCTGTTCCGTGAGGCGGAGCAGCACTACAACCGTGCCGCACGTTTACGTGGTGCTGCTATCTCCAGGGAGCAGCTGGAAGTGGCCGGGGAGCTGTACCTGGATGCGGCAGGCCTGTACAAGCAGTCAGCAGAGAACTGGACCGATTCCGCCCTGCAGGAGGATGCCCGCTACATGGCCGGGGAGAGTTATTTCTTCATCGATTATTATGACAAGGCGAATGAGAGCTACGAGAAGTTGCTGGAGGATTACCCGAACTCCAGGTACATGGATGTTGTCCAGCGGCGACGGTTCGCGATCGCGGACTTCTGGTTGAAGGATGTGGAAGGCAATCCCCGCTCCGTGTTCGCCTTTAATTTCCTCGACAAGAAGTTCCCGCTTCGTGACAACCTGGAGGAGGCGATTCGGATCTTTGACAAGATCCGCCTGGAGGATCCT